>NZ_JBQFJJ010000001.1:0-445000 GCF_056536245.1 Ruegeria sp. AJ12
CAACTCCTGCGCCAACTGATGCAGCTGTGCATCTGAAAACTGCTTGAGATCCGCAGGGCGGTTCACAAGATCCAGCAGAGGCGTTTGCGGGCGATCAGAAGTCATGTTTGGCGCGTTCCTTGCGGCTTAGCTGTCTCGGGCAATAACGAAGCGGGCGGCGGCCTTCAAGGTTTCGGCCCCGGGCCCGTACCTTTCCACCGCCGCGCAGGCCTGATCGACAAGTTCGCTTGCACGGGTTCTGGCTGCGGCCAGTCCCAGAACCGATACAAACGTGGCTTTGCCTGCATCGGCATCCTTTTGCAGGCGCTTTCCGGCCTTTTCGGCGTCACCCTCGACATCAAGGATGTCGTCCGCGATCTGAAAAGCAAGGCCCAGCGCGTGGGCATATTGGCGCAAGGGCGCCGGATCGGCCTGCGCCAGCCGCGCCCCCGCGCAGGCGGCCCATTCGATCAGGGCTCCGGTCTTGCCGGCCTGCAGATGGGTGATGTCCTCCAGCGACAATGGTTCGGATGCGGTTTCAGCCGCGATGTCCAGCGCCTGACCCAGAACCATCCCCTGTGCACCGCTCGCCTGTGCCAGGGTCAAAGCCAAGTCTGCCCGCGTGTCAGCATCTCCAACTTCGGGGCGCGTGCACAGTTCGAACGCAAGGGCTTGCAGGGCGTCACCGGCCAAAAGTGCTGTGCCCTGATCCCATTTCACATGGACGGTTGGCCGACCCCGGCGGAGGTCGTCGTCATCCATGCACGGTAGATCATCATGGACCAGCGAATAGGCGTGCAGCGCCTCGATCGCGGTGGCAGGCCAGATCGCGCGGGCCTCATCAACCTCATGCAAACGCGCACTTTCCAGCACCAGAAACCCGCGCAAGCGTTTTCCCCCCTGCGCGGCATAAGCCATCGCCCGGGTCACATCCAGATCGTCCAACGCACCCAGAACCAGATCGAACTGTGTCTGAATACGGGCCGCGTCCTGCGCAAGCCTGTCGCGAAACATTCAGAGACCTTCGGCGGGCGTCGTTCCGGTCGGCTGACCATTGGCATCCAGAGTGATCGCCGCGACTTTTCCTCGGCGCGCTTCAACTCATCCTCGCATCGTTTTTCAACGCTGCTCCGCGCTCGTACAGGGCGATGGATTGATCCAATGCCACGTCGCCGCGCTCCAACTGGCCCACCACAGTCTCAAGCTCTTTCATCGCCTGTTCGAATGTCATCTGATCAACTGGGGTATCGGTCATCGGGCTGCCTTCATCAGTTCTTGCACATGGGCGCGGGTTGCATCGGCAAGTGCGTTCAGATCATACCCGCCTTCCAGAGTCGAGACGATACGGCCTTCGCACATCTCGTCAGCGATCTTGCACAACTCGGCTGTAACCCAGGCGAAATCACCGGTGGACCAGTTCAGATTGGCCAATGGATCATCCTGATGCGCGTCGAATCCGGCCGAAATGATGATCAACTCGGGTCGGAACGCGCGCAGGCGTGGGAAGGCCTGTGTTTCGTAGGCGGTCCGCATGTCCTCCCCGCCGGTACCGGGGGCCAGCGGGATATTAAGAACCGTGTCGTAGGCTCCGGTTTCATCGGGTCGGCCAGAGCCCGGCCACAGCGGCATCTGCTGGCTGGTGATCACCAGAGCGCGACGCTCATCCCAAAGCAGATCCTGCGTCCCGTTGCCGTGATGCACGTCGAAATCGACAACTGCGACCCGCTCCAGCCCGTGATGCTCCAGCGCATGTTTGGCGGCCAGGGCCGCATTGCCAAACAGGCAGAACCCCATGGCTGTTTCGGTTTCGGCATGATGACCGGGCGGTCGGATCGCACAAAATGCATTTTGCGCTTCGCCACCCAAAACCATATCGACTGCGCGTACGACTGCGCCCGCCGCGCGATACGCGGCATCCACCGATCCCGGGGACATGAAGGTGTCACCGTCAATCTGAGTGAATCCTTCATCGGGGCGATTGCTCCGGATCTCGCGGATGTAGCTTTCGGGATGAACACGCAGCAGATCATCATCTGCCGCCATTGGCGCAGTCACCCGGTTCAGGTCAAGTGGTTCCAGCGCATGCAGAATATGCTCCAGCCGGGCAACGCGTTCGGGATGTCCTGAGGGCGTCACGTGACCAAGGCAATCGGCGTGGTTTAAAGGACAGTCTTCATCAGGATCCCTTGTTCATCTGGCTCAAAATACCTTCGCCGAAGGCACAAAACCGCCGCGCAGCGGCACCATCAATCCGGCGCCAGCATATAGCCCGCGCCCCGCACGGTTTGCAGATAGCGGGGTTGTTTCGGGTCCTGCTCGATCTTGCGGCGCAAGCGGGTGATCTGCACATCCACCGCCCGTTCCTGCGCCTGCCCCTTGTCGCGCCCCAAATCCTCGACCAGCTTGGCCCGACTGATCGGCTCACCGGGCTTGGTCGAGAATATCTTCATCAACTGGCTTTCGGTGGCCGTCAGGCGAACCGGGTTTTCGCCCTGCCACATCTCTCCGCGTTCAATGTCATACCGGATCGGTCCGAGATGCAGAATCTTTGACGCCGCATCCTGCGCGGCCGTCTCTGGCATCCGTCTCAGGATCGAGTTGATCCGCAACAGCAGTTCCTTGGGCTCGAACGGCTTGGCCAGATAATCATCCGCCCCGGCTTCAAGCCCTGCAATGCGATGCTCGGTCTCGCCCCGCGCCGTCAACAACAAGATCGGCGTGTTGTGGGTCTCGCGCAGCGAACGAGTAAGGCTGACTCCATCCTCGCCCGGCATCATGACATCCATCACGATCATATCAAAATCCAGCCCCGACAAGACGCGCCGCGCATGCGCCGCATCGCGGGCGGCCGTAACCAGAAATCCATTCCGCATCAGGAACTTCTTGAGCAGATCGCGAATGCGCTCGTCATCGTCGACAATCAGCAGATGGGCGTCCATATCGCTCATGAGGTCGTATCCCGAAGTTTTGCATATGCATGACGCATATCAGCATCCATCATTGCTTCAAGCACTTTGCGGAACCCGGACACGGCTTCGGGACCCGCGTCCTTGTACGCCGCCCGCATCCGCGCGCGCTGGGCATCGGACAGTTTGGCCTCCAGCGCCTGGCCCTTTTCCGTCAGAAACAGATGACGTTCGCGTTTGTCCACGGTACCGACCCGGCTTTCGACCAACCCATCCTCGATAAGTGTCCTGAGAACCCTGTTCAGGGACTGTTTTGTTACGCCCAAAATTGCTAAAAGGTTGTTGACCGTTGTGCCGGGTGCGCGATTGATGAAGTGGACGGCGCGGTGATGCGCACGACCATAGGCCATCTCGGCGAGGATGCGATCAGGATCGGCGGTAAAGCCGCGATAGGCAAAAAACATGGCCTCAATCCCCTGTCGCAACTGTTCGTCGGTCAAAAACAACAGGCTTTCGCCCCCATACAATGGGGCGGGGCGGATGTCGGACATATCATCCCTCATTCGTTGCACGGGCCGACTTTATGTCAGCGTTATTGACATTCCAAGGGTGGACAGGTATCGAATCGCAGTTTTTGCGCAACATTATGTCCACTTCGGACCTAAGTAGCGCAACAATCGGAAAATCAACCCGGTTCAGGAGGTTTCGTATGGCGGGGTATGACGATCGTGACGGTGTTATCTGGCTGGATGGCAAACTGGTGCCCTGGCGCGACGCCAACGTGCATATTCTCACCCACGCGATGCATTACGCTTCGTCTGTGTTCGAGGGCGAACGGGCCTATAACGGCAAGATCTTCAAAAGCCGCGCGCATTCCGAACGCCTGATTGCCTCGGCAGAGGCGCTGGACATGCCGGTGCCTTATTCGATTGACGAGATCGAGGCTGCCAAGGAAGAGGCCCTGAAAGCCAGTGGATTGCAGGATGCGTATGTGCGCGTTCTGGTCTGGCGCGGCTCGGGCGAGGATATGGGTGTCGCTTCGGCCAAGAACCCGGTGCGTATGGCGGTCGCGGTCTGGCCGTGGGGCGTATTACGGCGATGCCAAGATGCAGGGTGCCAAGCTGGACATCGCGGAATGGAAACGGCCCAGCCCGGAGACCATCCCGGTGCACGCCAAGGCGGCGGGCCTCTACATGATCTGCACCATCTCAAAGCACAAGGCCGAGGCGAAAGGCTGCTCTGACGCCCTGTTCATGGACTACCGCGGCTATGTGGCCGAGGCGACCGGTGCGAATGTGTTCTTCGTCAAGGACGGTGAGGTACACACGCCTCTGGCGGATTGCTTCTTGAACGGGATCACCCGGCAGACGGTCATCCAGATGCTCAAGGACAAGGGCATCACCGTCCATGAACGCCACATCATGCCCGAGGAGATGGCTGGCTTTGAGCAATGCTGGCTGACCGGAACCGCGGCCGAGGTCACCCCGGTCGGTCAGATCGGTGAATACACATTCGAGGTGGGCGACATCACCCGCGAGATTGCCGAGGATTACGAAAAGCTCGTGCGCAGCTGACCCCAAGGGTTGGGTGTTTATCCACAGGCGTCACAATATCATCGTGATAGTGTCAGAATCTGAGCCGCTCGTTTTACAATCGGGCGGCTCAATCCGGCTTACCAATCGCGTGGTCGATACACCGATCACCAGACAGGAGAGCCCAGATGACCAAGATATTGCGACCGACCCGCCGTTCCTTCCTAGCAGGCAGCACCGCCTTTGCCGCATCTCTGTCCATGCCCGCGCTGAGCCGTGCGGCATCGCGCCCGGTATTCACTCACGGTGTTCAATCGGGTGATGTGGATACAGGCTCTGGCATGATCTGGACGCGAACCGACCGCCCGGCCCGCGTGATGATGGAAGTCTCGACAACCGACAGCTTTGCCGACGCGCGCAGGCTGACGCCAATGGACGCTATTCCCAACAGCGATTTTGCGGTCAAGCGGCTGGTGGATGGATTGCCCTCGGATCAGGATATCTTCTATCGCTTCGTGGCCGCCGACCTCAGCGACATCAATGTCGTATCAGAGCCTGTTGTTGGCCAATTCCGCACTGCACCGATGTCCCGGCGCAACATACGGTTTGCCTGGTCCGGGGACACCGCCGGTCAGGGCTGGGGCATTGATGATGAGGGGATGCGCGCGTATGCGACCATGGCGCAGCACAAGCCCAACTTTTTCATTCATTCCGGCGACACGGTTTACGCCGATGGCCCAATGCAGGACGAGGTCGAGAAAGACGGGCAGGTGATCTGGAAAAACACCACCCTGATCGATGAGAAGCGCAAGGTGGCCGAAACGCTGGACGAATTCCGCGCCCAGTGGAAATACAACATGATGGACGAACATGTCCGCGCCATGAACGCCGTCTGTCCGACCTTCTTTCAATGGGACGACCACGAGGTGGTCAACAACTGGTCGGATGCCAAGGACCTGATCTCGGACGATCGGTACACCGAAAAATCAGTGCATGTGCTGCAATCCCGCGCCGGACGCGCCTTTCATGAGATGACGCCGCTGCGCATTACCCCCGCCGAACCGGGGCGCGTGTATCGCAAGATTTCGTACGGCCCGATGCTGGACGTCTTTTTCCTCGATCTGCGCAGCTATCGCGGTCCTAACGGTCCTTCGATGGAAGATGAGATCACCGATCAGTCCCGCATTCTGGGTGCCGAGCAACTTGCATGGCTCAAGAAAGAGCTGGCCGGATCGCAGGCCACGTGGAAGGTGATTGCCTCGGATATGCCGATCGGTGTGATCGTCTGGGACAACTGGAAGGAACAGGCCGGAGCAGAGGCGATCGCAAACGGTGATAGTGGTCCGGCCAAGGGTCGCGAGTTGGAGATCGCCGATCTGCTGCGGTTCATCAAGACGACCGGCGTCACAAACACGGTTTGGTTCACGGCCGACGTTCACTATACTGCTGCGCATTTTTATGACCCTAACAAGGCCCAATTCCAGGATTTTGAACCATTCTGGGAGTTTGTGTCGGGCCCGTTGCATGCCGGTACATTTGGTCCAAACGCACTGGATGGTACTTTTGGCCCCGAGGTGAAGTTCGTCAAAGCACCCGCAGAGGATCAGGGCGTCAACCTGCCCCCCAGCGCTGGCCTGCAGTTCTTTGGGCTTGTGGACATTGACGGTGCCACACAGCAGATGACCGTGCGGTTGATGGATCGCGCAGACACCGAACTCTGGTCGGTCACCCTGGATCCCAGGGAACAGGCGATCTGACGAATCGGACTTGAAATTCCCGACTAAAATAATCAATTATCAATCGACGTCAGATGATCTATCATCTGGCACCGAGTTTCGAGGCGGTTTGCGGGCTTAGCGCAAGACATGGTGAGAGCACGCCGCCGCCTCGGAAACGATGTGTGGTTCGGAGTATCGCCTTGTGGGAAGGTCAGGAATGAATGATCAGCTCGACGAAATCATCGCCCGACATGATGCAGCTACGTCCTGTGGGTGTGCGTGCTGTGATGATGACTTTGCAGCCTATGTCGAGCAGAAAAAGCGCGACAGGGCGATCAACGAACCGGACCATGACGTAAGCCTGCCCGACAGTGCGGCCAGCCGTCGCGGTTCTGTGCGGTATGTTTTTGAAAAGCTGCTGACACGGCAAAAGGCCTGAAGCGGACACCCGGCGGGTTTAATAATCCAGTCCGCGCTGCGCTTTGATTCCCGCCTGAAACGGGTGCTTCTCCTCGGTCATTTCTGTCACCAGATCCGCATAGTCACGCAGATTCTGTGGCGCGTCCCGGCCCGTCAGAAAGACGCTGGTCCGTTCGGACCGCGCATCCAGCCCCGCTATGACCTGTTCGACCGACAGGTATTCGTAGCGCAGGGCGATATTGATCTCATCCAGCACAACCAGATCGTACTCGCCGCTCGCCATCAAACCGCAGGCCTTGTCGAAGGCTGAATTTGCCGCCGCGATATCGCGTTCACGGTCTTGGGTGTCCCAGGTGAAACCTTCGCCCATCGTGTGCCAGGTGACCAGGTCCCGCTCCTGAAAAAAGCGCCGTTCGCCGGTTTTCCATTTGCCCTTGATGAACTGTACAACAGCCACCTTTTGCCCCCAGCCCAACGCCCGGATCACCACGCCAAACGCGGCGGAGGATTTGCCTTTGCCTTTGCCAGTATTGACCATGACCAACCCGCGTCCGGGGTCGACCGCCTCGGACACTTTCTTGCGGTGCTTGGCCTGCACCTTTTGCATCTTTTCCTTGTGATCCTGCGCGTCGCTCATGGGGCACCTGTTTTGACTGTCCGGCCCAACCTAGGGAAAGTTTGCGAAAGGTAAAGTCACGCTTTGGGATCGGTGACCGACCGGGCCTTGCCGCGTTCCAGTCCCAGTTGATGCTCACGCCAGATCACCACCACGTTGCCGGCAATCACCAGCGCGGCACCGGTCAGGATGGCGATCGTCGGCAATTCACCAAACCAGACATAGCCAATCACAATCGCAAACAGCATTGTGGTGTAATCATAGGGCGCCAGCATCGACGCCTGCCCAAACCGATAGGACGAGGTCACGAGGATCTGCGCCACGCCTCCGGTCAGACCCATGGCGATCAGAATCACCAGTTGTTCCCATGTTGGGATGGTCCAGCCCCAGAACACTGTCAGCCCCGACAGCAGTGTCCCAGTCACGCAAAAATAGAACACAATGGCCGCTGGATGGTCGACCTGTACCAGTTGCCGGATGTGAATCTGGACAAAGGCCCGGGCCATCGTCGCGGTCAGAACGCAGAGCGCGCCCAGCGTGGCGGCGGTTTCCATCTCGGTGCTGCCAAGGCGGGGCCAGATCATGATCAGAACACCCAACAGGCCCAGCAAAACGGCTCCGATTCGGATCATGCGGATGCGTTCACCGAGCATGACGGCCGCCAGAACAAGGGTGAAAATCGGCGTGGCATATCCAATGGCGGTCACCTCGGGCAGAGGCAGCAGGCTGAGGCCGGTGAAGGTCAGGCCCATCGCGGATGTCCCCAATACGCCGCGCCAGAAATGGCCCATCGGCTTTTTGACCACAAAGCCTTGCGCCAGCTCGCCGCGCGCAATCAGCCAGATAATGATGACGGGGATCGCAAACAGAGAACGGAAAAAGACCAGCTCTCCCGGCGGAAAATCTTCGGACAGCGCTTTGACCAGGGCCGACATAGACGTGAACAGAAACAGGGCGCTGAGCTTCAGCGTCACAGCAAGGACAGGTCGATGCGATGTTAAGGATTTTGCCATCGGCGCGACCCTGCGCCTTTGCGGCGCAAAGATCAACGGGTCGGGGCGAGCGCGGCCCACTCGGCTGGCAGGGCCGTGCCGAGTTCCTCGGCAAACTCTTCGAGATACCGGATCATACGCTGCGCGCGTTGCTGCGCCAGTCGTCTGCCGGTGGGCGTCAGCATGTCTTGCGGCAAAGCCAGCAGCTTGACCTTCCAATGGTCGATGGAAAAGCGCAGATCGTCCAGCGGTCGGTTTTCTGAGAACGGGTCCGCCGGATCGTAGAGGACACGGCCCAGGGCGCCAGACACCGAGAACGTGCGCGCGATGCCAATTGCGCCAAGCGCATCGAGCCGGTCGGCATCGCGCAGGATACGCGCTTCGGGCGTTTCTGGTGGTATCTTGGCCGAAAAGCTATGTGCCGCAATTGCGTGCTGGGCGGCCTCAATCTGTGTCGGTTCATAACCGAGTTTCCCAAGAATAGACTCTGATTCCGCCGCTGATCTACGGGATGCAAGGTGGCGATCCGGGTCGTCCTTTGGCAAGTTTACCAGATCATGCAGATAACACCCTGCAAGCAACACCTTCATATTGGTGGTCACATCCGCAATGGCCTGCGCGTTCACCCAGACGCGGTCCAGATGGGCAAGGTCATGAGCCGGGTCTGTGGCCATACGCTGCGCCACAACCGTCCGCAGCCGGGTACGTAGGTCAGCCAATCTGTCCACGGTTTTCGCCAATCTGGCCGCGATGCAGCAGCAGGTGATCCAGGATCACACAGGCCATCATCGCCTCGCCGACCGGGACTGCGCGGATGCCGACGCAGGGGTCATGGCGGCCCTTGGTGATAATCTCGGTCTCTGCGCCGGATTTTGTGATGGTCTTGCGAGTGGTCAGGATCGATGAGGTTGGTTTGACCGCAAAACGTACCACGACGTCCTGCCCGGTCGAAATACCACCTAGAATACCACCGGCGTGATTGCTGCTGTATTGCGGGCCGTCCTGACCCATGAAAATCTCATCAGCGTTGGCATCGCCTGTGAGTTCCGCGGCGGCCATGCCTTCGCCAATCTCAACACCCTTGACGGCGTTGATCGACATCATGGCAGAGGCCAGATCAGTGTCTAACTTGGCGTAAACAGGCGCACCCAATCCCGCCGGAACACCGCGTGCCACGACCTCGATCACGGCCCCGACCGAGTTTCCTGACTTGCGTAGCTCGTCCAGATAGGCGGCCCAGTCTTCAGCGGCCTTGGCATCCGGGGTCCAGAACGGGTTTTGTTCGATCTGTGCCCAGTCAAAGCTGTCCCTGTCGATCTTGCGCGGACCCATTTGCACCATGTAACCGGTGATCTGCACGTTCGGCGCGATCTGCCTGATCGCCTCGCGCGCCAGTCCGCCTGCCGCGACCCGCGCCGCGGTTTCGCGGGCCGAACTGCGCCCGCCGCCGCGATAGTCGCGGATGCCGTATTTCTGCCAGTAAGTGATATCGGCGTGACCGGGCCGGAACTTGTCCATGATGTCGCCGTAGTCTTTCGAGCGCTGATCGGTGTTTTCGATCATCAGCTGGATCGGGGTTCCCGTTGTCTGGCCTTCGAACACGCCCGACAGAATCCTGACCGCGTCGGCCTCGCGCCGCTGGGTGGTGAACTTGTTCTGCCCCGGTTTGCGTTTGTCCATCCAGTGCTGGATCATGGCTTCGTCGATTGCCACCCCCGGCGGACAGCCGTCGACAGTGGCGCCCAATGCAGGACCATGGCTCTCACCCCAGGTGGTGACGCGAAAAAGATGTCCAAAGCTGTTCATCGACATGGGGCGTGCTCCTTTGCGGGTCGTGATTAGCGGGCGAGGCCCCAAGCCTCAAGCAGATTTGCGGTTGGGGCGCAGATGCTCCAACCGCTTGGGATCAAGCCGCTGCCGCCAATTGCGCCCGGGTCTCGGTGACCTTGAGCGCGGCCTGCGCCGCCTCGCGCCCCTTTTCAATGAAATGGGCGCGGTAGATCGCGTTGTGATGATCCGTCTCCTGATACTGATGCGGCGTCAGTGAGACTGACAGGACAGGAACGCCCGTATCCAACCCGGCGCGCATCAGCCCGTCTACCACGGCTTGTGCGACGAATTCGTGCCGGTAGATACCGCCATCCACCACAAAGGCCGCGCAAGCCACGGCGGCATAGCGCCCTGTTTCGGCAAGATCCCTGGCCAGAAGCGGCATCTCAAAGGCACCGGGGACATCGAATACATCGACCAGATCGACCGGAATCAAGTCCAGAAAGCCGTCCAAAGCGCGGTCTACGATATCGGAATGCCAGTTGGCTTTTACAAACGCATAGCGGGTGTGTGTCATCATGATCTCCTTTCGGTTTGGTGGCCCGCTGGCGCTCGCGAAGTCATATCGCTGCCAGCCCGGCATGACACGTCACCCAAGGCGATCACGAACAGCCGTGCCGCTGTGCGACACGCTGCGCGTTCTCTTTCATCCGGACTGTCACCGTCGGCTCTGGCCTCTCACCAGATCTGCTGACACCCCGACAAACGGGGCCGCTCGCGGGCTGACGGGTCTTGGCCCGCATACCGCCGGTGGGGAATTTCGCCCCGCCCTGAGAACAGAATGAAGCTTGCCAAGCTGCGGGCGGTTCTGCAAGAGGGATCGTCAGGAGGACAGGTATGCATCCCAACCCCGCTTTTCGTGCCGAGGACAACGCACGGCACATCGCTTTCGCACGTGATCGCGCCTTCGGTGTTCTGGCCGTGTCGACGCCGGAGGCCCCCCTGTTGAGCCACGTTCCGTTCTTGCTGAGTGAAGATGGTTCTCTGGCCGAGTTGCATCTTGTCCGTTCAAACCCGATCGTGAGGTTGCTGAAACAGCCACAAATCGCCCGGATCGCGGTCACGGGTCCGGACGGCTATGTGTCGCCTGACTGGTACGAGGTCGATGATCAGGTGCCGACGTGGAACTACGTGGCCGTGCATCTGACAGGTCAGATAGAGATGCAGCCGCACGACACATTGCTGGATTTGCTGGACCGGCAATCTGCGTTCTATGAAGAACGTCTGTTGCCCAAGCCGCCATGGACCACCGGAAAGATGTCTGACGAGGCGCTGGCGAAAATGATGCGGATGATCGTGCCCTGCCGGATGCGGATCGATGACATTCAGGGCACGTGGAAACTGAACCAGAACAAGACCGAGGACGCCCGCCTCCGCGCGGCCGGGCAATTGGAGGTGACGGGGTTTGGCACCGAAACCGGGCGGCTGGCCGCGTTGATGCGCAGCACCTGACCAGCGCCGGGTCTGGTCGACGGCCTACTGGGCGCTGAACGTCGCCAGATAGGCGGCAATATCGTCTGCGCCTTTCTTCAGCTTGACGCTCATGTTGGGGCGCGCGGTTTCGTCGTTCAGAAACTCCTGAATGAAACCGATCGGGTCCTCTGAGTAGGCAATCAGGTTTTCCTGGGTCCAGACCAGCCCTTCGTTCCCCGCACGGATCAGGTCGTCGGTGAACATGCCGATCGGCAGACGTTCGCTGCCATTGAGATAGTCGTTCTCGGTACCGGCGATGCGACCGACGACACCGTAGAGATTCGGCCCGGTGATTCCGCCCTTCACCAGAACCTCGCCATCCTTGATGATTGCATGGCAGGATGAGCATCGGTTGTAGAGCAGTTCGCCTTTCGCCGGGTCGCCGGTGGCAACCGCCTGCGAGGACAGGGCCATTGTGAGCAATGTGGTGGTCAAAACAAGTTTCGACATATGAGGTCTCCTAACTGGAGTTCGCGCTTGACCGGGCTTTTCGGCATTCTCGCAAAAAGTGCAACAGGAAATCATGCGAGAACTTGAATGAGAAATATCTATTTTATATGAAAGATTTAAATCGCAACACGTCGCCTTAAAGTAGATCAATCCACGCCACACTTAAGCCATATTGACGGCGTGACGCTTAATCTTTGACATAATGCTGTGCGCTATTGCGCAACCCGAACGATTGCCCGCCAGACGGCGAATCGACTTTGTACGAGTCGAAGTGGCGTTTGGCGGCAGCGGTAATAGTTGTGCACGGGAATCATGAAAAAAAGCACTGCGGCGTGACATAATGCCCAGATGCGGCGTATTGCGCGTTCAAGACCGCTGGACGAAATCTATTCTCCCCGATAGATAGCGCGGTTAAGACGCCGCATTCGTGCGGTGCGCGAGCTATTTGCCCGTCCGCGGGCGCCAAAAGAACCGGAGATAACCTCGTGTCCCACGCAGAAGACCACGAAGGCACCCGCAGAGATTTCCTCTACTACGTCGCTGGCGGCGCAGGTGTCGTAGCCACGGGGGCGGCGGTCTGGCCCCTGATCAATCAGATGAACCCCTCGGCAGATGTTCAGGCGCTGTCCTCGATCCGCACCGATGTCGGCGGGGTCGAGCCGGGCACGCAGCTGACGGTGAAATGGCTGGGCAAGCCGGTCTTTATCCGCCACCGCACCGGTGCCGAGATCGCAGAAGCACAGCAACAGGACGAGGAGGGGCTTGCCGCTCTGCCCGATCCGCTGGCCCGCAACGCAAACCTGAATGCCGATGCGCCTGCAACGGACGCAAACCGCGTGATGCCGTCGCCCGAAGGCGAAGCGCCCGGTGCCTGGATCGTTCAGATGGGCGTCTGCACACATCTGGGCTGTGTGCCTCTGGGCGACGCCGGCGATTTCGGCGGTTGGTTCTGCCCCTGCCACGGCTCGCACTACGACCTTGCCGGTCGTATCCGCAAAGGCCCCGCGCCTGAGAACCTGCCGATCCCGCCCGTTGAATGGGTGGACGCGACAACCATCAAGCTCGGCTAAGGGAGACCCAGATGTCCGGAATTCCCCACGATCATTACGAGCCGAAGACAAACGGCGAAAAGTGGCTGAACAGCCGTTTGCCCATCGTCGGTCTGCTGTATGACACCCTCATGATCCCGACCCCCAAGAACCTGAACTGGTGGTGGATCTGGGGTATCGTTCTGGCGTTCTGCCTGGCGCTGCAGATCATCACCGGTATCGTTCTGGTGATGCACTACACGCCGCATGTCGATCTGGCCTTTGCCAGCGTTGAACACATCATGCGCAACGTGAACGGCGGATACATGATCCGCTACCTGCACCAAAACGGCGCATCGCTGTTCTTTGTCGCGGTCTATATCCACATCTTCCGCGGTCTCTTCTACGGCTCGTACAAAGCCCCGCGTGAGATCACATGGATCATCGGGATGCTCATCTACCTGATGATGATGGGTACCGCGTTCATGGGCTACGTTCTGCCCTGGGGTCAGATGTCCTTCTGGGGTGCGACCGTGATCACCGGCCTGTTTGGCGCAATCCCCTTCGTAGGTGATGCGATCCAGACCTGGCTGCTGGGCGGACCCGCCGTGGACAATGCCACGCTGAACCGCTTTTTCTCGCTGCACTACCTGTTGCCCTTCATCATCGCGGCACTGGTGATCGTGCATATCTGGGCGTTCCACACCACGGGCAATAACAACCCGACCGGTGTTGAGGTGCGTCGCACGTCGAAGGCGGAAGCCGAGAAAGACACGCTGCCCTTCTGGCCGTATTTCGTGATCAAGGACCTGTTCGCGCTGGCCGTGATCCTGGTCGTGTTCTGGGCCATCGTCGGCTACATGCCGAACTATCTGGGCCACCCGGACAACTACATCGAAGCCAACCCGCTGGTCACGCCTGCGCATATCGTTCCCGAATGGTACTTCCTGCCGTTCTACGCGATCCTGCGCGCCTTTACCGGCGAGGTCTGGGTCGTGCAGTTCGCCAGCTTCATCACCGGCGGCATCATCGACGCCAAGTTCTTTGGGGTTCTGGCGATGTTCGGTGCGATCCTGGCCATGGCCCTGGCGCCCTGGCTGGATACATCGAGCGTGCGTTCCGGCAAGTACCGCCCGATGTTCAAATGGTGGTTCTACCTGCTGATCATCGACTTCTTTGCCCTGATGTGGCTGGGGGCGATGCCGGCGGAAGAGCCTTATGCGACCTTCTCGCTGATCGCATCTGCCTACTGGTTCGCCTATTTCTTCGTGATCCTGCCGATCCTTGGTGTCATTGAAAAACCCGACGTTCCGCCAGAGACCATCGAGGAAGACTTCAACGCCCACTACAAGAAACCGGACGCTGAGGCTGCACCTTCAACGGCGCCGGCAGAGTAAGAAGAGGGACCGGAAAAATGTTCAAGAAACTTGCAATCGGTGCCGCGCTTGCCCTGGCCCTTGCCCCTGCGACATCCCATGCGGCAGGCGCATACGACACTCACATCGAGGATTTCGACTTTTCGTTCGAAGGACCATTCGGAACCTGGGATCTGAACCAGCTGCAGCGTGGGCTTCAGGTCTATACCGAAGTTTGCGCGGCCTGCCACGGGCTGCAATATGTCCGCTGCGCGACCTTGAGGCGCTGGGCTTTTCGGAAGAACAGGTCATTGCCTATTCCGCTGAAAACTTCGAGGTGTTTGACCCCGAACTGGATGACTTCCGCCCGGCAATCCCCACTGACCATTTCCCGGCCAACACCGGTGCTGGTGCACCGGACTTGAGCCTGATGGCCAAGGCGCGCGCCGGATTCCATGGTCCCTATGGTCTGGGCATCAACCAACTGGTCAAAGGCATTGGCGGTGCGGAATACATCGCATCGCTGTTGGATGGCTACACCGGCGAGGAAAAGGAAGAAGCAGGAACGATCCTCTACGAAAACAAGGCGTTCCCGGGTGGCTGGATCTCGATGGGTCCGCCGCTGTTTGACGAACAGATCGACTTTGCCGATGGCCACGCAAACTCTGTCCGTGCCATGTCAGAGGACGTATCCGCCTTTCTGATGTGGGCA
This sequence comes from Ruegeria sp. AJ12, assembly GCF_056536245.1. Lineage (NCBI taxonomy): Bacteria > Pseudomonadati > Pseudomonadota > Alphaproteobacteria > Rhodobacterales > Roseobacteraceae > Ruegeria > Ruegeria sp. AJ12. The sequence goes on from NZ_JBQFJJ010000001.1 coordinate 15,012, forward strand.
GCGGAACCCAAAATGATGGATCGAAAGAATGCCGGTTTTGTCGGCGTCATCTTCCTGACGGTCCTGTCGGTTCTTCTCTACCTGGTCAACAAGCGCCTGTGGGCACCGATCAAAGGCAGAAAGCACTAAGGTCAACTGCTGATCTCTGAAACAAAAAACCTCCGCAGCGTTGGCTGCGGAGGTTTTTCTTTTTCAGCGACACCAGCCGAAGAGTGTTTGACGGGACAGGTCCTGAGGATTTCCTAAGCGGGTCTCGCCTGCAATTGGGTGCCGGTTGCACCGATGATATCGGCTTCCACGATCTGGCCTTGGGTTTGCGGAGCGTCAAACATCACTTCGGTGAACTGCTCGGTACGACCCATCCGTTCGTTTTCCATCAGTACGCGATGGCGTTTTCCGATCTGCGAAGACAGGTGTTTCGCCACCTGTACTTCCCCCGCAGCACGCAGGCGCGCCGCCCGTTCCTTGATTGTCTTTCCGTTCACCTGCTGCGGAATACGTGCTGCAGGCGTGCCTTCGCGCTTGGAATACGGAAACACGTGCAGCCAGGTCAGATTGCAGTCTCGCACAAGCTTCAGCGAATTCTCGAAATGTGCGTCCGTCTCGGTCGGGAACCCGGCGATGATATCTGCCCCAAAGGTCATGTCAGGGCGCAGCTTGCGGGCCTCTTCGGCAAAACGGATTGCATCGTCGCGCAGGTGGCGGCGTTTCATCCGCTTCAGGATCAGATCGTCGCCATGTTGAAGGGACAAATGCAAATGCGGCATCAGGCGGGGTTCGGACCCGATAGCCTGCATCAGGTTCTCATCCACCTCAATGGAATCGATCGAACTGATGCGCAGCCGGGGCAGGTCCGGTACCAGTTTCAGGATGCGCATCACCAGATCGCCCAGCTTGGGCTGCGCTGGCAGATCAGCACCCCAAGAGGTCAGGTCAACACCGGTCAGGACCACCTCATTGTACCCTTTGTCGACCAACCGTTTGATCTGATCCACCACCACACCCGCAGGAACGCTGCGCGAATTGCCACGGCCATAGGGGATGATGCAAAAGGTACAGCGGTGGTCACAGCCGTTCTGAACCTGCACATAGGCACGGGACCGGGTCCCGAACCCGTCGATCAGATGCCCGGCCGTTTCGGTGACGGACATGATGTCATCCACTTGGACTGCCTCGGTCTCGCCAATGAAATCCGTTGCCATACTTTTCCAGGTCTCCGGCAGCATCTTTTCGGTGTTGCCAATGACGGCGTCGACCTCGTCCATCTGCGCAAAGGTCTGCGGTTCGGTTTGCGCCGCACATCCTGTCACGATCAGGCGCGCGTCCGGGTTTTCGCGCCGCAATTTGCGGATTTCCTGCCTGGCTTTGCGCACCGCTTCGGCGGTCACGGCGCAGGTGTTCACGATGACCGCATCAGACAGACCCGCCTGTTGCGTCAGGTCCTTCATCGCTTCGGTTTCGTAGGCGTTCAAGCGACACCCCAGCGTGGTGAACTTGGGCGCGGTCATCCAAGCGACTCCAAGAATTCCGGCGTGAACGTTCCCGAAAACACGTGGCACGTGGGCCCGGTCATCCAGACACCGTCATCGCGCCAATCAATCCAGATGGTTCCGCCGTCCAACTCGATCTGCACCTTGCGCCCGGTCAGACCGCGCCGCACGGCAGCAACGGCTGTCGCGCAGGAAGATGAACCCGAGGCGAGCGTGATTCCACGCCCCGTTCCCACACGCGCATGCGGATATGATCCGGGCGAATGACCTGCGCCACCTGCACATTGGTGCGCTCCGGATACAGCGGGTGATACTCATATCTGGCGCCGAACTCTTCCAGTGGAATGGCCTCGGCATCATCGACAAAAAAGGTGCAATGCGGATTGCCCATGCCAGTTGCCGTGGGCACGCCTTCGATGGGTAGTTCGAGTGTGTCCACCTCTTCGAGCAACGGTATGTCCTGCCAGTCCAGCTGTGGCTGCCCCATATTGACCGATGTCAGCCCGTCTCCGGCATCTTTCGCCATCAGGGTTCCGCGTTCGGTTGTCAGCTTCACTTCGGGTTTTCCGGTCTCTTCCATAAGAAACCGCGCGATGCACCGAGTCGCGTTACCGCAAGACGCCGAGGTTGATCCGTCCGCATTATAAAAGACCAGATGTGCATCGAACTCGCCGTTCTCAATGACCGCCAGTTGGTCGAAGCCGACGCCAAACTGCCTGTGCCCAATGCCCTTGGCCAGTTCTGGTGTCATAGTCACCGGCTGCGCGCGCGCATCTACAATGACAAAATCATTGCCCAGCCCGTGCATCTTCATGAAGGGCAAACCGTTGCCGTGTGTCTGTTGCATAGCGGGCATATAACGCCGGTCCGAATTTGTTTCCACCCTGTCTCTCAGATTCCTTAAAAAAGGGGTTGACCCCCCCGCGCTCGCTGCCTAATTAAGCCGCCTATCGGGGCGCTTGAAACACGTCAAGTTCAGGCGAAACGAGGCGTGAAATAGGGACTTGCACCCGGTCGGGAAAATACCCTACAGAGCGCCAAGGATCGACTTGATCCATCAAAGAGTGGGCCGTTAGCTCAGTTGGTAGAGCAACTGACTTTTAATCAGTGGGTCGCAGGTTCGAATCCTGCACGGCTCACCACTTTTCATAATTGACAAATGACACCTGATCGTTCCTTTACGACAGGTTTCTGTCCTCTCGAGGACAGTGCCGCCCCGAAAGGACGAAAGCTCGGAACGTGCGAATTGTGCTCATTCCGGGGGGCTATGCTCCTAATCCTTAAAGACATACTCCCTATGCCACTCGAGAAATACTCGATGTTTTGCGTTCAATTTGATAGGCGTTTCATAATGCAGCTGTGATTGCGCCAACTTACTTAAGCGTTCCGAGAAGATCGGGATACCCTCAGGATCAAAGGTCACGAGACCGTTGTCGAATGCGGCATCCCAGAGAGCCGAAAGAAGAAAGCCATTGTGGACATCCAGACGCTCTGCGTCGTTTTCACAGTCGCGCCATGGCTTGATGTGAGAGGCACGGAGAAGCGGCTTGTCGACAATCCCGGTCAGAGGGCATCGCCCCCGCCAGTATTTGATCAGACGCTCACGAAAGATGTTCTGGCCGACACGCTGGACCACAAGGCGTTCCGCTTCTGTAGTCGACGGCAAATTTTGCGTGCGGTGAAGGAACTCTTGAAGTGGTGCATCAGGAAGACTTACAGCAAGCTCATAAACCCTTGGCATCACGGCATAGAGCGGTGCCAGTGAGGCAAATCGGAAACGTGCGAGGCCAGGTCCTGCGGCATCGGACGTTTCAATTCCAATCTCTGCGATAATACCGGCGTGATCTAACGCGAGGAGCCACGCGCCAGAAGTCTCCCGCCCGAGCCAGACCGACCCCTGCGCGGTCGTCGAACTGTACCGCTGCCAGCCATCGACTTCGCCATGGGGGCGTCGGAAGCCGTTCTGGTACATGACCTTCTCGCACTCCTGACGGGTAACGAAGGATTGAGGTTTCTCGATCATCAAAAGTCCATCGCAAACAGCCGAGCCTCAGGAGGAGTCGATGACAGTTTCAGCCTTAGTGCATGATGATCGGCAGTGATTTGTGGCGGGGCGGTGGTTGTGGTGATAATATACTGAAATGGCGGCGGGCTTGCCTTTTCTTCCAAGCTCAACGCGAAATCAAAGAGGTTTGAGTAAATGCCGGCGTCAAGGTCCGCTTCACGCGGACTGTCGTGGATAAGGAAAGATGGTAGTTCAGCCTTTCCGTTTACAGAAAGGATCATGGCTGCGAGGTCAAAAGCTACGATTTTGAACGACTCTACTGCCGCTGTTGAAAGCCCTGCGCCACGATCGAGCAATATCTCGGGATGAAGGCCGTTGCCGTCTAGCTTCAATTTCCCAGTACAACCATTGGGCATCAGTGTCGTAACGAGCTGTCGAAAGTATGTTTCCAGATCACCTATTGTTGCCGTAGCGCGCTCTCGTTCCAAACCCATCTTTTGCCGCTGGCCTTCGAGCATTCTATCAACGCCAGCCAAACTTTGAGTGATTCCGACGCGCTTGCCTAACTGGCGGTCGAACCAGCTAGGGTCAGGACCCATTGATTTCCGCACGGCAGCATGATTCACAGTTGTAAAAACGAGCGGTGAATATGTCTGATCTATTCTGGCTGACAGATGCGCAGATGGCGCGTCTTGAGCCCTTCTTCCCCAAGTCCCACGGCAAACCCCGCGTCGATGATCGGCGTGTGTTGAGTGGGATTATCTTCATCAATCGCAATGGTTTACGGTGGCGTGATGCGCCGAGGGAGTACGGTCCTCACAAGACGCTCTACAATCGTTGGAAGCGCTGGAGCGATAAAGGCATCTTTGCGCAGATGATGACCGGTCTGGCGGCTAACCACGGCGAAGAGAAGACCGTGATGATCGACGCAACCTATCTCAAGGCCCACCGAACAGCGGCCAGCATGGGCGTCAAAAAGGGGGGCGTGGGCGCCTAATCGGTCGGACCAAAGGCGGCATGAACACCAAGTTGCACGCCATCTGCGACAGTCAGGGGCGGCCACTCAACTTGTTCGTCACCGCCGGACAGGTCAGCGACTACATCGGAGCACGGGCGTTGCTGAGCAGCTTGCCCAAGGTCGAGTGGTTGCTTGGGGATCGAGGCTATGACGCCGACTGGTTCAGAGAAGCGTTGAAAGACAAAGGGGTAAGATCCTGCATCCCAGGTCGGAAACAGCGCAAGAAAGCCGTAAAATACGACAAGCGCCGCTACAAACGCCGCAACCGGATTGAGATCATGTTCGGCAGGCTGAAGGATTGGCGGCGTGTTGCCACACGATACGACAGATGTCCCAAGGTCTTCCTCTCCGCAATCGCACTCGCCGCTCTGGTCATCTATTGGCTATGAGTCCTGACCCTAGATGCCGACTGTGATGCCGTCATTTGCGAACACTCTCATATCTGGAGTGCCTCCGATGATTAAGCCAAAATACATCGTCCCGGTTGGGAAGGAGATCGTCAGTGCCGGTCAAACAATACGGCTTCGAGAAGCTGGCAATAACTGCTTCGAAGCAGTGAACTGTTTGAACGGTGAGGTTGTGACTTACACCTACCAAGAGGCCATATCGCTCTTACGTCAGCCCAACACAAGCATCCCACTTTACGGGTTTCCGGATTCGGAAGCGACTGCACGGGTCCGTTCTGGCCAATTGATGTACCCAGATCAATTGAAACCAGAGGGACAGGATAACATGGAGTTCATTAGAGTACTCTGTGTCGCCATAGAGGCGTTGAAAACTACCGGCGTTAAGATCAGCGAACCATCATTGAACAGGCTTAAAAATCGGAAGTTCATCCAAAAGATATCCAGCGCCACCTTCAAAAAGCTCCAATTGCCTCTGATCAGGTGCGTGGGGGAAAGAGAAAAAGTGTTTTCCTGATTCCCAAAGGTCGCACTCTGCTCAAGTACTAAACCCTCTACTGCAATTCCGGGCGCAACCCAATGGTGCTTGCGGAACAAAATTGCTTGAAGGGTAACCGATGGCCTCCGATACGGCGTGGCAGTCAAACCCATTGATCATGTCGAAAAATATGATTTTGATCTAAGGCCGGGCTACGTGCGCGCCGAACTACCGAGTGATTTCGCTGACGAAGTCATTCTGATGAGCGACGCGGATTTTACACGCGCTCAAGCTCTCAATGCCCAGAGATATCATGAATTCAGCAAGAAACCGGACATTGAAGCTGATTCCTTGATCGTTCGGGCTGCACGCGAGCACCTCGCTCCGATCACATTGGCAAATCTGATTGAAGAAAGTGGGTTAGGCCGTCGTGGCTTCCGAGCCGGTTTCCGCTCGATCATTGAGGGCAAGCTTAGATCGCTTTCACCAGGTAAAATTGGATTGCAAACGTTGGTATCGTCAGAGGTACCGGCATGATCTTCAACTATGATCCCACTGACACCTTCATCATATTTGGAGAGCCCTACTGGTGTTCATACCAGACCGATACTCTTTACATCTTTGATCCCAAAGACAAAGGTTCCGGGCCACCAAAAACACTAAGTCAAACAGAAATAGGTTTTCTCAGAGGCACAAACAATTGGCGATACTTGCCAGGTGCAAAAACTCATGAACGCCTGAAGAAAGCGGCCAAGGCGGGAAGCAAAGCTCTGCAGAATGCGCATCCCGAAGATCAAGATGCAGCGATCTTCGGTCCGCACGGCGCCAGGGCGGATCGGAGCTTGGCGGCTACATGGATGTCCATTTCACGGCCTTTGACAACCTCACCGACATTCATATGGCCGATATGTCTGCGATCGGGAAACCACCCGGGCGAGCCGCGGCCGCCACGCTCCAGACCTTCAGAGGTTGTTGTCAGGCGTTCCAGATCACCTTGCCGAGTTTCGCCGTATCATAGCCGCCATAGGCCTGCGCCCTTCTGTCGAAATCCGTGGTCGCGCAGAATCGCAGCAGTTTTTGCATCGCCGTGTCGAACCAGGATTTGCGGTCCACAATCAGAGCGAATTGTTCCTCGATAACGGGCAAGAATTCCAGACCGTAGCTTTGTGCGACAGCCTTTAACCCGAAAGTGACATCCGCATCGCCGCGTCGAACCGCCTCGACTGCCTCGTCTTCGGTGCGTGCCACGTCTGCGAGCTTCAGGCGAGACAGCTCCAGACCCTCTTTCTGGGCAACTTCGCGAAACAGGGTCTCCGTGCCGGATGTCGTCTGACGCGGAACGAAACGGCCGCCCGCAAGATCGGTCAAGCCGGCAGGGACGAATCCGTCCGCATGATAGACCAGCCCCCGCTGTCGCGTAGCGAACGTGATCAGCACCGCATTCTGATCTGCGGCCAATGCCGACACGGCCGGCACGTTCCAGCGATCTGATTTTGCATCATGAATGTGCAGCCCCGCCGCAACTCCCTCGCCCCGCGTGAAGCGGTCGAGCCCGTCGAGCGACCCGTCGTAGTAACTTGCCAGCCCGCACCGCGACTGGCGGATCGCCCAGTCAAGCAGCGGATCGTGGCTGCCCAGTATGATCGGCGGGCGCGCTTCGGTACGGGGATCCGGCGGCGCAACACCGCCGGATTTGGCCCGCTGTATCCAGGCCCGGATCTCGGCGGCGGGAAACAGCAGCTTGCCAGTTGCCCTGGAGCAAGGGACGCTGCCGGACGAGGCCAGATCGTATATCTTGCGCTCCTTCAGCCGAAGGAGGTCGGCCAGTTCCTTGACCGTCAGGTATTCGTGATCCGGTAAGGCAAAATCTTCCATGGCATCTTGGTCGGTTAGCGGGATTGTATTCTATCCGCCTTCTCGACCATCTTATCAAGTATGCCGTGCGATTGGGAAGAACAGCTGCTGGTCATCGGACGGGTGATGACCGATTTGCCACCACAGTGATTACCGCGCTCGGACGGGTGAGAGTGCGGCGGAACCGGGCAAGACCCGCTGTCACCAACCGCAACGGACATCCCTAAAACACTTCTAAGTGGACTTCAGCGGTCTCCGACACAGCGGGCGAACTATCTCGGCACTCTGAAAAGACGGCGATGGTCATCATCACCGGCGCATATTCCACACCCAGAAAACCAGCGCCCAGATCCAAGAATGGAGGGAGAAGAGAATGCCGATGATCTCTTTGGGGGGCCTATCAGAGCGTTCGTGCCGATGAGAACTGGGTTGCGTCATGGCGAACGCTCGAAAGCGAGGCCGAAGGCTGAGCCGTTCTTCTGCAAAGCTTCCGAAGTCCGCATTTTTTCCGGAACTTTATCGGACCTACAACAATCAAAAGGGATTTCAAGGCTGGATTCAGGTCAAAATTCAGGCCAAAATCACGAAAGAGCGCAGTTAGATGAGAAGTATATACGCAAATTAGTGCATAATTTCCCGAGGGACTCGTGACAAGTTTGAATGATCTGCGGACCAATGAGCAAACGGTTGATCTGGCGCCTGCGTCCGATGCGGCCCTGCGTTTCATCGGGACAATCCGAACACCGTGGCAATCCCGCGAAGACTGCCCGCCTCAGGGCCGCCTTGACGGGCCGGAGTGTCGATTGATGCTCGATCCGCTGTGGCGCGGCGCGCTGCGTGGTCTCGAAGACTATGGGATGATCGAGGTGCTCTATTGGCTGGACAAAGGCCGACGCGACTTGATCCTGCAAAGCCCGAAAGGCGACGGGAAAACCTTCGGAACCTTCGCCCTTCGCTCACCCGTGCGGCCCAATCCTATCGGCACCTCCATCGTCAAGCTCGAAAGGATCGAAGGGAGCGATCTGTATGTGCGCGGCCTCGACTGCCTCGACGGGACGCCTTTGGTCGACATCAAGCCGGACCGCTGCGCGTTCACTCCGAAAGCGCCTGCGAAACGGGACGGCACACAACGCCAAGCAAAATGATCATCGGAGGACTAATATGCAAAAACCGCTTATTCTGGGAGCCCTGCTGGGGCTTGCGATGACACCCGCGATGGCTGACGAGCTATCGCTCTTCGCGGCGGGCAGCCTGAAAGCGGCTCTCTCGGAGGTGGCAACCGACTACAGCGCGACCTACGGAACACCGCTTGTCACGAATTTCGGCCCGTCGGGTCTGATGCGCGAACGGATCGAGGCCGGTGAGGCGGCCCATATCTTTGCATCGGCCAACATGCGTCATCCGATGACGCTGGAAAGCGCGGGAAAAGGCGGGCCGGTCGCTCTCTTTGCACGCAATCGGCTCTGCGCGCTGGCCAGCCCAGAGGTGGCAGTCTCGTCCGAAACGCTGCTTGACGTGATGCTGTCGAGCGACGTGCGCCTTGGCACATCAACACCGAAAGCTGACCCATCTGGTGACTATGCGTTCGAACTTTTCGACAAGTCGGGGCATGCCGACGCGCTAAAGGGAAAGGCCCTGCAACTCACCGGAGGCCCCGACAGCGCCAAACCTCCCGAAGGGCGCAACGCTTACGCCTGGGTCCTGGACAGCGATCAGGCGGACATTTTCCTGACCTATTGCACCAACGCTGTGCTTGCACAGAACGAGCTGTCCGAGCTGCAAATCGTGCAGCTGCCCGAGGCGTTGTCGGTCGGGGCGGATTACGGGCTGATCGTGCTCGATGGCGCGCCCGCCGAGGCCTGGAGACTCGCATTGCACATCCTGTCACCGGCTGGTCAGTCGGTGCTCGCGGAATACGGCTTCGAAGCGGCGGCTGTCCCAAAGGGGAACTGATATGCGGGCCCTGATCCTGCTTTTTGCCGTTTTGGCGCTGCCTGTGCAAGCGCACACCATAACCGACAGTGCCGGGCGCGTTGTGGAGATCCCGGACGAGGTGAACACCGTCTTTGCCGCAGGCCCCCCGGCATCGATCCTTGTCTATATCATGAAGCCTGAGGCCCTCACCGGCTGGCCGCGCGCCCTGCGCTCCGAGGAACGCGATTACATCGCCGCGCCCTATCGCGACATTCCCGAAACAGGGCGCATCACCGGGCGCGGCGGTGAAGCAAACCTTGAGCGTGTCCTGGAGATCCAGCCCGATCTGATCATCGATTTCGGCTCGGTCCGCGACACCTATGTCGACCTTGCCAACCGTGTTCAGGAGCAGACAGGCATCCCCTATCTCCTGATTGATGGCCGGTTCGAGAATACACCTGCCGCCCTTCGGCTGCTTGGCGAAGCGCTTGGCGTGCCGGAGCGTGGCGAGGAATTGGCGGCACATGTCGAAGGAACCTTTGCCCGGATCGATGCCATTCTTGAGAACGTCCCTGAGGAAGAAAGGCCCCGCGTTTACCTTGCGCGAGGACCGGAAGGGCTTGAAACGGGCATGAAGGGTTCAATCAACACCGAGATCATCGAACGCGCTGGCGGGCGGAACGTCGCAGACGACGGGGGCACGACACGCGGGCTTGTCCAGGCCTCGATGGAGCAGGTCATTGTGGCCAACCCGGACACCATTGTGACATGGGATCCCAACTTCTACGGAGCGGTGTTCGACGACCCGCTCTGGCACAGCATCGATGCCGTGCACGATGGCCGGGTCTATCTCTCCCCCACGGCACCTTTCGGTTGGATCGACCGCCCGCCATCGCTCAACCGGATGATAGGGCTGATCTGGATGACGGGCCTGCTCTATCCAGACCAATGGCAGGGGGATCTGCGCGAAGATACCCGCGCTTTCTATGAGCTCTACTATCATGTCGATCTGACCGAAGAAGAACTAGAGAGGCTGCTCGAATGGGCCGAGGGACGACCGCCGATGTAACACAACGACGTCCGATCCTGACGCTGACCAGCGGGCTGGCGCTGTGTTTGGTGGCGCTGGTCTCTACGGCGGTGATGATCGGGCCCTTTGGCCTGAAACCCGGTCAGACGCTGATGGCGCTGCTGGGCCGGGGCGACCCCCAGGCCGAAATCGTGGTCTGGAACATCCGCATGCCGCGTGTCGCCGCGGCACTGCTGGTCGGCGCGGCGCTGGCCGCTGCCGGGGCAAGTTATCAGGCGCTGTTCCGAAACCCGCTTGTGTCCCCGGATATTCTGGGGGTTTCGGCCGGGGCCGGTCTTGGTGCGGTTGCTGGTATCTTTTTCTCATTGCCGGTCGCCGCGATCCAGGCGTCGGCCTTTGTCGGCGGCATGATCGCTGTTGGGTTCGTGATGCTGGTGGCGTCGATGGTCCGCAATACCGACCGGACGCTGACGCTGGTGCTGATCGGCGTGGTGATCGGCGCCCTGGCCGGCGCTGCGACCTCTCTGCTGAAGGTCATGGCCGATCCGTATGATCAGCTTCCCGCGATCACCTTCTGGCTGCTGGGCTCGCTTGCGGCGATCACCACCGAAGATATCCTGCCCGCGCTGCCGATGGTGCTGATCGGGCTTGTGCCGCTGGCGCTGCTGCGCTGGCGTATCAACGTCCTGAGCCTTGGCGATGAGGAGGCCCGCGCCCTCGGGATCGAGGTCGGGCGCACCCGGTTTCTCGTGATCGCCGCCGCCACGCTGATCACCGCCAGTGTCACCGCATTGGCGGGCATCGTCGGCTGGGTCGGCCTTGTCATCCCGCATATCGCGCGGATGCTTGTGGGCCCTGGCTTCGGGCGGCTGCTGCCGGTCTCGATTCTGATCGGGGCGGGATACCTGGTGATCGTCGATACGCTTGCCCGCACCATGGCGCAGGTCGAAGTCCCGCTCGGCATCCTGACCGCCGTCATCGGTGCGCCGTTCTTCGTCTGGCTGCTGGCCTTTGGACGGCGGGGCTGGACCTGATGCTTGAGGCTCGGGATTTGGCGTTTGGGTATGGCAAGACCGAGATCGGCACGGGCCTGAACCTTGCCGTGCACCCCGGAGATATTCTGTGCCTTTTGGGACCCAACGGATGTGGCAAGACAACCTTGTTCTGCACGTTGCTTGGGCTTCTTCCCGCGCTGTCGGGACAGGTTCTGCTTGGCGAGAAACCGATCACGGCACAGAGCCGTGCCGAAATTGCCCGGCGGGTCGCCTATGTGCCCCAGGCCCACGCGCCACCCTTTCCGTTCGACGCGCTTGAGGTGGTACTGATGGGGCGCACCGCGCGCCTCGGGACATTCGAACAACCCGGACAGCGTGATCAAAAAATTGCCCTGAACGCGATGCGGCAACTCGGCATCGGTGATCTGGCGCACAGGGATTATTCGCGGCTGTCCGGCGGACAACGGCAGCTTGTGCTGATCGCCCGCGCGCTGGCTCAGGAAGCCTCCTTATTGTGATGGATGAGCCGACCGCCAGCCTCGATTTCGGCAATCAGGCCCAGGTGCTTGCGCAGATCAAGACGCTGGTCAGAGATGTCGCAGTGACCGGGCGCAGTGTCATTCTTTCGACTCACGATCCCGACCAGGCTTTCGCCCTCGACGCCCGCGTCCTGCTCATGAAAGATGGGCGGGCGCACGCGGAGGGCCGCGCGACCGATGTCCTAACAGGGCCCAATCTGAGCCAGGTCTACGATCTTGAGATCGCCGTCGAAACCACCGGTTCGGGTCGAAAAGTCTGTCTTCCATCGCTCGGTCGCCAAACCGCACCGATGACGACACCCGATGCCTTGGCAAGTGTCTAGGCCGTCTTGCCGATCACTAGCCTCAGATCGTCGACCGAGGCCTTGGTGATCATCGCCGTCACCGACCCCGATCCATACTGCGGAATGGAAGGTACCTTGTCGGTTGCGCAAGCAGGTCCGGTCAGCCTGTTCGGTGCAGACAGTTTCATCTCTCGCGCCGGCCTTGGTTCGCGGTTGAAGCTGGCACTATGATCAGGCGTCGGAAGTCCAATGTGTCCCTTATAATAGAGAGATGTGAGTGAAAGATCAGGAAGACCCCCAGCTTCCGCTTCGATCTTCGCGAAGCCAATGGCGCGCTCGGCGATATCGGGACGCTGTTGCCGTTGATGATTGGCGCAATCGCCCTGCGCGGCGTATTGATCGGCCTTGTTCTCCTGGCATTGGGTGCCAGCGGCCTTATCGACAGACTTACACGTCTGATGCCGCAGTCCGTCGTTTCCGGGCTGCAACTGGAGCTTGGGATAGCTCTGGGCTGGATTGCGCTCGGCTGGATGACAGACCATGTTGGTGTTGGCATCATTTCACTAGGTGTCGCCGCCGCCTTGCGCTTCGGGGCGCATGCCGCAATTGTGACAATCCTGTGTGGTTTGGCGCCCGGCGCCGTGTTTGGTTTATCCGGTGACTCGACGCTCGTTGCATCTGCGGCAGCACAATGGTCAGCGAAATGGAGCACTCGCCGACTTTCGGACCGCGGCGACTGATTTCGCCTTGGCACAACTGGCCTGACGCTGACAAATGCGGTGTTCCTGACAGCACTGGTCGCAGGGACCGTTATGGCCCGCGCGCCGATCACGTGACACCCCGCAGACTGTGCCAGACATCCGGGGCGGCCAATCTTCTTCTAGCACCCTTTGGAGCACTCCCGATGTGCCACGGTGCCGGCGGCGTCGCCGCGCATCATCGCTTTGGAGCCAGGACCGGCGGCACGCCGCTCTTGCTTGGAGCAGGCTTGCTGGTGCTCGCTCTGGTGCCAGACCCGTTGAGACAGATCGCGCTGACGTCGATACCGATGGCCACATTGGGGGCGCTGCTGCTGATTGCTTCGGTGGAGTTGACGGCCAACCGACGGCTGATCGACGCACAGCCATCCTGCAGACCTGTCATAGCCGTCACCGCCCTTGGCGCGCTAGCGGAAATCGTGCGAAAGCGTATCTTGCGTCACGTGACGAACGCTCTTCGGTAGCCGGATATCATCTGCGCCAATCGCACGAAGCTGTTGGAACGACCCAGAAAACCATAATAGATCAAGAAGAAACCCAAAACGCGATCAGCGCGGCAGGGCGATAGACCGCGCGATCGACGGGTGAACATGCGTTGCACAGGGACTCGCCGGATTTGTTGAAATCAGGCGCTAATCGCTGTCATCCCTCACGGGATCAACTCACGAGACGTCTTGAACGGCGGCTTTGATCGACTTTTCATAAGTCGGTGCGGAGAGCAGTATCTGGGAGGTTTACCTTTGTCAATCGCAAGGGGTTACGGTGGCGCGATGCACCTAGGGAATATGGACCACACAAGACGCTCTATAATCTTTGGAAGCGATGGAGTGACAAAGGTATCTTTGCCCAGATGTTGGTCGGTCTTGCCGCGGAACACGACGAGCAGAAGACGGTCATGATCCCCTCTGAGGGCATCACTGCGTGATGCCCTGCCGGGCAATGGATGCAACGTGCCTCAAGCCCATCGCACAGCGTCCAGCCTTGCGGTGAAAAAGGGGACGTGGACGTCTGATCGGGCGCACCAAGGGCGGCATGAATACCAAGCTGCATGCGGTTTGTGACAGATGAGCCATGGTGCGCCATTGGTTCAAGCACAATGGCAAATGACACCCTTTGTATCTGTTTAGTCACCGCCGGTCAGGTCAGCGACTACATCGGTGCAAGGGCATTGGTCAGCCGTCTGCCAATGTCGAATGGTTGCTGGGTGACCGCGGCTATGATGCCGATTGGTTCACAGAAGCGTTGAAAGACAAAGGGATACGCGCGTGCATCCCAGGCCGCAAACAGCGCAAGACAACTGTCCGATACGACAAGTGCCGCTACAAACGCCGCAATCGGATTGAGATCATATTTGGCAGATTGAAGGACTGGCACCGTGTGGTGACACGCTACGACCGTTGCCCCAAGGTCTTCCTTTCAGCCATCGCTCTCGCGGCAATTGTCATTCATTGGCCATGACTCCTGAGCCTAGATCGGCACAATGTCACCCGGGGGTCGAAAATGCTGCACGTTCTTCTGCTGCAAATACTCGGCTACCGTTGCAGCAGCGAGGTCGCCATTACTGGTGTATTGGCCGTGAACATCGTCAAGACAGGAACAAGGAGAGGCTTAGCCAACAAGAAAAACTACTAAAACGTCGAAGAATAGCCCCATCTATCGAGCCAAAAAGCCGCCCGCCGTATAGCACCGCCGCCGACAGGGACGTAACAGAGACGTTGTCGCGAGGCGTTTGAGGCGTCGGTGCTTGTGTTACAAAGGTCAGAAAACCGAAGCCCGATTCCGGACCTCACGTTCCATGCCGCCTTACTACACATCAGTACCCGCTGTGGCGCGCCATCGCCTTAAAAGGCAGGCAAGCTGTTTTTCAATACCGATCTGACTAAAGCTGTACTTGCGAAACGGTCAATGGGCGGCCAGCGATACCCGGGTTTTGCACCCCGGGGAATGAACTTGCTGGCCGCACAATTGGATCGTCAGTTACATTGCACCAATTTCCTTGAAATAGCGTTCTGCGCCGGGATGCATCGGAACTCCATAGAGCTTAGCACCGAGCTGAGGATTCATACCGCTGAAGCTGGTATTCGTCTCCTGCATGTCACCAATGTTCTCCCAAAACGCCTTGGTGAACTGATAAATGAGTTCTTCATCGGCATTGTCGTCCGTGAAGATCACTTGGGCGAGCCCAAAGGTGCTGATATCTTCATCCTGACCATTGTACGTGCCAGCAGGAATTGTGTAGGGAACCAGCAATCCGTGGTACTCTTCATTCATTCTTGCAACCACATCTTCCGAAACGTCCAGGTATCTGATCGGAATGGTTGCCGAAAGCCTTTGTGCATTCCCCAAACCAAGTTGATAAACATGCGCGCCGCCGACAAAAACACCATTCTGGATCTCGTCAAAAACCTGACCGGTGGCAATCTGGCCGACATCGAAAGACTCTAGCGGAATGTCAGCCGCTTCGAGCATTTTAAGGTTCATCCCATGGGTGAAGCTGGAAGGGATGTTGATGTTGAACGGATGGCCCTTGATCTCATCGAGGGATGTGATGCCGCTGTCTTCGCGCACAAAGATGTTCTGGGGAACAGCGCCGAAACTGAAGACATACCGGAGACGCTTGAAATCCTCGGACATCGGAGATTCAGCATATTGGTCGCGCTGGTTGTAAGCAAAGTTCAGCGTAATCAGCGTATTGAGCGCGACGTCCACCTTATCGGTCAAAACCAGCCCCAGATTATCCCTGTATCCTCCGGTGGTCTGAACAGAAAACTTGAAATCATCCTGCGACTTGTTGGCAACGTCGGCCATCAGGGCGCCGTTGATATACGGTCCGGATCCCGAACCGCTGGCTCCGATGGATGCCTGTTGCTGCGCCTGCGCAACCTGAGTGCACAAAGATACCGTCACGCCCGCAACGGCTGCGAGTAGTTTGATTTTCATAGTGGGTTCTCCTTGTTGGATTGGGTTGGGTGATCGAGTCTTGTTTTGATTGGATATCTTCTGCGAAGGAAAAAAATCGCTGCAACGATGGCCATACCTGCCAGCCCGAGCAGGTGGCCTGGAAACAGCATCGCGACGGCCGCCAGCACAAGAAGGCAGCGCTCGATCCACGTGATCCAGCCGCCGCACCAACCTTGTATTCCGGCCGCCATTGCAAACACCCCAACGCTGGCGGTGACGGCCGCCAGAACAACCGGCAGCCAGGCCGCTTGCATCAGCAAAGCCTCGGAGTAAAGGAACATAAAGGCTACAATGAAACCGGGCAGCGAATGCACAAACGCGACGATGGTCGTTGTCCACCAGTTTGCGCGTGCGATACCTGCAGCGACGACGGCAACGAGCGCGACCGGCGGCGTCGAGCCGGATTTGATCGCGAAATAGAACAGAAACAGATGAGTTCCCAATATCGGCGCGCCCGAGGCGATCATTGCCGGTGCGGCAAACATGGCCAAAAGCAGATATGCGATCGGCGTCGGCATGCCCATACCAAGTAGTGTTGCCGCAATCACCGCCAGCAGGGCGGTAATCAACATTGAGCCATCGCTGATTGACAAGATGATCTCGGTGAGGCGCGGCCCTAACCCAGTTGACACAATGGCCGCCTGAAGCAGACCAATGGAGATAATCAATGCGGTGATTGCCGCGGCCTGCCGCAGACCCTGATCCATTTGCCCGAGGAGGTCTGACAGAGGCACACGTGTTACGGTGCGCAGAGCCCCGACCACCAGAGCCACAGTCAGAGCGATCAGGCTGGCATAAGAGGCGGTATAGTTCTCCACAATCAGCAGGTAGAACAGCAATGCTGGCGCAATGATCAGATGCCAGCCATCCCCGATACAATCGCGTGCCGAGGGATTTCATCTTCAGGAAGACCCTTTAGCCCTTCCTTCAGAGCTTCGATGTGAATAACCCAGTACAGCGAAAGATAGTATAGAAATGCAGGAATGAGAGCGGCCACAGCGATTGTTGCATAAGAGATCCCCGTGATCTGGGCCATGATGAAAGCCGATGCACCCATAATCGGCGGTACAAGCTGGGCCCCTTCGGATGTGTTGGTTTCAACAGCAGCGGCGACATGGCGCTTGAAACCAGTTCGGATCATCAGCGGAATCGTGAACGATCCTGTGGCAACCACGTTGCCGACCGAACTGCCGACCATCGTGCCCAACCCCGCAGATGCGACCATGGCGCCCTTTGCGGCGCCGCCGGTTTGCCGCCCCAGACCAGCATTGGCCAGGTTCATGATAAAGTCGCCGGTTTTTGTTGCCTGCAGCACAGACCCGAACATCATGAACATGAACAGGTAAATGGCCGCGACTTTCAGGCCGGTCCCGAAGATTCCTTCACTTGTGTAGGTCACGATGTAGGTGAAGCGCTGCAGATCCATGCCGGCATGTGAAAACACGCCTGGCAATTTGTCCCCGAACAGCATGTAAGCACAGCTCAGAACCCCCAGCAGCGCCAATACGATGGACTGCCGCCGTGATGCCTCAAGCGCGACTGCGACCAGAACAAGACCCACAATCGTGTCCCGTTGCGTCAAGTAGCTGGAACCCCAAAGGTTCAAAAGCCGTTCATATCCGACGATGATATAAAGAAGGCTGCCGACGGCCGCGCAGGCCGCGACGATATCCAGTATCCATTGCGCGGTCCTGAGAAGCGGTTTGTCGGAACGGGTGCGCCCCAGAAATGTGATCAAAAGCGTTGCGGCGGCGAAAATCGCAAGATGAACGACAGTTGTTTTATATGGTCCAAACAGGGTTGCGTAAGCCATGTAGAAAAAGAGCGCGAACCCCACAACACGCAACGCATGATTCACGATCCGATCGATTTCAGACGACATAACCTGCGCCTCCTGCCCTGTTGCGTAGGTCTCCAGGTGCCAGTTCGCAGTTGTCCCGAACCAGCGGACGGCACCCACTGTCGTTTGCAGACAGTTTAGAAAGAGCGCTCACGTCCGCGTCTGGTCGTTTGGCCCGAACCAAAGAAAACGGCATAGCTCAGAGATGTCTTGTCGGAAGAATCTGTCCCGCAAATTCAGGTGGTTGCTGTCAATCATGTTATCCGCCTGCCTTTCCCACTTCTTCAAGCAGGATCGGCACGCCCATGGTCACAGAGTGGATTCCCATGATCGAGGTGAGCTGGATCACTTCGAGGATTTCCTCTTTGGTCGCCCCGGCCTCAAGTGCATTGGCCATATGCCGACGCGCGCCCGACGGCCACAGATGTGTGGTGGCCACGTTGATCGCGATAAAGATCAGTTCCTTGGTTTTCTGATCCAGCGGACCCTTCAGCGGAACCGAGCGGAATTGCAGGAAGGCCTCCAGATAGTCGGGATCGAGGTCCTCCAACTGGCTCCAGAACGGATTCCAATCGCCGGTTGCGCGTTGCGCCTCGGTCGCGGGATATTTGTGTGTGGTCATTTCAACCCCCTCTGTGCTTGAAACTGTCACGGCGAAAAGAATAAAGCGCCGCCGGGTCCACCATCACGTCGATCACAGCGGGTTTGCCGCAATGCAGTGCTGCTTCGATGGCCTCGGCAGTTTGCGACAGGGAGTCCGCACGATACCCTTTTGCGCCATAGAGTTCGGCCAGTTTGTCGAATGGCGGGGAGGATATGTCCGCTCCGATGTAACGCCCGTTGAAGAAGTCCCGCTGATAGGCTTTTTCGGCTCCCCAACAGCCGTTATTCATCACCACGGTCACGGTGTTGATGCCGTAATCCACCGCCGTCGAAAGCTCGGATGTGGTCATACCGAACCCGCCATCGCCCATCAGCGAGATGACGGGGCGGTCCGGACAGGCCAGTTTCACACCCAGTCCAGCGGCAAAAGAAAACCCCACCAGCCCGAAATCCAAGGGGGTAAACAGGCTTTTCGGCTGCCAGTAGTTCAGCTTATCCGTGGCTTGAAGACACAGCGTGCCCGCATCCATGGTATAGGCGCTATCCTTCGGGCAGACATCCCGCAGTGTCTTAAACAGTCCCGAGGGCTGGATAATGGAATTGGCCACATCGGCCTCGGTGTCGCGGCGTTCCAGATAGGCCTGTCGCTCGGCTAAGTAGCCTTTGGTCCATGCCTCCGCCTGAGCGCGGTGGCTCAGCTTTTCAGCCTCGGCCCGCAGTTGGTCGGCAACGGTCGGCGCATCCCCCCAGATACCAAGCGTGACCGGGAAATAGCGGCCGATCGCAGTGGGGTCCTGTTCAACGTGAATGATCGCCGCATCGCGGTTGATATTGTCGTAGCTGTAAAAGGTTGCGTTGAATCCGATCCGGGTGCCAAGGGCGAGGATCACATCCGCCTCTTTCACAAGCCGCGAAGCGACCGCGTTGCCGCGCGGTCCCATCTGCCCCGCATTCAGCGGGTGACCAAATGGAATGGCATCACCATGGCCCGGAGAGGACACTAATGGCGTGTTGAACGCCTCTGCAAGCGCAATGGCCCCATCGGCAGCACCGGTGTTCTTGATGCCGCCGCCCACCATGATCACCGGGCGGGTCGCCTCGGACAGCATCCGGGCAGCTTCGGCAATTGCCGCTTCCGGAGCAGCGCTGGTACAGATCGGGCGGTAGCCCCCGGGCTTGGGCGCCTGCACAAACTCTGCCTGCCCCGAAAGCACGTCGCGCGGCAGGTTCAGATGTACCGGACCCTTGCGCGGGGCGTTGGCGACACGGAACGCCTCTTGCACCAGTTCCGGCACACGATCAGCCGAAGGTACGGTCCAGGTCTTCTTGGTAACCGGCGTAAGCAAAGCCTGTTGGTCCACCTCCTGAAAGGCATCGCGATAGACATGGCCTGATGCCAGCGCACCGCCAATGGAAACGATGGGCGTGTAGGCGGCTCTGGCCTGGGCCAGTCCGGTCACGAGGTTCGTCACGCCCGGCCCGTTCTGACCCGCAAGCACCACGCCGGTCTCGCCACTCGCGCGGGCATAGCCGTCAGCCATATGGGTGCCGGTTCGTTCATCATGCACGCCGATGAAATTGATCTCTTTTGCGTCATAAAGCGCATCGAACATTTCCATCGTCGCCGAACCGATCAGGCCAAAGACGAATTTTGTCTCTTCGGCTTTGAGCACCTCGACAGCAGCCTGTCCGCCGGAAAGCTGGATCATTGGTTTTTCCTTCTTTGTCAGTTTGCCAATGCACGATCCAGAAACTGGAGGATCGGCTTAGAGAAGAGATCGGGCCGTTCGATCAGCCCGAGATGTTGCAGTTCAGGTATAATGACGGTTTCCGCACCCGGGGTCTCAGCGGCGATCGCATGGCTCATTGCCGGGGTGGAACCGCTGTCATGTTCGCTGGTCATCACCAGCATGGGTTTGATAATGGACGGTTCTGGTGCGATGAGCTCGCGCACACCCTTGGCCAGCACCTGCCTATGTGCCGCGTAGTTGGCCGGATCGTTGGCCAGAACGACATCGCGGATATCTGCAACTGTGTTTGCGTGGTTGCGGCGAAAAGCGTCGGTAAACCAGCGCGCCAGTGTCACTTCTATACCTGCGGCCGGCCCACCTGATGCAGTGGCCTGCGCCCGCTCTTCAACAAGGCGCTGCTGGTCTTCACCCCGGTCGTGGGGGGAATTGAGGATCGCCAGCGCGGAAATACGCTCGGGATGATCGATGGCGCAGCGTCGGTTGATCATCCCGCCGAGCGAAAACCCGACAAGCGCCGCCCGGTCGATCTGCAACTCATCAAGAAGCGAAACCAACTGCTCGCTGAGGTTTGTCAGGGTCACTGGCCCCTCTGGCAAGGCGGTCTCACCATGCCCAAGAAGGTCATAACAAAGCACTTTGAAGCGCTCTGCGAGCACCGGGACAATCGGGCCCCATGTACTGTGGCGCGTCAGACCGAGCCCGTGGATCAACACCACAGTTGACGCTCCCTCAGGTCCCGTCAGATCATAGGCGGTGCCCGCCTTAAAAGCCGCCATTACACCCCCGCCGGATTGCTCGGATCGCGACCCATCTCAGCCAAATCCTGATAGCGGTCGCCGATACGGTGGTTTGGATGCCCACCCACCGACGCGCCAAGAGCGACGATGATTTCGTCCTCAGCGGGTGCGTCGCAGATCGAGGTCTGGATCGTCTGGTAATGAGACCGCCGCCCACCATCGTCTTTGTCCATCAGCGGTATAGTGATCGAACAATTGGCCGCGCCGCGCGTGTTGGAAAAGACCAGGTAGGTTTTGGCATCCACCGCTTCGCGCAACTGATTGCCGAAATGGACCGTGTGCGTCATCGCCTGGGCGTGCTCAATCTCGCCCCCCATGCCGACAACGCTCGCCTTGCCACAGCCTTCCAACCGGTCGCCGGTCACGTCCAGCAACATCTCGGTCAGCGTTTTTCCCACGAATGGCCCGTGTTCCATGATCTCAGGACGCATATTCTCGACATGACCGCGCCCGAACCACGGGTTCTTGAGTATCGCCATTGCGGCCACCAGAAGTGTCGGCTCTTGGACCTTCTTCCAGCCCTCCAGATAAGTGGTCTGCTGCCAAAGCAACGTGCGTCGAATCTCAATTGACATGGATCGGTTCCTTCTCAGTGGATGCGGGCATGACCTCGACAACAGATGACCGCATCAGGCGCTGCCGTCGCCGCATGTCCAATTCTATCGAGGCGTAGAGGTGCACGGCGTTCCCGCCGGTACTTTTGTTTGTCTTCAGTTTCCCAATCACCTGTTGGCCACCCCCAACAAGCGGGTTTTCTCCAACGATGTCGCGAGTTGTTCGAAACCGACCGATGGGGCGGTCGGTTCCGCACCGGCGAAAGTAGCGAAGATATGCCCATTTCCGCTTGGTCATCGGGCCACGAACTGGCTGCCCAGCGGCTCGGACGATGTGTTCATCCAAACCGTCTTGGGTCGTGTGTAATCGTAGACGGCCTGAAACCCGCTCTCACGGCCATAGCCCGAGGTTTTCATGCCTCCGAACTCGGCGATCGGGGACACCGCCCGATAGGTGTTGACCCAGACGATTCCGGCACGCACCGCACGGCTCATGCGCAGCGCGCGGGCGCTGTCTCGGGTGAAGATGCCTGCTGCCAACCCATGCACGGTGTCATTGGCTAGCGCCAGAGCCTCTTCTTCGGTTCGAAAACTCAGGACACTCAGTACCGGGCCAAACAACTCCGTGTCGACGATGTGCAGATCCGGGCGAGGACAGTCGACAATTGTCGGCTGAAAATACATGTCCGAGCCTGCTTTGGCGCGCTTGCCGCCACAGACGATCCGTCCGCCTTGTTCGACTGCGCGCGCCAGTTCCCGCTCGATGGTTTCGATCTGCGCATGGGTACAGAGCGGACCCATCTCCGTTTCTTCCGCCATCGGGTCACCGATCTTTGCGGTCTTTGCAATTGCGGCCAAGCGCTCCAGAAATGTATCTGCGATAGTCTCTTGGACAATCAGACGCGACCCGGCGACACAGCTTTGCCCTGACGCCGCGAAAATCCCCGAAACCGAGCCGTTCACCGCGCTCTCCAAATCGGCGTCGTCAAAGACGATGAAGGGAGATTTGCCGCCGAGTTCGAGGCTGATTTCGGCAAAATTCTCCCGCGTATTCCCAATCACGTGGCGCGCCGAAGCCGGACCCCCGGTGAACGAAACCCGCGCCACCAGCGGATGCGAGGTCAGCACTCGACCGCAGGGATCTCCGTGACCAGTAACGATATTGACCACACCATCGGGGATACCTGCCTCGGCGATCAATTTGCCAAATTCCAACATCGCGGCAGAGGCATGTTCAGACGCCTTCAACACCACCGTGTTGCCTGCTGCCAGCGCCGGGCCGATCTTGACCGCGGAAAGGAACAGTTGACTGTTCCAGGGCACCACCGCTGCGATCACTCCCAGCGGCTCGCGATCGGTAAAGACGAACATGTCCGGCTTGTCGATCGGCAGCGTCTCGCCGTTTATCTTGTCGGCAGCCCCGGCAAAGAAGTGATAGAACTCACTGATGTATTTCGCCTGCCAGCGGGTCTCCTTGAACATCTTGCCGGTGTCGCGGGTCTCGATTTCCCCCAAGGCTTCGGACCTGTCCGCCAGAAGATCCGCCAGCCGGCGCAGGCAGTGGCCCCGCTCGGTGGCGGTCATCCGGGACCAGGGGCCGTCATAGCAGGCCCGATGCGCGACGCGCACCGCCCGGTCCACATCCTCGGCGCTCGCCTCGGGAATCTCGGCCCAATTCTCGCCGGTTGCCGGGTTCAGGCTCGGGAAGGTGCCACCATCTGAGGATTGCACCCATTCCCCGCCAATCAGCATCTTGTATGTCTTCATTTTTTCGGAACCTTTATGTGAGGACTCATCCATCATTCCACTCCGCAGACATGAGATCTGCGCATTTTTCGCCTACGGCATATGCAGCGGCATTCGTATTCGCAGACACGATGAAAGGAATGACCGAGGCATCGGCGACCCTGAGACCGCGGAGACCCGTAACCTTGAGGTCCGGATCCACCACGGCCATACCGTCAACGCCCATCTTGCATGTGCCCACAGTGTGCCAGCTTGTCTGTCCGGTTGACCGCGCATAATCGAGAAGTTCATCATCTGATTGGGCATCCGGACCCGGCAATACCTCCCGCTTGATAAGCTGGCTAACTGAGGGGGTACGCGCCAATTGTCTGAGAATTTTCAGGCTTTTGACAACGGTGTCCCGATCGCCCGCATCTCCGAGATAGTTCGCAACGATCACCGGGTCATCTGATGGATTTTTGGACCGGATGTGGATCGATCCGCGTGAGGCTGGTCTGAGTTGAAATGAATTGAGACTGAACCCGGGCCAGGGATCCACACCGAGGCCTTTTGCCATTGAGAACCGATCTTTTCCGGTGACATGCGCGACCTGGAGTTTGAGGTCAGGAGACGACAGCGACGGCTCGCTTTTCATCAATGCATGCACTGTCACCGTCGATGTCGCCATGAGCCCGCGTCTGGTGATTGCGTATTTCAATGCCATCCACGCCCCGCGCAGGCGGTTGTTCAACGCATCATTGAGCGTGATTGATCTTGTGGTTTCATAGGTGATGCGAACATTCAAATGGTCCTGAAGGTTTGCTCCCACTCCAGGAAGATGTGCGACCGGCGAAATGCCATGCTGGCGAAGAATGCGCTCATCTCCGATACCAGAGCGCTCCAGCACAAGCGGAGAGCAGAGCGCACCGCCACAGAGAACAATCTCCTTCTCTGCAAAGTACCTGCCAGAGGTTCCATCATCATTGCGGACTTCGACACCAACGGCGCGACCGCCCTCAAAAAGAATGCGGTCAACAAGCGCGCGGGTCCGCACGTACAAGCCGGATTTGCCACGGACAGGCCTGAGGTAGGCGCTCTCGGCCCCGCAGCGTTTGCCCCTGTCCACAGTCAGCTGAAGATAAGAAACCCCCTCGTATTGCGCCCCGTTGTAATCGGACGTCTGCGGAATCCCCAGTGATTTACACCCGTCCAAAAACGCTTCGGTTATGGCGTCGCTGTGAGCTATGTCGGTCACCTTGATTGGGCCACCGCGCCCGCGCCATTCCGGATCACCGTCGGGACGATCCTCGATCCGCTTGAAGATCGGCAGAAGGTCATCGTATCCCCAGCCCGGACAGCCGGACTCGCGCCATTCATCATAATGGGCCGGATCGCCACGTACGAAAAGCATGCCGTTGATACTGCTGGATCCGCCAAGCACCTTGCCCCGGGGCCAAAACAGCCTGGCCCCTTTCATTTCCGGCTCCGGCTCGGTGTGAAATGCCCAAAGGATCGAGGGATCGGCGAGCATGCGCCCCACGCCCAAAGGGACAGACATCCAGGGGTGGTTTGCCTCACCGCCAGCTTCCAGGAGGAGGATTCTGTGACGCCCGGACCCACTGAGCCTAGAAGCGAGTGCACTTCCCGCTGACCCAGCGCCGACGATGATGAAATCGAACCGATCAGACGCCATCGCGAGTCCCCATGAAAATACGGTCAAGGATTTTTGCGAGGAAAAGGATTGCGAGACCGGCGAGAAGCCCCTGGCCGATCGAAGCATATTGAAGCGCTTCGAGAACATCTTCGCCAAGGCCCTTGGCACCGATCAACGAGGCGACGACCACCGTCAACAGGCTGAGCAGAATGGTCTGATTGATCCCGGCACGAACACTGGGTGCGGCCAGAGGAAGCTCAATCCGTGTCATCAAAAACCACTCAGACGCACCGAAAGCCACCGCTGCCTCGCGAATGGAGGCTGGAACGCTCTGAATACCCAGAACTGTCAGGCGCACGACCGGTGGCGTCCCGAAGATCAAACACGTTATGACCGCCGCCGCCTTTCCCGTGCCGAAAAATGCGATGACCGGGATCATGTAAACAAACGTTGGAACAGTCTGCTGCATGTCCAGAATTGGGCGTATAATGCGATAGACCCGCGGTCGGCGCGCCGAAAAAATCCCAAGAGGAATACCCAGGCAAATGCTGATGCAAGCCGCTGTTCCCAGCAGTGCCAAAGTTTGCATCGCGAGCGTCCAAAGCCCAACAAGACCGATATAGCCCAAGAACAGGGCTGCAATCAGGGCAGCGGACAAATTGGCGGAAAGTAACGTGATACCGACCAGGAACGCGGCCACGATAATCCATGGGGTTTGGACAAACACCGTTTCGAGAAAATCCAGGACAACACGGATACCGAAGCTAATCGAGTCGAAGAAACCGTCACCATAAATGGTGATGGCGTCGAACACCGTCTCGATCACATAGACAGCCCCCCGCCTGATTTCAGGAAAATCGGGAAACCCGCTCACAAGCGGAGCTTCAATCGCAAGAACGTAGTGTCCGAAGCTGATTGCAAATACGCCCAAAACAAACGCCACGGCGACAGTCAGCCGCCAGCGATCCGTGAGCTTTCGCTCTTCGCGTGTGCTGAGCCAGACAGAAAAGCGCCGCGCGAGGATCGGGTTGGCCACAACGGACATCAGAAATCGAGAGGCGGCGAACAGGAAGAAGCCGGCAAGCACCAGACCGAAGCGGCCGTTTTCAATCTGTTGAACTTCGCTATTGGCTTGCTTGATGATCTCCGTAAGGCCTTCAATGTTGCGGCGCAAAGCGTCGACATTCGCCGCCCCTGTTTCTATTGCGGCCTGCAGCTGAGCCTGTCGCAAAGACAGCTGAATCTCGACAGAGTCGATGCGCTCGGTCACCGAAGATGCAAGGTCCGCCCAAATTCCTCGTCCAATCAAAATCAGCGCCAAATTCTCGATGAGCGTGAAAACGAGCATCCACGGCCAAAGACCTCGCATGCCGTACCAGATCGGGCCCAACAGCAACGCCGCATGGTTGACCGACCAGACAAATCCACGACTTTCGCTAATCCTGTCAAATACTGCGGCATAACGATCTCGGCCTTCTTGACCCAGATAACTCACCAGCGCAGTGTCACGGGCCCGGTCATAACGTCCGTTGGTCAATGCGCTTCCTCCTGAATGGCGGCTTTCAGAAGGTCGGACTTCGTCACCACTCCGACTGCGGTTTCTTGGTCGTCCACGATCACGATCGGGCCGCTCTCATGGGCTGCGATGCGGATCATCTCATCCAGTCGCATATCGGCGCGCAGTCGGCGCGCGTTCTCATTCGGGGCTCCGTGTTGAGTGCTCCACTGGCCAAAGTCAGACATGACAGCAGATGCCGGCAGCACTCCGAGCCGCGAGATCCCCGATACGAAGTCGCGTACATAGTCGTCAGCCGGCCCTGAGATGATTTGCTCCGGCGTCCCAGTCTGAACGATGGCCCCATCCCGCATGATCGCGATACGGTCCCCGATGCGAACAGCTTCTTCGAGATCGTGCGTGATGAAGACCGTTGTCTTTTTCATCACGGATGCCAGGTTTACGAACTCTGACTGCAACTGACGACGGATCAGCGGATCAAGGGCGCTGAACGGCTCGTCCATCAGCAGAACCTCTGCATCAGCGGCTATTGCCCTTGCAAGACCAACACGCTGCTGCATCCCTCCCGACAGCTCTTCTGCGAACTTGTTGGCCCAAGCACCCAGCTCAACCATATCCAGTGCATCATATGCTTTGGACATCTGATGTTTCTGGGGAAGCCCGCGAATTGCCAGTGGTAAAGCCACGTTGTCGATGACGCTTTTATGGGGCATCAACGCGAAGTTCTGAAAGACCATCGCGATATGCTCGTTCCGGAAGCGCCGCAGTTCCTGCGAGCCGAGATTGGTGATCTCACGGCCAGCGACCACGATGTCGCCAAACGTCGGATCAAGTAATCGGTTGATGTGACGGACCAGCGTGGATTTGCCACTGCCGGAAAGCCCCATGACACAAAACAACTCGCCTTCTTCAATCGACAAGGAGACATCCGCCACGCCGATTACGCAATTGTGCCGGTCCAGAGCGTCAGATTTGCCGATCCCACCACTTCGGATTTGTTCCAGAACAGCGGGTTCGGCCTCGCCGAATATCTTCCAGACATGTTTGAGTTCGATAGCGGGATTTGGCGACATACCAAAGACGTTCCGAGTTGTGGGGCTGGAATGGTTCCCGGTGCCCACCTTTCAAGAGAGCACCGGACAGCTGCGACTTCAGAGGCCGAACCAACTGTCGACGCGCGCGGAATTGGCCTCTATCCACGCCCTCACCAGGCTTTCCGGATCCTTGCCTTCATGGCCAATCTGGTAGGACCATCTGTTCACCGTCTCGATATCAAGCTCGATGTTGGACATCAGCTCGACCGCCAGCGGCGCACGCGTCTCAAGGCTCTTGGACCAGGCCATCTGCATCGTCAGAGGCGCACTGGCACAGGTAATCTTGGAACGCTCGAACCAATCATCCTCAGACTGAGCGACCAGCTTCCAGCAACCCGAGCCATCGTTTTCCGGCTCGTCCAGTTTAACCAGATCATAGGCTTCCCAAACCGAATCCGGTTTGGCACAGAAAGTGGCGTATCCTTCGTGCTTTTTGACGGCATCAGCCATCGCGGCTTGGTTCACGCCAACCTCAGCCCTGATCGCTTCTAGACTGTCTGACAACCCATAGTCGCGGATCTTGACCATGTTCTCGTTTGTCGACACCCAACCATTGCGACCGATCCATATTTCGCCTTTGCCGTCGCCGTCCCTGTCCAACTGCGCGGCAATTTCCGGACGCGCGAGATCATAGATCGATTTTACATTCTGTTCTTCATAGAAGTACCGAGGAACACAAAACCCACCGGAACCGTGATACGGTTTCCGACTGTAGTCGACCGTCCCATTTCCATCGACATATTTGTCAAAGAACGCACGCTGATTTGGAAGCCAGGTATCGGCATGGATATCAAAGTCGCCCTCGCCGGCGTCCATTCCAGCCCAGACCGCAGAGTTCTCTCCGGGTTTGGTTTCGACCTCATACCCCATCCGTTCCTCAAACAGGATAGCCAAAAGGTGTTTGATCGCCTGAAATGACGGATAGGGATTGTCATTGATCGTGATCGTTTCGGCAGCTGCGCTGCCGGTTCCGACAATCAGTGCGGCAACCGAAGCCCTGAGCCCACGAGCCAGTATTGCTTTACATCCAAACATGTTGCTCCTCCCTTTGTGCCGGGCATTGAGTGGCTTTTTCGCCAGAAGTCGGCGCCACTATACTCCGGTCAACACACTGACTTTGACATTTTGTATGACAAAATACTGATGCATAGGTGGGTTATATCGGCATTATTGCCAAATATCGACTAAAAAGTTCAATAATTGTATACAAAGATAAAGCTTCACGAGGCATCCCACTCTTGGAGATGGTAAGCGGTTCAAAACATTTTCTCATATTTTCAAATGATTAAACTACATCTGACCCCTCACCTCCACTTGACCCCACACTGCAATAGCGGGAAACCCCTTGATCCGGGCGGCCCAGCTTGATCAAAATGTCAGACAATATATTGCCCAAAGCAGCAGACGGGGCTAGGCTTTGGCTCAAAGTCGAGTCGGCACTATGTAGCTTGATAATGCTGACGACTGCCGCCCAAGCAGCCATCGAGGGAGGAGATACCTTTTGCCAAGATCCAGCAACAAAGAAGAGGCACTTGGTGTGTTCACAGACCTGCAAAACCAAGGTTTCAGTGAAGCGTCCGCATCAAGCTCTTCTATGCGAGAAGCTGCACAAGCCTGGATTCGCGAAGCGATCCTCGATGGGCGCTATCACGCAGGGGAGAAGCTGATTGAACGAGAGCTGTGCGATGCTACCGGCGCAAGCCGGTCGGTCCTGCGTGAAGCTCTGTCGCATATTGAAGCCGTCGGCTTGATTGTCAGACAATCCTACCGAGGCTATACCGTCGCAGATATGTCCTCTCACAGCATTGACGAAGTCTTCGAGTTGCGGGCAGCGGTCGAAACTCTTGCGGCCGAACTCTTTACAGAGCGCGCGAGCGAGCAGGAAATTGCGGACCTTAAACACGCCTTCAAGGAGGTTGAGGCGGCAATGCTCTCCGCAAGTGTCGTCAGAATTCGCAAAGCCAAGGAACGGTTTTTTGCGATCATTTTCAATGGCTGCCGCAACAGCGAAATCCGCCGGGCGCTGGAAAATGTTATTGACCGGATTTCCTACCTGCGATCACAGTTGATGAGCGATCCACAAAGACGTCACGACTCACTCCACGAGATGCGCCGCCTTGCATCTGCGCTCTGCGAACGCAATCGGCTGGAGGCCCGCGCCGCGTCCCTTGCTCACCTGGAATCCGCACGCGTTGCCCTCACGCGTGTTTTGTCCGATTCGAAACTGGCACAGGTTTGAGGAAGCAAAAAAGAAGTTTGCGCCGGTAACAGAACTCTTCCAGGGGGCTCGGACCGCCGTGTTACGGATTGCGAGTGATCCGATTGAATGTCCGCTGCCTCAATTTGTACTCGTGAAAGCGGCACAAGCAGCAAAGATCCGGTTTCCGCCCCGCCTGTTTAAGCCACGTGCCCCTTTAGGTCAGGCGCCGCGATGTTTGATTAACGCGCATCTGAGATTTTTCCTGCAAATCCGAATTCTTGGAGTCCACTGCTAC
This sequence comes from Ruegeria sp. AJ12, assembly GCF_056536245.1. Lineage (NCBI taxonomy): Bacteria > Pseudomonadati > Pseudomonadota > Alphaproteobacteria > Rhodobacterales > Roseobacteraceae > Ruegeria > Ruegeria sp. AJ12. The sequence goes on from NZ_JBQFJJ010000001.1 coordinate 44,771, forward strand.
TTGGTCTCCGAGCACTTCAAGAATCCCATTGCGCAGATCGTCCCTGGCGTAAGTTACTGTCAGCGGTGCTTCCAATGCCCCCTTGGCCTTAAACTGGTCTGTAAACTTCCGGCGCTTTGCGAAACACTTGATCGCATTCGAAAACTAGATGTGGGTTTCTGGGCTGAAAAGACGTTCCTATCGTGTGCAGCATTCGGCGTTTTGGGCTCACAGCGGTCTTGCGACACCGCAGTAAGAAAAATAAGAGGGCGGCTCAGAATTCCTGGTAAGGAAAAGAAGGAAAACGCCCGCCTTTCAGCGAGCGTTTGTATTTCAAGTCCGGATGACCGTCACATCTTGGACCGTTCCGATTTTAATGCCAGCCACAGACAGTAGCACATGATCAGAACCACCAGCGTGAAGGGGATACCGGTTGACACCGCCGCGCCTTGGAGGGCGCTGAGGCCACCTCCGAGCAGCAATGCGATCGCGACCAGCCCCTCCAGCGTGCACCAGAACACGCGCTGGACCACCGGCGCATCCATTTTGCCGCCTGCGGTGATCGTGTCGATCACCAGCGAACCGGAGTCCGACGAGGTCACAAAGAACACCACGATCAGAACCAGTGCGATTGGTGCGACGATGCTATAGAGCGGCAGTTCCTTCAGGAACCCAAACAGCGCGCCTTCGGGGGCATAGCTGTCGATCACTGTTGCACGGACACCGTCAGCGCCGCCTGCGTTCAGCATGTCGATGGCTGCGCCACCGAATGTCGACATCCACAGGGCACAGACCGCCGTGGGCGCCAGCAGAGCGCAGATTACGAACTCGCGCACCGTCCGACCCTTGGAGATGCGGGCGATGAACATGCCGACAAAAGGCGACCACGCGATCCACCAGGCCCAGTAGAAGGTCGTCCAGCCGTGGAAATAGCTGGTGTCTTCTCGTCCGAATGGATTCGAAAGGGCTGGCAACATCGTGACATAGTCGGTCATCACGCTGAAGTAGCGCGCAATGGCCGTGCCGATACCGGTGACCGCGATCACAAAGATGAACAGGCCAACGGCCATGATCATGTTGATCTCGCTCAGCCGTTTGACACCCGCATCCATGCCCATCAGGACCGAGCCCAGCGCAATCAGCGTGATACCGATGATCAGCAACACGACCACGGTCGGGCTGGGTTCAATCCCAAAAACCTCATAAAGGCCAGCAGCCACCTGCTGCGCCCCGAGGCCCAGAGACGTCGTCAAACCGAACAGGGTGGCAAAGACCGCCAGCGTGTCGATGATGTGGCCCCACCAGCCCCAGACGCGTTCACCCAGGATCGGGTAGAATGCCGACCGCAGGGTCAGCGGCAGACCAAGGTTATAGCTGAAGATCGCAAGGGCGAGACCCACCGCCGCATAGACAGCCCAGCCTTCAAGGCCCCAGTGGTGGATGGTGCCGACGACACCGGCGTATTCATTGCCCGGCACCGCGATATCAATGCCCAGTGGTGCAGCGTTGCCGCCCTCGGCAAAGTTGTAATAGACCGGCTCCATAACGCCGAAGAACAACAGACCGATACCGATACCGGCCGCAAACATCATCGCGATCCAACCGGCATAGGAATAGTCTGGTTTGGCATCTTTTCCGCCGATCCGGACGCTGCCGACCGGCAGGATAATCAGAACCAGACAGAACAAGGTGATTGCATCGACCGACAGCACGAGGAACCAGTCAAAGGTGCTGGTCAGCCAGGGCCGAAGCCATCCAAAGAACGTCGCTGCCGCTTCCTGGTTTGCAAGTGCGATCAGAACGAACGCAAAGATGAGGATACTTGAGATCAGAAAAACCGGGTTGTGAATATCCAGACCAAACGGTCTGACGTTGTCTTGCCCCAGTTCATACTCTGTTTCGAAATCGTAAATCCGGGGATCCGGATCCAGCATTTTCTTCGTTTGAGCCATTCGACTGCCCCCTGTTCGCTAGGTGCAAACGCCAAGGTATTCGGCCGGCAGACGGTTATGAGTTTTGTAACCCCCTTGGCGCATTTCCGTCATCTCGACCGCGGGTTCGTGGTAACACCCTACACCGTCATCAAAATTTCACAAAATGCATTCGGTTTGCTGAATTTGTCCCACCGAAATGGAGGGTTTCGTCGGCGTTTCTTGAACCACAAGCGACTGGGCGATCGAGCGCGGGCATTTGGCGGAGGGCGTGGTCGGTTCGGGACAGACTATCCCATCGGCCTTCATCCCGATCCGGGCCCGCGGATTGGGGTGAAGATCGTTCCGGGACCAGCATTCGGATCACAGCACCCAAGCCAGATCAGTTTTGAACCTGAGTCCCACCGGTTTTTTGATGCGCCGCCGCGCGAATACGGTCGACGAGGCTCTGAACGCTCCTGCGCTGATCCTCGTCCTCTTCCAGCGTCTCGATGTGATCGGCGTCCAGCCGGAACGTTGCCCGCATCGGCATCATCCCGTCGACAACAACCATCTCGTGATCCGTTGGATCGATGGTCAGCCTGCCGGTCAGACGGACGGGCTCATGGACGTAATCCGGCGTCCAGTTTTCAGACAGCACCACGCGGACCATCTGGTTTGGGGACGGTGGCGGTAAGTGGCTGCACATGCCGGGTTCGGGCACAAGATAGGCCACGGACTGCCCGTCAGCGTCCGGCGGCGCGGGAATGGCGTAGCCCGCGATGGACACGGTTTGGCCGTCATAGACCGGATTGCCCGCCGAATGGGCCATTTCGCGGCGTTGGATGACAGCCTCGCGCTGAGACAGCAACCAGTCGATGTCGATTCCCTCCGCGTCCAGCGCATCCTCGGTCTCGACCAAAAGCTCCTGCCATTTCTGACGTTCTTCCGCGCTGCCAACATCCTGTTGCAGGCGCCCGCGCAGGCGCACCGCAAAACCACATCATCGAACTGTTCCGGTGTAAGGTCGCGGAACGGATCCTCGAAAACCTGGACCGAAGGGTCCGGCAGATCCGGCCAGTCCAGCGGCAGGGTTGGGGATGCCCATACGGCATGACCCGTCAGGATCGTAAAAACCGCCGCGATGATGCGCACCCATATTGTCATCCGTTTTCTCCGATCGCGGATCGTCTCTTCCGCACAGCGTAATTCTAGGGGATTTAACGCCTGCGTCTACGGATAAGGGGTCACAATCACGACAAGGCAGGCACCGCCGACCCACTCAGTTTCCCTTTCCTTCCCCGCCAATCTCCTGTATGCGCGCGCTATCTGAGACGTTGTGCCCTGACCCCGGCACTCAGACGAAAGCTAAAATGGGGTCGGCGGCAATGGGGCCGCCATGCAAAACGGGAGACCCGCAGGGGCGGGAGTGCTCCCTTCTAGGATACGCATATGTTTGATGTAACAAAGAAATCTATGCAGTGGGGCGAAGAGACGCTCACACTGGAAACCGGCAAGGTTGCCCGTCAGGCGGACGGCAGCGTGATTGCCACGCTGGGCGAAACCAGCGTCATGGCAAACGTGACCTTTGCACGGGCGCAAAAACCGGGTCAGGACTTTTTCCCGCTGACCGTCCACTATCAAGAGAAATACTATGCCGCCGGCAAGGTTCCGGGTGGCTTCTTCAAGCGCGAGGCGCGCCCGACCGAAAAAGAGACGCTGACCGCGCGTCTGATCGACCGTCCGATCCGCCCGCTGTTCGTTGACGGCTTCAAGAACGAAGTTCTGGTGATGTGCACCGTGCTGAGCCACGATCTGGTCAACGACCCCGACATCGTCGCGATGATCGCTGCATCCGCTGCCCTGACCATTTCCGGCGCGCCGTTCATGGGCCCGATCGCTGGTGCGCGTGTTGGGTTCGAGGACGGTGAATATGTTTTGAACCCGACCGTTGACGACATGCAGGACTTGCGCCTGAACCCCGAACAGCGTCTGGATCTGGTTGTGGCCGGGACCAAAGACGCCGTGATGATGGTGGAATCGGAAGCTTATGAGCTGTCCGAGGCGGAAATGCTGGGCGCGGTGAACTTTGCGCATGAGCAAATTCAGCCGGTCATCGACCTGATCATTTCGCTGGCCGAAGAAGCCGCGAAAGAGCCGTTTGACTTCCAAGCACCCGACTATTCGGAGCTCTACGCTGCCGTTAAGGCCGCCGGTGAAGAGCAGATGCGCGCAGCCTTCGCGATCACCGACAAGCAAGAGCGCACCGCCGCTGTTGCCGCAGCACGTGAAGCGATCAAGGAAGCGCTGACCGAAGAGCAACTGGAAGACGGCAACCTCGGTTCCGCGATGAAAAAGCTGGAAGCTGGCATTCTGCGCGGTGATGTCGTCAAAGGCGGCAAGCGGATCGACGGTCGCTCGACTACCGATATCCGTTCGATCGTGGCCGAAACCTCGATGCTGCCCCGGACCCACGGTTCCGCCCTGTTCACCCGTGGTGAAACACAGGCGCTGGCCGTGACCACGCTGGGCACCGGTGACGATGAGCAGTTCATCGACGCGCTGCATGGCAACTTCAAATCGAACTTCCTGCTGCACTACAACTTCCCTCCGTATTCGGTTGGTGAAGTTGGCCGTGTTGGTGGCCCGGGCCGTCGTGAGATCGGCCATGGCAAGCTGGCATGGCGCGCCCTACAGGCGGTTCTGCCTGCGGCGACCGACTTCCCCTACACGATCCGCATCGTGTCGGAGATCACCGAATCCAATGGTTCCAGCTCGATGGCGTCGGTCTGCGGCGGTTCGCTGTCGATGATGGATGCGGGTGTTCCGCTGAAAGCACCGGTTGCCGGTGTGGCCATGGGTCTGATCCTGGAAGATGACGGCGAATACGCCATCCTGTCGGACATTCTGGGTGACGAAGATCACCTGGGCGACATGGACTTCAAAGTGGCTGGTACCGAAAACGGCATCACGTCGCTGCAGATGGACATCAAGGTTGCGGGCATCACGCCCGAAATCATGGAGAAAGCCTTGGCGCAAGCCAAGGACGGCCGGATGCACATTCTGGGTGAGATGGGCAAAGCCCTGTCCGAGACCAACGAATTCTCGGTCCACGCCCCGCGCATCGAGACCATGAACATCCCGACCGACAAGATCCGTGAAGTGATCGGCTCGGGCGGTAAGGTTATCCGCGAGATCGTCGAGGTTTCGGGTGCCAAGGTCGACATCAACGACGACGGCGTCATCAAGATCGCCTCGCCCGATGGGGAATCGATCAAGAAGGCTTACGAGATGATCCACTCGATCGTTGCGGAGCCGGAAGAGGGTCAGATCTACACTGGTAAAGTGGTCAAGATCGTCGACTTCGGTGCCTTCGTGAACTTCTTTGGCAAGCGCGACGGTCTGGTGCACGTGTCCCAGATCGAAAACCGCCGCCTGAACCACCCCTCGGATGTTCTGAAGGAAGGTCAGGAAGTGAAGGTCAAACTGCTGGGCTTTGACGATCGCGGCAAGGTGCGCCTGTCGATGAAAGTGGTCGATCAGGAAACCGGCGAAGAGGTCGTTCCCGAGAAGAAAGAAAAGAAAGAGGAGAGCGCAGAGTAATCTGCAGTCCCTTTCTCTGAACGCGAAAGACCCCGGCTTTGGCCGGGGTCTTTTTTTGTTGTTTGCGTGCTGTCGGCTATGGCGGCAGCGCCCCGCTCTGTCACGGCGCATCTGTCCGGCCGGTATAGAGTAAACCAAATGTTAACACTTTAAAGTTGTATTAGCTCAAACTTAAGGAAAGTTACGCCTTTATTTGGGATGCCGTTCGACCGTGGCCTCTATCACCATTTACGCGATCAACGCTGATCCCTTCAGCACTCGCACTATCGAGATCGAAGCGGCCTATGAGGTCGACGTTATCGACAATGACGCATTGCTGCAGGACCCTGATGCTGACGGAAGTCTGCAATTGGACGTCAGCGGCGTTCCCGGGTTCAGCGGCACATCACAGAATTTCCAGACGTTTGAAAGCTATAGCGGCGAGGTGGACGGGCTGCCGGTCACTTTCACCCTGATCCAGTTCTCGAATCCCCGGTACGTCATCGTCACATCCGGGCAGGTCACGCTGGGCGACACGATCTCCAATACCGGTTTTTCCGGCACGGCTGCACCCGCTGCATACCAGACACTGCCCTCATTTGTCTGCTTCACCTCCGGGTCGCTGATCCTGACGGCCGCAGGTCAGCGACGGATTGAGACACTGAAGCCGGGTGACCGGGTCATCGTCGCGAATGGCAGCACGCAACCTGTTCGATGGATCGGCAAACGCCGCCTGACAAGGCGCGAGCTGCAAGCAAAACCGCGGCTGTGCCCGGTTCGGATCAAGGCGGGCTGCTTTGCCCCGGGGTATCCCAACCGGGACTTGACGGTCTCGCCCCAGCACCGGATCGTCGTTACCTCGGCGAGGATGGAACTGATGTATTCCGAAAATCAGATGCTGGCCCCGGCCAAGGGGATGATCGACGGCGACGCGATCACGCAATTGCCGCCCGACCGGGGCGTCGAATACATCCACATCCTGTTCGACAAGCACGAGCTGGTGAATGTGGAAGGCGTCTGGTCGGAATCCTTTTTCCCCGGCGACACAACCCTGAGCGCGATGGCTCCTGCAACAAGGCGCGAGCTGTTTGACCTGTTCCCGGATCTGGCATCAGAAGCCGGAGGATACGGTAGTACGGCGTTGCCGGTGCTCAAACCCTATGAGGTGCGCCTTCTGCACCCGGACCTGTCCGTACCAAAAGGCCTGGCACAGGATCAATCAAACCCATACACAACAGCGCATGCCGCCTGATAGCCCCGGCCCGTTTAAACCCGGGCGGGGCTGGGTTAATACAGTAAAATCAAGGTGGTGAGACTGTACGCTCCGGACGGATGCAACAGATCCGGCCGCGTAAACCTTGGTTCAATCCGGCCCGTTTCAACCAAAAACCTATCGAAGCTCCCCTCCCGCGGACCCACGTCCAACGCACTACAACACAACCCAATGGAGATTCGAAATGGAAACATTCAAAATGCTGACGCTCGCCGGTCTGATCTCGGCCGTTCCGGTCCTGGCCCTTGCCAATGTCGGTCTTGGCGACAAACTCGGCTCATCCGAGGCAGAAATCCGTTCAACCCTTGAGGCGCAAGGGTACGTGGTTCAAGAAATCGAGTTCGACGATGGCAAGATCGAGGTTGAACTGCGCAAGGATGGCGTGGAAACTGAGCTGGAGATCAGCGTGGCTGATGGCGTGGTTACCGCCATCGAAGCGGAAGACGAAAACGACTGAGCCTGAGGTCTGAAAAGGAGCCGTATGACGATTTCACAGACGTCCTTGTTGTGGCTTCTTTTGGTGGTGCAGGCCCTCTGCGCCGCCTTTTTCGTGACAGATGCAGTTATGGACATAACCGGCGGCGAACATGCCGGGTTCCGCCACTTGCACGGGTTCGAGTTTGTTCTGTCGCTGGCTCTGATTGGCGGTTTGACCGCGACGATCGCGTTGATCCGGGCACAGAACCGACGCGTGCGCGACATGCAGCGCCAGTTGGACATGGCAAGGGGCGCTTTCGCCCAGATCATCGCCCATCAGTTCACCGAATGGAGGTTGAGCGATGCTGAGCGCGACGTCGCCCTGCTGACCATCAAGGGGCTATCCATCGCCGAAATCGCGCAGATGCGCGAGACAAAGGAAGGGACGATCAAAGCCCAGAGCGCAGCGGTTTATCGCAAGGCCGGTGTGTCCGGCCGGGTCCAGTTGCTCAGCTTTTTTGTTGAAGAGTTGCTGTCAGAGCCTCTGGTGGACAGGTCCGGCGCAGTACCTACACACCGTTCGGAATCCTGACTCCCCGTCTTCAACATCCGGTTCGACTTGCGCAGCAGTCGATGGTTCCAGCTTGAGCATGTTTCTCACCGGTTTCCCTTCCCCCACATGATCCCGTGTTCTATGCACGGGACCATGCGCTCCTTCATCATCCACATGTCTTCCAGCACCGCCCGGCAACCCAATGCCGATCAGCTTTGTGCCGACCTGCCAAATGCGGAATTGTTCGAGGCTGTGAATGGGCGTGATCCGGACCAGATCGCGGGTGTCGAGCTGCACCCAGGCAACCTTCACCGTCCACACTACCCGTTTGCGCTCCGCCCTGCCGAGATCGGCGTCTTCGAAAGCCATCGCCGGATCTGGCGGAAACTGGTCGAGGAAAAAATTGATCTGGCCATCATCGCCGAGGATGATCTGCGCGTCGATCCCGCCCGCCTGGCCGAGGCGCTGGACTTGTTGGCCCCGGTGGCGACACCGGATCACTATATCCGCCTTCCGGCGAAACAGCGCGAAACCTCTGCAGAAACGGTTGCAGAGCGCAACGGGTTGCAACTGATCCTGCCAAAGGTGATCGGCCTGCAATGCGTCTGTCAGATGGTGGGACGGCACACCGCCGAACGTCTTTTGGCCGCGACCGACAAGATCGATCGTCCCGTGGACACGTTTTTGCAGATGCACTGGCTGACCGGCCAACCCGTTCACACGCTGCTTGGATGTGGCAACAAAGAAGTCGCCGGCGAAATCGGCGGATCAACGATCCAGACCAAACCGCCGCTAGCTGACAAGCTGACCCGTGAATTCAAACGCGCGGCCTACCGGGCGCAACTCCATCTGCACCCGCAACGCCCGCCTGCTTCATCTGGCTAGAAATACCTTCGGGGGGAATTGCGCCACAGGCGCGATGGGGGGCAGACAGCCCCCCTGACCCGACATCCGCCTTACGACGGCGCCTTGGTCTTGCGCAGATAGGGGAAAATCGTCTCGAACTCCCCGAACTTCTCTTTTGCGTCCTCATTCGACACGGTCGGCGGGATGATCACGTCTTCGCCCGGCACCCAGTTCGCAGGGGTTGCCACACCTTTGGCCGACATCTGCAATCCGTCCAGCGCCCGCAAGATCTCGGCAAAGTTCCGGCCCACGGTCATCGGGTAGGTCATCGACAGTTTCAACTGCTTGTCGGGACCGATGATGAACACCGACCGCACGGTGGCGCTGTCGGCCGGCGTGCGGCCATCCGGCAGGTAGGCCTCGGCAGGCAGCATATCAAAAGCCTTGGATACGGCCAGACCATCATCGGCGATGATCGGGAAGCCCGGGTTGGCATTGCCGTAGGCCTCGATGTCCTTCTTCCACTTCTTGTGGTCCTCAACCCCATCAACAGAGACGCCGATCACTTTGGTGTTGCGTGCAGCCCACTCGTCATTCAGTTGGGCCACGGCTGAAAACTCGGTGGTGCAGACCGGGGTGAAATCCTTGGGGTGTGAAAACAGGATCGCCCAGCTGTCGCCGATCCAGTCATGGAACTGAATGGTACCCTGATCCGTTTCTGCGGTGAAATTCGGGACCGTGTCGTTGATGCGCAAACCCATGGGGCATCTCCTTTCTGTCAAACAAACCGAGTCGGTTGGGTAAACCTAACCACTTTGTACGCAGGTTAAACCATCTGCATCGAACTGCGGTGTTTATTTAGCAATCCTCTGCCTGAAAAATTTGATCAAATCCATATTTCACCCTCTTGCCGACCTCTGATGTCGATGACAGAGTGGCGCCGGAAACCGCCCCCGGGGGCTGCATGGTCAGGAGGATGAGCCATGATCGAAAAACGCGATTTCTACATCAACGGTGAATGGGTCGCCCCCTCGGCGGCGAACGATTTCGAAGTGATCGACCCGTCAACCGAAGAGCCTTGCGCCGTGATCTCACTGGGGTCCGAGGCCGATACCAACGCCGCCGTGGCTGCCGCCAAGGCTGCCCTGCCGGGCTGGATGGCAACGCCGGTGGCCGAGCGCATTGCACTGGTCGAAAAGCTGATCGCTGTCTACCAGACCCGCTCCGAAGACCTGGCGCAGGCGATGTCGCTGGAAATGGGTGCGCCGATTGACATGTCGCGCAGCCAGCAGGTTGGCGCCGGGTCGTGGCACCTGAATGAATTCATTCAGGCCGCCAAAACGTTCGAGTTCGAACGCCCCCTGGGCGATCACGCTCCGAATGACCGGATCATCTATGAGGCGGTCGGCGTTGCCGGGTTGATAACCCCATGGAACTGGCCGATGAACCAGATCACGCTCAAGGTCGGCGCAGCGGCAATTGCAGGCTGCACCATGGTGCTGAAACCGTCCGAGCAAAGCCCCCTGAACGCAATGATCTTTGCCGAATTGATGGATGAGGCCGGGTTCCCGCCGGGCGTCTTCAATCTGGTGAACGGCGATGGCGTCGGCGTTGGCTCGCAACTGTCGGCGCATCCGGACGTGGACATGATCAGCTTTACCGGCTCGACCCGCGCCGGCACGGCAATTTCCAAAAATGCGGCTGATACGCTGAAAAAGGTACACCTGGAGCTGGGCGGCAAAGGCGCGAACCTGGTCTTCGCCGATGCAGATGAAAAGGCCGTCAAACGCGGCGTTCTGCATATGATGAACAACACCGGCCAAAGCTGCAACGCGCCCAGCCGGATGCTGGTGCAGCGCCCGATCTATGATCAGGCGGTCGAAACCGCCGCCGAGGTTGCAAGCAAGGTGTCAGTCGGCCCCGCGCTGGAAGAAGGCCGCCATATCGGCCCGGTCGTGAACGAACTGCAATGGACCAAGATTCAGGATCTGATCCAGAAAGGGATCGACGAAGGTGCACGTCTGGTTGCGGGCGGCACCGGTCGCCCCGAGGGTCTGAACAAGGGGTATTATGTACGCCCGACAGTCTTTGCGGACGCCAACAACCAGATGACCATCGCACGCGAGGAAATCTTTGGCCCTGTCCTGACCATGATCCCCTTTGACACCGAAGACGAGGCCGTTGAGATCGCCAACGACACGCCATACGGGCTGACGAACTACGTTCAGACGCAGGATGGCGACCGCGCCAACCGGATGGCCCGTGTTCTTCGGTCAGGGATGATCGAGATGAATGGCAAATCGCGCAGCGCGGGGTCTCCGTTTGGCGGCACGAAGCAATCCGGCAACGGGCGTGAAGGGGGCGTCTGGGGTCTGGAGGACTTTTTAGAAGTCAAGGCCGTTGGCGGCTGGGCTGCCGAATAACCTGCGCAGTGAATTTGGCCGCCGGGGAACGGCGGCCAAGTGTCTCTATTCGAATCGAACGGACACGCCGCCATCGGCCAGCATCGCGCTACCGGTGACGAAACTGGCGTTTTCCGACAACAGGAAAAGCGCCGCCTGTGCAATCTCTGCAGGCTGTGCCAGACGACCCAGCGCGTGTTTACCCGAGATGTAAGCGTGAATATCGGGATCCTCTCCGGCCATGGGTGTCAGCGTACCGCCCGGCAGGATCGCGTTGATCCGGATGTTGTCTTTGCCGTGATCCGCCGCCAGCGACTGCACCAGACCGATCAGACCGGCCTTGGAGGCCGCATACGCGCCCATGCCCGGCAAACCGCCATTGGAATAGCCCACAAAGGACGCGGTAAACAGCAAGGCCCCGCCACCTGCGCGTTTCAACGCAGGAATCTGCACCCGCGCGGCCAGAAATGCACTGGTGAGATTGGTCCGCAGAACCTGATCCCATGTCGAGATCGGCATATCCTCTGCGGGTGACAGGTCCCCGACAATTCCGGCATTGTTAAAAGCGCCGGTTAAGGCTCCGAAATGGTTCTCGGCCGCTGCGACCAGTTGGGCCGCATAGTCCGGGTCGCCGACATCTCCGGCAAGTGCGATGGCTTCGCCACCTAGTTTTTCAATCTCATGTGCGACGCTGTCCAAAGGCTCGGATCGGCGGGCGCCGAGGACAAGGCGGGCGCCTTGTTTTGCCAGTAATTCAGCGGCGACCTTGCCTATGCCGCTGTTGGCCCCGGTTACGATAATAGTTCGCCGTGCAAAATCCATTTCAAGTCTCCTGTTTAATGGCAGGAGAACCGATAGCGATCCGTGGCGCGGCGCGACGACCCGGATACGGCGAGAAGGAAAAGACACCACCGGATTGCGCAGGAAGCGGGTCAGGGCAGCGCAGGTCTGATTGGCGAAGGGGCGCATACGGCCCCTCACCCTGTTCGATCAAACCGGACGCACCACAAGCTGGGGTGTGCCGTCTGACGTGCGCCGGGTTGATCGCCCGTCCCACCCGATTTCACCTGTGACACGTTGCCGAAACGCCGAAAAGCTGTCGAACCGGACAACATCCACGGGGTCATCAAAATGCAGGGTGATCCTGCGGCGCGATCCGTCACCCAGCGTTGTCATGCCACGAACGATCGCTGTAAAGGGCTGACCAAGATAGCGCCCCGCGACCCGATCGCCGACTTGCAAAAGCATCCGGTTTCCAGCCATGGCGCGCAGAGTGTTCCAATCCCGTACGCCATGCTGATGAGCGATCATTTCCAGTGCTTCGCTGTGCGAGAGCACGGCACCGGTGCCGCGCAACTCTCCACGCAGACGTTTCGCCTGCGCCTTCAGCTCCTCAACCGGAGCAATGTGTCTGGAAGGGTTCATGTCTTGCCTCGTTTCCTTGAACGGGCGCGAAGTCAGGACGGGGTTCGCATTGCCATCCGCGCGCCGGGAAAGGGCAACAGATGTGGTATCAACCGGGTTTCACCAATGCCAGAAGGCCGCGAACGGCAGGAGACCCGAACCTGCCGCGCCTTTTGGCAGCCTCGGGTCACTCTGTCAATCAGGCTTCGGCCTGAGCGGCCTCAAAGGCCAGCATGGCACGTTTGACCGGCAGGCCCCAGTGATACCCGCCAAGGCCGCCCGATTTGCGCAGGGCACGGTGACAGGGGATCAGCCAGCTGACCGGGTTGCGCCCGACCGCTGTGCCAACGGCCCGCACCGCCTGAGGGGAGCCGACGCGCTGTGCAATCTCGGAATAGGTGGTAACCTGACCCGAGGGGATATGCATCAGCGCTTCCCAGACTTTGATCTGCAGCGGTGAGCCGATCAGGTAAAGCGGTGTAGGCTCAAGCCTGTCACTGGCAGCGCCAAAGGCGTTCAGAACCCAGGGACGCAGACGCATAGGATCCTCGATAAATTCGGCTTTGGGCCAACGCGAGATCATGTCTTCCATCGCGTGTTCCTCGCCGGTTTCGGCCCCAAAGGCGATACCGCAGATCCCCTTGTCGGTGCCCATGACCAGCGCAGGGCCAAAGGGGCATTCGAACCAGCCCCAATGGATCGTCAGCCCTTCGCCCTTGCGGGCGTACTCACCGGGGCTCATCGATTCCCATTTCAGGAACAGGTCGTGCAGACGACCGCTGCCCGACAGGCCGACGTTATGCGCGGTTTCCAGCGTCGTGAACCGCTCGCGCAGCAGCGCCTTGGCGTGGCCTAACGTCAGGTATTGCTGATACCGTTTGGGCGACACGCCGGTCCAGCGCGAAAACAGGCGTTGAAAATGCGCCGGGCTCATATCCATCTGGCGGGCCAGTTCATCGAGGCTGAGGGTTTCCCCGCCCTGATCGATCAGCTCAATCGCACGCCGCATGACGTTGTAGTGATAGCCGCTTTCCGGGGTCTGGATGTTCATGGGTCTCACCTCATTTTCTGGTCTAAACCATAGCGCGCGGGACACGTCCAAGCGACCCGGAACTTGCGCATAGGCTTTGGGCTTGTGTCACGGCCTCACGGGCGGCATTAAGGCGCGGATGGCAAAGCAACTCGATTACCACACGATCCGCGAGATCTTTACGCGTTTTCACGACGCCGACCCCGAACCCAAGGGTGAGTTGGAACATGTGAACGTCTATACTCTGGTCGTCGCGGTCGCGCTGTCGGCACAGGCGACCGATGCGGGCGTCAACAAAGCCACGCGTGACCTGTTCAAGATCGCCGATACACCGCAAAAGATGTTGGATCTGGGCGAAGAGGGTCTGATCGAGCATATCAAGACCATCGGTCTGTTCCGTCAGAAGGCCAAAAACGTCATCAAGTTGAGCCGTATTCTGGTCGAGGACTACGACGGCGAGGTGCCCAATTCCCGCGCGGCGCTGCAATCGCTGCCCGGTGTCGGGCGCAAGACGGCCAATGTCGTACTGAACATGTGGTGGCGCTATCCGGCGCAGGCGGTCGACACCCATATCTTTCGTGTCGGCAATCGCACCGGTATCTGCCCCGGCAAACATGTGGATGCGGTCGAACGCGCCATCGAAGACAACATTCCCACCGATTTTCAGTTGCATGCGCATCACTGGCTGATCCTGCATGGGCGTTATCATTGCAAGGCGCGCAAGCCGCTCTGCGGCACCTGCATCATTCGAGATCTCTGTCAATTCGAGGACAAGAACCTATGAAGACCTACCAGCTTGTCGGCATCGGAAATGCCGTTGTAGACGTGATTTCCCAGGCCGACGACAATTTCCTGGAACTGATGGGGATCGAGAAAGGCATCATGCAGCTGATCGAGCGGGATCGGGGCGAGGTGCTGTATGCCGCGATGGAAGGTCGGGTTCAGACACCCGGAGGTTCGGTCGCCAATACGATCGCCGGGGCTGGCGCGCTGGGGCTGGAAGCCGCGTTCATCGGGCGCGTGCATGACGACGCGCTGGGGCGGTTTTATGCGGATGCGATGAACGAAGACGGCGTTGACTTCGTGAACCCGCCTGTCCCCGGCGGAGAGTTGCCGACCTCACGCTCGATGATCTTCGTCTCGCCCGATGGCGAGCGGTCGATGAACACGTATCTCGGGATTTCCTCCGAGCTGTCCTCGGCAGATGTGTCTGCCGACGTGGCGGGCAACAGCCAGATCATGTTCCTTGAGGGCTATCTGTTCGACAAGGAAAAAGGCAAGGCCGCGTTCCTCGAAGCTGCGCGCGACTGCCACAGGGGCGGCGGCAAGACCGGCATCGCCATTTCCGACCCGTTCTGCGTGGAACGGCATCGGGTCGATTTTCTGCTGCTGATCGAGAACGAACTGGATTTCGTGATCGGGAACGAGGCGGAGATCAAATCGCTATTTGAGACAGACGATTTGGAAGAGGCGCTGGCCAAGACAGCCAAGATTTGCCCGCTGGTCGTCTGCACCCGCTCGGGCGATGGTGTGACGGTGCTGGACAACGGCACGCGCATCGACATTCCGGTCGACAAGGTTGTTCCCGTGGATGCCACCGGAGCAGGCGATCAGTTCGCCGCCGGTTTCCTGTTCGGTATGGCCACGGGGCGGGATTATGAGACCTGCGCCCGCATCGGCAATATCTGCGCCCGTGAGGTTATCAGCCACATCGGTCCACGGCCCGAGACAAACATGTTGGAACTGCTGCGGGCCGAAGGCTTGCTGTAGGCGCAAAGCGGCGGCTACTTCTCCTGCCGGCTTTTCAGTATCGCCGTCAGAAGCGGGATCAGCAGCGCGGGCAATGAGCCCAAGGGGTTGGAGCCGATGCTCTTGATCGCCTGAACGATCTGGCGCGCCTCGGTCGCCATGTCTTCCAGCTCGTCTTCGATGTCGGCGATGGCCATATCCCGGACTTCAACGGCAGGAGCGATCTCGCTTTCGACGTTTGTACGTCTTGCGATCAGGACAAGCAGTCCGGCCAGGAACAGGTTGGCAAATGCCAGAACAGCAGCAGAGGCCGCTTGGGACATCCACGCGTTCAGAACAAAATAAAGGGAAACATTTAGCAGCACCAAAGCGGCCAGCACCGCAATGCCAGCGAGCGCCATCATGATGGTTTGCTGCTGCACAACCGCCAGCCGGCGGCGTGTGATCAGGCGTTCGGTCCGATAGATCGTTGTCAGATTTCTGCTCAGTCTGTTCATTGTCAATTCCTATCCCTGCGCCCGTCCAACTGCGTATCCCAACGTGAAAGCCACCAGCAGGGCAGTGATCGGGTAGTCTTTCTGCAGCCTGCCAAACTCTGCAATCGCTTCCTCTCCCAACGCCTCGGCTTTGGACAGATCAACACCGTGCTCTGCCAGAAGGTTTCGAATCTCGTCGGTTGTCTTGACCGGCGGGGAGTTGTCCGGTTCATCATCGGTCTTTGTGCCCCGATCAGCCTTTGCCTCCAGTTGGGCGTTGCGCGTTCGGAGTTTTTCCAACTCGGCCTCAAGTTCAGCTTTGGTCGTCATGAGAGCGTGCCCTTGTTGTGCGTGGTCATAGTCTGCCTTCAGCATGGACCGTTGCACAAAAACCGAAGCAATTGAACTGATGATGAGAACGCTTTCTGCGGCCTGATTTGAGCGTCTCGTGCCAATCCTCTGACCGGCACGAGGCATCCAATGTCCTAACCGCAACACCCGCCCGAGCGCTTTGCGGCCAGCGGTGCGGGCTCTTCGTTTCTGTTGGCTCCGCGACCCAGCCACGTTCGGTCAGCCAAGTAGAAATCGGAGAACGCAGGAACAAAGTCCTCTGAGACGGATTTCTGCGCGATTCCGGTGGCCAAAAGAGCCTGCTGCCACGCCTTCACTTTGGGATAGTCAGCCAGCATGTCATGCCCGCTGTGATCGGCGACAATTGCGGCGCGGTGCAGCAACGGCAACCAAGCCATATCCACGTTGCCAACCGTCCGGCCCGAGAAATAAGGACCGTCGCCCAATTGCCGTTCGGCTTTCTCAAACGACTTGTCCAGCTTGGCACTCCGTTCGTCATAAGTCCCCTGATCGGCGCTTTGCATCGTGCTGCACTGGACCAGATAGTGCTTGCTGGCCTGATAGCTCCAGGCGCGATTAAGCGCCCGTTGTTCCGGCGCCAGGTTGTCCTGCAATGGCGCTGTGACCTCGTCGATGTATTCGATGATGGCATCGGATTCGAACAAAGCCGCGCCGCCTTCGGTCACCAGCACAGGCACCTGACCGGTGGGCGATAGTTCCAGAAACCAGTCCGGTTTGTCACTGAGGCTGATGTAGTCAATCTGATAGGACACCTGCTTGGCCTCGAGCGTCGCGGTCACGCGCTGGACAAAGGGGCAGATCTTGAAGCTGATGATACGGATCACTGGTCTTTCCTTTTTGGTGGTGTCCTCTGTCAGACGAAGCCCAAGCCAAAAAGACGACGCTCAGATCAACATTTTTTGCAGGAGCCCGATTTTTCCTGCACATCCGAGATATTGCCGCGCACGTCCATCGAGATGTTGCAGCAGTCCTCGAAGGCCTTGCGGAGCTCGGCCCGGCCCTTTTGCACGCGCGATTTCAAAGTGGAATAGGATAGGCCATGGGTCTGCGCATAGTCGCGTTGAGACATGCCGTTAATGTCGATGGCCATCAGCATGTCAGACATTTCTCCGGGCAGCCCTTGAATGAAGGGTTCCACACAGCCTTCGAGATCCTGCCGGGTTTCTGGATCGTCCTGGTGGTACCAAAGATCGTCAGAATGCGCCTGTGCCCGCCCAGTTTTGCGGTAGTGGTCGATAATCGTGCGCTCAGCCGTCTGAAACAGCCACGATTGCAGTTTGGCCGGGTCCTTGAGGCCCGGCAGGCCGGTGAATACCTTGATCGATATCTCTTGCAGCAGATCGTCCACATCCGCCGTGTTCGACACGCGGGAATGCAGGAACGCCTTTAACCGGGTGCGGTACTTGGGCCAGATGACTTCGATACGCATACCGGTTTATGGCAGATGATCGGCAAAGGCGGCAACGACTTGCCCATACACCCCGCGTTTGAAGGGCACGATTTCCGCGACCAGACGCGCGGGCTCCTGCCATTTCCAGTTGGTAAACTCCGGGTGGTCGGTCTCGATATTGATCTGATCATCGCGCCCGACAAACCGCATCAGGTACCATTTCTGCTCCTGCCCGCGATAGCGGCCCTTCCAGATTTTCGGCACGATGTCATGCGGCAGGTCATAGGGTAACCAGCCGTCGGTCTCGGCGACGATCTCAATCAAATCCGCCGGTACCCCGGTCTCTTCCCACAGCTCGCGCAAGGCCGCGTCGCGCGGGTCTTCGCCCTTGTCGACACCGCCCTGGGGCATTTGCCAGGCGTCTTTGTGGCGATCATTGCGTTGACCCACAAATATCTTGCCTTCTGCATTCATCAGCATCAGGCCAACGCAGGGACGGTAGGGCAGTTTGGCGATTTCTTCCGGGGTCATGCGCGGCCTCGCTGGTTGTTCGGCCAACCTGTAACAAGCGCCGCAGCGTCAGCAAAGGAGAATGACGTTGGGT
The DNA here is from genome assembly GCF_056536245.1 of Ruegeria sp. AJ12. Taxonomy (NCBI): domain Bacteria; kingdom Pseudomonadati; phylum Pseudomonadota; class Alphaproteobacteria; order Rhodobacterales; family Roseobacteraceae; genus Ruegeria; species Ruegeria sp. AJ12. Next base: position 62,758 of record NZ_JBQFJJ010000001.1, read on the forward strand.
TTTGCGTGACACCCGCCCACGGCAAGGCAATGGTCTGCCGCAAATTGAGGGAGAGTTTCGTAATGACTGCGTACCCGAACATGCTGGCGCCGCTGGATCTTGGTTTTACCACGCTGAAAAACCGTGTGCTGATGGGCTCGATGCATACCGGGCTGGAAGAAACCGGCGACTGGAACCGGGTCGCGGAGTTCTACGCCGACCGGGCGCGCGGTGGTGTGGCGCTGATGGTCACCGGAGGAATCGGACCGAACCTGGAAGGATCGGTTTTGCCGGGTGCCTCGATGATGACAAATGACGATGAGGTCGCAAAACACGCCATCGTCACCGAACGCGTGCATGAGGCCGGCGGTAAGATCGCGATGCAGATCCTGCATGCAGGGCGCTATGCTTATGGCCCAAAATGTGTAGCCCCCAGCCCGGTGAAATCCCCGATCTCTCCGTTTCCACCGCATGAACTGGACGAAGAGGGCATCGAGAAACAGATCGGCGATATCGTGACCGCTGCGGTTCTGGCGCAAAAGGCCGGCTATGACGGCGTCGAGATCATGGGGTCCGAAGGGTATTTCCTCAACCAGTTCCTTGTGACTCACACGAACAAGCGCACGGATCGCTGGGGCGGGTCTTACGAAAACCGGATGCGCCTGCCGATCGAGGTTGTGCGACGCACACGTGAGGCCGTGGGCACCGATTTCATCATCATCTACCGCCTGTCGATGATCGACCTAGTGCCCAATGGCTCGACCCATGACGAGGTCGTAGAGTTGGCGCAGAGAATTGAGCAGGCCGGGGCCACGATCATCAATACCGGTATCGGCTGGCACGAGGCCCGCATACCGACGATTGCCACCAGCGTGCCGCGCGCGGCTTTTGCATGGGTGACCAAAAAGCTGATGGGCAAGGTCTCGATCCCGGTGATCACGTCAAACCGGATCAACACGCCAGAAGTGGCCGAAGAGGTGCTGTCCACCGGGTGCGCCGATATGGTGTCGCTGGCGCGTCCGATGCTGGCGGATGCGGAATTCGTGAACAAGGCCATTGCCGGTGAGGCCGCCAAGATCGCGCCCTGTATCGCCTGCAATCAGGCCTGCTTGGATCACACATTCAGTGGCAAGCTGACCTCTTGCCTTGTCAACCCGCGCGCCTGCAGCGAAACCGAACTGATCATTGGCCAAGCCGAAACACCCAAGACCGTTGCCATTGTCGGGGCGGGGCCCGCGGGCCTGTCTACGGCCATGACCGCCGCCCAGCGCGGCCATGACGTCACCCTGTTTGACCGCGCCTCAGAGATTGGCGGCCAGTTGAACATGGCAAAACAGGTGCCGGGGAAAGAGGAGTTCTGGGGGCTGGTCGACTGGTATCGCACCATGATGGATGATCTGGGCGTGAAAGTGGAACTGAACCGGGATGTCAGCGCCGGCGACCTGACCGGGTTCGACGAGGTGGTCATCGCCACCGGCGTCATGCCACGGGACCCGCAAATTCCGGGGCAGGACCGCGACAATGTCCTCAGTTACATCGACGTGCTGCGCGAGAAAGCCGAGGTGGGCAAATCCGTCGCCGTGATCGGCGCGGGTGGTATTGGCTTTGACGTGTCCGAGTTCCTGCTGGAGGATGGCCACAGCATCACCACCGATTTACCGGCATGGATGAAGGAATGGGGCGTGACCGATCCGGCCGAGCATCGGGCGGGCTTGGCACCCGAAGGCCCTCAACCGGCAGCCCCGGCGCGCAAGGTGACTTTGCTGCAACGCAAGAAACAGGCGCATGGCAAGGGGCTGGGAAAAACAACCGGCTGGATCCACCGCGCCACACTGAAGATGAAAGACGTCAGCTTTGTTGGCGGCGTGAACTATGAACGCATCGACGACGAAGGTCTGCATGTCAGCTTTGGCGAAGAGCGCGCCGACCCAACGGTCATTCCGGCCAACACGATCGTCCTGTGCGCAGGTCAGGTTTCGGATCGCAGCCTTGCGGATGCCTTGATCGAATACGGGATCACTCCGCATGTGATTGGAGGGGCCGACGTGGCAGCGGAACTGGACGCCAAGCGGGCAATTGATCAGGGCACACGGCTTGCCGCAGCCCTATGAGTTGAAAACGATACGGGTCAATCGGTCAAAGCCAGCTTGACACCAAGTGCTCCGAACGCAGCGGAGAAACTCCGCCTGATCCAAGCCATGACAGACGGGCGGTGAATAACGTAGTCCCGCGCCAGAGCTGCACATGCGCCGTATCCGACGAAGACCATAAAGGTCATCGCCATGAAAGCCAGGGCGAGTTTGATCAATTCGGCGCCCGCATGCGCCGTGTCAGCGGGCAGGAATTGGGGCAGAAAAGCAAGGAAAAACAACGATAGCTTGGGATTCAGGACATTGATCAAAGTCCCGGTGGCGGCAATCCTAAGGTATCCCCTGGCGGTTTTCTCGGCATTGACCTCCAATGCGCCACCTTGCCTCAGCATCCCCCAAGCCATGTAAAACAGATAGAGCACGCCCAGAAACTTGAGAACCTGGAACGCCAGTGCGCTGGTATGCAACAGTGCGGAGAGGCCGATGATACTGGCAACGGCTGCGGGGACGATACCAACAGTGCATCCTGCGGCAGCGGCAAGACTGGCAGGAAAGCCGCGTCCAAGCCCGATGGCCAGCGTGTAGATCACACCGGTGCCGGGCAAAAGCACGACAATCAGAGATGTCAGAAAGAATTCCAGCGTCATGTGCGACCCCCTTCACGCAAGTACCGCAACTTCTCCAAACTGCCGAGAAATGTAAACACTTTCACGGCAGAGGGTTTCAGTAGGACGGCAGGTGGCGCACCTACTCCACGGTGATCGTGATGACTTCGGACACAATTGGCGTGGCATGCGGAACGTGACCGGCATCCCCCAACACCAGTTGCAGCGTGTGCTGACCCGCGGGCAAATCCAGTGTCACCTGGGTCTGGCCACCCCCGAAATGCAGATGGTTCTCGTCCGTCGGCAGGCCATAAGCCAGCTCATCCGCTCCATCTTCGCCTTCACCCAGAGGCGGGCGGTTGATCAACAGGTGATGATGCCCGGTGTTCTCTGCTTCGGTCCCCGCGGGCGCAACGCCCATGCCGCTGAGGCCGAAGACAACGGTGACGGGCGACTGAACCGTGTCGCCGTCGGCAAGATTGACGAAGTAAACCTTTGCATCGGGGTTCGAAGGGGTTTCCCCACCCGCGAATAAAACTGTGGCCGACAGGCACAAGGCTATAGCAGCGAAAAAGGCTTTCATGATCTTCTCCCTGGTCACAAATTTGCCACGCTCACCTTAGCATGAAAGGGCAAAAATCTCGAAAACCGCCCGATGTGGGCCATGCGGAGGCTACGGAAACCATTGTTTCGGCGTTTCCTAAGCGCAAACGATCCGATTCAAAACCCCGATATTATCCCATGTCTGCCCCGTTTCCGCCCAGATTGGAGGCGATTGTCGGGTCAGGAACCAAGACCTGGGGTACGAGAATGGACCGACTGACCGAAATGGAAGCCTTTGCCAACGTGGTGGACCAGGGTGGCTTCACCGATGCGGCCAAAAAGATGGGCATCTCCAAATCGGCCGTGTCCAAACACGTCTCGAGCCTCGAGGCGCGTCTTGGGGCACGTTTGCTGAACCGCACAACGCGCCGGGTTTCGCCGACTGAAATCGGGCTGGCCTATTATGACCGCGCGCGCCGGGTCCTGAATGATGCAGGCGAAGCAGATGCATTGGTGACATCCATGCAGTCCGCGCCGTCGGGCCTGCTGCGGATCAGCGTTGCGACAGATTTTGGGGTCAATCACCTGTCGCCTGTGTTGTCCGAGTTCCTTTCGGCCTATCCCGACATCACCGTGAACATGGTTCTGAACAACCGGTACGTCGAACTGATTTCCGAAGGGTTTGATGTCGCCGTGCGCATTGGCGAACTGGAAGACAGCACCCTGCGCGCCCGCAAGCTGACGGAAACTGTAAAACGGATGGTGGCTGCGCCGAGCTATATCGAGAAGTTCGGCCGCCCGCAGAAGATCGACGACCTGAACGAGCACAAACTGCTGCATTACTCCAGCCAGTCATCAGGCAATGTCTGGAAACTGACCGCGCCCTCGGGCGAAAAGAGGCAGGTGCGCACAGCCGGCTGGCTGAGCGTCAATGACGGTCAGTCACTGTTGAATGCAGCGATTTCCGGGCTGGGGATCGCGTATCTGCCAAGCTATCTTTATGCCGAAGCCCTGAAATCCGGTCAGGTGCTGGACGCAATGCCGTCGCTGCCGGACGAGGTTCAGGGCGTATATGCCGTTTACCCGCCCGGTCGCTTTACGCAGCCCAAGGTGCGAGCTTTCATTGATTTTCTTGTCGAGTCCTTCAACGAAAAGGGCCCGATGGATTGGTAAATTCTCCCGGTGAACTTTGATGGCCCGCACATGGTGTGCGGGTCTTTTTTTGTTCAGCCACCTTTGCCCCTCAAAAGGACGCGACCCAGGGACGAAGCGTCAGTTCATTGCTCCATGTTGATCGGTCCTGATCAATAAGGTGCATGTATTCCCGGGCAATGGCGTCCGGGTCCAGCATACTGTCGGGATTGCCGGCCGGATCCACCCGCTCGGGGCGGGCCGGGTTCCGGATGCCGCCATCGATATTGATCCACGCAACGTGAATGCCTTTGGGGTGCAACTCCCGCGCCATGGATTGCGCCAGACCGCGTTGCGCAAACTTCCCCATTGCAAAAGGGGCCGACAGCGGGAAGCCCTTGACCCCGGCGGAGGCGCCGGTGAACAGAATTGTGCCGCGCCGATTGTCGCGCAGGTCTTGCGTCAGCATGCGGCGGGCGGCGGCCTGACCCAGCAGAAAGGCACCATAGGCCGTGACCTCAACGGCTTTGCGGACCGTTTCGGGATCCAGTTCGGTTATTGGTCCGCGCTGCCGGGCCGAAGGATTGTAGCAGGCCACGCGCAACTCACCGGGCAGTTCGTCGATCAAAGCCGCCATACCTGCGGCATCGGTGCCGTCCACCTGATGCAACGCAGCACCGGTTTCAGCCGCAAGAGGTTCAAGGTCCGAAACATCCCGCGCCGTCAAATGCAGGCTATACCCATCTTGCGCCAATGCCCGGGCGAATGAGGCAGACAGACCAACGCCTGCACCAATGATCAAAGCCTGTGGCGTGTTTGTCTGATCTGGCATGATACCTCCTTGCGTTCGGGAACAGGGTCTGAGGCTGGACTTATTCCGCCGCGCTCAATTGACCAGCAATACCGCTTCGACCCGGCGATTCAAGTCGCGGCCCTCGGCGGTTGCGTTTGATGTGATCGGAGCCAGATATCCCACACCCTGCGCTTCGACACGGCCGGCGGCAACGCCATGCGCCTCGATCAGCCGAGCCCGGACCGCCTCGGCCCGCCGTTTGCTGACCGAAATATTGGCGTCAAGAGCGCCCGTGTCATCGGTGTGTCCGACCAGCGCCAGCCGGGTGTCCGGGTTTTCGGCCAGAAACCCAGCCAGCAGCGCCAGAGACGCAAACGGGCCATCCCCCAAGGCCACTTCGCCGGTGCGAAAATGCAGATCGTCCAGAATGACGTGCCCGGTTTGCTCAAACTCGGTCAAAAGACCTCCGGCCCCGTCGACCGTTTCTTCGATCACCACTGGCGATGGGTCCGGCGCATCCTGCGGTGTGACGCGGATCATCTGAATGTACCCGTCAGGCGGATTGCGACTGACCAAAAGGCTCAGCACTTCCGGCCCCTTGGTGGCGGACAGAAACCGGTAGTCCTGAATCGCCACATACATGTCCGGCGTCGGAATCACTTCGGTGTCGAAGCGGAAGTCAAAGCCGCCGCAGGTGCGCGCCTCGCATTCGAACAGGATCTCAAAGCCCTGCGCCTCGATCTGGTCCCGCAACGGTGCCAAAAGCTGTAGCGTCGTGCTGGAACCGGCCTGCAAACGCCAGGAAAACCGCTCAACCCGCCCTTCGACTGTCCGCGCGGGCACCGCGCCATCCGCATATGGCCCGATTGGCAGGTCGTAGCTGTCGAGCGGGGACGTGCGGTCGCTGATTTGCCGGGCACTGGACGGCAGGGTCAGATCCTGCGCGGCAACCGGTGCGGCCTGTATCAGAATCAAAAGGGCCAGAAATCGGATCATCGATACTGCGCGTGATATTCGTCGTTCGGCACCATGGCCGTGGCGCTTGCCACGCGGTTGGACATGTTGAAGAACCCGGCCACGTTGGCGATGTCCCAGATGTCGCGGTCGCTGAATCCGACATCGCGCAGCTTCTGGCGATCGGGCTCTTCGATTTCGGCGCTGGCGATGGTCATTTTGGCGGCAAAATCCAGCATCGCACGCTGGCGATTGTCCAGCGGCGCAACCCGGTAGTTCATCACCAGCATTTCGCCCAGCTGCGGATCGCCTGACAGCTGTCGCACCGCCGCACCATGGGCGACAAGGCAATAGAAGCACTTGTTGATCGAAGACACGACCACGGCGATCATCTCGCGTTCCAATTTCGACAGGCCACTGTCGGCCAGCATCAGGTCATTGTACATCGCGGTGAAGGCATTCAGCTTGGCGATGTCAAATGCGTTGGCCTTGAGCACATTTGGCACCATGCCCAGTTTTTCGACGCAGATATCAAAGTATTTCTGCGTCTCGGGCGGCAGCGGGTCAGCCATGGGCAGGTCCAGCGCGGTGGGCATGTCTTGTTTTGTCACGATGGTCGTTCTCCTTGGACGTGCTGACGGTAATGGTATTCGCTGGCAATCTCCATCCCGAGCGAACGATAGAGGCCATTGGCCCCATGGTTGGCCTTGGTACAGATCACGCTAAGGGTCTGTGCACCGTTGTCCATTGCCCAGAAGGCCGCGGCCCGCATCGCCCAGCGGCCCAAACCCTGACGGCGGTGATCCGGCAGGATCTCGAGCGCGTGCACCATTGCGACATCCTTATGCATCGCGACAAAGGCCGTTCCGCAGGGTTGGTCGCTGTGGCGCAGCAACAACCCGATTTTAGGTCCCGGGGCACGCTCCATGACCGCAATCCGTTCCGGCCCAATCCCACCGGTTGCCCAGATTTCGCGCATGATCACCAACGGCTCCCAGATGGTGAAAACCATCACCGGCGGGATGGCGTCGTCTGTCAGATGAACCGCCGGGCAGGCATAGATATTGACCGGGTCGAGGATCTCGTACCCGCGCGCAGCCAGTTGTGCATCCAGCGCCTCATCCCCCGGTCGCAGGCTGAAGATGCTTTTCTGGCCCATCGCCCGCATTGCAGTCTCTGCCGCGTCGATATCCGCCTCGGTCGCGGCATCCAGCGCGCTGGCCGCCGACACGCGCGATCCGGCCCCCTGACCTTCGCGTAACTGAAACGGGCCCAGTTTCTCGTATCGGGCTGCGGGCCATGTACCGTCGACAACTTCGGGCCAGTTGGGACTCACAGCTGCAGCTCTTTCGCCAATCGCGTCATGGCCGCATCAATCCGTGCGCCGTTGGTTCCACGTACGACCACATTTGCGCCGAAGACCCCGTTGATCTGGAACGGGTAGCAGCCAATGGACAGGTCTTCAAACGCCTCGGACAGGGACGACAGAGTTGCGGCGATATCGCCCTCGCCCCGATTGACGCGCAGGGTTTGCGACAAAAGCGGACTGCCGCCGGTCAGGGTTGGCAAAATACTGGCGACCATGGCCTGAAATACCAACGGCACCCCGGCCATCACATGCACGTTTTTCAGAGTAAACCCTGGTGCGGTCGAAACCGGGTTGTCGATCAACACGGCGCCGTCCGGAATACGAGCCATGCGCAGCCGCGCAGCGTTCAACTCCAGCCCGGAATTGTCGTAATGGGCCTGCAGCAATGCGCGCGCGTCGTCGCGTATATCGATTTGCGCGCCAAAGGCACGAGCGATGGAGTCCGCCGTGATATCGTCATGTGTCGGTCCGATGCCCCCGCTTGTAAACACGTGATCATAAGTGTCGGACAGAGCTCTGGCTGCGGTCTCTATGGCGTGGGCGTCATCGCTGACCATGCGGACCTCTTTCAGGTCAATGCCGTGTTTGGTCAGCTCCCCGGCCAGATAATGCATATTCGAATCGCGGGTACGGCCAGACAGGATTTCGTCCCCGATCACAAGCATGGCTGCGGTTGGGTTTGACATGGCCTGTCCTTTCTTGCTGCGGCATGCGGGCAAGATATCCGTCCTGCCCGGCCTCGCAAGGCCCCATTGTCAGCGACGCAGGGCCTCAGCCGGCAGATTGGCGGTGATCCGGTTGAACAGATCCATATCATTGAGCGACCGCGCCAGGATCATCGCGCCCTCCAAACGGGCAATTGTCTCGCCGGCCCGCGCCCTGGGATCATCGGACTTTGTCGCTTGGAACACCGTTTCCAACCAATCCAGATTACGCTCGAAAAAGTCCCGGGTCCGATTGGCGACCGGGTCGGGAAGTTTCGCAATTTCGGCACCGAACATACCGCACAGACACATCAGGTCCTGTTCGATCAAAGCTGATCGGTACACCTGCACATAGCGTGTCAGAAGCTCCACCGGTTCGACCGCGTCGGGTTGCCCCAGCGCATCCATGAACCGGTCCGTGTACCGCGTCACCAATGCCTCACCCAGATCTTCCTTGGTTGGAAAGTGGTAGTGAATACTGGCGGACTTGATGCCGATTTCAGTCGCGATATCCCGAAAACTGAACGCGTTGTAACCGCCTTGCCGCGCCATACGTTCAGCAACATCAAGGATTCGGTTCGCCGTTTCCGTCAGGGGTTTGCCTCGATTTTTCATTGATCGCACATCCAGAAATCTACCTATCATTAGATAGGGGGTTGAAATTGGATTTTCCATCCTCAATATGTCTACCTATCAGTAGATAGGAAACATGATCATGACACTGCAAACAACTCTCATCATTGGCGGGTCCAGCGGTATGGGGCTGGCCACGGCGCGACAACTCGTGGCCCAAGGTCAGCATGTCACGCTGGTCGGCTCGTCCTCGACCAAACTCAAGGACGCCCAATCAGAACTGGGTGATGCTGCGGAAACGCTGCAGGTCGATTTGCGCAACACGACAGAGGTCGAAGGACTGATTCACCGGATCCAGTCCGGCGACAGGCATATCAAGGGCCTGGTCAATGCGGCCGGAACTTTCGCGCCCAAGCCGTTCCTTGAACACGGGCCCGAGGACTATGACGCCTACATGGACCTGAACCGCGCGACCTTTTTCATCACTCAGGCCGTAGCCGAGAACATGAAGGCCCACGGCAGCGGAAGCGTCGTCAACATTGGGTCCATGTGGGCCAAGCAGGCGGTTCGGGCGACCCCGTCGTCGGCTTATTCCATGGCCAAGGCCGGCCTGCATTCGCTGACCCAGCACCTCGCCATGGAATTGGCGGAGCATGGAATACGCGTGAACGCCGTTTCGCCCGCCGTGGTGGTGACGCCCATCTACGGGGCATTTATCGAACCGGACCAGATCGAGGAAACGCTGACCGGCGGTTTCGACGCATTCCACCCGATAGGCCGGGTGGGCCGTCCCGAGGACGTAGCCAATACCGTCGTGCATCTGCTGTCCGAGGACGCGTCCTGGGTCACAGGCGCGGTCTGGGACGTTGACGGCGGTGTGATGGCGGGTCTGGTCTGACCCTTTCCTTGTGGGCGGGTGCGGGGTAAGGCGGATGACATGAAATTCGCCACGCCCCTGATCCCCGCCCGCCTGATCCGCCGTTACAAACGTTTTCTGGCTGATTGCCTGCTGGAGGATGGCCGCGAGATCACGGCCCATTGCGCCAACCCCGGCTCGATGCTCGGGCTGGCCGAGCCGGGGATGAAAATCTGGCTCGAGCCGAACGATGATCCCAAGAAAAAGCTCAAATACGGCTGGCGGCTGGTCGATCACGAGAACGGGCATTTTACCGGCGTCGACACATCCGTGCCCAACAGAGCCCTACGCGCAGCCCTGGAAGCCCGCAAGATTCGCGAACTGGCCATGTACGAAACCGTACGCCCCGAGGTAAAGTACGGCCAGAACAGCCGCATCGACTTTCTGATGTCCCAGCCCGGACTGTCCGATGCCTATGTCGAGGTCAAATGCGTGACGCTTTCGCGCCAGCCCGGTTTGGGTGAGTTTCCCGACAGCGTCACCGCGCGGGGCACCAAGCATCTGGGTGAGTTGACGACAATGGTGGAACAGGGGCACCGGGCCGTTCTGCTGTATCTGATCCAGCGCACAGATTGCGACCGTTTCGCATTGGCGGCGGATATCGACCCGACCTATGCGGCGGCGTTTGAAAACGCACAAAAGCGCGGCGTGGAACGACTGGTCTATGACACGCAGATCTCACCTGAAGGCGTTTGGGTCGGAGAAAGCCTGACCTCTTCAGGTTAAGACAACGCCGCAAAACAGCGCCGCGCGGAAAACGCTACCCGACGCCGGAGCCCCGCACACTCGTCACACTGCGTCTCGAACCTCCGGCCACAGTTCCGGATCAAGTTCACGGACAAATGGGGTCAGGTGTTCAGACACTGCCCGCCAGCCTCCGACAGACGATGCAGTCACCGGTTTGCGGATTTGCAGGTTGCTCGCGGTTTTGACGGCGTCCGCAGAGGCATGCGGCGACAGCATGCCATCTTCGAAGTGCAGGTCGCATATCTGCGCGAGTCGTTCGGAGGTTTCCTTCAGGTTGTTCACAAGATGCTCATACCGAATGTCATGAATCCTCCCGGGCAGCATGTCCTGCCAATGCCGTATGTAGTGGCGATACCGGTTGGCCTCTGCCGCCATCCATTTCAGGTCATGAGTGAAATAGAGTCCCGCAGCACCAAAATGCGCGCGCCACATCGAAAGGGCGACATCACGGGGATCGCGTTCCACGTTCAGGATCACCGCCTTGGGAAACGCCTGTGCCATCGCCCCGAGATAGGCATAGTTGCCCGGTGCTTTGTCCACGAATGCCACGGCGTCTCCGGTCAGCTTGGGCAGTCTCTGAAAGTAATAGTCAGCCAGACCGTGCACGTCCTGCCACCCGTCCGGCTCGGCCAAAGCTGTTCTGGCCCAATGGTGAACGCTTGCCAGTTCCCCGAGCCCCTGAACGCCAGAGTGGGCCGACAAAACACGCTCGACCAATGTGGTGCCGGATCTGGGCAGACCAACGACAAAGATCGGCCGGGGAAGATCCGAACGCGCTCCAGAAGCGGCAACGGGCAAAGGTGCCGCCAGTATCTTGTTGAATTGCTCTTCGTTTCGTTCCTCCCAGCCCTTGAGACCCGCGCGCAGAAACCCGTGTGCCTCTTGCAGATTGGCCATCTCTTTGTCGGTGTCATCATCCTGACGCGCCAAAGCTGCAGCAGCAAAGTGAACCATGGCGGCACTTTCCCGTCCGGATGGGCGCTGACCGTTGAAGGCCTGCGATATCCGACTGTTCAGCTTGGATCGGTCGTCCCGCAGCAAATTCGGGAGCGACGCCATCAACTCCAGTGTTTCGGGATGGTCTGGCGCCAAGTGAAACGCGGCGCGGGCATGCGTCAGGGCGTCATCCAGCCGGCCCAGCCCAACATGCGCCTTGGCCAGACGCAATTGGCCATAATGAAACTTCGGGTTCTGTTTGACGAGGCCGGTTAGCAAATCCAGCGCATCATCCCACTGACGCAACTCATCCAGAATATCAGCCTTGAGGCAAAGGGCCTGAAGGTTCTTGGGTTGGACCTTTAGTACCTGCTCGACGGCCGTAAGGGCCTTTTCTTTTTGGTGTTCACGCAAGAGCGCCATGGCCCGTATGAACCGCTGTGCAGGCGTCAATGGCGCCCGGGTTCCGATCTCGTCAATGAATCGCAGCGCTTCGCCGGAGTCACCGCCCTGCACCAAGCTCAGCCCATAGTTTTGGATCAGTTCCGGATTGTTGGGATCAAGGCTCCACGCACGTTCGAAATTCGTCTGCGCCAGTTTGAATTTCTGTTGCTGAACGGCACTCAACCCCGCAAGTCTGGGCAGTGCTGAGGTCTTTGGCCACTTTTTTGCGGCCTTTGTTGCCCGTTTATATGCTCTGTCCGATCGGCCTTTTTTCAACAAGTCACTGATAGCGGAAAGCTCCGCCCCCAGCGGATCAAATTTATTAACCATTTTCAATGCCCTACAAGTTCCCAGAAATCGAATAGATCAAACCTGAACTCGTTAAATCACACCCACGGATCTATCATTTTGATATTTAGGGCGATTGGTGAACTTGCAATGCGACCCAACGTCCTCTGGTACTTTCTGCGCAAGCAGCGTAAAAGGAATGCTGCGCGAAACATTTGGAGCCCCGCACCGATGAAAGACCATCGTGGCCGTCTGACCAAGGACGGTATCCGCATCTATGAAAAGGGTGACTTTGCCGGCATGCAGGCGGCAGGGACCCTGGCCGCGCGGATTCTCGACGATATCGCGGACCATGTCTTTCCCGGCCAGACCACGGGCGAGATTGACCGGGCCATCACCCGGATGGTGGAGGATGCGGGCGCAGAGTCGGCGACCATCGGCTACAAGGGTTATCAGCACGCAAGCTGCATCAGCGTCAATCACGTCGTCTGTCACGGTATTCCCGGAGACAAGAAGCTCAAGGACGGCGATATCCTGAATATCGATGTCACCGTCATCGTCGACGGCTGGTTCGGCGACACGTCACGCATGTATGTGGCGGGCAAGCTGCCGCGCAAAGCCGAGCGGCTAATCCAGGTGACCCACGACGCCCTGTTCAAAGGCATCGATATGGTCAAACCGGGCAATACGTTCGGTGACATCGGCCATGCGATCCAGGCCTATGTCGAGGCCCATCGGATGAGTGTTGTCCGCGATTTCTGCGGTCATGGGCTGGGCCGGGTGTTTCATGCACCGCCAAACGTCCTGCATTACGGTCGTCCGGGCACTGGTGCGGTTCTGGAAGAGGGCATGTTCTTTACCATCGAACCGATGGTGAACCTTGGCCGTCCCGAGACCAAAACGCTGGCCGATGACTGGACCGCGGTGACACGCGACAAGTCGTTGTCGGCGCAGTTTGAGCATTCAGTGGGTGTCACGGCGGACGGGGTCGAGATTTTCACCCTGTCACCGGGCGGCAAGTTCCATCCGACCTATTCGTCCTGATCTGCACTCTGGTCGCGCCAGAGTTTCAGAAGCAGTGTGTCCTGCCCCAAAGGCGTCACCGCGTCGTGGATGAACACCGGCGCACGCATTGGTTTTCTTTCCGGACCGGTGGCCGCTTCGGCATCCAGGGGCATCGCCCAGAAGGGTGGGGAAAAAGCACGATCCATTGGTAGAGCGTAGCACGGGCCGATCGAAATCCCAAAAACGGAGCAGCCGGACACGCCCTTGGGCACTGTTTCGGCCCGCATGTGTGTCCGCCGGCCGTATTTCAGCCTGAACCGGCGCGCCACATCAGGGTGACATGGGTATCGCCGTATTTTCGAACATCCTGCAGCAGGAACCCTTTGGGTGCTGTCATCGGAGCGGCTTCCTCCCAGACGATCAGCGCGTTGTCAGCGATCCACCCACCCGCCGCAGCAGCAGCCAACGCCTTCTGCCCCAACCCTTTGCCATAGGGTGGGTCCAAAAAGATCAGATCGTAGTCTGCTTGCGGGTTTTCGCCCAACCGCGCCGCATCCCGACGGATCAGATCGGTGCGGTCAATACTGCGGGTCAGGTCGATATTCTTGCGGATCAGGCCCTGCGCAACGCGTCCATCATCCACAAAGGTGACATGGGACGCCCCGCGCGACAGCGCCTCAAGACCCAGCGCTCCCGTACCGGCAAAAAGGTCCAGTACCCGCAGGCCATCAAAGTCGATCTGATGCGTCAGAACGTTGAACAGGCTTTCCCGTACCCTGTCGGTGGTCGGGCGCAGATGGGCGGCAGCGTCGCCCTTGCCAACCGATGCAAGGGCCCTTCCCCGGAAATCCCCGGCAATGATCCTCACGCCTTGAGCAGCGGTTTCAAATCCGCATCCGGGTCGGAAACGACAGCCGGATCTGCTGTTTTTCCCATCTCGATCAACCGCTTGCCCACCATATAGGCGCGTGGATCGTTCATCGCATCGACGGCAATCAACCGATCACCTTTGTAATACCAGAACGAGACGGTCTGCCCCTCGCCCTGACGGGTCACGACCCGATCATAGCCGGTGTTCAGCCCGGCGATCTGTAACTTGATGTCATACTGGTCCGACCAGAACCACGGCGTCGCAACGTATTCCTTGGAGGCACCCAACATGTTCTGCGCCACCACTTCGGCCTGATCGATGGCGTTTGGCACGCTCTCCAGGCGAATGCGCTCACCTGCATGTGGGAATGAGGCACAATCGCCCGCTGCCCAGATCGACGGATCAGAGGTCCGCCCACAGGCATCGGTCTTGATGCCGTTATCCAGATCCAACCCGGCCATCTCGGCCAGATCTGTCGCGGGCACGATACCCACACCCACAATCACAATGTCGACGTCCAGCTTGGTGCCATCTGTCAGCACCGCCGACTTGACCGTGCCGTTGTCCCCCTCCAACCGGTCCAGGCCCACGCCTTCTCGGATATCGGCACCATAGCCACTGTGCAGAGCGCGAAAGTAATCGCTGGTTTCGGGCGCGGCGACCCTTTGCAGAATACGATCCGCCATCTCAACCAGTGTCACTTTCACACCGCGCTTGGCGCAGACTGCCGCGGCTTCCAGCCCGATATAGCCGCCACCCACGATCAGCGCGCGCGCACCTTCGGTTACATATGGCCCCATGTCATCCACATGAGCCAGATCGCGCACCACATGGACTCCGTCGAGATCACCGCCGATTGCGGCTGGCAATCGGCGTGGGTGTGAGCCGGTCGTAAGCGCGAGTTGATCGTAAGAGATTACCTCATCACCCACCGTGACCGTCTTGGCCTGCGGGTCAATCGCGGTCACCCGCTGGCCCAGACGGAGGGAGATGTTGTTTTCGACATAAAAGCTCTCGGGCCGCAGAAACAGACGCTCCAGTTCCATCTCGCCCAGCAGGTAGGCCTTGGACAAGGGCGGGCGCTGATAGGGCAAATGCGGCTCGGCCCCGATCAAGGTGATGTCCCCGTCGAACCCATCCTTGCGCAGTCTGCCGACCAGCGAGGCGCCTGCTTGACCGGCACCGATCACGACAATATGGCTCATGTTTCTCTCACCCTGTCGAATTCCCGTGGTTACTTTTGTCTGCACACCTATATTGCGGCTAAGCCCAACTCTGCAAATCCAATCGACAGGAGCACAAAAATGATTTCAACAGGTGACACGCTGCCCGAAGCCACGCTGATCCAGATGGGTGCGGACGGCCCAGAAGAGGTGCGGATTTCAGACAAGACAAAGGGGCGTAAAGTGGTGGTGTTTGCCGTGCCGGGCGCGTTCACACCAACCTGTCATTCGGCGCATGTGCCCAGCTTCATGCGCACCAAAGATCAGTTCGATGCCAAGGGTGTGGATGAAATCATCTGCGTTTCGGTCAATGATCCCTTTGTGATGAAGGCCTGGGGCGAGGCCACAGGGGCCACAGGGGCCGGGCTGACCCTGCTGGCCGACGCCGCGTCGGAATTCACCAAGGCCATCGGAATGGAGTTCGATGCGCCGCCCGCCGGGCTGATCGCACGGTCCAAGCGGTACGCGATGCTGGTCGAGGACGGCAAGGTTGTTGCGCTGAATCTCGAAGACAACCCGGGCGCCTGCGAAATCTCAGCCGGCGAAGGATTGCTCGACGTTATCTGACTCTGTTTCGGCCCCGGCACGTCCGGGGCCAGATGAACTCTATTTAACTTGATACACTGCCCGGTTGCGCAAATACTGACCGCATACAATTGGGGAGTTCTTTTATGAAACTAAAAGCATTTTCGACCGCCCTTGTGGGCGCTGGCCTTCTGGCAGCGTGCGGCCCCGCGCCGACGCCGCAACAGCAGGCGGCACGACAGCATGAGATCGCTTGTCTCAGCGGCACTTTGGGTGGCGCACTGATCGGCGGTGCCATCGGCAATCAGTTCGGCGGCGGGTCGGGCAAAACGATCCTGACCGCAGCGGGTGCGGCCGCTGGCGGTTTCGAAGGTCAGAGATACGCATGCTGAGGAGAACCGGAATGAAACGTGGAATGATCCTGATCACCGCCATGGTTCTGGCAAGTGCCGCCAGCGCGGAAACCGTGGCCGAACTGCATGAAAAAGAGCTGAACGCCATCGACGCCAACAATGACGGTTTCCTGTCCAAGGATGAGTTCAACGCCTTCTCGGACTATGCCTTTCAGGCCATGGACGAGGACAAGAACGGCACGCTGGGTCTGGACGAGGCCAAGCCGTTTCTGGACATCAAGCAGTTCCAGGATGTTGACCGCGACAACGACAGCCTTATCTCCAGAGCAGAGTACAATGCGCAGATGGACGACGATTTCAACTCTGCGGATCAGGATGGCAACGGCCAATTGGACTAGGCCGACTCTGACAGGAGCGTCATATGAACAAATGGATCGGCGCGGGTGCGCTGGCGCTTGTTGCGGCGTGTGATGTGCCGCAGGCGCCTGTTGTGACGGGTCCTGACGGACAACAACAGATACAGATAAATACCAGTGGTCTGACCTGCTACAACACACGCTGCCTGGATATTAACCCGGCCGCTCGCAGTGTCCGATCAATCGGCAACCGGACAACAGGCATTCCACGAAACATCAATGTCAGCGACGGCACCGTGACCCCTGCCGAATTCGAGCAGATGGGCGTAGCAGCATCTTTGGCGGGTGGCATGGGATCGCGCGGCGACCGGGGCTAGTCCAAAAGGTTGTCCATCTTGCGCGCCAGCTTGGCGTCCAATGACGACAGGCCGCCGACATCATGGGTGGATAACACCACCTCGACCGTTCGGTAGACATTCGACCACTCGGGATGGTGGTTCCATTTCTCGGCCCAGATCGCCACCTGAGTCATCCAGCCAAAGGCCGCGACGAAGTTTTCGAAGACGAAGGTCTTGGTGATCGCATCCCGGCCTTCGACCATGGTCCAGCCGTTCTTGAACAGCGGGTCCAGCAGTGGGCCACGGGTCTCGGTTGACAAGAGTTCGGTCATTGCTGTTCCTCCGGGTCAGATTTTCTGAACGGACCGTAATCCGTCAGGATTTCAATCTCTTCTCCCACTGCGCGGCCTTCGGCGTCCAGAAATTTCTGAACCGCATCGGCAAATCCCGGATCGCCGATCCAGTGCAGACTGTGGGTGCGCGTGGGCAGGTAGCCGCGCGCCAGCTTGTGCTCACCTTGTGCGCCAGCTTCGACGCGAGCCAGACCATGCGCAATGGCAAAATCGATCGCCCGATAATAGCACAGCTCAAAATGCAGACAGGCGTGATGTTCGACGCAGCCCCAGTAACGGCCAAAGAGCGTTTCGCGTCCGATGAAATTCAGTGCGCCGGCGATTGGATATCCGTTCCGTTCCGCCAGAACCAACGCCATGTCATCCGCCATGGTGTCCTGTGCAATATCAAAGAAGTGTCGCGTCAGATACGGCGCGCCCCACTTGCGCGACCCGGTATCCTGATAAAACCGCCAGAAGGCATCCCAGTGTTCGGGCCGCAATTCTGAGCCTGTCAGCGTTCTGATCTCGCCCCCGAATTCGCAGGCCTGAGCGCGTTCCTTGCGTATGTTCTTGCGTTTGCGGGACGACAGCGCGCTCAGAAAACCATCAAAATCGGCATAGCTGTCGTTGAGCCAATGAAACTGCTGCGAGGTGCGATGCATCAGCCCCATCTGCTCGCCCGCGTGCGCCTCATCTTCGGTGCAGAATGTGGCGTGCAGGGACGAGACACGATTGTCAGCGGCCAGTTGCACCGCGCCCTGCACCAGGGCCGACATGCCAATCCCGTCATATCCGGGCCGCACCAGAAACCGTCGTCCCGTTGCAGGGGTAAAAGGCACAGCGACCTGAAGCTTGGGGTAATAGCGTCCGCCGGCGCTTTCATAGGCATGGGCCCAGTTGTGATCAAAGATATACTCGCCCTGGCTGTGTGACTTGGCGTACATCGGCGCGGCAGCAATCAGCATCCCGTCCAGATAGGCCGTCAGATATTGCGGCTGCCAGCCGGTGCCACTCCCGACCGAGCCGCTTTGCTCAAGCGCCAGAAGGAACCGATGGGTGGTGAAAGGATCAAGTGGTCGACCGCCATCGCTGGCTTCGGGACAGGCACAACTGTCCCATTCCGCAGGAGATATCTGCGAGAGCGTTGCCAGAACCTGAACTTCGATCTGTGCCTGATCCATCTGCCCTCCGCGCCTGTCCAATATGTGTGGCGGGGTGTGCCGGGATCAACCCGGCTGCACGGTCAAATAGCCTTCGAAGGTCACATTGTCGGCAACCTTGCGCGCCTCTGCCTCTTGTTCAGGCGACCGGACGGTCCAGCACAGGATCGGCACGCCACGGGCCTTGAGCTCGGCGACACGGGGGCGGTTCAGATCATGCACCTCGTGGCTGATGAAACTCGCGCCGACGCGGTCGAAATCAGGTATCTCGCGCAGGCGGTTACAGGTTTCAACCGGCAGAGGCCAGTTCAGCGGGTTGTACCCGCTGGTCACCAATCCGCGCGGCAGATCAGGGGCCAGCTTTGCCAGTTCGGCGACACTGTTCGGGTTGAATGACATCACCGCCACAGGACCGTCATACCCACGCAATGCCCGCACGGCATCCCGCTCTAACGGTCCGATATCCGTGCCCATCGCCCCGTCCTGATCCTTGAATTCGATCAGCAACGGGACCTTTCCGGCGACAAGGTCCAGTACCTCGTCCAGGGTCGGAATGCCGTCTTCTGCGTGCAGTAATGGGGTGGCAGAGGCCTGCGCCGCGGTGACCTGCCGGATCGGACCCGGTTGCCCGGTCAGGCGGGACATGTCGTAGTCGTGGAACACCATCGCACGGTTGTCGGAGGTGAGCTGCAGGTCAATCTCAATCCCGTACCCGGCATCGACGGCGGCACGAATGGCCGCCCGGCTGTTTTCCGGGCGGCGATCCGAAACGTCATGCAAGGCCCGGTGCGTGATCGGGGTTTGCAGAAATTCTGCGGGCAAGGGCGGTGTCATTGCACTTCGAAGATGCCTTCGATTTCGACCGCAACGCCCAGGGGCAGCGATGCCGCGCTGACAGCGGACCGGGAATGGCGACCGGCGTCTCCCAGAGCTTCGACAAGAAAATCCGAGGCGCCATTGATGACTTGCGGTTGCGCGGTGAAGTCCGGTGTCGAGTTCACAAAACCTGTCAGCTTGATCACGCGCACCAGTTTCTCGATATCGCCCCCACAGGCGGCCTTGACCTGTGCCAACAGATTGATCGCGCAAACCTTGGCAGCGGCTGCGCCGGCATCGACATTCATGTCGTCTCCCAGCTTGCCGGTGATCAGATCGTCAGCCTTGGAAATCTGACCCGAGACATAGACAATGTTGCCCATGCGCACGAAAGGCACATAGTTTGCCGCCGGCGCGGGGGCGTCCGGCAGTGTGACACCCAGGCTGTCCAGTTTTGCTGCGATGCTCATATGAAGGTCCTCACCTAAATTGACTCGGGCGGACGCTAACCGGGTAGCGGGTGTTGGAAAAGACGGAAACGCATTTTTTCTGGATTGCCTGGAGTGTGGGCATAAGTCCTCTTATTCCAGGCTATGGATGCCGTGTCACTTTACCTCGACCCGGCGACGGGGTTAAACGCAAGCTGTTTCAATGTGGTTACGAAACGTCTATGTGACGGAAACTTGTGTCGCCACACATAGTCGAAGGCAGTATTGATTGAATGTTCGGACAGATCGTAGCCGGACGACTTGGAGTAACGAAGACCGTGTTAAGCAGAGCCAGCTTCAGATACATGTTGCTTCTGCCCCTGATGGCAGTGCTCAGCGCATGTGCGACACAGCCCCAAGATCAGGCGGCCCGGGGTGGGATCTTTGACCCGTATGAAGGCGCCAACCGCTCAGTCCACAAATTCAACCTTGGTGTCGACCGGTTTCTGTTTCGCCCGGCGTCCAAAGGATACGTCAAGATTGTTCCCGATCCGATGGTGACCAGCTTCAATCATTTTGCCGAGAATATCTCTCTGCCGGGCCAGGCAATTGATTATCTGCTGCAGGGCAACCCCAAGCAAATGGGCAACGCGTTGTTGCGATTTGTCGTCAATATGACCGTGGGCGGTTTTGGACTGTCGGCACCTGCCGATGAACTGAACCTGCCACCTGTGGATACGGATTTCGGTGAGACCTTGCATGTCTGGGGGTTTGGCGAAGGCGCCTATGTCGAACTGCCCTTTTATGGCCCCTCCACAACGCGGGATGCGGTGGGTGTCGTGGTCAATCTGTTCTCGAACCCGATCAACTTCAGCCCGACGCGACCGGCGGACAATCTCGGGGTGTATGCCGAGGTTGTGCGGCGCATGGGGGATCGGGGGCGGTTCTCGGACACCGTCGATTCAATTCTCTACGAAAGCGCCGACAGCTACGCGCAGGCGCGTCTGATCTATCTGCAAAACCGACGCTTTGAACTGGCAAGGGACGATGAAGATGCCTATCTGGGCCTGTATACCGACCCCTATGCCGATATCGGGACCGACCCGGTCAGGGACCCCTATCTCGACCCCTACGAGGACCCCTATGCCGAATAACATGTTGAACAGACGTCATTTCATTGCTTCAGGTCTGGCTGGCCTGGCAGTGACACTTCTGCCAGCGCCTGCGTTGGCCCTCAGCAAAGCCAGCGCCACGGCCCTGGTCAACAATGTGGTTGCAGATATTAATCGCGTGATTGCCTCGGGCAAATCGGAAAACGCCATGCTGCGCGATTTCGAAAAAATTTTCGTCCAATATGCCGATGTGCCGATCATGGCGCGGTATGCCCTGGGCGCCGATGCCCGAACGGCCAGCCCGTCGCAACTGAAACAATTCACCTCGGCCTTTCAGGGCTACATCTCGCGCAAATATGGGCGCCGCTTCCGCGAGTTCATCGGCGGCGAGGTGAATGTCAAAAACGCACGCAAGATCAAAGCGGGATACGAGGTCAGAACCTCGGTCAAACTGCAAGGATCATCACCCTTTGATGTCACCTTTCTGGTGTCGGACAAATCCGGGCGCGACAAGTTTTACAACATGTTCATCGAAGGGGTGAACCTGCTGCTGACGGAGCGAACCGAGATCGGCGCCATGCTGGATGCACGCAAGGGCAATCTGAATCAGCTGATCAACGACCTGAGTCGCACCGGGTAGACCGCGCTCGAACAAGCGGCAGGCCGCATCTAAGGCATGTAGCTGCGGACCAAGGCGCCTGCAATCAGCGCCCACCCGTCTGCAATGACAAAGAATGCCAGCTTGAATGGCAAAGACACGATGGCGGGCGGCACCATCATCATGCCCATCGACATCAGAACGGCAGCCACGACGAGATCGATGATCAGAAACGGCAGAAAGATCAGGAATCCGATCTGAAACGCCCGTGCAATTTCCGACAACATGAAGGACGGCATCAGAATGGACAGAGGCGCTGCGGGTGACAGTTCCATGTCTGCACCACCGGGCCGCAGCGCCGCCATCGAATAAAATGTGTCCTGATCCAATCGGGACGCCATAAACACGCGAAACGGTTCCAGGGCACGCTCCAGCGCCGGTTCGACCGCCAGTGTTTCGTCAATCATCGGACGGATTCCGGTAGACCATGCTTCGGTGAAAACAGGCTCCATAATGAAATAGGTCAGAAACAGGGCCAGGCTGACGATCAACATGTTGGGTGGCGATTGTTGCAACCCGATCCCCTGCCGCAGGATGGCCAGAACGGTGATCAGAAACGGAAAACAGGTGATCATGATCGCGAGTCCCGGCGCAAGGCTCAGGACCGTGATCAGTAGAATCAACTGGATGGTCCGCGCCGAGAGCGACTCGCCATCGCCCAGTGACAACGTCACATCCTGTGCGGCGGCCAACGATGGCGCCATCAAAGTGGCCAGCAGAACCAGCCAGATCAGGGGGCGCATCAGCCGATCCCGTTTTGCAGGTCCGAAATCTCGGTCAGACGCACGGCCAGTTGCCCCGCCTGATCGCCTTCCATTTCTTCCAGCAACCCCCGGGCAACCAGTTGGTCCCCGACATACAGGTCCACCGGATCCTCGATGCGCTTATCCAGGGTCAGAACGGCGTTTTCGCCCATGTTAAGCAGGTCCCGGATCAAGGGCCGCGCGCGGCCCACCGACACCGTCACTTCGATGGGGACCGCATCAAACGGGTTTGATTTCTCGCTTTTCGGGGTTTGGGGATCACTCATTGGTCAGAACCTCTCTTGCCTCAAACAGATACGACTCGAATGCCTGCGCGATTGATGCCAGCACCGCATCGCAATCCACTTCCCGGGAGGCCATGCCAACCTGCAGGCGCGCCTGACCCGGTTCCAGAGCAGGATCCTCAATCACACGCGGATTCGATGGCAGATCCTGCGGAAGCAACGCCTCGACATCCTCTGACCGACCGTCCGGCACCATGATCTGCATGGGTTGGTTCATCTGCTCACGCGCCATGTCACACAGCTGTTCCGTTAATCGCGCGGCAAAGCTGCGTTGCATCATGTCGGGCAGAACAACCTGGATCAGGCTTTGGAACATCGGTTCCAGAGACAGGGTCATACGAGCGATTGCCTCGTGATATGTAAAAGACATGTCTTCCAGCGATTTACCGAGTTCCTGCGAGACCTGCCCCCGGCCTTGTTCCTGTGCCTGAACCGCGTCTTCCCAGCCCGCGCCATAGCCATTTTCGAACGCGGCAAGGCGCTGCTCTTCCAGGGCCTCATCGTCCAGCAGATGAAGCGCGCCGCCGCCGGACTGAGCCGTGAAGTCTTCGAGAAGATGGGCAATCGACATCAGACCCTCTCCTCGCCCTCTTCGAGCCAGCTGCGCAGGATTTCAACCGTCTCCTCCTGCTTGTCGCCAATCATCGCCCGCAGCCGATCAACCGGGTCCGCAGATGGGACAGCCCCAAGCGCCGGCACAACCGCCTGTGCCGACTGACCGGGCAAGGCCTCGAAACCCGACGCGTCCTCTGCAGCGATTTCGCCGACCAGAACCGGTGTGTCCTCCGGCCCGGAACTGGAGGCACCCGGCAGCAGCGCCGGGGTCGTGGCCGGTTTCATAAGAATCGGCCGGATCACGAAGAGCGCCAGCACCAGCGATACAACCGCCAGAACAGCCATCTGGATCAGCGACATCGCATCGAGGTGGATATTCTGCCACATCGAGGCCGAGGCCAGCGTCCCCTGAGGCTCAATCAGCGGCAAATCCAGAGATTTCAGGGTGATCACATCCCCCCGTTCCGCGTCGAACCCTACGGCGGACGCCACCAGTTCCTGCAATGCATCCAGTTCCGCTTGTGGCAAAGGGGTGAATACTTCGGCACCCGTGGCATCCGGCGCGCGGGTTCCGTTGACCAGAACCGCCACGGTCAGCCGTTTGATCGCCCCGGGTGCACTGTGCACTTCAAGTTCCGTTTCCGACACTTCGTAATTCACCCGCTCACGGGTCTGCGTCGCGGTTGAATTCGATTCGTCCCCGCCCGCCCCGTCCCCGTCCGGCAGGTTCGAGGCCACTGTGACATCCGAAGACTGGTTGCGCGCGCTGTCCGACCGTTCCTCGACATCGGTGCTGATGGCGACGCGGCCTTTCGGGTCAAAACGGCGCTCCCGGATCGATTCGGTCTTGGTGACCGTATCGACACTCACCTCGACCACAGCGTTTCCAGTGCCGACACGGGCTTCAACCAGACGCAGCACGCGCTCGCGAAGCAGGCGGGATTTGTCATCGGCGGTGTCCGCAGCGACCGCCGTGTCCTGCCCTCCGATCACGGACCCGTTCGAATCAATCACGGTGACATTTTCCGGCGCCATTCCACTGACTGCCGAGGCGACGAGGAATCGGATCGCCTTGGCTTGATCGCCGGTGATCTGCGCACCTGACGGCACCAGATAAACCGATGCCGTCGGTGCGATACTGCGCTGAAACGGGTTGGCTGACCCGTTGGCAATATGAACACGCGCCTGGCTGACATGGCGACTGCCTACAATCGTGCGCGCAAGCTCCCCTTCCTTAGCTCGCCAATAGGCCGCATCGAACATCTGCGATGTGGTACCAAAGCCGCTGAGCGAATCCAGCAGTTCGTAGCCCCGGCTGCCGTTGGCAGGCAGGCCCTCGCTGGCAAGCGTCATCCTCAGTTCATCGCGCTGGGCGCCCGGCACATAGATGGATCCGCCGCGAATCTCATAGGGAACCCCGCGCTGATCCAGAGAGCGAACGATGTCCCCAGCGGCGCCGTTTTCCAGACCTGCATACAGCAGCGTCATCGACGGCGAGGTGACCAGCCGTGACATCGCAAGGACCCCGACAAACACCAGCACAACCGCACCGGCAACGATGATTTGTTTACGCCTGTCCAAACTTGCCCAGACAGTTCCGATCTGCTGCACGCTCACCTCCGACTCGCCGACATTCTGCCCGGCTCACCCCCTGTTTGGACGATTGCCCTTAACAATCGGTTAGTCCCTGCAGGGTTATGACAGGCACAGAAGGAACGGATGAGGACATCATGACCGACGCTACTGCGGAACAGGCAGAAGCCCCGGAAAAAAAGGGGAAAACAGGACTGATCGTCGGGGTGATTCTGGCAATTTCCGGCGCCGTCGGAGGATATGTGTTGACCACCTCCGGCCTGCTGCCTTTCGGAGGTTCCGCAAAGAACGCTGAAATTGTCGAGGACGGGTCGGACAAGCCTGCAAAGGCGCTGGCGGATGTGCGTTTCGTCGATCTCCCGCCGGTGATCGTGTCCGTCGACGCCGGCGAAGCCCGGCATCTGAAGTTTCACGCACAGCTCGAAGTTAACGCGCCATACACCTCTGACGTGGAAAAAATGCAACCACGAATCATGGATGTCCTGAATGGGTATCTGCGGGCGATCGAGGTTTCGGATCTGGAGGATTCGCTGGCCCTGATGCGTATCCGCGGGCATCTGCTGCGGCGCATCGAAATCGTAGTTGGTGAAGGCCGCGTGCGCGATGTCCTCGTGATGGAATTTGTGCTGAATTAGGAGGCAGAATTGGAGCTTATAGCGGATATTTTGCTGGTCGCAGGTGCGTTGGGCGCAGGTCTTTACTGTTTCGTTCTGTCCCGCCGTCTCAAACGCTTTACCGATCTTGAAAAAGGCGTGGGAGGCGCGGTTGCGGTTCTGTCCTCGCAGGCGGATGAACTGAAAAAATCGCTCGACAGCGCGCGGAGTGCATCCGATCACTCGGGCGATGTCCTGACAGATCTGACCCAAAGGGCCGAGTCGGTGGCGCAGCGTCTGGAACTGATGATGGCGTCCATGCATGACGTTATTCCAGCAGACGACACCCCACGCCCCAGCCCAAAATCTCCTGATCCCGAAGAGAGCCCGACCGACACCGATCCCAAAGAAACTGCGCCTGAAGAACCGGATTCAACTCCTGATGAGATTGAATCGGAACCGCCTGACAAAACCGATACCGAGGCGGCCCCAAAGGGAGTGATGTTTTTCCGGCATGATCGCAAGCAAAGTGAGACCCCCGCATGACAGTGGCAACGCTCCAAAGAGGCGCTACGCGCCCGGTCGGCGGCGTGCTGACGCTGATTTCCTTGCTGATGCTGGGATCGGCCGCAATCCGGCTGGGGCTGGAGGCGGGGCCCGCCTTTGCCACAACCTCTGGACCCGCCCAAACCGAGCCCGAGCCTGTTGCACCCGACATGCAGGTTCTTTTGACGGAACTTCTGCGCCGCGAAGAGGCTCTGAAGCAACGGGAGGCGGCCTTGCAGGACAAGGAAAAGGCGCTGGAGATTGCCGATCTGGCCATTGAGACCCGTTTGGAGGCGTTGCAAGAGGCCGAAGAAGAGTTGCGCGCCACGCTGGTCATTGCTGAAAAAGCCGCCGAAACCGACCTGACGCAGCTGACGGACGTGTACCAGAACATGAAACCAAAGGATGCAGCCGCACTGTTTGAGACGATGGATCCGAAATTTGCCGCGGGATTTCTGTCGCGCATGCCGCCGGATGCGGCGGCGGGCGTTCTGGCCGGTCTCAGCCCCGAAGCCGCCTATACGATCAGTGTCGTGATGGCGGGCCGCAACGCAAACGCACCACTGGAATGACGGCCATGGTCTTTAATCCCCTTTTCGATGTCGCCGGAGGTTTCAGATGATCGGGCTATTTGGAATTGTCGTCATTTTTGTCATGGTCTTCGGCGGCTATCTGGCTGCTGGCGGAAAGATGACCATTATTCTGAAGTCGCTGCCTTTTGAGATCATGATCATCTGTGGGGCCGCCGTCGGTGCCTTTCTGATCGCAAATGACAAAAGCGCGATCAAACACACCGTCAAGGATATGGGCAAGATCTTCAAAGGGCCGAAATGGAAGCCCGAAGACTACCGCGATCTGCTCTGTCTGTTGTTTTCCCTGATCAGAATTGCACGGACAAACCCGGTTGACCTGGAACAGCACATCGAGGAGCCGGAAAACTCCTCTCTCTTTTCGTCCTACCCCAGAATTCTGGCCGACAAAGAGGCGGTGGATCTGATTTGCGACACGATGCGGTCGGCCGCGATGAACTACGACGACCCGCATCAGGTCGAAGAGGTTCTGGAAAAACGGATGGAGGCAAACTTTCATCATGCCATGCATTCCAGCCACGCCTTGCAAGTTGTTGCGGACGGCCTACCTGCCCTGGGGATCGTGGCTGCGGTTCTCGGCGTGATCAAGACGATGGGCTCGATCGACCAACCCCCCGAGGTCTTGGGAAAGCTGATCGGTGGTGCGCTGGTCGGCACCTTTTTAGGCGTGTTTCTGGCCTATGGGCTGGTCGGGCCCTTCGCAGGCCGCCTGAAAGCTGTCGTGGAAGAGGACAATCACTTTTATCAGCTCATCAAAGAGGTGCTAGTGGCCAATCTGCACAATCACAACGCCGCCATGTGCATCGAAGTTGGCCGCCAGAATACACCGACCCACAATCGCCCCGGCTTTACCGAATTGGAAGCGGCGTTGAAGGAAATCAAGCAGGCCGCGGCATGAAGCGACTGTGTGCGCTTGTCATACTAGGGATTTCTGCGGCGTCGGGCGCAGCGTCTGAGGAAGTCACGGTGCGATCCGGTGAGCACGATGGGTACACGCGACTTGTCGTGCAGGTGCCGCCGGGCACAAGCTGGATTCTGGCGCAACGCAAAAACGGGGCGCGACTGTCGGTTGAAATTGATGACGTGACCTTTGGCACCGGTTCCGTTTTTCAAAGGTTGTCGTCAAATCGCCTGTCATCCCTGTCACAATCCGGGCCGGGCGAAGCGTTGGACCTGGAATTCGGCTGCGACTGTGTTGCGTCCGCGTTTCTGTATCAACAATCGATGATCGTCGTGGATATTGCGCCGGGCGCTGTGCTTCCGCCACTGGCTTTCGACATTCCTGCACCTGTCTTTCAGGACCCGCAACCGCACGAGGCACCGGAACCGGTGGATTTGACACAGGGACTGGCTCTGCCTTTGTTGACTCTGAAAGGTCAGCAATTTGAGGACGAGTTGTCAACGCGGCTTCTGCAAGGGGCAGATCGGGAGATTCTGGACCTGAACATCGCGATGATCGGCCCGCGCAGTTCCATTCCTGCGGAAAACCCCACCGGTCCGCAAGGATTGGGCGCCAACGTCAACCTGTCCTCGGTTCTGGATGGCTTGAGTGGTCCGTTGGGCATCGAACTGCCTCAGATTGAAAGGGAACCGGTGTGTATCTCAAGCGTCGAGCTGGGCTTTGACAGTTGGTCCGACGCTCGTCCTTTTCCGGAGCAGGTGGCAGATCTGAGGGCAGGGTTGTTTGGCGAGTTTGACCGCATCGACGAGCAACAGGTTCTGGCGCTCGCAAGGCTCTATGCATATTACGGCTTTGGGGCAGAGGCGGTCCAGACTCTCACGTTTTTGGAAACGGAGATGCCCGAAAAGGAACGGATTTCCGTAATTGCCGCGCTTGCGGATAGGCAAAGACCACCGACCCCGAACCCGTTCAGCGGGCTGCAGCATTGCGAGAGTGACGCGGCCCTGTGGGCTGTGTTGAGCGATCGGGCACTGTCGTCCAATGCCCGCCTGGACGTGATCGAGCAATCTTTTGTGCGGCTGCCGGATCATCTGAGGCGCACTCTGGGACCGGCCCTGTCGTCCGTTCTGGTGGAGGCACAAGAGCTGGAGGCCGCGCGCCGGGTTCTACGCGCCGTCGAACGGGTGGAGTTGAATACGGCGCCGGCGCTGGCGCAGGCCCAAGCCAAAGTCGCGGTGGCCGAGGGAGACAATGATCATGCGGAAGACTTACTGACCGAGGTGATAAGTGCGCCGGACGCTGCGACCGAGGCGCCGATCGCCCTAGCCCGCCTTGTCGAAAAGCGGTGGGCGGATCGGGGCGCTGTGTCGCGTCAGGAACTGGACCTGACCGCCTCTTACGCGAAAGAACTGCGTCGATCAGAAATCGGTCCGCTGATGGCCCGGACGCACGCAATCGCCTTGAGCCTGAATCAGGAGTTTGACGAGGCGTTTGTCCAGATTCAAAGCCTTTCGGACAAGGCGGACAGAGCGGGTGCATTGAACCGCCATCTGCAAGTGCTTGCCGAACGGTCGGATGACCTGACCTTCCTGCGCCAGACGGTTGGCATGTCGCAGGAAATGATGGAGGCACTCACGACAGAGACGGCTATTGCGCTGTCAGGCCGGTTGGCCACGCTGGGGTTCTCTGCACAGGCCGAAACCCTGGCCAGCAGACCGCAAGACAGTATCAGGCGCGCCGAACGGGCGCGTTTGCGGGCTCGGGCTGCGCTAACCGATGCCCGTCCACATCAGGCAATGTTGGAACTGTCCGGTGATGATACGGACACGGCACTTTCCCTGAGGGTTCAGGCCTTGCAAGCGACCGGGGACTTGGCCGCAGCTGGCACCATCCTGCGCGATCTTGGCGAGACGGAAGCTGCCAACCGGTTGTTCTGGCTGGCGGGTCTGGCAGAAGAAATTACCGCAAACCCGACCGACAGGTTTGCCGCTTTGAGCAACGCGACCAAAGCATTGTCGGCGCCGGTGGAGCGGCAACCCGACAAACCACTCGCGGATGCAACACGCCTGCTGCAAAACAGTGCCGAAATTCGGCAAGTGATTACCCGCATGATGGAAACCGTCCAACCGCCATAGCGTGTCATTACATCGCGTAATGCAAAACCAGCGCACCGGCAGCAAAGCCGGATGTCGGGCAGTTGAGTCCGAGGACAATCTGACCCGTCCCAGTCAGGCGTTCGCTGGCGCGTAGACAAGCCCCACCAGATCCGCATAGCGCGATCCGGGTTTCGTCCAGCCCAAAATGGCGGCGCTGATATCGCCCGCCCGTGTGTCGCCGATGACGGGAGATGCAAACTGATGGAACTTGTCCATGACATCTCTTTTGTCGAGCGGGGCCTCGGGCCCTCCACGGGCATTGAGATCCCCTGAGCTCAGGACGCGACCGTCCGATGTGACGATCTCGACATCCGCCCAGCGCCCTTGCGGGAACCGCGCGCTGTGCCGGTCGCGTTCAGCGACGTGAATACGGGGCATCAGCCGGGCGACAACCGGATCGGTCAAGCCCGCGCCCGAGATATGCTCGGCCCCAATGCGACCATGCACCGCCTGAACAGCAACGGCAAAAGCCAGCGAATACTGCGCCTGCGATGTCGTGTCCGGGAGCCCTGAAAAAAGGCAGACCGCTTCGTTGAAACTGTGGATATGCACCGCCTCAATCTGTTGATGGGCCAGATCGTGGTCCTGCATGATCGCCCGCACGCCGTCGATGGCCGCATGAGCCCATCGGCAGATCGGATAGGGTTTGATGTATTGCTGCTCGACCTGCCAGACCTGACCCAGATCTGCCCAGTGCGGCGCGGCCGCATCGGCCTCGATCGTGATTGCAGGAGCACCGGTAAACCCTTGCTCGGCCAGGATAGCCGCTGACATTCCGACCATGGCCCCCCAACCGGAGCCGTCATGCAGCATTGTCGGATTTGCAATCTCGCGCATCATCTGACTGCGAGGCCCGTGGTACTCGGCTATGCCCATTGCCTGACGCATGGTTTCCGGTGAATGCCCGCGCAATCGCGCGGCCATCGCAACGACACCCAGCGCATTCCAGGCGCCGGATGTGTGGTAATCGCTGACGCTTGCATGCAACGACAGACCGGCCCGCCCGGCAATCTCGTACCCGGTGACAACAGCGGCCAGAGCGTCCGGGCCGCTCAAATCGGGACAGTGTTCTGCTAGGGCCGCGAGTGCAGGCAGGATGACGACACCAATATGACCCTTGGTCGGATTGTAACCGTCGTGACCATCCAGATTGTCCGTCTGCGTGGCGGCGGCATAGGCTGCTCCGGCCATGCTGACCGTTCGCCCGTCGAACATCATGCGGGCACTGTGGGATGGATGGGTGCTAGCATACAGTAAGGCCGAGGTATCGCGGGCGATCAAACCGGCCTGCATCGGCCCCGAAGCGATCAGGACACCCATCGTGTCCAGCATCAGCACCGCCGCCGCCTCACGCGCGCTGGTCGGAATTTCCCCGGCCGGTCGGTTGAGGGCAAACTCGGCAACGCGGGTAAATGTGTCGGTCACTTGGCCGGCTCCATCACCGGTGTCCGAATGTCGCGCAGACGCAGCCCATCCGGATCGAAAGGTGGTTTGGCGAGGATCCGGGCGGTGTGCGGTTTACCGAGGATGAATATCTCGACCGTGTCACCGGGCTGAGCCACTTTGGGATCCACATATCCGATAGCCAGCGATTTGCCGACCGAATACCCATAAGCCCCCGACGTCACGCGACCAACGGATCGCCCGTCTGGCGTGAAGACCGGCTCGCCACCTGCTGCATCAGCATCTTTGGCGTCTACCTCAAAGACCGACAACACTTCCCGCGGGGCAGTGTCCCTGACGGACAAATAGGCGTCCTTGTGCAGAAACTCTTTGTCCAGCTTGATCAACCCGGCCAGACCAACCTCCTGTGGCCAGTATTCCTGCGAGTATTCGCGGCCCCAAGAGCCATAGCCTTTCTCGATACGCAACGATCCCAACGCGCGGCCCCCGACCGGGCCGCCGCCCAGCTCTTTGGCAGCATCCAACAACGCCGTATAGAGCCTGATCTGATCCTTTTCAGCGCAATGCAGTTCCCATCCCAGATCACCGGTAAAACTGACGCGGATCGCAAGACAAGTGACGCCCGCGACCTCGATGGTCTGCGACCGCATGAACCGAAAGGCGTCGTTGGCCAGATCCGTGTTGGTCAGACGCTGCAAGACCTCGCGGGATCTGGGCCCGGCAACGTTGAAACCGGCAATACGGTCGGTGGCAACCTCGAACGTTGTACCTTTTGGAAGGTCTACCATATTGAAGAACCGCTGATGATAGCGTTCGGCCATACCGGAACCGATCATCATGTAGTTGTCTTCACCAACCTTGGTGATGGTAAAGTCACCCGCCACGCCACCCCGGACCGAGATCAACGGCGTCAGACACGAGCGGCCCACCTCGGTCGGCACGCGGTTTGCGACCAGACGGTCCAACCAGTCATGGGCGCCCGGTCCCGTGATCACGTAATTGGCGAAGTTCGAGATATCGATAACACCTAGATTCTCGCGCAGCATCCGGACTTCGCGCCCCACCGGCTCCCACCAGTTCTGGCGGGTGAAGCCGTTGGTGTCCACCGTACCGGGCTGATCAGCGAACCATAGGGGGTGTTCCCAGCCGCAGTTGAGCCCAAAGACGCAGCCCATGTCCTTCTGCATCTCGTACGCGGGGCGCACACGGGCGGGGCGACCGGCACTGCGTTCTTCGTTGGGGAAATGGATGGCAAAACGGTGCGCATACTGATCCTCGACCCGCGCTTTGGTAAACTTTTTGTCGGCCCAATCGCCAAATCGCGCCAGATCCCAGGCAAACATGTCGTATTGCGGCTCGCCCTCGATCATCCATTGGGCAGAAAGCAAGCCAAGGCCACCCGACTGGGAAAAGCCGGGGATGATACCGGTGCAACAGAAATAGTTCTGCAGTTCCGGCACCGGCCCCCAGATCGCATTCGAGTCCGGAGACCAGATCATCGGCCCGTTGATCACCCGTTTGACCCCCGCTGTGGCAGCCACCGGCACGCGTTCCGTGGCGCGGATGACGTTTTCCATGATCCGGTCCAGATCGTCCGGAAACAGGTCATGGGCGAAATCCAGCGGTGTGCCGTTCTCGGCCCAGAACCGCATGTCCTTCTCATACGCCCCGATCAGCAGCCCGTTGCCCTCCTGCCGGAAGTAGTATTCGCCATCGCGGTCGGCGATGGATGGCAGTCGACGGCCCAAAGTCGCGACTTCATCAATTGCTTCGGTAACAAAATACTGGTGCTCGGTCGGTTGCAGAGGCAGCTCGATACCCGCCAGTGCCGCAACCTCACGCCCCCAGAGACCACCTGCATTGACCACCCATTGCGTGTGGATATCGCCCTTTTCGGTACGCACGATCCATGACCCGTCAGGCTGTTGATCAATGCCTATTACGGGGCAAAACCGCTCAATCGTGGCGCCCATCGCCCGCGCACCTGCGGCATAGGCATGGGTCACGCCCGAGGGATCCACGTTGCCGCCATCCGGTTCGAACATGATGCAGCGAATGTCGTCGAACTGGGCCAGCGGGTGCAGTTCCATCGCCTGCTCGCGGCTGATCTCATAAAAGTTCAGGCCGTAGAATTTCGCTTTGGCTTCCTGAAGGCGCAATTGGTGCTCGCGGTCTTCGGTCTGGGCCAGATAAAGAGACCCCGACTGGAACACCCCACAGCCCTGCCCGGTCTCCTTCTCCAGCTCCTTGTACAGGTTCATCGTATAGTGCTGGATACGGGTGATGTTGTTGTTGTCGTGCAGCCCGTGGATGTTCGCCGCCGCATGCCAGGTCGAGCCGCTGGTCAACTCGTCCCGTTCCAGCAGGACCACATCGGTCCATCCAAGCTTGGCCAGATGGTAGAGGATCGAACATCCGACCAGGCCTCCTCCGATCACAACGGCCTGTGCGTGGGTTTTCATAGGACGACTCTCCTGTAATGCGGGCCTCTCAGAGCGGCTCGGATACAGGAAAGTCAGCCATAGGTCGGATGGGGCTTGTGCTCTGTTCCCGACGCGAAATGTCGGGAACAGAGCTTCTCGGTCCAAAAATTCTAATGTGAAGTTGAGTCAGTAGGGCGCCTGGATGTCATTCATCGACACGTAGACCGTCTTCATTTCGCTGAAATGGTTGACCGCCAGTTTCGAGTTCTCGCGCCCGACACCCGACATCTTGGACCCGCCAAACGGAGCTTCGACAGGCGCGTTGTTGTAGGTGTTGATGTAGCAGGTGCCCGCCTCGAATGCGGCCACGATACGGTGGGCCCGGGTCAAGTCATTGGTGAAAACCCCAGCCGCCAGCCCAAATTCGATCCCGTTGGCGCGGGCCAACACGTCCTCCTCGGTGTCGAAATCCAGCACCGACATCACCGGGCCAAAGATTTCCTCGCGCGCGATGGTCATATTGTCGGTGACATCTGCAAAAACGGTGGGCTGAATGTAGAACCCGTCGCCATCGATCCGCGCGCCGCCATAGACCAGCCTGGCACC
Organism: Ruegeria sp. AJ12; assembly: GCF_056536245.1. Taxonomy (NCBI): domain Bacteria; kingdom Pseudomonadati; phylum Pseudomonadota; class Alphaproteobacteria; order Rhodobacterales; family Roseobacteraceae; genus Ruegeria; species Ruegeria sp. AJ12. The sequence continues at coordinate 96,425 of NZ_JBQFJJ010000001.1, forward strand.
TTCGGCCTTGCCCTTTTCGATATAGCGCAAAGCAATGTTCATCTGGCTTTCGCTGACCAGCGGACCAAAATTGACCTCTTCGTCCAGCGGGTCACCGATCTTGACCGTGGCAAGGCGTTCGGACAGGCGGGTCAGAAAGGCCTCTTTGATACCCTTTTGCACGAAGACGCGTGTGCCATTCGAACAGACCTGTCCCGACGAATAGAAATTGCCAAGGATCGCGCCCGACACCGCATTTTCGATGTCCGCGTCGTCGAACACGATCATCGGTGACTTGCCGCCCAGTTCCATCGTCACATGCTTCATACCATCGGCTGCGGCCGCATAGACTTTGCGGCCCGTCGGAACCGATCCCGTCAGCGACACCTTGGCCACGCGGGGATCGGTGACCAGCGCGGCCCCCACATCTCCGTAACCCTGAACGACATTGTAGATGCCTTTTGGTGCACCGGCCTCGATCAGGATCTCCGCCACCTTCAATGCGGATAGTGGCGTGGTCTCGGAGGGTTTGAAGACCATCGCATTGCCACATGCGAGCGCTGGGGCGCCTTTCCAACACGCGATCTGGGTCGGATAGTTCCACGCCCCTATACCGACACACACGCCCAGCGCCTCGCGGATGGTGTAGACAAAATCACCGCCGCCCAACGGGATGTGCTCGCCGGTCAGCGACGCGGCCAGCCCACCGAAATACTCCAATGCGTCCGCACCGCTGGTCGCATCCGCCACCAGCGTCTCCTGCAAAGGTTTGCCGGTGTCATGCGTCTCGATGATGGACAGATCGCGGTTGCGTTCGCGCATGATATCAGCCGCGCGCCGCAACACCCGGCCGCGTTCCGTGCCAGACAGGGCCGCCCAAGCGGATTGCGCGTTTTTCGCGCTGTTTAGAGCCTGTTCCACGATGGCAGGTGTCGCGGAATGCAGCCGGGCGATCACCTCGCCAGTGGCCGGAAACACAACGTCGATTTCGGCACCATCGGTATCTTCGACATACGCGCCATCGATGAAGTGACTGGCGGTGGGTTGAAATCTCATGGATTCGTCCTTTGATCTGTGTTGGACGCGCAGGTAACGCGCGCCGAATATGGTCGCAAGACGACGGGACAGGCTGGTTTGAAAACGGCACGCAAAGTGTCGCGACCGGCGGAAATCTTGAAACAGTTCCAAAAATGTTCTATATTTGTTCTCATGTGGAACAGAGGTTAATGAGCCATGTCCAACGCTGCCCATCAAAGCTGGTTCGATGCCCCCAGCAACGATTATCACCTGCTGCCGGTCACCGATCGGCAAATACGCTATGCCCGCGCGATTGCTGAGAAATCCGCGCTCGAGATTCCGGTCGAGGCGCAGCGCGATCGCAAATCCATGTCTGACTGGATCTCGGCAAACAAACCGCAGGACACCTCACCCTTTGCCAACTACCCGACCGGCAAGCAGGTCGCGTTTGCCGAACGAATCTCGCGCAGCAAACGACGCCCGATCCCGTCCGAGTGCTTCCGTGACAAACAGATGATGTCGCGCTGGATCGATCAGAACCGGTAATCAGTGATGGGTGTGATTGCGTGCGTAGATGCTGACCGCCGCCGCGACAAACATGCCAAGCAGAATGTACCCCGTGACAGCCTCAGCCGCAGCAAGGCCGCGACACAGGCCGACAGGGCTCAGATCGCCGTATCCCACGGTGGTAAACGTGACATATGAGAAATACAGCACGTCGGCAGGCCCGTTTGCGCCGACAACGCACAGATCATTGTACCCGAACGCTCCGTAGACAGCGGCAAACAGAAACGGGACAACCTGAATAAAGGACACGCCCATCAGAAACAAAAGTCGGCGCGGTGATCTGACCTGTGTCATGTAGAACCACGATTGCGAGACGATCCAGATCACCAGACCAACTGCGGCAATCGTGCCGATGGTGTCCCCTGCCGTCGCATCACTGAGACGCGTCAGCCCGAACCATGCCAGAAAGCTGGCCAAAACCAGCCCCAGCGCGGCAAAAAGCGTCGATTTCCATTCTTCCAGAGTTCTGGGTTCGTCGGACATGCGCGCTCCAATTGGCTGATCTGCAGGCAATCTTCGGGGTTCGGGCCGGTCATCGCAACCGAAATTCCGTGCCGGTCAGTCCGAACCCAGATGCTCGACCCCGCGCGCACGGGCCAGCAGGATTTGTTTCTGCCGCTCGCGGAACCGTGCCTTGTCCGCCTCGGATGTCTCGTCGATGCACCGGTGACAACACACACCGTGCTCGTAGTCCGGGCGTTTCATATCCTCGGGCAGGATCGGGCGTCGGCACCCGTGGCACAGGTTGTGCGGCCCTTCGACCAACCCGTGCCCGACGGACACGCGGTTGTCGAAGACAAAACATTCGCCCTGCCACGTGCTGTCCTCGGCGGGCATTTCCTCGAGATAGCGCAGGATGCCACCCTTGAGGTGAAAGACATCCTCAACCCCCTGCCCAAGCAGGTAGTTGGTGGATTTTTCACACCGAATGCCGCCCGTGCAGAACATGGCAACGCGCTTATTGTGAAACCGATCCTTGTTCGCCTCCCACCAGGCCGGGAAATCCCGAAAGCTGGCGGTTTCAGGGTCTATTGCGCCCTCAAACGTGCCAATCGCCACCTCGTAGTCATTGCGCGTATCAATGACCACCACGTCATCCGAGCGGATCAGATCGTTCCACTCCTGCGGTTCGACATAGTTGCCGACGCGGGCGCGCGGATCGACATCCGGCTGGCCCATGGTCACGATCTCTTTCTTCAGACGCACTTTCATTTTGCCAAACGGCGGGTGATCGGCGGTGGCCTCTTTCCATTCCAGATCCGCGCAGCCGGGTAAGGCGCGGATATGAGCCAACACCGCGTCGATGCCCGCGCGGGGGCCAGCGATAGTGCCGTTGATCCCCTCTTGCGCCAGCAGCAGGGTGCCTTTGACAGACTGTGCGCGGCAAAGCTTTGCCAAAGGCGCACGCAAGGCAACGTGGTCCGGAAACCGCGTAAAGTGATAAAGGGCTGCGATCGTGTACATGCGCGCGGTCTAAACCCGCAGACACAGAGTCGCAAGAGACTGCATTGACGCCCCGAGCCCGGCCCCCTACCGATAGGGCATCCAAGGAGGCTGCCATGACCCACGCCCTGATCGTGATCGATGTCCAGAACGACTTTTGCCCCGGTGGTGCGCTGGCCGTGGCCGGCGGCGACGACGTGGTTGCCCCGATCAACGCCATGATGGACGAATTTGATGCGGTGATCCTGACCCAGGACTGGCATCCCGCCGGTCATTCCTCGTTCGCCAGTGCACATTCCGGCAAAGCCCCGTTCGAGATGACCGACATGCCCTATGGCCGACAAGTCCTATGGCCGGATCATTGTGTTCAGGGTTCGGATGGTGCAGCGTTCCACCCCGATCTGCGTGTCGATGGCGACCTGATCCTGCGCAAAGGCTTCCGCAGCGCCATCGACAGCTATTCCGCCTTTTTCGAGAATGATCAGACAACACCGACCGGTCTGAAAGGCTATCTGGAAACACGCGGGATCAGGCAACTCACCATGGTTGGGTTGGCAACCGACTTCTGCGTCCACTTTTCGGCTGTCGACGCGGCCAGGCTGGGCTTCGATGTCACCGTGCGGCTGAACGCTTGCCGGGCGATCGATATGGATGGATCACTTGCCGCCGCGCAACAGGCCATGCGGGACGCCGGCGTTGCGCTGACTTAGGGCGACGCACCGGCCGCCGCCAAATACTTGAACAGCGCAAACAACATGACGGCCAGTCCCAGGGCAAAACCAAGCCGCCCGGGCAATGCGCGCCGTTTCGGTTTGCTCTCAGATCGCTGCGGGATTTCATGCCGAACAGGGGAAACCCGCACAACGCCGGCCTTGGGTCGCGCACGTCGAACACACTCCAGGAACTGCCACAAGTCGAACTCGCCGCAATACTCGCCTTGAACCCCCCGGCTTTTGATGTTGGCGAACAAGGCGCGCAGAATCCTGTCCCGATCAGGCATGTCTTCGGGCGGATACACGCCGGCTGCGATGCCACTGCTATGATCCTCCAGACCAAACCCGGCATCCAGAAACATCTTGCGGATCTTAGGCGACGCACCGCGCAGGGCATCCGCAGTTTTAACGCTCCGAAACAACGCGCGTACGACGACGCCGTCCCGGCCATCGAGAGCAGTGCCTTCAGGATCTATGTCGTCAAATGTGTTTCTTACAATGTCAAAATCGTACTCGAGACCCATTCACAAACTTCAACCTTCTCGTTCCATCCCCACATTTCACTAACCCGCGAAAAGAACTGACAATATGCCTGCAATGTGACTTGAACTGGGCATTGTCATCAGATTAGCGACTCTTGCCAATCACCGTGCCGATTGATCTAACAACGGAAATCGCAGGAGTTCCCCATGGTCGACATTGCGACCCGTGTGTACAATCACAAATGGAAGATCGACCCGATTGTGCGGTCTTTGATCGACACAGATTTCTACAAACTGCTGATGTGCCAGTCAGTGTTTCGAAACAAGCCCCAAACGGATGTCGTGTTTTCACTGATCAACAGGTCGAATCATGTGCCTCTGGCCCGCCTGATCGACGAGGGAGAGCTGCGCGAACAGCTTGATCACATCCGGTCGCTCAGCCTCAGCCGGGGCGAAAGCACCTGGCTGCGCGGCAACATGTTCTACGGCAAACGCCAGATGTTCCGCTCGGATTTCATGGAATGGTTCGAAGCTCTGCGCCTGCCGCCCTACCATCTGGAACGCAAGGGCGATCAGTATGAGCTGACGTTCGAAGGCAAATGGCACGAGGTCATGCTGTGGGAAATCCCGGCCCTTGCGGTGTTGATGGAACTGCGTTCCCGTGCGGTCATAAACCAGATGCGCCGGTTCGAGCTGCAGGTGTTGTACGCCCGCGCCATGACCCGCGTCTGGCAGAAAATCGAACAGCTGGGCGCAATTGACGGTCTGGGCATCGCTGATTTTGGCACCCGGCGCCGACATTCCTTTCTCTGGCAGGACTGGTGCGTTCAGGCGATGATCGAAGGGTTGGGAGACTCGTTCACCGGCACTTCGAATTGCCTGATTGCCATGCGTCGTGAGGTCGAGGCCATCGGCACCAATGCGCATGAACTGCCGATGGTGTATTCGGCACTGGCCAACAGCGACGCGGAACTGGCGCAGGCGCCCTATGATGTTCTGAGCGATTGGCATGACGAGCATGACGGCAATCTGCGGATCATTCTGCCTGATACCTATGGCACCAAGGGATTTCTGGATCGGGCGCCCGACTGGCTGGCAGGCTGGACCGGTATCCGCATCGACAGCGGCGATCCGGCGGCTGGTGCCGAAATAGCCATCGACTGGTGGAAGTCGCGCAGCGAAGACCCAAAGGAAAAGCGGATCATCTTTTCGGACGGTCTGGACGTGGACAAGATTCAGGAATTGCACGCCCAGTTTGCGGGGCGCGTTAACATCTCGTTCGGTTGGGGCACCCTGCTGACGAATGATTTCCGGGGCCTTGTGCCCAACGACGCGCTGGCGCCGTTCTCGCTGGTCTGCAAGGCCGTGTCCGCCAACGGCCGCCCGACCGTGAAACTCTCGGACAACCCGGAAAAGGCTATGGGTCCGGCGGACCAGATCGAGCGCTACAAGCGGGTGTTTGGTGTGGGCGCACAGGAGGCGATTGAGGTGATCGTTTAGAGGCGCGTTGCCTAGCCGTGAAACGCCGCAACCGTCTTGAGTTGCGAAAACCCATACAAAGCCTCGAACCCCTTTTCGCGGCCATGGCCGGATTTGCCGACGCCGCCAAAGGGCAGTTCCACGCCGCCGCCCGCCCCGTAATTGTTGATGAACACCTGACCCGAACGCAAGCGCTTCGCCAGTCTCATCTGGCGCGCGCCATCGCGTGTCCAGATGCTGGCAACGAGACCATAGTCGGTGCTGTTTGCTATGGTGAGAGCCTGTTCTTCCGTGTCAAACGGGATCAGCACCTGGACCGGGCCAAAAATTTCGTCCCTCGCTAACGCGTGATCCGGTGGGACTTCTGAGAACAAAGTGGGTTTGACATAGGCGCCGCTTTTGGGCGTATCGCCGACGATTTCACCTTGCGCTGCGATGGTCAGGTCATTCCCTTTTGCAAGGAAACTTGTCACAATGTCTTTCTGCCGGTCCGAGATCAGTGGACCTACCTTTAAATCCGCTGTTGCGGGACCAGCCGTCAGATCCCGGTAGGCGTCTGCCATGCGCGACCTGACCTGATCATAGACCCCGCGTTGCACCAGAATGCGCGAGGATGCCGAGCAGGTTTGTCCCGCGTTCTGGATGCCCGCATTGACCAGAAACGGCAGTGCTGCATCGAGATCGGCGTCATCGAAGACCAGTTGCGGGGACTTGCCGCCCAATTCCAATGTCACAGGCACGACGTTCCGCCCTGCTGCCTGTTGCACCAGTGCGCCTGTCGCGACCGAACCTGTGAACGAGATGTGGTCAACGTCCGGGTGCTCCGCCAGCGCAGCCCCTGCTTCGGCGCCCAGCCCCGGGACTACGTTCAGCGCGCCCGGCGGCAAGCCTGCCTCGATCGCGAGATGGGCAAACCCAAGTGCGGTCAGGCACGCCTCTTCCGCCGGTTTCAGGACGCAGGCGTTGCCCATGGCCAGCGCGGCCCCGACAGATCGGCCGATGATCTGCATCGGGTAGTTCCAGGGCACGATATGACCCGTGACGCCGTGCGGTTCGCGCAGAGTGTAGACGGTATAGCCCTCAAGATACGGAATGGTCTCGCCCATTACCTTGTCGGCCGCCCCGCCGTAAAACTCGCAATACCGCGCAAGGGCCAGCGCATCCGCGCGGGCCTGTGTCAGAGGTTTGCCGACATCCATCGCCTCGAGCAGCGCAAGGTCATCGATCCGCTCCTGCACCAGCTGCCCCAAACGGCTGAGCAAACGTCCCCTGTCAACCGCAGTCATGCGGCCCCAATCACCCTCGCGGGCCGCGCGCGCCGCTGTAACGGCGGCGTCGACGTCCACGCCTTGGCCCCGAGCAATATGACAGATCTCGGACCCGTCGGACGGATTGATCATTGGCAGGGTCTGTCCCGATACGGGCGGTGTCCACGTGCCTCCAATCAGACACAGACCGGGATCAAACCAGAGAGGGTTGGTCATGGGTCACTCCTAAAAATCAGGCTCTCACAAGGCGGTTTTGGTGTTTTCATGCGACGCTCTTTCTAAACTCCGGCAATCGGGGCGCCGCTGCAATCAGCGATTGTGTATAGGGGTGCTGGGGCTCCGCAAACACCTGTTCTGTCTCACCCTGTTCGACGATCTGACCGGCGCGCATCACCAGAACGCGGTCTGTGATGGTGCGGACAACACTCAGGTCGTGGCTGATGAACAGGTAAGTGAGATCATAGGCGTCGCACAGCTCTGCAAGCAGGTCCAGTATCTGCGCGCGGACCGAGACATCCAGCGCCGAGACAGCCTCGTCAAACAGGATAAGCTCGGGCCGGATGATCAATGCCCGCGCAATGGCAATTCGTTGACGCTGCCCGCCGGAAAACTCGTGGATGTACTTGGTTGCGTCATCCGGGCTGAGGCCGACCGCTGTCAGCATTTCGGCAATACGGTCCTGTCGCTCTGATCCGGAGGGCGCCGTGTCCAGCAGATGAAACGGTTCGGTGACCAGACGCGCAACGCGGTGCCGGGGATTGAAACTGCCAAATGGGTCCTGAAACACCACCTGCATCTTGCGACGCACCGCCAGGTTTGGCGAGTGGCCTGAGAAAACCGGCTGCCCATCCAGAAGAATTTCGCCGCTCTGCACCTCTTCCAGGCCCAGAATAGCCCGTGTTAGTGTCGATTTTCCGCATCCGGACTCACCGACCAGCCCCAATCTTTCGCCCTTGCTCAGGGTAAAGCTCACGTGATCGACGGCACGGGTATGTCCGGGCGTTTCAAACAGGTTTTTCCGGGGCAAGCGGTAGTCGCGAACCACGTTTGACACGTGCAACAGGGGCTGAGGATGCTTGGGTATCGGCAAGATAACCTGATGACCGGACGCTTCGAACAACATGCGGGTGTAAGGGTGCTGCATATGGGCCAGCAAGTGGTTGGTCTTACCTGCCTCGACCACCTCCCCCTTTCGCATCACCACGATCTCGTTCGCCATATCGGCGACAACGGCCAGATCATGCGTGATCATCAGCAGGCCCATACCAAATTCAGCCACCAGCCCCTTGAGCAGATCCAATATCCTGGCCTGCGTGGTGACATCCAATGCCGTGGTCGGCTCATCCGCGATCAGCAGTTTGGGGCGCAGCGCAATCGCCATCGCAATGACAACCCTTTGGCGTTGGCCCCCGGACAACTCGTGCGGGTAGCGGGACAAAGGGAAGCGGTCAGGCGGCAAACCAACGCGGGTCAGCACCTCTTGCGCCCGATCCAGCGCCTTGTCGCGGCGCATGGCTTTGTGGATCAGGATCGTTTCCATCACCTGATCACCAATTGTGCGGACCGGGTTCAGCGCTGTCATCGGCTCCTGAAACACCATCCCGATCGCCGCGCCGCGCATGCGACACATGTCAGCTTCGGAAAGTTTCAGCAGGTCCTGTCCGTCCAGAAGGATCGATCCTTCACGGACCGCCCCGTTGGGCAACAGCTGCATGACAGACAGGGCGGTCATTGATTTGCCCGACCCGCTTTCGCCGGTCACGGCCACGATTTGACCCGGAGCCACTGACAGGTTTACCCGATCCAGTATCGGCAAGCCGTGGATGTTCAGCGAGAGGTTCTTGATCTCCAGCAGGCTCATGCGCGGGCCACCCGAATGCGTGGGTCCAGCCAGTCGCGCAGCCCGTCACCCAACAGGTTCAGACCCAGCACCGTCACGATGATGGCCATGCCCGGAATCAGAGCCAAATGCGGGGCAAAACTGACCATTGTCTGCGCGTCCGCCAGCATGCGACCCCAGCTGGGCGTGGGCGGCTGCGCCCCAAGCCCGACATATGACAGGCCCGCCTCGGCCAGGATACCCAGCGAGAACTGGATGGTCCCTTGTACGATCAACAGGTTCGCCACGTTGGGCAATATGTGCTCGGCTGAAATCCGGGCGGCGCCTTTGCCCGAGACCCGAGCGGCAAGGATGAATTCGCGCTCCCACAAGGACAGCGCGGCGCCGCGTGTGATACGAGCAAAGACGGGAATATTGAAGATGCCGATAGCGATGATCGCATTGATCGCCCCAGCCCCGAACACGGCAGTGATCAGGATCGCAATCACCAGCGAGGGGAAAGCAAACACCAGATCGTTGCCGCGCATGATCACCTCGTCCAGCCACGATCCCTTGCGCGCCGCCGCTGCAAGCCCAAGCGGCACGCCCAGGACCATGCCAATCCCCACGGCCACCAGCGCGACCGCAATTGACGTGCGCGCTCCGACCATGATCAGCGAGAACATATCCCGCCCGAAATGATCCGTACCGAACCAGTGCTGCGCGTCAGGCGGTTGCAGTTTGTTTGGGATATCCAGTGCCGCATAATCATACGGCGTCCAGATAAACGAGACCAATGCCGCCAGCAGAACCAGCGAGGACAGAGCCGCACCAAGGATCATGTTTCGGTTCATGTCCTGCTCCTGAGTCTCGGATCGACGGCGGCGTAGGCCAGATCAACCAGGAAATTCACGGTGATCACGGCAAAGACCAGCAACATGACCACGGATTCCACCACAATCAGATCGCGCGCCGAGATCGCCTGAAACACCAGCCGTCCAAGCCCCGGCAGGTAAAACACCTGTTCGATGATGATGGCTCCGGCCAGCAGGAACGAAAACTGTAGACCGATGATGGTTAGCACCGGGATCAAGGCGTTGCGCACCCCGTGGCGCCACAGCGCTTGCCGTCGGCTCAGGCCCTTGGCCCGGGCGGTGCGCATGAAATCCTCCCCCAGAATATCCAGCAGGGCAGATCGCATGACGCGGGCCAGAATGGCGGCCTGCGGCAGGGCAAGCGCAATAGCGGGCAAGGTCAGGGAATGCAGGCCGGTCCAGATCCCTTTGTCCCAGCCGGCAAATCCGCCCGCGTTGAACCAGCGCAGGTTGATGGCAAAGATCAGCACCAGCATCATGGCGAACCAGAAATTGGGAACGGCGATGCCCAGTTGCGTGGCACCCATCACCGTCAGATCACCAGGCTGTCCCCGCCGCGCAGCCGCGTAGATCCCCGCCGGGAATGCGATCAGGGTCGATAGGGTCAAGGCGTAAAGTGCCAGAGGCAAAGACACCCACAGGCGATCCGCAATCATTTGCGACACCGGTGTCCGATACGTGTAGGACGTGCCGAAATCGCCGACCAGCATGCCACCAACCCAGTCGAAATACCGTTCGACCTTGGACACATCCAACCCAAGCTCTGCGCGCAAGGCGGCCAGCGTGTCGGGCTGAGCGTTCACACCCAACATGAACGACGCGGGATCCCCGGGTGCGATCTCGATCACCGCAAAGATCACAACCGAGGCGACTGCGAGGCTGATCATCAGCGAAATCAGGCGTTTGAGGGCATAGCGAAGCATCAGCGTAACGTTAGGCCGCGCCGCGCTGTGGGTCCAGCATCAGATCCGTTGTTGTGAATCGGTCCCCGCTCTATCCTGCAACCATTGTTTGAAAGGAATTGACTATGAAAATGACCGTACTTGCGACCCTGTTTTTGTGCGGAGCGGGTGTTGCGACCGCTCAGCACCTGGATGTGGACTTCGTTATCTCTGAAGACGGGCAAGCCGCGGGATGCGCGGCCAGTATCGTGTCCGGGTTGGATCCAAATGGCGATGGCTTTCTGTCAGTGCGCACAGGCCCGGGCTCGAATTTCACCAAGATCGACGAGCTCAAAAATGGCGATACGGTCCGCACCTGCGCGCAGCAAGGGAAATGGATTGGCGTCTACTATGGCCAGCCCCGTCGCAAGGGCTGGGTCCATGGCAACTGGCTGATTGCCGGGGCCGGATAGCTCCGTCGGCTATTCACTCCAACTGATGGCGGTCAGATCAATGGCCGCCGTGGGGGCATTTTCCCAAAGCCCCTGAACGCCCGCTTTGGCCACACCCAGCTTGGCAAGCTGAAACAGGTAGCCGTTGACGTAGTCGCCGGAGATCAGGCGCTGAGCCTCACCCATCAGCCGTGCCCGTTCTTCCGGATCGGTGGTTGAATTCAACGTGTCCATCAGCGCCTGAAAATCGGTGCTTTCATATTGAAAGTAATAGTCTGGCCGCGCGTAGATGCCGATATCCATCGGTTCGGTGTGGCTGACTATCGTCAGGCCAAAATCCTTGCCCTTGAAGACAGACTCCAACCACTGGGCCCATTCGACATTGATGATCTCTGCCATGATCCCAACGTCGGCCAGTTGCGCCGCGATGATCTCTCCGCCCCGGCGGGCATATGACGGCGGTGGCAGGTGCAGCGTGGTTTCGAACCCATCGGCAAAACCGGCTTCGGCCAGCAATGCCCTGGCCTTTTCCGGATCATAGGCGGAGTTGCCTGTCAGGTTGACATAGGCCGGATTGTGCGGCGCGAAATGCGTGCCGATGGGCGTTCCATAGCCAAACATCGCGCCGTCAATGATGGCCTGACGGTCAATGGCATGGGCCAGCGCCTGACGCACACGGATATCATCAAAGGGTGCCTGCTTGTTGTTGGTGGACAGGATCGTTTCCCCTTCGGTTGACCCCACCAGCACCTGAAATCTGGGATCTGCTGCAAACTGCGGCAGGTTTTCCGGCGCAGGGAAGTTGTCGAACGCGTCCACGTCCTCGGCCATCATCGCGGAAAACGCGGCGGTCGGATCAGAGATGAATTTGAACGTCGCGGTCTCTAGCGCGGGCGCATCGCCCCAGTAGTCGGGATTGCGGTTCAACGTGACGCTGTCACCCTGAATCCATTCCGCAAAAGTAAACGCACCGGTGCCAATCGGGTTGGTTTTGATGTTTTCGATACTTTCGGGCGCGACAATCACAGCATCGCCCCAGGCGAGGTTGAACAGAAAGTTTCCATTCGGTTCGGACAATGTGACCGCGACGGTCAAAGGGTCGACAACATCAACGCTCTGGATCCCGGCAAACAGGGCCTTCTGCGCATTGGCACTGTCTTCGGCCATGGCGCGGTCGAGGCTGAACTTGACGTCCTCGGCATCCATGGCCGTGCCATCGTGAAAGGTGACACCGTCCCGCAGCGTAAACGTATAGACGGTTCCATCGTCCGAGATTTCCCAGCTTTCCGCCAAGCCGGGCACCACTGATCCGTCGCCCATAAACCGGGTCAGCCCTTCGAAAATATTGGTGTACACCACCGAATCGATGGCCTGCGCTGCGGCGCTGGTCGGGTCCAGATGCGGCGGTTCCAGCTGCATCGCGATGGTGATGTCTGACTTGGCAAGAGCCTGGCCGGCCAGAAGGCTGGCGCCCAGCGCCAACACCGAGGCAAAGCTGCGAAACGTCTGCTGTGTCATGAAATTCTCTCCCCGCTGAGGTTGTATGGCCTCGTGTTTGACGGACCTGTCTGCAGGTAATGTCCCTATAAACCTTGGGTCATTCAAGGAAATGTTCGCGCAACCGGGGTTTCTTCGCCCCTGTCCGATCTGCTATGCCGCACTGCAACATGAACCCGCAGGAGCGAGCATGAGCGCCACCGCCCGCAAAAAAGCCCCGAATGCCGAAGATATCCGCGCCCGAAAAGGTGGCGATCCACTGGTGTCCCTAACCGCCTACACCACGCCAATGGCCCGCCTGATGGACGACCATTGCGACTTTGTGCTCGTCGGCGACAGCGTCGGCATGGTCCTGCACGGTTTGCAGTCCACACTTGGCGTCACAATGGACATGATGATCCTGCACGGGCAGGCGGTCGCGCGGGGGCTGGAGAAGGCGATGATGGTCGTCGACATGCCCTTTGCCAGTTATGAACACGACCCGTCGCAGGCGTTCCGCAATGCCGCCCGGTTGATGTCGGAAACGGGTGCGGGCGCGGTCAAGTTGGAAGGCGGGGTCGAAATGGCCGACACCATCCGCTTTCTGGTCAAACGCGGCATTCCGGTTATGGCGCATATCGGTCTCACGCCGCAATCGATCAACACGCTGGGCGGTTACAAGGTTCAGGGGCGCGATGACCAGGCCGAAGCTGTACTGGCAGACGCCCGCGCCGTGGCCGAAGCAGGCGCATTTTCGGTTGTGTTAGAGAAGGTTCCGCAAGGATTGGCCGACCGGATCACAGTTGATATCGCGATCCCCACAATCGGCATCGGCGCGTCCCCCGGCTGCGACGGGCAGATTCTGGTGGTGGACGACATGCTGGGCTTTTTCACCGCGTTCAAACCAAAATTCGTCAAACGTTACGCCGATCTGGGACCGCTGGCCGAAGCCGCCATCGCGGAATATGCCGCCGAGGTTCGCACGCGCAGCTTTCCGGCGGATGAGCATGTGTTTTCCGATCAGGCTCCGGCCAAGGGACCCAAAATATGACCGCACCCATCTTGCGGCGCCTAGAGGATTTGCGTGCTCTGACGACCGAATGGCGCCAGCAGGGCGAGGTGATCGGCGTTGTGCCGACGATGGGCGCGCTGCATGCCGGGCATCTGTCCCTTGTTGCCGCCGCCAAGGCCGATTGCGACAGGGTCATTGTCACGATCTTTGTGAACCCCAAACAGTTCAACAACCCAGACGACTTGGCGAAGTACCCGCGTACAGAGCATGAAGACGCCGAAAAACTGGTCCCGTTTCAGGTCGACGCCATCTATGTCCCCGATCCCGACGAGATCTATCCGCAAGGTTTTGCCACGACTGTGTCCGTGGCAGGCCTGACCGATATGATGGAGGGGCCGTTCCGGCCTGGTCACTTCGAAGGAGTGGCCACCGTTGTTGCCAAACTCTTCCTGCAAACGCAGGCGGATCGAGCCTATTTCGGGGAAAAAGACTATCAGCAGCTTTTGGTTGTGCGCCGCATGGCCCGCGATCTGGATATCCCGATCGAGGTCATCGGCTGCCCGACGGTGCGTGAGCCATCGGGGCTGGCGATGTCGTCCCGCAACCAGTTGCTGTCACCCGAAGGGTGGAAGATTGCCGTGAAGAAAAGCGAGATCATGCGCGGAATCTCCGACCGGCTGACGGCAGGCGAGGCCTTTGCTCCGCTGGCGCAAAAGGCAGAGGCGGATCTGATGGCGGCCGGGTTCACCGATGTTGAGTACATTGATCTGCGCTGCGCGCAAACGCTTGAAGAATTGACCCACGCCTCGCGCCCCGCGCGGCTGTTCATCACGGCCTGGGCTGACGGCGTGCGGCTGATCGACAATATCCCCGTACAACCGGCCTGATTTCCGCTCTGGCGGGACCGCGACTGTTTGCGCTAAAGTCCCGCAAAACGAAACGGGGGAGACACGCAGGCATGACCTATATTCTCGCAATCGATCAGGGCACGACATCCTCACGCGCAATTCTCTTCGACGCGCAGATGCAGCGGGCGGGGACAGCGCAGCGCGAATTTCCGCAGCATTTCCCGCAAGAAGGCTGGGTCGAGCACGAGGTCGAGGATATCTGGAACAGCGTTCTGACGGTTTGCCGCGAGGTCATGGAAACGGCTGGCGTTTCCACCGAACAGATCGCCGGGATCGGGATCACCAACCAGCGCGAAACCACCGTCGTCTGGGATCGTGCGACCGGCAAGGCCATCCACAAGGCCATCGTCTGGCAGGATCGCCGGACCGCAGATATCTGCGCACGCTACCGTCAGGCGGGGTGCGAAGACGACGTCACCGCGCAAACCGGACTGCTGCTGGACCCCTATTTCTCGGGCACCAAGGTCAAATGGCTGCTGGATACCGTTCCGGGCGCACGCGACCGGGCAGAAGCCGGGGATCTGCTGTTCGGGACCATCGACAGTTTCCTGATCTGGCGGCTGACCGAGGGCCGCAGCCATGTCACCGACGCCACCAACGCGGCGCGCACCTTGCTGTACGATATCCACAAGGGCGAATGGAGCACTGAAATCTGTGACCTGTTGGATGTGCCGTTGAACATGCTGCCGGACGTCCGTGACTGTGCGACAGAGTTCGGCAGCACGTCCCTGTTTGGCGGCAACATCCCGATTCTCGGCGTGGCCGGTGACCAACAGGCGGCCACAATCGGCCAAGCCTGCTTTCAACCCGGCATGATGAAATCCACGTACGGCACCGGATGCTTTGCCCTGCTCAATACCGGGGCGCAGCCCGTGGCCTCTAAGAACAGACTGCTGACCACGATCGGCTATCAGTTGGACGGGCAGCGGACCTATGCGCTGGAGGGGTCAATCTTTATCGCGGGCGCGGCAGTCCAGTGGCTGCGGGACGCACTGCAGATCATCGACTCGGCCCCGCAAAGCGGAGAGCTGGCGGCGCAGGCCGATCCAACCCAGCATGTTGTTCTGGTTCCGGCATTCACCGGCCTTGGTGCGCCCTATTGGAAACCGGACTGCCGTGGGGCCATGTTCGGGCTGACCCGCAATTCTGGACGAGCCGAAATTACACGGGCCACGTTGGAAAGCATTGCTTTTCAGACCCGGGATCTGTGGCACGCAATGCAAGGTGACTGGGGTGCGGATGCGGATGTCATCCTGCGGGTCGATGGCGGGATGAGCGCGTCCGACTGGGCGATGCAGGGATTGTCGGACTGTCTGGGCGCCCCGGTTGATCGCCCCGTGATGCAGGAAACCACCGCTTTGGGGGCCGCTTGGCTGGCCGGGATGAAAGCCGGAGTGTATCCCGATCAGGACGGATTCGCCGAAACATGGCAACTGGATCGGCGCTTTGAACCGGGCTTGCCCGAGGATGAGCGCGACGCGGCCTACGCACGCTGGCAACGCGCGGTTGAGGCGACGATGGCATTTTGATCAGCGGCGTTTATTGAGCGTAATTCCGTGTTGCCTTAGAAAGATGAAACCGTTTGGCAGAAACACCCAAACGGTCGGACAGAAAGGCAAAACATGATTGCATACATCACAGTTGGAACCGACGACATCGCGCGCGCGAAACGGTTTTACTCTGCGTTCATGCCTGCCCTTGGGTATGAGCTTGAGGAAGGCCCCGAGGGCCTGAGCTACGCTCTGCCCGTAGAACCGGGACAGACGCCCATTCTGCCTGAGTTCTATGTAAAACCAACCTTCGACGGGCGTCCGGCCTCAGCTGGCAACGGATCTATGACGGCCTTTGAGGCCCACAATCAGCAGCAGGTTCGCGATCTTCACGCCGCCGCACTTGATGCAGGTGGTTCCGATGAGGGTCCGCCGGGTTTTCGGGCCTCCTACGGACCTCATTTCTATGTCGGCTACCTGCGCGACCCGCAGGGCAACAAGATCGCACTGTTTTCAAGCGACCCAAACGAACCGGGACGAGACGGGTAACGCAAGCATCGCTGGCGTGGTGCAAAAGATCAGCGTTGCGCCCAACTCATTTAGCTGTGGTCTTTCAAAAGCCGCTGCTTCTGCCGCGACCAATCGCGTTTGGCCTGGGTTTCGCGTTTGTCGTGGGTTTTCTTACCTTTGGCGATCCCGATCTTCACCTTGGCCAGACCCTTGTGATTGAAATACAGAACCAGCGGCACCAGCGTCATGCCTTTGCGTTGCGTCGCGTTCCACAGGTTTGACAGTTCCTTGCGCGACACAAGCAGCTTACGGCGGCGGCGTTCTTCGTGTTTGAACGATTTGGCCTGCTCGTATGGCGCAATATAGCTGTTTACCAGCCACAGTTCTCCGTCATCGACCGTGGCATAGCTTTCGGCAATGTTTGACCCGCCTGCGCGCAGGGATTTGACCTCGGACCCCTCCAGCATGATGCCGCACTCGATATCCTCTTCGATCGCATAGTCGAAGCGGGCACGCCGGTTTTCGGCGATTACCTTGTAATTCGGGTCTGTCTTCTGCTTGGCCATGACGCGTTGATTTAGGCGGCTTGCGCCGCCCATGCAAGGCAGGGATTTGCCGCCAGCTTCAGGTTTTTGATGAAATGATCAGGTCGGGACCAAATATCGTGTCGGCATGGCTGTGCAGATAGATCTTGAGCCACGGGGTGAACCGGTCCGGGTGGCGCTGCACCTCGGCCAGAAGATCGTGATAGTCGATCCAGCGGATATCCATGACTTCGTCCGGATTAGGCTCGATTTCCAGCGGGCCGCGCACATGGGCCAGAAACACATCGACCACCTCGTTTTCGACCAGGCCATTGCCGACATCGGCATGATATTCCAACCGGTGACGATATTCGGGGTACAGACCGGTGATCCCCAACTCCTCGCGCAGCCGGCGCACGGCGCAGGCAGAGGGGCTTTCGTTCCAGTCGGGATGCGTGCAGCAGGTATTCGCCCACAGACCGGGTGTGTGATATTTGCCCAGTGCACGGCGCTGTATCAGAATCTCGGTTCCACGCACGACAAAGACGGACACGGCCTTGTGTCTCAGCCCTTTTTCATGTGCTTCCAGCTTGTCAACGGGGGACAGTTCGCCGTCAACCCAAGCCGGGATCATGATACCCATCTGTCGTCTCCTGCTGCCGGTCCGCCAATCCGGCGGGAACTAGGATTTGGCTGCAGCCGGATCAGCTTGGCGTTTGAGTGCAAAACAACAGGTGATATGCACCGATTGGTCCCAGAGTGTCCACAAAATAAAGTTTGATCAATCGCACCAAAGGCCGCAGGGGCTGCGGCCTTTGGTCTTTTTCGCAACAGATTCAGGTTTAATCGCTATTCACCCGACACGCTGACGATATAGGCATAGACGTCTTCGCCGCCCTTTTTCAGCTTGAAGGTCATCTTGGATTTGGCCGATGTCTCACCCAAGTAATCTTTCAGGAAGGCTTTGGGGTCCTGGGAGTATTCGACAAAGGTTACCTCGTCCCACACCAGTCCGTTTTCGCCCGCCGCGACGATGCTGTCACCGTATTTGAACCCTTCGACGGTACCTGCCGTGCGGCCCGCGATGCCATACAGGTTCGGACCGGTCTTGCCGCCTTTCACAATCACCTCACCGTCAGGGTCAGCGATCATGTGGCAGGATTTGCACTTGTTGAAGGTCTTCTGGCCCGCCTCAGCGTCACCTTCTGCGTAGGCAGGGACAGCCAGCAGACCGACGAGTGCGGTAGCGAGGATACGATTCATTGGTTTTTGCTCCGATACAAATTGGCTGACCCGAATGGAACGCTGACACGGCAGAGAGTCAACGCGCAGATTGCCGCGCGCGGGCACTGTGTCAGGTCGATCAGACCGCATCCTTAACCAAAGTCATTTAACTCGGACCAGCAAGGCAAAATGTCCCCTGGGGCAGGGGATGCAAGGTACACCGCGCGTGCAATTGCCCGGGACAGACACAGCGATGCCGCGTGCCCTATCAGGCCCAGTTCTGTCCCGGTCTCCAGCGGATATGCGCCCGTGCTGATACTGAAAACCAGATCGCCATCGCCCGGTGTATGCGCAGGCAGGACAGCCCGCGCAATTCCGTCATGGGCGGCAACGGCAACTCGGTGGCATTGCGGCTTTGTCAGTGTGGCGTCTGTCGCGACGATCGCGATTGTCGTATTGGCCTTCTCCGGTCCGGCAAGGCGCATCGCCTCGGCTTTTCGGCTGGCAGGACGACGGCCCAAGCCCGAAGACGGATCGGGGCCGAGACCGCCGAACTCATCCCCCACCTCGAAAGGCGCGGCCCAGAAATGGCGGTCCCCCGGCGTGGTGACGCTGCCCATCGGATTGGCGGCGACCAGGGCCCCAACGGTGATCCCGTCCTCAAGCACAAGAGAGGCCGAGCCGAGGCCGCCTTTTTGCATCGCCGCCAATGCGCCCGTGCCGGCGCCGGCAGTGCCCAACGCAAACTCCTGCGCCGCGTTTTCAAAGGCCGTGCGTCCAAGTTCACGATAAGGGTTTTGATCCCAGCCCTTGTCTCCGCCGTTCAGCAGATCGAAAAGGATCGCGCCGGGAACAATCGGCACAACGGTGCTGCCGACAGGAAACCCCCGACCACGAGACCGGAGCGCGTCCGAAACCCCGGAACAGGCATCCAGCCCAAAGGCAGACCCGCCGGACAGAGCAATTGCATCAACATGTGTCACGGACTTGTCCGGGTTCAGCAGATCGGTTTCCCGCGTGCCCGGTGCCCCGCCCATCACATGGACCGATGCTGTAAACGCCTCTTCAGCGGTCAGCACGGTCGTCCCGGATTTCAGGACGTCATCCTGAGCGTTGCCGACCTTGAGGCCGGGCACGTCGGTGATCAGGTTTCGGGGTCCGGGGATCATCGCTTTGTCATCCGTTCATTTAGATGCACCGACCGCCATCGACTTCCAGCGCCACGCCCGTGATCATGCTGGCCTCGTCCGAGCACAAAAAACACGCGGCGTTGGCCATGTCGTCCGGCGTTGAAAAACGTCCCAACGGGATGGTAGACAGGAACTTGGCGCGGGTTTCAGGCGTGTCTTCTCCCATAAAGGACTTGAGCAGGGGCGTTTCACCCGCCACCGGGCAGATCGCGTTGACGCGCACACCGGACGGGGCCAGTTCCACCGCCATTGTCTTGGTGGCTGTGATCATCCAGCCTTTGGAGGCATTGTACCAATTGAGGTTCGGGCGCGGGGACAGACCAGCCGTTGAGGCAACGTTCAGGATCGCTCCTGTTGTCCGGGACTTCAGATGCGGCACGAATGCGCGCGCGGTCAGGTAGACGGACTTCATGTTGACGTTGAAGACACGGTCGAAATCCGCTTCATTCACGTCTTCCAGAGGGGTCGGTAAATGGGTGACGCCTGCATTGTTCACCAGAATATCGAGATGCCCAAATCTGTCCAAAACTGCATCAGACATGGCCTCAACCGAGGCGCTGTCAGATACATCGACGTCCTGGGCGACAGCGTTCTCACCAAGCTGTTCCGCCAGATCACGTGCCGCTGCACCGTTGATGTCGGCAATCATGACACGGGCGCCCTCGGTCAGGAATTTTTGCACGATCCCCGCCCCAAAGCCGGACGCACCGCCTGTCACGATCGCGGTTTTTCCCTCCAACCTCATGGCCTTGACTCCCCGCCGTCATTGAAAGGCAGAGTAACGATGCCCCGGAAAGTTACCAGATCAATCTTCGGACACCCTGCCGCGCAGGGCTTTGACATCCGACCGCGCCTTTTTCGTGGCCAGCCGCCGCTTGACCGAGCCATAGGTGGGTTTAGTGGCAATCCGGCGTTTGGGTTTGACGAGAGCGCGGCTGACCAACTCAGCCAGCCGGGTGCGGGCGATGTCGCGGTTTCGGGCCTGACTGCGGGTTTCTTCGCACTGAATGATAATCGCGCCATCCTTGGTCCAACGCCGCCCGGCCAACCGTTTCAGCCGTGACTTCACCGGGTCAGGCAGCGAAGGCGAGCGCGCAGCCTCGAACCGCAGTTCAACGGCAGTCGACACTTTGTTGACGTTCTGCCCGCCGGGACCGGACGAGCGAACAAAGCTTTCAGTCAGTTCCCAGTCCTGCAGGATGATATCGTCGGTGATGCGCAGCATGAGGGCGACCTTACAAGCGGCGCGCGAAAACAAAAAGGGCCGCCCCGGCGGGACGGCCCCTCGAAAGTTCAGGAGGTGGGTCGGTTAGATCAATCGACCAGCCGGAGCGAGCGCTCCGCCAAGGGCTGCCCTAACGGGCGATCCCCCCGGTTGTTCCGACACCTCTCTCCAATCTCTTTCTCGACACTGGATCACCTCCTTTTCTATCTGTTGCGGTTGAAAAGAAGCGTGCCACAACTTGTGCCAATGTCAAAGCGTTTTTTACGCGGGCTGCGCGGTCAGTCGCGCGACGATCACCTTGAACGGGATCAGCGCGATCAGAGCCAGCGAAAGTTTCACCAGCCAGTCGGCAAAAGCCAGCGTCACCCAGAGGGGTGCCATCGGGCCGGTCAACATGAAGGGCACAGGCTCCCACGCCCAGTTGATCGCGGCGTCGGCATTGGCGCCGAAGAACGTGACCGAGGCTGAAAACGCGATGGTAAAGAACAGGGCGGTGTCCAGCGCCGAGCCAACAAGCGTCGAGACCAGCGGCGCACGCCACCAGCGGCCACTGCGCAGCGAATTGAACACGGTGATATCGGTGAGTTGCGCGATCAGGAAGGCGGTGCCCGACGCAACGGCGATGCGCAGCGGTACGGCGGCATAGGTGAACCCGTCACCCTGCAGCATGATCTGGCCGCCGATCAGCGAGCAGATGATACCGGTGACAAACCCCGCAAACACAACCTTGCGCGCCGAGCCCACGCCGTAGACACGATTCATGATGTCCGTGACCAAAAAGGCCAAAGGATAGGTGAAGGCACCCCAAGTCAGCAGCCCGTCTAAGATGAGGAACTGAACCAGAATGTTCGAGGCCACAACAATGGTGGCCATGGCAATAATGCCGGGGATGTAGGCGCGTTGCATATTTTGATGCCCGTTTTGACAAGGTAGCGGCGACTTGGCCCCGGGTTCGTCCCAAGGCAGGCCGAGCGTTTAGACCTTTGCTGCGGCCCTGTCAATCGGGCAGCAGGTATTCCACCAGTTCCGTCCGCTGCAACGCCAGAAAGTTGTCGTCCGAGATCATGCTCGCCCGCAGCCAGCCCAGATCATCGCGCCAGACTGACAGGCCTTCGAGGTTGTCATGTGCGCCTGTGCCAGTCTCGAACAGGATCTCTTCGGCTTCGGGCTCATCATCAACGATCTGCCAGCGGCGCAGGCGCGAGCGAAACCCCGTTAGGGACACGCTGCGTTCCAAAACATAAAGCCGACCTTCAGGCCCGAAATCCGCGGCGACGGGCAGGAAACCATCCCGTTGCGGCAGAACAAATGGCGTGGACCAGGCGCGGCCATTCCAGCGATAAACCGGGATATCGCCCTGCGCAGTCCGGCTTTTCTCGGTCAATGTGTACAGGCGTCCCTGATCGTCGATTGCCAATGCCTCGAACGACCCGTTGAGGTCGAGCCCATCGAACGCTGCGGGGCGCGGCAGAACACGCGCCTTGGTGCCGGGCGCAGGGTAATACGCCACGCGGTGCACGCCTTCGAACGAGATATAGAAGCCACCTTCCGGGGTGACGGCGAGCCCTTCGGAATCACCCGCACGGCCCAGCATGATGCGGCCCGTGCTCGACAGCAGCGGCCAATGGCCCACAATCTTTAATTCTGTTATCCGATCCCCGTCGCGTTCAATGCGCGCGGTCACCAGAACCGACCGGTCGCTGACCGCCATCACGTGGTGCCCGTTCTCTGAAATGTGCAGGGCCGAAAACCCGCCGAACCACTCGGCAGTGTGCCGCCAGACAAAGCTGTGCAGTTGGGTCGCCGTTTTGACATCGACCGCCCAGACCGACCCGGCGAGCAGCAGGGCCGCAATCAGTTGGATTGCAGAACCGCGGCGCATTGCTGGGGCAGATCCGCCAGAACATATTCCCGGCGCTTCTTGGGCGGCGGCGCATTTGGATCCGGCGGTGGCGGATTCAGAATGTTCTGCACCCATTGCTGCGCCTCGGCACAGCCATCGCCCTTTGGCGGCGCATCCTGGTTCACGCATCCACGCGATCCTCGCGGGCAGTTCAGCCTTACATGGAAGTGATAATGATGCCCCCACCAGGGCCTGATCTTGCGCAGATAGGCCCGGTTGCCTTTTTCGTCATTGCACATCTGCACCTTGGCACCCGGGAACACGAAGATGCGCGCCACACGTTTGTCCTTGGCCGCCTCGCGCAGAACAGCGTGGTGCTGCTTGGTCCAGTTGTTGTTCACGTAGGCCCCATTGGATCGGCGCAGAGAGATCGACGAGAGATTCTCGCGCGCCTTGCGGGACAGGCGCATGTTGTCGCCCGGCAGCATCCAGATATCGATATCCAGCCCCAGTTGGTGGCTGCGGTGCCCGGATGTCATCGGCCCGCCGCGCGGCTGGCTGATATCCCCGATATAGAGACCATTCCAACCCGGTTGCCGGGCCGCGAATTTGCTGAGGTCCTGCACATAGTCGATGGCCTCTGGGTGCCCCCAGTTGCGGTTACGCGACAGGCGCATCGCCTGCCATGTTGGCCCGGTTTCCGGCAATTGCACCGACCCTGCGGCGCAGCCGCGCGAATAGCTGCCGAAGGCCGCCGGTTTTTGCTGTGAGCTTTGCTTTTGCGCGCCGAACAATTGCTTGGCCAGTGGCTGCGCCCCTGCGGCGCCAGCAAGTGTTATCGCGGTGAATAGTGCCAAAAGTCGTAGTAAAATCATCTGCTCTGATCCCCTTCCGGTCTGACCCAGCGCATCAGGACTAGACCCAGAATAAACAACAGAATGATGGGTGACACCCCCAGACGTGCACTCCCGGTTGCTGTTGTTGCAATTCCGATCAACAGCGGGGCGGCAAAAGCCGTGGCGCGGCCCGACAACCCGTAAAGGCCAAAGCTCTCGACAGGGGTTGCAGGGTCGGTATGGCGTACCATCAGGGATCGGCTGCAGGACTGCAGAATGCCGCCCATGCCACCGATCAGAACGCCGCAGCCAAAAAACACCAGATCCGGCAGTCCGGATCCTTCGGGCAGCGATATACCGTATATCTGCGTCCGATCCATCGAGACGACTGTTATGCAAACAAAGATCAGTACCCATATGGCCACCAAAATGACCGGCTTGGGGCCGAATTTCTTGTCCATCTTTCCGCCGATCCAGGCAAAGATGGCCGAGGCCAGCACGCTGACAATCCCAAAGACGCCGATCTTGATCAGGTCCCATTCCAGCACCAGACGCGCATAGACCCCGCCAAAGCTGTAGAGCCCGTTCAGCGCATCCCGATAGAACATCGACGAGCCGAGATACGTGGCAAGGCTGACCCGGTGGCGCAGGGCGGATACCGATTTGCCGAGCAGCCGTAGCGCCTCGCCCACGCTGCCCTTTTTGGCCGTATTCGGATCATCCCGAACCCACAGGAAATAGGGAACCATGAACAGGATAAACCAACCGGCCGTAAACGGCCCGACAAAGCGCGTACCCTGCTGTTGCGAGGCATCCAGGCCAAAAACAGGGTCCATGCCTATCAGGGTCTTGCCGTTGGGTTGTTCGACAAACAACGTCAGCATGATTGCAAGCGAGATCAGGCCACCGAAATAGCCAAAGGCAAAACCCGACCCGGAAATCTCTCCGACCTCGCTGTCATCCCCCAGATCGGGGAGTTGCGAGTTGATAAAGATCAGCGCGTATTCCGCCCCTACAAACCCAAGGCCAAACGCAGACAGCATCAACCACATGTTCGAGCCATCCGGCAGCGTGAACCACAAAGCAGCAGAGCCCACGGCATACATTACCGAGAAGGCGAAAATCCACGGAATGCGACGGCCGGACACATCCGCCATCGCGCCCAGAAGCGGCGCCCCAAAGGCAATGATCAGCCCGGTGATGGTCAGGCAATTTGCCCAGACCGTCTGCGCCTGGGCGGCGGCGGCCTCGGCGTCCAATCCGGTGTTTGCGTAATACCCGGCGGCCACACCGGCGAAATAGGGGCCAAAGACAAAGGTGACCAACAGGGTATGCAAAGGCTGGCTGGCCCAGTCAAAAAACCACCATCCCCAGATGCGCTTGCGCTTGGAAATCTCTGCCATACCTGCCTCTTGCCGTCTTTGCGCTCATAAGACGGGCCTTTGGTGCGTTTCGCAAGCTTTCAATTGGCCCGGACTTGCTCTTTGACGCGGGGGCGCTTAGGTCTCGACAGATGTGAAAACGGAGTTCCCATGCTGTCGCTGATCCAAATCCTGCTGCTGATCCTTGACGTTGTCTGGTTCATCATCCTCGCCCATGTGATCATGAGCTGGTTGATCAATTTTCAGGTGCTGAACCTGCATCAACAGCTTGTGGCGCAAATCTGGTATGGGTTGAACCGCATTCTGGAACCCATCTACGGCCCGATCCGCCGTATCCTGCCCGCCATGGGCGGTATCGATCTGACCCCGCTGGTGGTTCTGATCGGCGTGTACGCCTTGCGGATTGTTCTGGTCAACAACATGGTCTATTTCTACTGACCTCTTGTTCACTGAATCTTAGTATGTGATGGTCCTGTCTTAAGAGCAGCCAAACTATAAAACAGGGCTACCCCGCACATGTTCGACGCCGCACCGTTGCTGCGAGATGTCTTTGGATTCGACGACTTCCGCCCCGGGCAGGAAGAGGTGGTCGATGCCGTGACGGCGGGTGAGAACGTTCTGGCCATCATGCCAACCGGCGGCGGCAAATCGCTGTGCTATCAGTTACCTGCCCTGTTGCGGGACGGTGTGACCGTGGTGATTTCGCCCCTGATTGCCCTGATGCGCGATCAGGTTCGCGCCCTGCAGGAGGCCGGGGTCGAGGCTGGCGCGCTGACCTCGGGAAACACCCCTGAAGAAACCGACGCCGTCTGGGAAGCGCTCGAAGAAGGGCGGCTGAAACTACTCTATATGGCACCGGAACGGCTGGCGGCCGGATCCGCGCTGGGCATGTTGCGTCGGATCAGTGTTAGCCTGATTGCGGTGGATGAGGCGCATTGCGTCAGCCAATGGGGTCATGACTTTCGCCCCGACTATCTGCGGATCGGAGAGCTGCGGCGCGCGCTGAACGTGCCCTTGGCCGCCTTTACTGCAACAGCGGATGCGGAAACGCAGGATGAAATTGTCGAGAAGCTGTTCGACGGTATCGAACCGCGAAAGTTTCTGCGCGGCTTCGACCGGCCCAACATACATCTGGCTTTCGCCGCCAAGGACGGACCACGCAAGCAAATCCTCGACTTCGCTGCAGCCCGCAGAGGGCAGTCAGGCATTGTCTATTGCGGCACACGGAGCAAGACCGAAGCGCTGGCCCAGGCATTGCGCGCCGATGGCCATACCGCCTGCCACTACCATGGGGGGATGGAGGCCGAGGATCGCCGCATCGTCGAGACCCGCTTTGCCCGCGAAGATGGCCTGATCGTGGTCGCCACCGTGGCCTTTGGCATGGGCATCGACAAACCTGACATCCGTTGGGTCGCCCATGCCGACCTGCCCAAATCCATCGAGGCGTATTATCAGGAAATCGGGCGCGCCGGACGCGACGGCGCCCCTGCCGAAACCCTGACCTTGTTCGGGCCGGACGATATTCGCTTGCGCCGTTCGCAGATCGACGAAGGGCTTGCCCCGTCCGAGCGGCGCTCGGCCGATCACGCGCGGCTGAATGCCCTGCTGGGCCTGGCCGAGGCGCTGGAATGTCGGCGTCAGACCCTGTTGGGCTATTTCGGCGAGCAGGCCGCGCCTTGTGGCAAATGCGATCTGTGCGATGCCCCGCCCGAAATCTTCGACGGCACCACCCCCGTGCGTATGGCGCTGTCTGCGATCCTGCGCACCGAGGAATGGTTTGGCGCAGGCCATCTGATCGATATCCTTTTGGCCAATCAGACCGACAAGATCCGGGCCCGGCGGCATGATGCCCTGTCGACCTACGGCATCGGCAAAGACTGGTCCCGCCCGCAGTGGCAGGCGATCTTCCGGCAGATGATGGGGCACGATCTGGTTCGCCCCGATCCTGACCGCCATGGCGCCTTGCGCATGACAGAAGCGGCCAAACCGATCCTGAAGGGCGAGGCGCAGATCGAACTGCGCAAGGACTCGATCCGCAAAGCGACCCGGCGACCGGCGGTGAAGGCCATGGTCTCGGAAGAGGACGCGCCGCTGTTGTCGGCTCTCAAAGCCAAACGCCGCGCGCTGGCGGAATCCGCGCGCGTCCCGGCCTATGTCATCTTCCCGGATCGCACTCTGATCGAAATGGCGGAAACCCGTCCCAAGACTCTGGACGACATGGCACGGATCAGCGGAATAGGCGCGAAAAAGCTCGAGCGCTACGGCGCCACGTTTCTTGAGGTGCTGACTGGTGCCAAGGAAGACCTGCACCCGGCGCGGCGCAAACTCGCCGGGCGCGAGCAGGGCGATATTTATGACCGTTTGCTTGAGGTTCAGTCGCAATTGTCGCGTGGCCCGGACGGCATCGACAAGCCTCTGACCTGTTCGGCCTCGCAACTGGCCAAGGTCGCGCAACTGCGCACGGACGATCCGCATGTGATGGAACAGATTCTGGGCGATCGACGCCACGAAAGGTTTGGCGCCGCCTTTCTGGACGTGCTGCGTATCGCGGGCTAGATACAGCCGAACAGGCAAGGAATGAGGGCGGACATGCTGGTAGTGATATCCCCGGCCAAGCGGCTGGATTGGGCAGAGCGCAACGTAGAGGCCACGCAACCCGAGTTTCAGGATGACGCGATCCGGCTCTCGAAGACCGCCCGCAATCTGACCCTTGGCGATCTCAAGACACTGATGGACCTGAGCGATGATCTTGCGCGCCTAAATCGAGACAGGTACCGCGTGTTTTCCGACGCACCTGACCCCAACATGACCCGTCCGGCCGCCCTCGCCTTTGCGGGCGATACCTATCAGGGGCTTGAGGCTGCGTCGCTGGACACGGATGAGATGGTCTGGGCGCAGGATCACCTGCGCATCCTGTCCGGTCTTTACGGCATTTTGCGTCCGCTCGACGCGATTCAGGCCTACCGGCTTGAGATGGGGAGCAAGCTGAAAACCCGTCGTGGCAAGAACCTGTATGACTACTGGCGCGATCAGCTGAGCAAAGCATTGAACGCCCAGGCCGACGAGATCGGAACCGATGTTTTGGTCAACTGCGCCAGCCAGGAGTATTTTGGCGCTGTGGACCCCAAAGCCCTGAAACTGCGCGTGATCACACCGGTGTTCATGGAAGACAAAGGGGGCACCCCCAAGATTGTCAGCTTCTTCGCCAAAAAGGCGCGCGGAGCTATGGCGCGGTACGTCATCCAGCACCGTCTGACCGATCCCAAAGGTCTTTTGGATTTTGACAGCGGTGGTTACGTGTACCGACCGGACCTGTCAGACGAGAGCAAACCGGTCTTCGTGCGCCCCTATCAGGCCTGATCCAACATCGACGGGTCGTATGCAACCAGTTCGACCGTGTTCCCCTCGGGGTCCTCGGTGAAAATACCGCGCCAGCCGATCCAGCCGAATTGCTCGACCCTGTAGGGCTGCCCGATCTCTTCATACCAGCGCATCACCGCGTCCTGCTCGCTGAACGGCAGGGACAGTGCGATGTGATGCAGCGACGAGCCACCGCCCGTTACCAGCTGCCCGCCGCCTTTTGGGTGCAGGCCCGGACGCGGGGTGGCAGAGTGGTGAAACAGCGCGAGAACCTGCGTATGTCCGTCAAACCCTTCGGCGATGCGAAAAAAGGTGATGGCGCTGTGATGATCACCGCTGAGCCGCCCAAGCCCGATCACCGTCTCATAGAATTCCACCATCGCGCTCATGTTCGCACAGCGAATTGCAATCTCACCCAATGCACGGGGACGAAAACCACGATCCTGCGTCATGACCCGAGCCTAGTCCGCCTGCGGAGTTTCGGCAATCACCGGCAGAGCCTCTTTAGGTTGATAGGTCAGAACCATCTCGTGGATGCGCTGCTTGTGCAGGGGTTTGGTCAGGTAGTGGTCCAACCCGGCCGACAGGATACCCTGATCATCCCCCTCCATCGCATGCGCGGTCAGGGCAACGATTGGGACGTGGCGGTTGGTTTCGATCTCGCGCCGACGAATTTCTGCTGTTGCCTGCTTACCGTCCATCTTCGGCATCGAGATATCCATGAAGATCAGGTCCGGGTCGAATTCGAGATGCGCTTCGACCGCCTCGATCCCGTTGGTGGCAAAGCGCAGATCGATGTTCAGATCCTTGACCATCTTTTTCAGGATCAACTGATTTGTCCGGTTGTCCTCTGCTGCTAGAACCCGCATCCGCCTTTGGCCCTGTGGCCCGGCTATCGATTCCACCGGTGTTGCTCCTGAGGTATCGGTTCCACCCACCGTTTCCGAGAGACCTTCCAACGCCATCAGCCGTGAAAACAACTCGGCTCGGGGGATCGGTTTTTGCAGGACACCTTCGATCAGATGACGGGCAGGACTGGCGTGGATCACGGCAGGGTTGGCCGACATCACGACGACCGGCAGGTCGGCCCAGCCCGTTTCGGCCAAAGCCGTGGCCAGCCCCAGAGCGTCCATATCCGGCAAATCATGATCGCAAAGCAGCAGGTCAACCGAGTTGGTCATCGCCTTTAGCGCCTCTGCGCCCGTGGCACATATCGTGACCTCTGCCCCGAGGCGACCGAGCTGTTTGGCCAGAATGGCGCGATTCACGGCAAGGTCTTCGACGACCATGACATGTTTCAGATGCCCGGCCAGATCGGGTGGGGCCGGCTGAGGTCCTTCGGCTGTGGGCAGGGAAAAGCGGAACCCGAAACAGGACCCCTGCCCAAATTCACTTTCGACCCAGACCGCGCCACCCATCATATTGATCAGACGTTTTGTGATCGCCAGACCCAGCCCGGTACCTTCGAACTGACGATTGCGCTCATCCTGCACCTGATTGAACTCGCCGAAGATATGGCCAACCTTGTCGGCCTCGATGCCAATGCCGGTATCTTCGATCGCAACATGGATGTCGCAGCTTTGCGTATCCGCGTGCGGCACCCCGGTGACCCGGATCAGAACGTGACCTTCTGCCGTGAACTTCACGGCATTGCCCACAAGATTGGTCAGAACCTGTCGTACCCGGCCGGGATCGCCCACAAACAGGGTCGGCAGGAACAGGTCGTAGTCGACCAGCAAGGACAGCCCCTTGTCGCGCACGCTGGGCTGGAGAAGCATTGCCACCTCAAGAATACAGCGTTCCAGGTCGAACTGCTCGGGATGCAGGATCAGCTTGTCCGCCTCGATCTTGGAATAGTCCAGAACGTCGTTGATGATGACAAGCAGCGCCTCACCGGAATTGCGGATCGTGTTGACGTAGAGCCTTTGTTCTTCGTCCAGAGACGTTTCGGTCAACAGCTCGGTCATGCCGACAATGCCGTTCATCGGCGTGCGAATTTCATGACTCATGTTGGCGAGAAACGCGGATTTTGCCCGGTTTGCCGCCTCGGCCCGTTCCATTGCGGCCTGCAACTCGGCCTCGTGCCGGACCGAGGCGGTGATGTTGAGCGCAAGGCTCACCACATCGCCGCCATGCCCGCGCTGATCGATCAGCCTGATGTAATGGCCGTTCCACAGTTGGATCACGACGGGCGGCGGGGTGCTGCGTGCCCACCGGGATTGCATTCTGGCGCGCCACGTCCCTGCAGGCTCGGACCCGATATCCACGATCCCTTCGTTCGTCAGCAGCTCCAGAATACGCTGATACGATATCCCGGGCGCAACTTCGTCCAGACCTTCAAAAACGCTCAGATACGCCGTGTTGGCGCTGATCAGGCGGCTGTCGCCATCAAAAAAGGCAAAACCGTCCTGAATGGTCTGGATCGAATGCCAAAGCCGCCTTTCGGCAACTTCGATCTTGGCATTGGCAACAGTCAGGTCGGATTTGACCTTTTCATTCTCACCGCGAACCGTCTCAACCTCGGCCTGGGTTTCGCCAATCTGTCTGGTCAAGGCCATCGCGTGGCGGCCCAGTTTCCGGTTCGCCGCCGACAATTCGGCCTGCTTCAATTCCAGCAATCGCTCCGCCGCCAGACGTGCGCGCCGTTCCTGCGCCAGCTTGTTTGCAAAACTCATGTTTGGTGATCCCGAGACAACCTGCACCCAACATCCCGGCAGACGGTGAAAAAGTGTTTAAGCCGTTGCAAACCGTGCGAACGGCATGCGAGGCTGACGGCAAAGAGGAGGCCGTCATGCACCGCTTTGTTTTATTTATTCTGACGTTTCTTTTGCCGCTTATTCTTCAGCCTGCCGCTGGTTTTGCCCAGTCTCCCGCCCCTGAGTTTCGCTATATCACGACCCGGGATGCGGATTTTTACGGGTCAGACCTGGATGCGCTGTTTGACACGGGCCTCCAGTCCTGCATTCAGGCATGCTCGGCCAACAACCGGTGTACTGCATTTACGTACAATACCCGGTCAAACGCCTGTTTCCCCAAAAGTGGCGTGAACAGGCAGGACGTCTACGAAGGCGCCCTGTCGGCAGAGAAGGTACCAACGATAGAACAGACCCTAAACCTGGCAGAAACGCGCGCAGCGGCGCTGCCAGCCCTGCGGTCAGCCGATCTGGACCGCGCGGCGCAACAGGCCCGTGATCTGGGGTTTGTGCACAACGCGGGTGGGCTGGAGCTCGACGCGGTTCTGAGTGCGGCCCGCAATGCGACCAACGTGACCCAGGCGATGCAGTGGACCGGTGTCGCCGTGTCGCTGAGTGATGCGTCTGACCTCTGGACCGAATACGCGCGATTGTTGCTGACCCTCAACCCGTCCGGCTGGAATGAAAAACGGGACCTGCGCACTCGCGCTGTGAACGCCGCCATCAACGGATATCTGCGTGCAGACGCACCCGGTGTTCAGATTGCGGCCCTCATGACCCTCGCCGATGCACTGGAAGAGGTGGAACGCGGGCGTGACATGATCCCGGTCCTCAGACTGGCGGAACAAGTGCAGCCACGCGAAGATGTCTTGGCCAAGTTGGATGACGCAATTGGCAAATACGGCCTCCGTGTCGCAGACAGCACGGTCGAAAGCGATGCGGCTCTGCCCCGCATCTGCGTCGCGTTTTCTGAGCCACTGGTCAAAGCCGGAGTGGACTATGATCCGTTTGTACAGCGCGACTCCGAGGGTCTGGTAGTACAGGTCGACGATGCGCAGCTCTGTGTCGATGGGGTCGCGCATGGCCAACGGTATCGCCTGACCCTGCGCGAAGGCCTGCCCGCAGCCTCTGGCGAGGTTCTGACTCGCAGCGTCGAACTGACCCACTATGTGCGGGATCGCACCCCTTCGGTCCGGTTTCCGGGGCGCAGCTACATTCTTCCCAAATCGGCGGATGCGGCCCTTCCAGCCGAGACAGTCAACGTTGCCGAACTGGACCTGACCCTGCGGCGAGTCAGTGACCGCAACCTGCTGCGCGCCGTGCAGCAGGACTTTTTCGGTCGTCCGCTCAGCGAATGGCAGGAACGTGAGTTCTCGGACGAAATTGCCGAGGATATCTGGACCGGCACGGCTGAAGTTCCCAATCAGTTGAACCAGACCATGACAACCCGCCTGCCGATGGCCGAAGCCATCGCGGATCAGCCTGCGGGCATCTACACACTGACCGCACGTGTTCCGGGGGCCGATCCCTATGACGATCCGGGGGCGACACAATGGTTTGTACTGACCGATCTGGGGCTCAGCACAGCCCTTGGCACCGACGGGCTGCATGTCACGGTACGCGGATTGCACGATGCCGCCCCGCGCGCGGGGATCGAGGTTTCGCTCATCTCAAAGGCCAATGCCGTAATTGCCAAGGCACAGACCGACGCAGACGGGTACGCAGGTTTTGAGCCGGGCCTGACCCGCGGCACCGGCGCCAGTGCGCCGGCATTGGTGACTGCGTCCGCAAGTGATGGCGACTTCAGCTTCCTGTCGCTGACCGATCCTGCCTTTGATCTGTCGGACCGAGGTGTCGAAGGGCGTGCGCCCGCCGGGCCGGTTGACGTCTTCCTGACCAGTGATCGGGGCGCATACCGCGCCGGCGAAGTGATTCACGTCACCGCGCTGACCCGCGATGGTGAGGCACTGGCGATCGAAGGATTGCCCCTCACCGCCATTCTGTACCGGCCTGATGGTGTTGAATACCGTCGATCCGTCTCGAACGGCGGTGTTGCCGGAGGCCATGTATTCGCGCTTCCGGTTGCTGTGGACGCGCCGCGTGGCGCGTGGAAGATCGAGGTCAAATCAGATCCCAAAGGGGATGCGCTGGCCCGTCAGACAGTGCTGGTCGAGGACTTCCTGCCCGAACGCATCGATTTCGAACTATCCTTGCCCGATGCGCCCCTGCGTCCGGGTGACAGCCCGCCTCTGAGCATCGACGCGCGGTATCTGTTTGGCGCGCCAGGCTCTGACCTGACCATCGAAGGGCAGGTCAGCTTGGCCCCGGCAGAGACCCTGGCCGGCTTCGAAGGATACCGCTTTGGTCGCTATGACGCGGAGGTATCCACGAAAAGCACCTATTTCGGAGACGCCCGCACGGATGCAAACGGGTTGGCCACGATTGCCATCGAAATCCCCATTTTAGAGACGGAAAGACGGCCTGTTGAGGCAACCGTGACCGCGCGGTTGGCGGATGGTTCCGGCCGCCCTGTCGAGCGTCGCCTGACCGTACCCGTTGAACCGGCCCAGCCTCTGATCGGCATCAGGCCGATGTTCGAAGAGGTAATACCCGAAGGTACAGAAGCCACGTTCCAGATTGTCGGCCTGACCCCTGAACTGGCACCCAGCCCCATGCGCCTGCGCTGGACGCTGAACCGCGTTGAAACGCGGTACCAGTGGTATCAGCTATACGGCAACTGGAATTGGGAGCCGACGACACGGCGCACCCGTGTTGCGACGGGCGAGATTGACTTTACATCTGACCCGCTGATCCTGACCCAACCTGTCGACTGGGGCCGGTATGAGCTGGTGGTGCAACGGGTGGATGGACCCTACGCCGAAACTGCGGTCGATTTCTATGCGGGCTGGTATCAGTCCGCTGACGCGTCGACGACCCCGGACAGGCTGGAGATGTCGCTCGACCGCGACAGGTATCGCGCGGGTGATACTGGGCAGCTTCGGATTGTTTCGCGCATGGCGGGTGTGGCGCAGATCGAGGTGCTCTCGAACCGGCTGATCCACCGTGAAATGATTGAGGTGCCGGAAGGCGAGACCGTGATCCCAATCGATGTCACGCAGGAGTGGGGCGCTGGGGCCTATGTGACCGCCACGGTCATCCGTCCGATGGATATCGCCGCCGGGCAGAACCCCGCGCGGGCACTGGGTGTGGCGCATGCCGCTGTCGATGCGACGGATCGGAAATTGGACGTAACCATTGGTGTGCCAGACGTGACCTTGCCCCGGCAAACACAAAAGGCCCTTGTTAGGGTCGAAAACTCTCAAGAGGGCGACCCCGTGTGGCTGACTGTAGCGGCCGTGGATGTTGGCATCCTGAACTTGACCGGGTTCGAAAGCCCGGACCCGCAGGGTTACTACTTTGGCCAACGCCGCCTGGGCGTGGACTTGCGCGATGTATATGGCCGGTTGATCGATGGTATGAACGGCGCGATGGGCATCGTCCGATCCGGAGGCGACAGTGACGCAGGAATGCGGCGTCAGTCGCCCCCACCGACGCAAGACCTGATGGCGGTGTTCAGTGGACCGGTTCAGGTGGGTGCCAATGGAGAGGTCGAGATTGACATCCCCCTGCCCGCCTTCAACGGGACGGTCCGCCTGATGGCCGTGGCGTGGTCCCGCGCCGCCGTAGGCCAGGCCGAAGCAGAGATGATTGTCCGCGATCCGGTTGTTGTGACCGCCAGCCTGCCCCGTTTTCTCGCCCCTGGCGATCAAAGCCGGATGTTGCTGGAAATCGTCCATGCGGATGGTGCTGCCGGGAATATGGCGCTTGGGCTGAAAACCACGTCCGAGTTGGACCTCGGCGCAGTTCCCGCAAGTTTCGCACTCGAAGAACACGGCAAAGCCGTGTTCGAGGTTCCAATCCGCGCCAATACGGTTGGAGACCCCGAGATCAGTGTGTCCATCACAACACCGGATGGCCGCGACCTGTCTCAGACCTTGCAGATGCCCGTGCGCGCGAATGATCCTGTTGTCGCGATGACACGGAGATTTGCGCTGGGCGCAGGCGACAGCTTCCTGTTCTCGCAGGATGTGTTCGACGGCTACCGGCCCGGCACGGCCAAAGCGATCCTGTCGGCCGGTCCGCTGGCTAAGTTCGACACGCCGGGCCTGTTGGATCAGCTGAACCGCTACCCCTACGGCTGTACCGAACAGATCACCAGCCAGGCATTGCCCCTGTTGTACCTGTCCTCGGTCGCGCAGGCGACGGGGCTTGGGAACGGTCCGGCCGTGGATCAGCGCATTGACGCCTCGATCCGCAGCGTGCTGACACGGCAGTCGTCAAGCGGGGGTTTTGGTCTCTGGCGTGCGGGCAGCGGTGATTTCTGGCTGGACGCCTATGTCACCGATTTCCTGTCTCGCGCCCGCGCGCAAGGCTATGCCGTATCAGATCGCGCCTTTGCTCAGGCGATGGACAACCTGCGCAACCGCATCAACTATGCGCCGGACTTCGACACGGGCGGTCAGGACATCGCCTATGCGCTGATGGTGCTGGCACGTGAAGGCGCAGCGTCGATGGGCGACCTGAGATACTATGCAGACGTCAAAGGCGATGCGTTTGACACACCGCTGGCCGCAGCGCAGCTTGGTGCGGCCCTGACCGCGTACGGAGATCAGACACGCGCAGATGCAATGTTCACCCGTGCAGCGCAATTGTTGGCCCAGCGCCCCGCCCAGAACCAGACCTACTGGCGGGCCGATTACGGCACCGACCTGCGCGACGCCGCCGGACTGCTGACCCTGGCCGTGGATGCGGGAAGCGAGGTGATCGACCGGGACGCCCTCATCCAGCGGATCAGCGCCGGGCGATCCCGCCTGTCGACGCAGGAGGCCGCTTGGTCCCTGCTCGCGGCGCATGCGCTGGTCTCGGACCCAACGCAAAGCGGGCTTAAGGTGAATGGTGCGATGGTTGAGGGGCCGTTCGTGCAGGTTCTGGAAACGGGACAGAACCAGGACCTGAATATCACCGCCACAGATGGCCGTCCGACCGACATAACGCTGACCGTCACCGGCATCCCCGAAGTAGCACCGGAAGCCGGTGGCACCGGTTACGCGATTGAGCGGCGCTATTACTCGCTGGAAGGGGACCCGCTCGAGACCCCTGATTTCACCGTTGGCGACCGGTTTGTGACCGTTCTGACAGTTCGGCCCTTCGAAAATGGCGGGGCGCGGCTGATAGTGGACGATCCGCTGGCCGCAGGGATCGAAATCGACAATCCCAGCCTGCTGCGCTCGGGTGATGTACGGGCATTGGACTGGCTTGACCTGTCCGAGGCGACCCATACCGAGTTTCGCTCGGACCGGTTTCTGGCGGCGGTCGATCTGTTTGGTCGGCAGACCGTGACACTTGCCTATGTGGCCCGCGCGGTCACTCCGGGAGAGTTCCGCCTTCCAGCAGCTTCGGTCGAGGATATGTACCGGCCCCGGAACAGGGCGCGCACCGGTACGGCCCACGTTGCGGTCCGGTGATTAGCGCTCCGTCATATCCCGTTGCACGGTACGACCATGCCTAGGGCCACGCGGTTATTGGTGGCTTTGGCCGGGTTCCTGTACCTTGCCGCGCTGGCGCGGGATCGGGCCGAGACGTGGGTGGTGACCACAGACCTGCCGCCTGTACTGGCGGAAACCTCGGTCGAGATGCGGGACCGCACCGGAGCCCTGCTGCGCGCCATCCCGGTCGAAGACGGCATTTGGCGCCTGCGGCCCGGTCCGGTCGACCCCGCCTTTACCGACATGTTGATCCGGTACGAAGACAAACGCTTCTGGTCGCATCAGGGCGTAGACCCCGTGGCAATGGCACGGGCTGCGGCGCAAAGCCTCTGGCACAGGCGCATCGTGTCGGGCGGATCAACACTGACCATGCAGGTTGCACGCCTGATCGAGGATGGCCCGACCGGGCGCTGGAACGGCAAATTGCGCCAGATCAGGGTCGCATTGGCGCTGGAACAACGTCTGACCAAACAACAGATCCTTGAGCTGTACCTGACGCACGCGCCCTATGGTGGAAATCTGGAAGGCATTCGCGCCGGAACCCGCGCCTGGTTCGGCAAGGACCCTCGGCGGCTGACACCGGCCCAGGCCGCGCTGCTGATTGCCCTGCCGCAGTCACCCGAAGCACGGCGACCGGATCGCAGCCCTGATGCGGCCCGCCAGGCCCGCGACCGGATCTTGGAGAGGATGCAGGGATACGGCGTTCTGTCCGAGCCAGAAACCCGCAGCGCTCAGATTGAACCCATACCTGTAGAAATGCGACCCTTTCCGCGCCTCGCCCCGCATCTGACAGATCGCGTGCTGAGCATGCACCCCGAGGCCCGCATGCATGATCTGACGCTGGCGGCGACCCTGCAATCCCGGCTGGAGCCACTGGTTGCGCAGGCCGCCGCCCGGGTTGGCCCGCAGGTGTCCGGCGCCATGATCGTGGCCAATCATCAAAACGGTGAGGTTTTGGCCTCGGTCGGGTCCGCCGGATACCACGACAACCGGCAGGGGTTCGTCGACATGAGCACGGCGCTGCGGTCTCCGGGATCGACACTGAAACCTCTGATCTATGGGCTCGCCTTTGATCAGGGTCTGGCGCATCCCGAAACCCTGATCAGCGACAGCCCGGTGATGTTTGGCCGGTATGCACCACGGAATTTCGACGGAGCGTTCCGGGGCGACGTCAGGGTGCGTGACGCGTTGCAGCTGTCCCTGAACATCCCTGTTGTGCGGTTGACCCATGAGCTGGGACCGGCCCGCGTGATGGCCGCCCTGCGCAACGCTGGAACCAATCCGCGCATGTCGGGCGGGTCCCCGGGGCTTGCGATTTCGCTGGGTGGAGTGGGTCTGAGCCTGCGCGATCTGGTACAACTCTACGCGACACTGGCTGCAGGCGGACAAGGGCCGGCCCTGCGGGACCGGGTTCTGCAGCGGCCAGAGCAAACCGAACGGATCCTGTCAGACATCTCTGCGTGGCAGGTCGCGGATATTCTCGCCGGTCTTGTGCCGCCAT
This sequence comes from Ruegeria sp. AJ12, assembly GCF_056536245.1. Lineage (NCBI taxonomy): Bacteria > Pseudomonadati > Pseudomonadota > Alphaproteobacteria > Rhodobacterales > Roseobacteraceae > Ruegeria > Ruegeria sp. AJ12. Next base: position 134,120 of record NZ_JBQFJJ010000001.1, read on the forward strand.
CCGGTGCACCGGCGCGTGGGCTGGCCTACAAAACCGGCACGTCTTACGGGCACAGAGACGCCTGGGCCATTGGGTTTGACGGGCAGCATGTCATCGGTGTCTGGCTGGGTCGCCCGGATGGAACACCCGTACCGGGGGCCTTTGGCGGCGAAATTGCGGCCCCGCTGCTGTTCGAGGCATTCGGCCTTCTGAAGCCCAGTTTCGCACCGCTCGGCCCACCGCCACCCGCAACCCTGATTGTCGGCGCCGCGCAATTGCCCCCTCCCCTGCAAAGGTTCCGCCCGCGTCGCGCCGCTTTCGAGGACGATGCCGCGGCGCCGGATGTGCTGTTCCCGCCGGAAAACGCCGTTTTAGAGACTTTTGGGACTCCGTTGACCCTTAAGCTACGGGGCGGGGTCGGCCCGTTCTCGGTCCTGGCGAATGGGACACCTGTGATGACCGGTCAACGCCATAGGGAGTTCGAAATCCCAAACCCGGGACCGGGCTATACAGCGCTGGTCGTCGTGGATTCGCAGGGGCAGTCAGATCAGGTGTCGGTGCGGATTGACTGAACGGCGTCAGCCTCGCCCCTCCCGCAACCAGCCGCCCAGCAGAAACCCACCGGCCAGCAGCAGGACGAGCCAGGGCGGCAACAGGCCCGCCTGAGTGACATCGCGTGTTTCATAGGCGTTGCGAGGGGTCAAACCGATCCACCCGCGCCCCGCTGCGGGCCGACCCGCGCGCACGTTGCGGATGGAGGGCAAGCCGTCTTCCAAACGCACCACACCGCCGCGCAAGCCGTCCAGAACCGGTTGAAGTATCTCGCCAGTCGCAATGGTGCGTTCAAACTCCCGAGGTGCCGCAGGGCCGAGACCAATCACTGCGGCATGGTCACCTTCCTGCAGGCGGTAGAGGCCAATTTCAGGCCCGAAATACCGCGCCTCGAACCGCCCGGGCGTCACTTCTTCCAGCGTGATATCCAGTGTTTCACCATTTGGGCGGGTGACTGTCACCGGACCCACGGTGTCTTCGAGCGTCTGGCGGATGATGCGCATGGATTGGCCGTTTGCTTCGGCCCACAGCGCCTCTTCTTCCAGCTCGGGCTCTTTCATCATCCAATGGGCCAGCCTGCGCAACAACTCCAGTTGCGGTCCGCCCCCTTCAAACCCCCGGCTCCACAGCCATGCATGGTCCGAAGCAAGCATCGCCACCCGTCCTTCGCCCACCCGGTCCAGCACCAGCAGAGGGCGCTCGTCCAGTCCGGTCATCAAAACTTCGCCGGACCGATGGTTCACATCGATCTGCCGCAGCCACGCCCCCCAGTCTTCGGAATCCCCGAGATTGGTGGTTACGGGATGCCGGTGGCCCAGATCGCTGACCATCGGCACATAGCGTTCTTCCAGCACGCGGGCAGTGGGCTGCGCGGGCAGGATCGGTGCCAGAGGCGAGCGGAAAATGCTATCGGCCGAGGCAAAATCCGGACCCGCCGCAATCAGCACGGCGCCGCCGTCGTTGATATAGCTGGTCACATTATCCAGATAGATCGCCGGCAGAATGCCCCGCCGCTTGTAGCGGTCAAAGATGATCAGGTCGAAATCGTTGATCTTCTCCAGAAACAACTCGCGGGTCGGGAAGGCGATCAGCGACAGTTCATCCACCGGCACGCCGTCCTGCTTTTCTGGCGGGCGCAGGATGGTGAAATGTACAAGATCGACGGAACTGTCGGATTTCAGCAGGTTGCGCCACGTCCGCCCGCCGGGATGCGGTTCACCCGAGACCAGCAGCACGCGCAACCGGTCGCGTACGCCGTTCATCTGGATCAGGGCGGTGTTGTTCCGATCGGTCAACTCACCCTCGGCTTGCGGGATGGTGAACTGAATGACGTTGCGCCCGCCATGCGGCAGCGTGACGGGCAACTCGACGTCGATGCCGATGGGAATGCTAAAGCGTTCAGCCTCACCGCCGTCGACTGAGATTTCCAAAGGGGCCGTCGTCGCTCCTGCAGGGGCGGCTCCGCTGTCTTCGACCCGCAGGGTCAGAGTGACCGGCTCATCAATAATGGCGAAAGCCGGGGCGTTGCGCACAATGAGCCTGCGATCCCAGTCACTGTCGCGACCGGTCTGAAGAAGATGCATGGGTGCAGGCAGATCGGGGGCCTGATCAACGTCGTGAACGATCCCATCCGATACGACAAGAATGCCCGCGATGCGCGCCCGCGGTTCCTCGGCCAGCGCGGCGTTCAGGGCCGCCATGACCTGTGTACCTTCGTCCCCGTCGCTGTCGCCCACACGAATGCGCCGCAGTTCGGTGTTGTCACGGGATTCGATCTCGGCGGCAAGGTCCTCAGCCGCCTGCGCCGTCTGCTCGGCCCGATCCGAAAGGGCCTGGCTGGCGCTTTCATCCTCGATCATCAGGACGATATCGGTCAGCGGCGCGCGGTCTTCGACCTGATACACCGGCCCGGACAGTGCTGCGATAATGACCAGCGCCGCCAAGCCGCGCAAAGCCCACCCGGACAGGCCGCGCCACAAGGCCAGAACAATCCCTGCCACAGCAACCGCTGCCACGCCGGCCAGAATGGGCCAGGGGATCAAAGGATCAAAGATGACGGTTCCTGTCATTGTCCCAACCTGTCCAGAAGGGCCGGCACGTGGACCTGATCGGATTTGTAGTTCCCGGTCAGCACATGCATCACCAGATTGACGCCAAAGCGGTTGGCGATCTCGCGTTGCCGCTCGCCCGCATAGCCGCGCCCGACTGGCAGCAACGCCTGACCGTTTCGATCAACGGCCCAGGCCCCGGCCCAATCATTGCCGCCAATCACCACCGGCGTCACGTTGTCGTTGAGGTTGCGAAACGGCATCCCCTCGATCTGTTCTGCGTCCAACGGCGCGGATTCGACCCAGACCTCTGCTCCGGAATACCGCCCCGGGAAATCCTGCAGCAGGTAGAATGTACGCGTCAGCACGTGGTCGCGCGGGATCGGCTCTAACGCGGGGATATTCAGCGGGTCCGCCAGTTGCTGCAGCTTGCGCCCATTGGGGCTGGAGGCACCGAAGCCGGCAATATCGGCATCACGTGTATCAAACAGGATCATGCCGCCGGACCGCAGGTAGGCATTCAGCTTGGCGTAGGCCTCGGTCGAGGGTCGTGGCTGGCTGGGCGTAATCGGCCAATACAGCAGCGGGAAAAAGGCAAGCTCATCCCGCTCCAGATCAACACCGATAGGGTCCGCCGGTTCGACGGACGTGCGGTAGAACAGCGTCTGTGCCAGTCCGCGCAACCCGGCCAGTGCGATATCGTCGACTTGTTGATCGCCCGTCAGGACATGCGCCAGGACAAGCTCTTGCGTGGCTTCAAGGGCAAATGCAGTGTCTTCGGGCGTTTGCGCCTGCGCGTCGGGGACCAGCAACACAGCACCCAGTGCCATGGCTGCGGCACGCGCCAATCCCAGTCGCCCGGACAAGGCCAGCGATGCGATCACGTCAACTGTCAGAAGGATCAGCGCGAGGCTCAACAGGATGCCGCCGAGTGGTGTTTCAGTGGAAACTTCCTGTCCCCGGATCGGAACATCCGCAGGCCAGACAGCCGGGTTGAGTACCGCGTCTTCCGACAGGACATTCAGCGCCAGCTTCTGTTTGCCACTTTCATACAGGCCCGGACGCAGGTCCGGCCCGATCTGTCCGGAAATCAACTGCACACCGTCCACCCCGGCCAGGGTGCCTGCGTCCGACAGTGTCCCAAACCCGTCCATGATCTGAACCGGCTCCCAGGTGGTGCCCTGCAATTGAGCCTCCTGTCGGGATTTTGCCGCCGATGCGACCGCGAGACGGTCCAGCATTTCCACAAACAGACCCGACAGCGGCAGAGTGGACCATTCTGCATCTGCGGTGACGTGGAACAGCACGACCTGCCCCAGACCCAGCGCCTTGCGGGTCACCAAAGGCGTGCCATCCGACAGCGCGGCAATGACCCGATCCGCAAGGTTAGGGTCTGGTTGCGCCATAACCTGCGTCGAGACCACCACGTCATCGGGAATCTGCAAGCCAAAGAACGGTGAGTCCTCGGGGAATGGTGCCAGTGTTTTGGCCTCGCCCCAGCTCATCGCGCCACCCACGGTGCGTCCGCCGCTGCGCAGACGCGCGGGCAAAAGCGTATCCTCTTCGTCGCGACCCAGATCGCTGGCCGCCATCCGTGGACCGGCAAAGCGTAACAAAAGCCCACCCTGTTCGACCCATTCGATCAGCCCGGCCTCTTCGGTGTCCGACATCTGTGCCACGTCTGACAAGACGATCACGTCCGGGTTGGCCGGCAGAACGTCCAACAAGCCCCCATCCACGAAATCCGCCGTGGGGATCAGCACCTGTGTCAGGTAGTGCATGGGTGACAGCAGCTCCAACCCCTCACGATTGACCGTTCCCGCAATCAGCGCAACTTCGCGCCGGCGCAGGCTGTCATCGGTCAGCGTGACGGCGCCAGCCGAACGCTGGCCCTGAAGCTCAAACCGGGTGATCCGGGCGCGCAACTCGGACGGCAGGGCCAGTTCGATCTGCGCGTCCGTCGCACCGGCCTCAAAGGTCAGTTCGGCAGATTGCAGCACACGCGCCGTGCCCGCCGGGTCGCGGCCATGCGCCAGAATCGTCACCGTATCCGTAGGCCCGGGCTCGGCCCGCAGCACGGTCAGTTGAATGACCCCGTCCTGATACGCTGCGGGCAATACCGCCATGGCCGGCGCCGGCGATCGGTACACCGTCACAGACCCGCGGGACTGCAGGGCCGAAACCAATCGATCGTGGCCGTCATATGTCAGCCGGTCACTGAACCAATGGGTGTCAAATCCGCCGTCGACATCGTTGAGCGCGGCCAAAACCTGTTCGGTCTGCGCCTCGGTTGGTTGCCAGGGATTGGGCGTCAGGCCCGGCAAACGGCTGCGCCACGTCTCAGCCGCCTGAAACACAGGCGGTTCCGGCTCGCTGAGACGCAGAATTGACACGGGCCGCCCGGCGCGTCCGGCCTCGGTCAGCTGCGCATCGATCTGATCCAGCGTCGAGGACCAGCGCGTCGCACCGGCCCAACTTGCATCCAGTACCAGCAGCAACGGCCCGGTCCCGGTCTGATCGCGCGATGGGTTCAGGACCGGTCCCGCCAAACCGATAATGATTGCGGCTGCCGCCAGCATCCGCAGCAACAGAAGCCACCACGGAGTTCGGTCCGAGATGCTTTCGTCATCCTTGAGGCCCAGCAGCAAGGTGACCGCCGGGAACAACCTGCGGATCGGGGCGGGCGGCACCGCACGCAGGATCAACCACAGGATCGGCAGGGTCAGAAGACCCAGCAGAACCCACGGGGCGGTAAAGCCGATGCCCGCCAGAACCGTCATCGCATGCCCCCGTCCAGCGCCCGATAAAGCCACAACAAAGCCGCCTGCGCACTGTCACCGGTGTGGTGCAACCCCAGTTGCCACCCGGTCGCACGGCAGAGTTGGGTCAGCGCATCCTTGCGCTGCGCCAGTCGCTCGAGATACCGCTCGCGCAGGTCCCCTGCCTTGAGCGTTTCGTGGCGGAGCGATCCACCGACGCTTTCGAAAATCGTGCGCCCGCGATAAGGAAAGGTCTCTTCTTTCGGGTCCAGCACCTGCAACACAACGCCCCGCACACCCCGGTCGGCGGCCTTAGTCAGAGCCAGTTCGACCTCGTCCATCGGACCCAGAAAGTCCGAGATGAAAACGGCACGCGCATGCGGGATCATGGCGCGATGTTCCGGTGGGGCGTAGTCGGCCTGTTCATCCTCGGACCAGGCCTCGGCCAACCGGATGATCTGGGCATTACCGCGTCGCGGCGGCAGTTTTGTTCCGGTCAGGCCAACCCGTTCCCCGCCACGCACCAGCAGGATGGCGGTGGCCAGCCCCAAAAGGCGTGCCCGGTCAGCCTTGGCGGGCAAGGTCTGATCAGAGGCAAAGCGCATCGAAGCACCCTGATCGACCCACAACATGATGGATTGCGCGATCTGCCATTCCCGTTCGCGGACAAATTGCTGATCCCCCCGGGCGGAGCGGCGATGGTCGATCATGCGGCGGCTGTCACCGATCTGGGCCGGGCGATACTGCCAGAAATCGTCGCCCATGCCGGAGCGCCGCCGACCGTGATCCCCCAACAGAACCGTCCCTGCCAGATGCTCGGCGCGCGCCAAAAGCGGCGGCAACCGGGACGCCTCGGCTTCGGATCTTTCGCGAAGGGTCAGCGCCGCATTCACGCCGCAGCCTCGGTCCGGATCAGCCCGGTAGCGGTCGAGTCGATCAACTCGGCAAGGCTATCGCCTCGCGCCCGCGCCGCGAAGTTCAACGCCATACGATGGCTCAGCACCGGTCGCGCCATATCGAGCACATCCTCGGCATTCGGCGCCAGCCGCCCCTGCAGCATCGCCCGCGCTCGCACGGTCATCATCAGGGCCTGCGCCGCCCGCGGGCCGGGGCCCCAGGCGACTGTCTCGGCCACCCGGTCTGTCACACCCTGTTCCTCGGGACGGAAGGCCCGGACAAGATCGAGGATCAGTTCAACCACCGACTCTCCCACCGGCATCCGCCGCAGCAGAACCTGTGCAGCCAGCAACTCCTCCTTGGTGAAGATCTGGCTGGCCTCTTCTTCCTCAACCCCGGTTGTGGCCAGCAGAATATCGCGTTCGGTCTGGCGATCAGGATAGTCTACGTCGATTTGCACCAGAAACCGGTCCAATTGCGCCTCGGGCAGCGGATAGGTGCCCTCCTGTTCAATCGGGTTCTGCGTCGCCAGCACGTGGAACGGAACGCCCAGAGAACGGTCTTCGCCTGCGACCGTCACCGTGCGTTCCTGCATCGCCTGCAACAGCGCCGACTGGGTCCGCGGGCTGGCACGGTTGATCTCGTCCGCCATCAGCAACTGGCAGAAAATCGGGCCGGGAATGAACCGGAAGTGGCGGCTGCCGTCATCTGCCGTATCCAGAACCTCGGACCCCAGAATATCCGCCGGCATCAGGTCGGGCGTGAACTGGATGCGGTTGCCGTGCAGGCCCATCACCGTCGACAGTGTCTCGACCAGTCGCGTCTTGCCCAGACCCGGAAGACCGATCAGCAGGGCGTGCCCCCCGCACAGCAGGGCGGTCAGCGTCAGGTCCACGACCCGTTCCTGCCCGATGAAGCGGCGGGTGATCGAGGATTTCGCCTCTTGCAGCTTGTTTTCCAGCGCTTCGATCTCGACAACGAGGTCGGCAGGTTCGGACATGACTTTCCCTTCCGTGGACTAATATGATTGAAGTGTATCGCGCTGAGAGGAAATGGCAAAAGCAATGAGCGGACAAAAACCTGTGATACCCTCACCCGACGGGCTGGCCGCTTCGGTCAAAGCGGCCAAAACCAAGGGCTTGCCGCCCGTTCACCTCTGGAATCCTCCGTTTTGTGGCGATCTGGACATCCATATCGCAAAAGATGGCTCATGGTCTTATATGGGCTCGCCCATCACCCGGTTCGAGCTTGTGAAGCTTTTTTCCTCAATTCTTAAGAAAGAAGGCGACAAATATTATCTGGTCACCCCGGTCGAAAAGGTGGGAATCACCGTCGAGGACGCGCCGTTTCTTGCGGTGGATTTCGACCGGGTGGGCGAGGGTGAGACGCAGACGCTCAGATTCACGACCCAGGTCGGCGACGAAACCACCGCCGGTCCGGACCACCCGATCCGAATTGTCATCGACCCGGAAACGGATGAGCCCAACCCGTATATATTGGTTCGTTCAAACCTTGAGGCGCGCATTGATCGCAAGAGTTTTTATCGGCTTGTCGACATCGGCACCGATCACAAAGGGTGGTTCGGCGTCTGGTCCGGCGGTCAGTTCTTTCCCATCACGCCATCAGACGCACTGACTGACCTCTAGGCCGGACGTGCGATCCGACGGTCCTGTGCCAACACCACGGCAAAGGCGACAATGCCGGCACCCAGCGCGCGGGTCCAGTTCCACTCTTCCCCCAGAATCAGCATAATCACCATCACGTAGAAGGGTGTAATGTTGATGTGGAACGAGGCCAGGGCTACGCCAAGTTTTCCGATGGATCCGATGAACAGAACCTGACTGACGGCCATCGAGATCAGCGCATAGATTGCCAGCATGCCCATCTGCTGCGCATCAATCGCTGAGGTGGGAACCACGTCCATGCCTAGCTGATGCGCGCCAAACAGGAGCAGCGATGCCATGATCAAGCCGCCGACAAAGGTGATGGTGGTGCGCCCGGTTTGGCTGAGCTCGGGGAAGTCCCGAGCCGTTGCATGACCGGCCCAGCAGAACAGGACGGTTGACAGGACGGCGCAAACGGCGCCCAACCCCAGTTGGGCCGGGGCCAGGGCACTGGTGGCGATCAGGCCGCCGACAATCGAAACCATCACGCCCAGAACAAAGTTCCATCTCAATCGTCTGGTGCCGGTCGCAAGCTCCAGCAGAGTCGCCATCAGTGGCGCGCAGGAGGCAATAATTGCCACCGTCACCGGATCGGTCAGCTTCTGCGCCAGAATGATCAGGAACATCCCCGACCCCAGACCGATGCCGCCGACCACCATTGCATGTCCCCAACGGGCGTTCAGCACGCGCTGGGGCCCATCCAACAGAACCCAGATCGGCACCATGAAAACCACCGCCAGCCCCAGACGCGCCGCCAGTAGCGCAACGGGCGGCCAGCTTTGCAGAAGGATTTCTGCCGCAGGAAAGCCCGCCGCCCATGTCAGCATGGACGCAATCGCCAAACCGTTGCCGGACAATACCGGATTGCGACCTGCAGCCGCAGCGAGAGTGTTCCCGCGTGCAGGGTCAGGGCTCATGGCCATCGTGAACGAACCTTCTGTTGGCACGACGACATGGAAATGATTCGCCGCGATGCCCTGACCCTCCCTGATCTGTTTGGAATGATCTGGTCGATTTTCGACAATCTGTCGTTTTCAGTCCCTTTCGCGAAAACCGCCCCGGCGCTAAGGTCCGGCCACCACTGTTCGAGACCCCAAATGCCCAGATTTGCCGCCAATATTTCTTTGCTGTTCGCCGAGCTTCCCTATCTCGATCGGTTCGAAGCCGCTGCCGCCGCCGGGTTCAAAGCAGTGGAGATTTTGTTTCCCTACGATGTCGCCGCCAAGGAAACGCGGAGGGCTTTGCGGGCCAACGGGTTGGAGTTGGTGCTGATCAACGCGCCGCCACCGAACTACACCGGAGGTCAGCCGGGCTATGCCGCCGAGCCAGGCAGCGTGGCGCGTTTTCAATCCGATATCCGACGGGTGTTGCGCTATGCGGATGCATTGCAAACCGGCCTGATTCACGTGATGTCGGGATACGCCTCGGGATCGGATGCGCTCGCGTGTTTCGTGGAAAATCTGCAGTGGGCGGCAGATTTCGCGCCTGCACAGCGATTCACGATTGAACCCCTGAACCCAACGTCGCAACCCGGCTATTTTCTCAACACCTACGGTCTGGCGGCGGATGTGCTGGACCGGGTCGACCGCCCCAATATCGGCCTGCAATATGACAGTTTTCACGCGCACATGATCCACGGCGATGCTCTGGATGTCTGGCATCGGTACCGGGATCGCGTTGTCCATGCCCAGATCGGGGCCGCGCCGAACCGGACGGAACCCGGCCCCGGACCAACAGACTTTAACGCCCTGTTCGAGGCAATGGATCGCAGCGGGTATGACGGTTGGGTCAGCGCGGAATACACGCCTTCGACGCCCCGGACCGAAGCCTCTCTGCATTGGATGCGGTGAAGGTGTGCGCCTGCGCACTGGTCTTCGCATTTCATATGCTGCATATGAAATTACGCCCGCATCAAGGAAGGCTCAGATGATTCCAGCCCGTTTCGCCCCTGTGCTGTTTGGCTTTATCCTGTCGGGTCTGATGTCCTGCATCGTGACCTGCATTGCCACCGTCAAGGAAATCGGGGTGGGCCCGGGCACCTTCTCCAGCTGGATGGGCGCATGGAGCGTCAGCTGGCCGGTGGCATTCATCGTGGTTCTGTTTGCGGCCCCGCTGACCCGCCGCCTGGTGGCCCTTATGGTCAGGCCGCAGGGCTGACCCGCTGCAAAGAGGGCCCGTCGGGCCTGATGCGCAGCGCGGCGGTCAGTGTGCCTCGGCCCAGTTGTCGCCTTGCCCGGCATCCACCACCAGTTTCACATCCAGTTTGACCGCCGGATCGGTTGCACCTTCCATAATGTCCCGCGCGACTGAAACAGTCTGGTCAACCGCATCTTCGGACACTTCGAACAGCAGTTCATCATGCACCTGCAACAGCATTTTGGCTGGCAGCCCGTTGATGGCTTTGGGCATCCGCACCATGGCGCGCCGGATGACATCGGCCGCCGTTCCCTGAATCGGCGCGTTGATTGCTGCGCGGCGGGCGAAACCGGCATGCGGCCCTTTGGCGTTGATCTCGGGCGTGTGGATCTTGCGGCCAAAAAGCGTCTGGACATACCCATGCTCCTTCGCGAAGGAGATGGTGTCGTCCATGTACCTGCGAATGCCGGGGAACCGTTCAAAGTATCGGTCGATAAACCCCTGCGCCTCGGCGCGTGGAATGCGCAGATTGCGCGCCAGACCAAAGCCTGAGATGCCGTAGATCACACCAAAATTGATCGCCTTGGCCTGCCGCCGGACATCCGGCGTCATCTCATCCAAAGGCACGTCGAACATTTCGGACGCGGTCATCGCATGAATGTCCAGACCGTCCGCAAAGGCTTGCTTAAGGGCGGAAATATCCGCGATATGCGCCAGAATCCGCAGCTCGATCTGGCTGTAGTCGAGGCTCACCAGAACATTGCCCGGTTCCGCAATGAACGCCTCGCGGATGCGTCGCCCTTCCTCGGTGCGCACCGGAATGTTCTGCAAGTTCGGATCGGTCGAGGCCAGACGCCCCGTATTCGCCCCGGTGATCGAATAAGACGTGTGTACGCGGCCCGTATCGGGATTGATATGGGTCTGCAGGGCGTCGGTATAGGTCGATTTCAGCTTGCTGAGCTGGCGCCAGTCCAGCACCCGGCGCGGCAGCTCATGCTCGGTCGCGAGGTCCTCAAGAATATCGGCCCCGGTCGAGTACTTCCCGGTCTTGCCCTTTTTGCCGCCTTCCAGCCCCATCTTGTCGAACAGGATTTCGCCCAGCTGTGCTGGCGAGCCAACATTGAAGCTTTCCCCGGCCAGTTCGTGGATTTCAGCCTCTAATCCGGCCATTTTCTGCGCAAAGGCGTTGGACATGCGGCTCAGCACATCACGGTCGACCTTGATGCCATGCATCTCCATCTCGGCCAGCACGGGCACCAGCGGGCGTTCGAGCGTCTCATAAACGGTCGTCACCTGCACCTGATGCAGTTGCGGTTTGAACAGCTTCCAGAGGCGCAGGGTGATATCCGCATCCTCGGCGGCATAGGCCGTTGCCTCATCGATCGGCACCTTGTCAAAGGTGATCGCCGACTTGCCGGACCCCAGCAGGGGTTTGATCGGGATCGGCGTGTGGCTCAGATACCGCTCAGACAGGGTATCCATGCCATGCCCGTGCTCGCCCCCATGCATCGCGTAGGACATCAGCATCGTGTCATCGATGGGCGCCACGTTGATACCGTAGCGGGCAAAGATCTTGGCATCGTACTTCATGTTCTGCCCGATCTTCAGGATCGACGGGTCCTCAAACACCGGCTTCAGCAAAGTCAGCACTTCATCCAGAGGCATTTGCCCTTCGGCCAGCGCATCCGATCCAAACAGATCATCGCTTGCGCCTTCACGGTGGATCAGGGGGATGTAACAGGCCTCGCCCGCCTCGATGCACAGAGAGATGCCGACCAGATCGGCGATCATTTCATTCAGACCGGTGGTTTCCGTGTCCACCGCGACCCAGCCGCGTTCATAGGTCTGGTCGATCCATTTCTGCAGGGCCGCCGCATCCCGCACACACTCGTATTTCGACGCATCGAAGGGGATGGCTTCGGCCTCAGCATCTTCGACAACCGGGGCGGGCGCGTCGGCGATCACCGGCGCCTCGACGCCCAGTTTGTCCGCAATCCGCTTGGTGAGCGTGCGAAACTCCATCTCGGCCAGAAAACTCATCAGCGTATCCGGCTCGGGGTCTTTCACCTCGAGATCGTCCAGCGTGAAATCCAGCGGTGTCTGCTCGTCCAGTTGGACCAGCCTTTTCGACAGCTCGATCTGATCGCGTTTTTCGATCAGCGTCTGGCGGCGCTTGGGTTGCTTGATTTCTTCCGCGCGGTCCAGCAGCGACTCCAAATCTCCGAATTCGTTGATCAACAGCGCCGCGGTCTTGACCCCGATCCCCGGGGCACCCGGCACATTATCCACGCTGTCACCAGCCAATGCCTGCACATCGACCACGCGTTCCGGTCCGACGCCGAACTTCTCGATCACACCATCGCGGTCGATGCGCTTGTTCTTCATCGCATCCAGCATTTCCACACCATCGCCGACCAGCTGCATCAAATCCTTGTCGGAGCTGACAATCGTGACACGCCCACCGGCGTCACGGGCCTGAACGGCCAGGGTCGCGATGATGTCGTCGGCCTCGTACCCCTCCAATTCCTTGCAGGCGATGTTGAAGGCTTGCGTCGCCTGGCGGGTCAGGGGCATCTGCGGGCGCAGGTCCTCGGGCATCGCCTCGCGGTTGGCCTTGTATAGGTCGTACAGGTCGTTGCGGAACGTATGTGATCCCTTGTCAAAGATCACGGCCACATGGGTTGGGGCATCCGGTCCGGTGTTCCCGTCCACATATTTCTGCAGCATGTTGCAAAAGCCCGACACCGCTCCAATCGGCAACCCGTCCGATTTGCGCGTGAGTGGCGGCAGGGCGTGATATGCCCGAAAAATAAAGGCCGATCCGTCGATCAGATGCAGATGACATCCTTTTCCGAATTCACTCATGCGCCCTCTCCCTGTCAGTCAGAAACGGTTCTGCCACAGGGCCGAGCGGGTGGCCAGTCAAGAACGCAGCCTAGCCGCCAAACAGGCCGGTGAAAACATCCGAGAAACTGTTGAGCAGCGCCATGATGACCAGCACGCCCAAAACCGCAAAGAACGCCCAGGCAAAGAACTGGAACAGGATTGCGCCGGTGCCGATCACGATACCGGCTACGGCCGGGCGCATTTTCTCGTGGCGCAAAAGGCCAACAGCAGACAGAACAATTGCGATACCGCCCAGCATCGCGACACCGATGCGCAGGAAGTCATCCATATCCCGCGCCCGCGCCACGGGTTCCGGTTGTTCCAATCCGGCCGCCGCGCGCAGTGTGGACTTACCGAGTTCCGCCGCGAGTTCCCCCAACGAGACACCCGTGGACTGCTGTGGTGCAAATGGTCCTGCCCAGAAAACGAACAAAGCCGCCAGCAGTGCAATTGCCGCCACAAGAAATCCAATCCAGCCAAAAACAGGTCTGTGGTAGTCTGTTGCAGAAACATCGGTCATAAAGGCTATTCTCCCGGTCGCGCGGCGTGAGTATCATCAAAACAGGGCAAGACTTGGGCGCCCCTCCCGCTATTGCGATTGATAGAGCCAGTGGGACAGGGTGACCGAATAGGGCAGCGGAACCCAGGACCCGAAGCGCACATCAGCGGCGCGCAGCATTCGCCCGATCCAGACATTGCAGGTTTGAAACAGGTTGAACGTCCCCCGGGCAGCAAAGAACCGGTCGGTCGCGGAGAATCCGGGCGCGTTCAGAGGCATCAGCCGACCTTGGTCTGATCTGGCAAAGCTGGCCCCAATTTCCTCCAGAAACCGTGCGAACTGTGCCTGGTTCATCCGGATCCCAGGCAAGTCCAGGCCCGCCGGCAGCGGACCAACCACATCGGTTCTGAGAACGGACCGGTCGCCCGTCAAACCCTTGAACACCGCGTCCAAGGCGACATCCGAATACCTCCCGGTTGTTGTGTAAAATTCCTGCGCGCCCCAACCAACCAGGAGCCAATGTGCCTCTGGCCGATCCAAAGGGACACCTGCCGCGTTGAGATCGTCCAGCCTTTCGCGCGCCTCGGCGGTCAATGGAATGAGAAAGTCATAGTGGATGGGTCCGCGGATCAGGCGAACCTCCACCATGTCCGCGCCATTTGCCTGGTGACCAGACCCGGGAACGATGGCCCCGATGAGAGCAGCCAGAAAGTAGATTGGCAGAACGGAAAACAAGCCAGCGGCGGTCCCCAGAACCGCCTTTCGCATTTAACCGGCCTCATGCCCTTTCAGCACGTATTTACAGTCGCAATACGGGCATTCGACCCAACCAATGTCCTCGGGGATTTGCAGCCAGACGCGCGGATGGCCCAATGCGCCTTCGCCGCCGTCACAGGCGACGCGGGTTTGCTCAACGATCTTGGTTTCCGGCGCTTCGATAGTCACGGCTGGCGATCCTTCACTGGTTGTCGGCCTCGCGGGCATGCATTAGGTGCGTTTATGGGCGATGAGCAAACCGGGGGCAAGGGCCACAAATGACAGAAGCAGCGATCAAAATCGAAGGTTTGCGCAAAACCTACCGCGGCAGTAAAGGTCAACCGGAAAAGCAGGCTTTGAAGGGCGTCGATCTGACCGTTCCGCGCGGGTCGGTTTTTGGTTTGCTGGGTCCCAACGGGGCCGGAAAATCGACCCTGATCAACATCCTGGCGGGATTGGTGGTCAAATCCGCCGGTCGCGTATCGATCTGGGGTTTCGATCAGGATCAGAGCCCACGCCAGTCTCGTGCCGCCATCGGTGTGATGCCGCAGGAGTTGAACCTCGATCCGTTCTTCACCCCACGCGGAGCGCTGGAGGTGCAGGCCGGTCTGTATGGCGTGCCGAAATCCGAACGGCGCAGCGAAGAGATTCTGGAGCTTGTGGGTCTCAGCGACAAAGCCGAAGCCTATGCGCGAACTCTGTCCGGCGGCATGCGACGGCGGCTGTTGCTCGCCAAGGCGCTGGTGCACCACCCGAAGATCCTCGTGCTGGACGAGCCCACCGCTGGCGTTGATATCGAGCTGCGACAGATGCTCTGGGCCAATGTGCGCAAGCTGAACGAACAGGGCATGACGATCATCCTTACGACGCATTACCTGGAAGAAGCGCAGGAGATGTGCGACGAGATCGCCATCATCAATCACGGCGAGAAGATCGCACAGGACAGCACGGCCAATCTGCTGGACCGGATGGACAGTCGGACCATGGTGATTGTCCCGGATGGGCCGATTTCCGACTTGCCCGATGCAGGGGGCGTCACCGCCTCATTGCGCGACGATGACAGCCTGGTTCTGCAATACCACAGCAAGTCCACAAGCGCCGAACAGGTCCTGGAATCCGTCCGGAGCGCTGGCATCCGCATCCGGGACGTGCGCACGGAAGAGGCGGATCTTGAGGATGTGTTCCTCGCCCTCACGTCTGCCCGCGCGGATGACCCCCCGGCTGACGATCAGGATCAGCCGCGTCGGGGGGTACATCGCGTCAAGCTTTAGGTGCGGTCGATCCGAGCCTGATAGCAGTTGTTTCGGGCGGAGCGCACATGGATATAGGCCACGTCAGGGCGCTCAAAGATGCCTTCGATTGCTGCACTCATCTGATCTGTCGGCGTCACGATTCCGGTGCCGTAGACGATGCGATCGTTGGCACCGTAGCCCTTGATCAGATAGTCGGGCGACGAGGTCAGAATATCCGGCAGGTCTTCATCTGTGTGCCGTTCGCATGGGTCCGCACACAAGAATATTGGCCCGGTTTCCGCGTAAGGATGTGTCTCTGAAAAAGGCCTATGGGCCAATATCAGCATCTCGGCACCTTCGGGGATGTTCTTCAGACAGTGTCGGCACGGGTTGCCGGCCCCGGTCGAAATGGCTCGTTCCGGCGGTGTCCCATACGCATCCGGTGCGCCGGCCTGATAGGCGCGGACCTCTTTGGTGGGCAAGGCGGTGATCTTGTACATTTCAGGTCTCCTTCTTGGACCCAACATGCCCGTCCAGCAGTGCCCAAACGACCCGTTTCCTGCGCAATGACGCAAAGGACTCGAAAAAGAACAAAACGTGAATATAATAGGGAATCGTCATGTATGCCGAACTGTCGATCACGTCGAACTTCACCTTCCTCACCGGGGCCTCTCACCCCGAGGAGTATATGGAGCGTGCGGTCACCCTCGGCCTGCCCGCCATTGCGATTGCCGATGACAACTCGGTCGCCGGGATCGTTCGCGCCCACACGCAAGGGCGCGAGATCGCCCGCAAGGTGCGGGAACGGCTGGAATGGGAGGCGCAGAATACCCTGATCGGCCCGCCCTGTCCCGATCACATCCCCAAACCGCCCTCCTATCCCGTCTATGCGGTGCCACGCCTGATCCCGGCAGCGCGTCTGATCTTCACCGACGCGCCCACGGTCACCGCCCTGCCCCTGAACCGGCAGGGCTGGGCCAACCTGTGCCGTATCCTGTCCGCAGGTCGCCTGCGCGCCGAGAAAGGCGACTGCATCCTGCACCTGTCGGACCTGCTGGAGTTCTCCGACGGTCTCCATCTGCTGCTCTGGCCACAGACGAACCGGTCGCAGGGCGGCACGGACGCATGGCGGACACAGGCACAACAGCTGGCGCGCCGCTTTGCCGGGCGGATGCATCTGTTGGTACACCCCCGCTACGATGGCGCAGACAGTGCTTTTTTCTCTTTGTTAGAGACTGAATCCAAACATCTCAACCTCCCCACCCTCGCCAGCGCCACGCCGCTGATGCATCACGGGGCCCGCCGCAAGCTGGCCGATGTAGTGACAGCCATCCGTCTGCGCCGAAAGGTGGATGAACTGGGCCGCGAGGCCCTGGCCAATGGGGAACAGCGCCTGCGATCCGAGGTCGAGATGCTGCGCATCTTCAAAGGTCATGAAGGTGCCGTGGCCCGGGCTCATGAACTCAGCGAACAGCTCAGCTTTTCGCTCGGCGAACTGCGATATGAATATCCCAACGAAGGCAGCGAACAGGAAACCCCGACCCAGCGCCTGCACCGTCTGGCGTATGCAGGATTGGCATGGCGCTATCCGGAAGGGGCGTCGGACAAGGTCAAGAAGATGCTGACCCATGAGCTCACCCTCATCGGCAAGCTGAAATACGAACCTTACTTTCTGACTGTTCGCGACATCGTCACCTTCGCCCGCTCACGCGACATCCTGTGCCAGGGGCGCGGATCGGCGGCCAATTCGGTGGTCTGCTTCTGCCTCGGCATCACCGAGGTGAGCCCCGAGATGGGTACGATGGTGTTCGAACGTTTCGTGTCCGAAGCGCGGGATGAGCCGCCCGATATCGACGTGGATTTCGAGCATGAACGCCGCGAGGAAGTGATTCAGCACATCTATGACCGCTACAGGCGGGAACGCGCTGGTATTTGTGCTACGGTCGTCCATTACCGCGGCAAGCGCGCCATCCGCGAAGTCGGGCGCGCCATGGGCCTGACAGAGGACACGATTGCGGGGCTCAGTTCGCAGCTCTGGGGCTTTTTTTCAGCCGAAGGGCTTGAGGCGCAGCGAATGCGCGAGATCGGTCTTGATCCCGATGATCACCGCCTGAAACAGACTCTATCCCTGGTCTATGAGATCGACGGCTTCCCCCGTCACCTGTCTCAGCATGTTGGTGGATTCGTTATCACCGAAGGGCGATTGGACGAACTCGTCCCCATCGAAAACGCCACCATGGAGGGTCGCACTGTCATCTGCTGGGACAAGGACGATATCGACAGCCTTGGCATCCTCAAGGTCGATGTGCTGAGTCTCGGAATGCTGACCTGCATCCGCAAGGCATTCGACCTGATCCACCAGCATCATCATACAGCTTATACGCTGGCCACTTTGCCGCCTGGGGATTCCAAGGTTTATGACATGCTGTGCAAGGCCGACAGTATCGGCGTGTTTCAGGTGGAAAGCCGCGCGCAGATGAACTTCCTCCCCCGGATGAAACCGCGCAATTTCTATGATCTGGTGATCGAGGTTGCCATCATCCGCCCCGGCCCCATTCAGGGCGACATGGTCCATCCCTATATTCGGCGGCGGAATGGCGAAGAACCGGTTGTCTTTCCTTCGGATGAACTGGGCGAGGTGCTGGGCAAGACCATGGGCGTACCATTGTTTCAGGAACAGGCGATGCAGATCGCCATTGTCGGCGCGGGGTTCACCCCGGAACAGGCGGACCGGTTGCGCCGCTCGCTGGCGACGTTCAAGAAGCACGGCAATGTCAGCGAATTCCGCGCGCTGTTCCTGCGTGGCATGAAGCGCAACGGGTATGAGGACGACTTTGCCGAGCGCTGCTTTTCGCAGATCGAAGGGTTCGGCTCTTACGGTTTCCCCGAAAGCCACGCGGCCAGCTTTGCGCTGCTGGTCTATGCCTCGGCCTGGATCAAGTGCCACCACCCGGGCATCTTCGCCTGCGCCCTGCTGAACTCGCAGCCGATGGGCTTCTATGCGCCCGCACAGATCGTTCGGGATGCGCGTGAGCATGGGGTGCAGGTCCGTCCGGTCTGCATCAATGCCAGCTTCTGGGACAATGTGATGGAGCCGGACGGCCATGGCGGGCTGGCCCTGCGGCTGGGGTTCCGCCAGATCAAGGGCCTCAGCGAGGAAGACGCCAGCTGGCTGACCGCCGCGCGCGGCAATGGCTACACCCAGGTCGACGATGTCTGGCGCCGCGCGGGGCTGGGCCCGTCCGTGATCGAAAGGCTGGCCGAGGCCGATGCCTTTGCCGCCTGCGACCTGACCCGGCGCGAGGCGCTGTGGCAGGCCAAGGCAATTGCGACCGCCAAACCTCTGCCGCTGTTCTCGCAGGATCTGGAGGGCGAGGCGCTGGACGAGCCCGAAGCCTACCTGCCGCAGATGACATTGGGCGAGCAGGTGGTCGAGGATTACGTGGCCACCCGCCTCAGCCTGCGCGCGCATCCGGTCGCCTTGCTGCGGCATCTGCTGACACCGGATGGGCGCGACAAAACCACCCCTGTCACCTGACGCCAGAACGACCTATCTGCCCAAAACAGAGTCGAAATTCAGGCCCCTATGACCAGACCCACCCTTCCCCCGCGCTTTCCCGCGACGCCCGAGCAGATCAACGCGCAGGTCCGCGCCTTTTACGCCCGCGTGCGGCAGGATGCGGTACTGGGCCCCGTTTTTAACAAACATGTCCATGACTGGCCCGCCCATGAGGACAAGATCGCCGCCTTCTGGCGCAACGCCATCCTGTTCGAACGCAGCTATGACGGCAATCCGCAACGGGTCCATATCGAACGGCCCGATGTGAAACCCGAAATGTTCGCCCATTGGCTGGACCTGTTCGAAGAGGTCGCCGCCCAAACCCTGCCCCATGAGACAGCCGTCCCTTGGGTCGCGCTGGCCCGCCGTATCGGTGTTGGGATGAAGGCGGGCGTGCAATCGGCAAGACAGCCCAAGGACGCGCCTCCGATCCTGCGTTGATCCCACAACATGGCAGCTTTGCATGTTAGCGGTAAAATAGGGACTATGCGGGCCTGCTAAATGGGTTTACTCAGGGGCAAGACAGCCCCTTTTGGCTGGAACGGCACAGTGCCACCACACCGACATCACCCGAGGCCAGACCATGAGCACTCAAAACACCACCCTCCGGGGACTTGGGTTCGCGTTTCTTGGATTCGCGGTCTTTGCCAGCCATGACGCACTGATCAAGGTGCTGGGCGGGACCTATTCGGTGCTGCAGATCATCTTTTTCGCGACCCTGTTTTCCTTTGTGCCCATGGCGGTCACGATTCTGGCTGACCGCACGACCGACAACTTTGTGCCCCGCCATCCGTGGCTGGTGATGCTGCGGTCGGGTCTGATGGTGACAGGCATGTCCTGTGCGTTTTATGCCTTTTCGGTTCTGCCTCTGGCCGAGGTCTATTCGCTGCTGTTTTCCTTCCCCCTGATCGTCACTGTCCTGTCGATCCCGATACTGGGCGAGGTGGTGCGTGCCCAGCGCTGGGCGGCCGTCGGCGCCGGGCTGATCGGGGTGCTGATCGTATTGCGACCCGGAACGACGGATATCACTCTGGGTCATCTGGCCGCTTTGACCGCCGCCTTCTGCAGTGCATTTGCGTCGGTGCTGGTGCGCAAAATCGGGAATGAGGAACGATCCGCTGTTTTGATCCTGTATCCGATGTTGCTGGCAATCCTGATCATGAGCCTCGCGCAACCGGTCGTGTATCAACCGCCGTCGCTGTTGCATCTGGCGATGATGGCGCTGGTCGGCGTTTTTTCGGTCATCGCTCAGCACCTGATCATTCTGGCTTATCGTGCAGCTCCGGCAGGGGTGGTTGCACCCAGCCAGTACAGTCAGATCGTCTGGGCAACAATTTTCGGCGCAGTGTTCTTCGGGGAAACGCCTGATGTCTGGGTCGCCGTCGGCGCAGGCATCATCATCGCGTCCGGTGTGTTCGTGGTGTGGCGTGAAAGCCGGGCAAACGTTTCGCCGAACAAACCCGTTCTGCGGGTCCGCTCGCCACGGGCCGACACCGGCGCGACCGCAAGACCGTCACCGCAATCGGATGACAAGACCTGAAACAAGAAACGGCGCGTTATCAAACGCGCCGCTATTCTCATAAACCGCCGTTCTTGGAGACTGTAGTCGTCAGTAAACCACAACCGACCGGATGCTCTCGCCCCGGTGCATCAGGTCAAACCCGTGGTTGATGTCGTCCAGACCCATGGTATGGGTGATCATCGGGTCGATCTCGATCTTGCCGTCCATGTACCAGTCGACGATCTTGGGCACATCGGTACGGCCACGTGCGCCGCCAAAGGCGGTGCCGCGCCAGGACCGGCCGGTGACCAGTTGGAACGGGCGGGTCGAGATTTCGGCACCGGCAGGGGCCACACCGATGATGATCGACTCACCCCAGCCCTTATGCGCCGATTCCAATGCGTCGCGCATCACACCGACGTTGCCGGTGGCGTCAAAAGTATAGTCCGCACCGCCCTTGGTCAGGTTGACCAGATACGGAACCAGATCGCCCTCGACCTCTTTAGGGTTCACGAAATCAGTCATGCCGAACGCCGTGGCCATGTTGACCTTGGACGGGTTCAGATCAACGCCGACGATCTGGTCGGCCCCGGCCAGACGCAGGCCCTGGATCACGTTCAGACCGATACCGCCCAGACCAAAGACGATGGCACGGCTGCCAATCTCGACCTTGGCCGTGTTGATCACAGCGCCAATACCCGTGGTCACGCCGCAGCCGATATAGCAGATCTTGTCGAAAGGCGCGTCTTCGCGCACCTTGGCCAGCGCGATTTCCGGCAGAACCGTGTGGTTCGAAAAGGTTGAACAGCCCATGTAGTGCAGGATCGGATCGCCATCCAAGGTCGAGAACCGAGACGTGCCATCAGGCATCAGCCCCTTGCCCTGCGTTTCGCGGATCGCCTGACACAGGTTGGTCTTGGGGTGCAGACAGTATTCACACTCACGGCATTCAGGGGTGTAGAGCGGAATTACGTGATCACCGGGCTTCAGGCTGGTCACGCCCGGGCCGACCTCGACCACGACGCCCGCGCCTTCGTGCCCCAGAATCGCGGGGAACAGGCCTTCGGGATCTGCACCCGACAGGGTGAATTCGTCAGTGTGGCAAATACCAGTAGCTTTAATCTCAACCAGAACCTCCCCCGCTTTGGGGCCTTCGAGGTTCACATCCATCACTTCCAACGGTTTGCCCGCCTGAACGGCAACGGCGGCACGGGTACGCATTGTCCACTTCTCCCTGCTAATTTTGACCCGACCCTGCGTCAAATACAGGGTGTTTTCAACTGCGCTTTGATGACAGGCTGGCTAAATGTTTGATATTGCAGAAGCGACATTGCCTGAAAGAGGAACGCCAATGTACCGATTTTTTCCGATCCTTGCCCTTGTGGCGGCGTGTGCTGAAACATCACCTGCGCCCGAAGATGCTGCGCTGCCGCCCGAGCCTGCTCCGGTTGACTTGGCTTTTTGCAAGGGTGAGGCTTTTGCAGGTTCTGTTGGCCAGCCGGTGTCGTCCATTCAAGCCGATTTGCCGGAACGGTCGCGCGTTCTGGGTCCCAATGATATTGCGACGCAGGATTATCGCATCGACCGCCTGAATGTGTATGTCAACGAGACCGGAGACATCCAGCGGCTGACCTGCGGATAAGGGCAGACTCGACTCGGGGTGTGATTCTCGCTTAAGAACAAAGTAAGAACATTTGCGATGTCTGCCCGATGCCCAAACGCCGAATACTTTCGCTCTGGTTCCCGCGTCTGGGGGCTGAACGGCTGGTCCGCGCCGCGCGCGGCCTGCAGGACGGGCCGTTGGCCGTGGTGGCAGAACAATCGAATATGCAGGTCGTCACCTCGCTGAACGCCGATGCTCAGGCCGCCGGTCTGCGCGTCGGTCAGCCGGTGCGCGACGCCCATGCCATGTGTGCCGCCCTTGTCACCCGCCCTCGCAATGCCCCGGCCGAGGCCGCG
Organism: Ruegeria sp. AJ12; assembly: GCF_056536245.1. Classification (NCBI taxonomy): domain Bacteria; kingdom Pseudomonadati; phylum Pseudomonadota; class Alphaproteobacteria; order Rhodobacterales; family Roseobacteraceae; genus Ruegeria; species Ruegeria sp. AJ12. The sequence goes on from NZ_JBQFJJ010000001.1 coordinate 156,547, forward strand.
TTCCTGACCGCGTTGCGCCGCTGGGCGGGCAAATTCAGTCCCTGGGTGGCCGAAGAGGCTCCGGACGGGCTGATCGTCGACCTGTCTGGCTGCTCTCATCTGTTCGGAGGCGAGCAAGCCTTGCTGAGCGTCCTTGAAACCGACTGTGCCGATATGGGTCTGAGCGTGCAGATGGGCATCGCCGACACGCTGGGCGCGGCCTGGGCACTGGCGCGCTATGCAGGGCAAGAGGCCACATCCGACCGCACCGGTGATGCCATCAGTCAGGAGGCCCGCGCCACCCGTGCCCGGGCCACTAAACGGCGGCACTGGACCAAAGGCGGGGCCGCGCCTCAGGTGATGGCCCTGGGTGGCGGGGCACGCATCGCGCCGCCGGGGCAGGCCTATGGCGCGCTCAGCCCCCTGCCCATCGCGGCACTGCGGCTTGAGGATCAGATCGTGACGCAACTGAACCGGCTGGGCCTGCGCCGGATCGGCGATCTGCTGGGACAGCCCCGCGCCTCTCTGGCCCGACGGTTCGGGCGCGAGCTGGTGCTGCGACTGGATCAGGCGATCGGCAGCACGCCCGAGCCGGTGTCACCCGCCCGTCCACCGCATCATTTTGCGGTACGGATGACCCTGCCCAATCCAATCGGGCTGATCGAGGACATGATGGCTGCCATCGACCGAGTACTGCCAACGCTGTGCGACAAGCTGGAAGAAAAGGGGCGCGGCGTCCGTACTCTGCGGCTCGAGGCGCATCGCACGGATCAGGCGGCTGAGATTATCGAGGTGGGTCTGGCGCGTCCGACCCATGATAAACACCGTATTCGCCCTTTGTTAGAGATGAAAATCGATAAGATCGATGCAGGCTATGGCATTGACATGCTGCGGCTTGAAGCGGTGCAGACCGAGCCCATACACGCCCGGACCCGCACCGGCCATGCCGAGGCCCGCAACGCCGCCCGCAATCGCATCAAGGGCAGTATAGGCCTAGAAGACCTGATCGGAAAACTGGGCGCACGGGTGGGGTTGGAGGCGATCACAAGGCGACACCCGGCAGCCTCCAACATCCCTGAGAAAACCGCGCAGACGCTGGCCGCCGCCTGGTCGGATCCCGCAAAAGACTGGCCTGCCCCGCCGCGCCCGCGGCCGCTGCAGATGTGGCAGCCCGAGCCGGTTATGGCTCCGGAAACTGCGGATGTCCCGATTGCATTCCGCTGGCGCGGGCGAGACTGGCAGATGGCACAGGCCACCGGCCCGGAACGGATCGCGCCGGAATGGTGGCTGGACGACCCCAACTGGCGCAGCGGGGTGCGGGATTACTGGGTGGTGGTGACCGAACAAGGGGAGCGGCTATGGCTGTTTTACGGCCATGGCGGCACCATGTCAGCGGGCTGGTTCTGTCAGGGACAGTTTGGTTAGAGTCTATTTTCCGCGATACACCAGCAAATCCGGCAGGAAATCGATCAGCCGGATCACCCACGAAAACGGAGCCGGGAAATCGGTGCGGAACCGGCGGCGGGACATTGCCTTGACCACACGGTCTGCCGCATCTTCGGGTGTCATCAGCATCGGCATCTTGAAGTCATTCTTCTCGGTCAGCCGGGTCTTGATAAAACCCGGATTGACGATCCGCACCGTCACGCCCGTTCCGGCCAGATCATGCCGCATGGTCTCGGCCAGTGAAATCAGCGCGGCCTTGCTGGATCCGTACCCGATGGCTGCAGGCAAGCCGTGATACCCCGCAAGGGAGCCGATGAGCGTAATCTCTCCCCGACCGGCCCGAACAAAGCCCGGAACCGTTTCCCCCAGAACCCGCAGGGCGCCGGTGTAGTTCACATCACTCATCGCCAGCGCAGCCTCGGTGTCCCAATCCGTCGTCCGCATCGGATCATAGGCCCCGGCATTATAGACCAACCCGTCCACCTCACCGGCATAGACCACGGCACGGCGGACAGCTGTCAGATCGGTCACGTCGAACGGGACTGCACGCGCATCGGGCAACGCCTCGCAAATCTCGGCCAGACGGTCGGCATTGCGCGCCGATAGGACCAGTTTGGCGCCCTGACCGCTCAACGCTTCGGCCAGCGCCCGGCCCAGCCCCTCGCTGGCGCCGATGATCCAATAGGTCTTTCCGCTGAAAATGCTCATCTTCTGGCTATCCGGGATGCCGTGCGGAACACGGCCCGACACTTTCTAGGCTTCACTTCAGTCATCGTATGAATTTTACGAACGCGCAACACGGCTGGATCACGTTGACAGCGCAGGAAAACCCGAACGCAGGCCCGGATGCTGCGGCGGGGAAATTAATCTTGGCTGATTGATCCGCGCCCAAACCTGATACGTATCCCCTTGTAAAATGTCGCACAAAGAGGATCACATGTTCGACGAAACACGGGGCGTACGTAAAAAAATCGCAATTGTAGGTGCAGGCATTTCGGGTTTATCCGCAGCTTACTATCTATCCGAAGACCACGATATCACCGTATATGAGGCTGAACCGCGTCTGGGCGGACACGCCCGGACGGTTATGGCAGGCAAAAACGGGGACCAGCCGGTGGACACCGGCTTTATCGTTTTCAACTATGCCACCTACCCTTATCTGACAAAACTGTTCGAAGAGCTGAATGTACCCGTCGTCAAAAGCGAAATGAGCTTTGGCGCGACCATCGATAACGGACGTATCGAATACGGCCTGAACAACCTGCGCACGCTGACCGCCCAAAAGCGCAATCTGGCGCGCCCCTCCTATTACAAAATGATCGCCGATATCCTGCGTTTCAGCCGCGAAGCACCGGATGCGGCGAAGGACGACGATACCACGATTGGCGAGCTTGTGGACCAGATGCGCCTGGGCCATTGGTTCCGCCACAACTACCTGATGCCGATGTGTGGCGCGATCTGGTCCACTCCCACCGAGTTCGTTGATCAGTTTCCCGCCCGCTCGCTGGTGCAGTTCTTCCGAAACCACGCCCTTTTGGCCAGCGGCCGCGCGAAGCAGCATCAGTGGTGGACGGTCAAGGGCGGCAGCATCGAATATGTCCGCCGGATCGACGCCGCCCTTCGTGCACGCGGATGCGACATCCGACTTGCCAGCCCGGTTGACAGCGTTCGGCGCGACGACGTTGGCGTGACCGTGACAAGCCATGGCCAGGACGACGAGTTCGACGAGATCATTCTGGCCACGCATTCCGACCAGTCGCTGGCTATTCTGGGTCAACACGCAACCGCCGAAGAAGCCGCCGCCCTGGGTGCGATCCGCTATCAGCCAAACTCTGCCGTCCTGCATTGCGACCCGGCACAAATGCCCAAGCGGCGCGCGTGCTGGTCCAGCTGGACCTACCGCTCCCACGCGGGAAATGTCGGCGTCACCTACTGGATGAACCGGCTTCAGAATATCCCGGACAGCGATCCGTTATTTGTCACGCTCAACGCCGCGTCGGACATTCCCAAGGATAAAATCTACGATCAGGTCGAATTCGCCCATCCGGTGTTCGACAAGGCCGCACTGCGTGCGCAAGGGCAGATCCGGGATATGCAGGGACAAAACAGAACCTGGTTCGCCGGAGCCTATAACCGACACGGGTTTCACGAAGACGGGATTGCCAGTGCAATGCATGTCGTCGACCTGCTGAAAGGCACCCCGCAAACTTTCGGAGCTGAAAATGGCGTTCTTGAAAAAGACCCGGCCATACCTGTTGCGGCCGAATAACCAAAGCTGGCGCGCTGCGCTGCTTTCGCTTGTGCTGCTGGCCCCGGGTGGGCTGGCGGCCTCCCCGCTGGACAGTGAGCTCAGTGATCCCAAACTGCTCGGCAGTTCCACGTTTCGCTTTCTTGGACTGCCGCTTTACGACGCCAAGCTCTACACGCCCGGAGGCGCCCCGTTCAGTTGGAATGAGGATTTCGGGCTTCTGCTAACGTATCGCAAGAGCCTCACGCAAAAGGCTCTGGTCAACTCGACCCTGGAAGAGATGGATCGGCAGGGAAACAGCGCACCCGTTCGCGGACAGCTAGAGACATGCTTTAAGGCCGTCAGCAAAGGCGACAGCTACCTCGCCATTTCCGAAGGACCCGACAAAGTGGGCTTCTGGCGGAACGGCGCGCAGACCTGCACATTGTCAAACCCGGGCATCAAACGTGCCTTCATGTCGATTTTCCTGGGCAGCGACACGCGATCCGCAGGCTTTACACAACAATTGAAGGGGCAGTGATGCTGTACCCGCGTGTCAGCCTCTATGCGCTGATGCTCGCTGCGGCGGGTATTCCGCTGTATATCCACCTGCCACGCTTTGCGGCGGTGAATCTGGGCATCAGTCTGGGCGTGATCGGAACAGTACTGCTGGTGATCCGGCTGGTCGATCTGGTGCAGGACCCGCTGATCGGATGGGCAATTGACCGGTGGCCCAAGGGTCAGATCCTGTTCGCTGCGGTCGCCGCCATTGGTCTGGCCGTTGGTTTTCCCTTGCTGTTTTCCCTGCCCCAAGACGCCAGCCTGACCGCTCTGGTCGCCATTCTTGTCCTGTTGTTTTCGGCCTACAGCCTTGGCGCGATCCTGCTCTATGGACGCAGCGCCACTTTGGCCAAGCGTCCCGAGCCCAAAGAGTTGATGACGCTCGCAGCCTACCGCGAAGGCGGGCAGTTGGCCGGGGTTGTGATTGCCGCAAGTGCACCGGCGCTGTTCGTGGCATTTGGTGCGCAAGCGCAAGGCTACCCGGCCTTTGGCCTGTTTCTGGGCCTTCTGGCCATCCTGACGTTGATCCTGACTTTCCCGATGTGGCGCCGCACACCGATCACCGGGGACAGCCTGTCCTTCGCCGGGCTGGGTCAGGCCGGGGCCTTGCGCCTGCTGGGGTTGGCGCTGGTCAACAGCCTGCCGGTTGCGATCACATCCACCTTGTTCCTGTTCTTCGTCGAGGACCGGTTGCAACTGCCGGGAAAAGCCGGCCCGCTGCTGATCCTGTTCTTTCTGAGCGCGGGCGCCAGCGTGCCGCTCTGGGCAAGGCTCAGCAACCGGATCGGGCCAAAGCGCACCCTGATCATCGCGATGCCCCTGTCGATTGCAGGATTTATCGGCGCCGCGACACTGGCCGCCGGAAACTTGTCGGGTTTCGCACTGATTTGCATCGCGTCAGGCGCGGCCCTCGGGGCGGACATGGTGGTTCTGCCCGCCATGTTCTCGGTGGTGCTGACACGGGCCGGCCTGAACGCCTCGGCGGCGTTTGGTGTCTGGTCATTTGCCGGCAAGCTGGGCCTCGCCCTGGCTGCCTTTTTTACCCTGCCGTTGCTTGAACGCAGCGGTTTCTCACCCGGTCAAACCAATTCCGCACAGGCGCTGGACACACTCAATCTGGCATATGCCGTGTTGCCCTGCATTCTCAAGCTTGGGGCGTTTGGAATGGTGCTGACCCTGCCTACAGAGGTCGCGAACAAATGAATGTCGTTGTCATTATCTTACTGGCCCTCCTCGCTGCCATCATCGCGAAGAGTCGCCTAATGAGTTTTCGGTCCCAATCCCCGTCGGACTATTCCGGGACCGGGCCGGAGTTCTCACTCCAGAAACATCTGAACGGCGAAATCCTGTCCGAAGGTCTGATCTATGGACCCAATGCAAAGATGTCGAACAGCTTTGTCGCGCGAATGGTCGGCGAATGGAAAGGGAACTCGGGTACTCTGGCCGAGTATTTCACCTATTCCAACGGCAAAAAGATGACCCGCAAATGGTACCTGACCATGGGCACCGGCAACACTTTCACGGCAACCGCTGATGACATCGTGGGTGAAGGCAAAGGCACGATTTCGGGGTCGACGGTCAAACTGACCTATCGGATCATCCTGCCGAAGGATGCCGGCGGTCACACGCTCGACGTCACCGACTGGATGTATCTGACCGAAAACGGGTCAATCATGAATCGGTCCGAAATGCGCAAATTCGGTCTCAAGGTGGCCGAACTGGTTGCCACAATGCGACCGGCCCCCAAGGTCAAGCCGGTGCATCTGAATGGCGCCAACGGTTATGATGCCGCCTCGGAAGGACGGCCGCTGCAATGATCTCCTATCGGTCTTTCATCACTATCATCGCTGTCGCCGGACTGACGATCCTGGCGGCCTGCTCCGCCAAGCCGCGCATTCCGGACACGTTCCTCTCCGACCGGAAACTGAACCTCGAAGAGTTCTTCGAAGGTAAAACCGTTGCCTACGGTCAGTTCCAGGATGTTTTGGGCAATGTCCCGCGCCGCTTTTCCGTCGACATTGACGGCACATGGGACGGTGAGACGCTGACACTGGTCGAAGACTTCCTGTATGATGACGGCGCGACGGAACAGCGTATCTGGACGTTGACCAAGACCGGCGAAGACACCTGGACCGGAACCGCACCGGGTGTGCTTGGAACCGCGACCGGGATCGAGCGGGGCGATACCTTCAACTGGAAATACAAGATCGACCTGCCGGTCAAAGACGGCACCATGCGGGTGAATTTCGATGACTGGATGTGGCTGCTGGAAGATGATCGCCTGCTGAACCGCGCCTATGTCTCGCGCTTTGGGGTTCGCCTAGGCGAGGTCATCCTGTTTTTCGAAAAGAAGTGATCCTGCAGACCGCTTGACGACTGCAGGAAACGATTTCTGAGCTTTACGAACCTCAGAACTCTGGTGGCGATCCCACGTATCGAGGCGACTATCGGCAAACCGGTCCCGTCCTCCAATCAAAGTTTGGCCTAGCATATGTCACGCCTCAATATGTCGCAAACATGAGGTGAAGAGGCGCTTTGCACGGCTCCGATGCTTTACTGGTCTGCGAGCATTTGTTAGCGTTTTGCGAAATGCATGAGATGATCAGATGAAATCCGCGCGTACCGGATAATCGTCTGGCAAAACAGGGGGTCTTGTGGCCGACACATCTAGCGACACCGCGTTTGTCGAGTTTCAACGCGTTCAAAAGTCTTATGACGGCGAAAACCTCGTTGTAAAAGACCTCAATCTGGCAATGCCCAAGGGAGAGTTTTTGACAATGCTCGGCCCTTCCGGGTCAGGAAAGACAACCTGTCTCATGATGCTTGCCGGGTTCGAAACGGCCACTCACGGTGAGATTCTGCTGGACGGGCATCCCATCAACAACATCCCGCCTCACAAGCGCGGAATTGGCATGGTGTTTCAGAACTACGCCCTGTTCCCGCATATGACCGTGGCCGAGAACCTGTCCTTTCCGCTGGAAGTCCGCAAGCTGGACAGATCCACGCGTGAGGCCAAGGTGAAACGGGCGCTGGACATGGTTCAGATGGGGGCCTTTGGCGGTCGTCGTCCGGCACAACTGTCCGGGGGACAACAGCAACGGATCGCGCTGGCCCGCGCGCTGGTGTTCGAGCCCGAACTGGTGCTGATGGACGAGCCGCTGGGCGCATTGGACAAACAGCTGCGCGAGCATATGCAGTTTGAAATCACCCGGCTTGCACATGAATTGGGTATCACGACCGTCTATGTGACCCATGACCAGACCGAAGCTCTGACTATGTCGGACCGTGTCGCCGTCTTCGATGACGGGCGCATTCAGCAGCTGGCGCCGCCGGATCAGCTGTACGAGGAACCGGAAAACAGTTTCGTGGCGCAGTTCATTGGCGAGAACAACACCATGGAAGGTGTGGTAAAGTCCATCGATGGCGAGACCTGCCTCGTACAACTGGATGACGGGTCCGAGATCGACGCGGTGCCGATCAATGTCCACAACCCCGGCGAACGTACAAAGGTATCGATCCGGCCCGAGCGTGTTGAGTTCAACAAGGACCGCCTGCATGCCGATGCGCATACGTTGAAGGCTACGGTCAAAGAATTCATCTACATGGGAGATGTGTTCCGGTTCCGCATGTCCGTTGCAGGCAATGAGGACTTCATTGTCAAAACACGGAACGCCCCCGATGCCGTCCGACTGCAACCCGGCCAAGAGATCGATATCGGTTGGCTGGCCAAGGATTGCCGTGCGCTTGACGCATAGGCCTTGCCGCGCAGCAAAAGCGCGGCTCCACCGAGGGACCGGCTGGTGAAAACCCGTGCGCCAGCTGACCAAATACAAAACGGGATGTACTGGGAGTAACACATGAAACCAACTAAAACTCTGCTGACGGCAGCTGTGCTGGCAACTGCGGCTGGTGGCGTTTCGGCCCAAGAGATGACCATCGTGTCGTGGGGCGGCGCCTATTCCAAATCGCAGCTCAAAGCCTATCACGAGCCCTATTCGGAAAAGACCGGCGTCACCATTCTGAACGATGACAGCTCGAACGAAGCGGTCGCCAAGCTGCGGGCCATGAACGAAGCGGGCAACATCACCTGGGATGTGGTTGATGTTGTGGCAGCGGACGCGATTCGCCTGTGCGACGAAGGCTTGGCGATGGAGATCGACTTTGACACCATGCTGGCCCCGGCGCCGGACGGCACACCAGCATCTGAGGATTTCGGAGACCTGCTGGTCAGCGACTGCTTTATCCCGCAGATCGTGTATTCCACCACGTTCGGCTATCGCACCGATCTGGTTGGTGACACCCCGCCGACAGATGTCTGTGCTGTCTTCGATCTGGAAGCCTATCCGGGCAAGCGGTCACTTGAGAAGCGTCCGATCAACAACATGGAATGGGCCTTGCTGTGTGATGGCGTGGCCAAGGATGACGTCTATGACGTTCTGGCCACTCCGGAAGGTCAGGATCAGGCATTGGCCAAGCTCGACACCATCAAAGACAGCGTTGTCTGGTGGTCGGCAGGTGCGGACACCCCGCAGCTTCTGGCGGATGGCGAAGTCATCATGGGCTCGACCTATAATGGTCGTCTGTTCAGCGTGATCGAAGAGCAGAACCAGCCCGTCGCCATGCTGTGGGATGCGCAGGTGTTCGATCTGGACGGCTGGATCATCCCCGCCGGCCTGAGCGAAGAGCGTACACAGCAGGCGCTGGACTACATCATGTTCGCAACCGACACCCAGCGTCTGGCGGATCAGGCCAAGTGGATCTCCTACGGTCCGGCCCGTGCCTCGTCGGCTCCGCTGGTCGGTCAGCATGCCGAGCTGGGTATCGAGATGGCACCGCACATGCCGACCGATCCGGAAAACGCCAAGAACACGTTCCTATATAACTACGAGTTCTGGGCGGATTACCGTGACGACATCGACGCCAAGTTCCAGGCGTGGCTGGCGCAATAAGCGTTTGCTGATCTGATACAATCGTCGGGGGCGGTGCGCCGCCCCCTGACCCAAAAAACCCAAGGGGCACCGATGACTGACGCAAGCCAAAACGCAGGACCCATGCTGGCGGCGGACGGAACGCCGCTCAAGCAATCGCTGGCACGTTCTTTGCGGCGGCAGAAGTTGCGCGCTCTGTTACTGGTTGCCCCCCTTCTTTTATTCGTTCTGTTCTCATTCATCGTGCCGATTGCTTCGATGCTGTTCCGGTCCGTGGAAAACAGTATCGTGGAAGAGACACTGCCCCTGACAGTCGAGGCACTGCAAAGTTGGGATGAAACCAGCGGTGAATTGCCGGATGAAGCTGTCTATGATGCCTTTGTCCGCGACATGGTTGTGGCCGTCGACAACAAAACCCACACCCGATTGGGTTCGCGTCTGAACTATGAAGAAACCGGTATGTCTTCGATGTTCCGACGCTCGGGCCGGAGCTTGGGAAAACTGGACCCCGAAACCGACGGTCCGTTCAAGGAACAACTGATCGAGATTCACGACGGCTGGGGCGATCCGCAGACCTGGGCCGTGATCAAGACACATTCACCACAGATCACCAACGGCTACTTCCTGAACGCGGTCGATATGCAACGCACACCGGAAGGTGCGCAGGCCCAACCCGAAGACAAGCAGATCCTAATCAAGCTATTCGGTCGCACCTTGTTCATGTCGCTGGTCATTACCGGGGCCTGTATCCTGCTGGCCTATCCGGTCAGCTACCTGCTGGCGACGCTGCCGATGCGGGTGTCGAACCTGCTGATGATCCTTGTCCTGTTACCGTTCTGGACATCCCTACTGGTGCGAACCTCAGCGTGGAAGGTGATGCTGCAACAACAGGGGGTGATCAATGACACGCTGGTCTGGCTCGGGCTGGTCGCGGATGAATCGCGGCTGATCATCATCAACAATCAGATCGGCACAATCACTGCGATGACACACATCCTGCTGCCCTTCATGATCCTGCCCATGTATTCGGTGATGCAGACCATCCCGCCCTCGTATACCCGCGCGGCGAAGTCGATGGGCGCAACCAACTGGACGACCTTTTGGCGGATCTATTTCCCGCAATCCATTCCGGGCATCGGCGCGGGTTCAATCCTCGTGTTCATTCTGGCCATTGGGTACTACATCACGCCGGAAATCGTCGGTGGCACCAAGGGCGTGTTTATCTCGAACCGGATCGCCTATCACATCTCGTCCTCGCTGAACTGGGGACTGGCGGCTGCGCTGGGGACGATCCTGCTGGGCGTCGTGCTGTTGCTCTACTGGGTCTACGACAAGATCGTGGGCATCGATAACGTGAAGCTGGGATAACCGACATGGCCGCACTGACACCCATATCCCGCAAACCTCTGTCCATGGTCCTGCCCAGCGTTGCGCTGGCCGGCGCCTTTGCCGGCATCTTTGTCGGCGCAGGTAACGGCGCGGTCCTGCCCGGAATACTGGGCGGAGCGGTTCTGATCGCCGCGATTGCCTGGGTCTATATCGCCGTCGTGAAAAACGAGAGGCTCGCACGCTGGATCAATATTCTGGGCTTTGGCCTCGCCGGCTTCCTGTTCTCCGGGCTGATGGGCGGTCTTCTCGGCCTGTTGGGCGGCTGGTTCTTTGTCTGGTTCATCTACTGGCTCTACGAAGGCCGTTACCGCCGGAAACTGCTGCCCTATCTGACCGGGCGGCAGGTGTTCAATCACTATCTGTTCCGGGTGATCTGCGGCGCAGTCTTTGTGTTCCTGATCACGCCGATTCTTGTGGTGTTGCCACTGTCCTTCAATGCGCAGGATTTCTTTACCTTCACGCCCGAGATGCTGCGGCTGGACCCCGAGGGGTATTCGCTGAAGCATTACCGGGACTTCTTCACCAACAACGAATGGCAGCGCAGTTTCAGGAACTCGCTGATCATTGCGCCGATCGCAACCGTGATTTCGGTGACGCTTGGCACTCTGGCCGCCATCGGTCTGAGCCAGTCTCATGTGCCCGGACGGCGTGCGATCATGGGTATCCTTATTTCCCCCATGATCGTGCCGCTGATCATCTCGGCAACGGGCATGTTCTTTTTCTACAGCGACATCGGCCGTTTTCTCGAAGGCACGCTGGGCATGAATAAGAACTTCGTGGGCTACCTGAAGGTGATCCTGGCCCACGCAGTCCTTGGTATTCCCTTTGTGATCATCACCGTGACCGCCACTTTGGTGGGTTTCGACAGGTCCCTGACGCGCGCTGCTGCAAACATGGGTGCCGGGCCGGTGCGGACCTTTTTCAAGATCCAGATGCCGCTGATCCTGCCGGGCGTGATCTCGGGCGGATTGTTCGCGTTCATCACGTCCTTCGACGAAGTGGTCGTCGTCCTCTTTGTGGGTTCCGCCAGCCAGAAAACCCTGCCGTGGCAGATGTTCACCGGCCTGCGTGAACAGATCAGCCCGACCATTCTGGCGGTTGCGACAATCCTGGTGGTGCTGTCCATCGCGCTGCTGACCACGGTCGAGCTGTTGCGGCGGCGTTCGGAACGTCTGCGGGGGCTTTCCCCCGCTTGACGGAGCAACCCGACTGATCTAACGATTCACCCGTCCAACCTTGCTGCGATGGCGTCGCGGAGCGACAGGGTTGATCGGCTCTCGGACCCCGAGACCGCCTGTCCTGAACGCCGGGACAAGTGGCCGGGTTTGCCGCCCGGCAAACATGAGAGACCTTGTGATGACAGACACAACAAAACGCCCCGAATTCTTTACCTGCCACAACGGCGAAAAGGCCCCGCTGCCGTTCAGCAAGGGTGAATACGACCGCCGTCTGAGCAAGCTGCGCGCGATCATGGCCCAGCACGATATCCCCGCCGTATTGCTGACCTCGATGCAGAACATCGCCTACTATTCGGGCTTTCTCTATTGCTCTTTCGGTCGCCCTTATGGCTGCGTTGTCACGCAGGATGCCTGCACCACCGTATCCGCCAATATCGATGCCGGTCAGCCGTGGCGGCGCTCGGTCGAAGACAACGTCATCTACACCGATTGGAAGCGCGACAATTACTGGCGCGCGGTGGCCAGCCTGATCGGCGGTGCCAAACGGATTGGTATCGAAGGCGACCACATGACCTTGGCGGCGCGCAATACGGCGCTGGACATGTTGGGCGGGCCAGAGCTGATCGATATTGCGCCTGATACGATGTTCGCCCGCATGGTGAAATCGGCGGAAGAGATTGAACTGATCAAAGGCGGCGCACGTACCGCAGACGTGGGCGGGGCCGCCATCCAAGCAGCGATCCGCGAGGGTGCAACCGAGATCGAGATCGCCATGGCCGGGCGCGACGCGATGGAGGCGGAGATTGCCCGCGCCTACCCCGATGCCGAATACCGCGACACATGGGTCTGGTTCCAGTCCGGGCTGAACACCGACGGCGCCCATAACCCGGTCACCAAACGCGCGCTGCAAAAGGGCGATATCCTGTCGCTGAACACTTTCCCGATGATCTCGGGCTATTACACAGCGCTGGAACGCACCCTGTTTCTCGGCGAGCCGGACGCCGAAAGCCTGCGCATCTGGAAGGCCAACGTGGCCGCGCATGAACTGGGTCTGAGCCTGATCAAACCCGGTGCCACCTGCTCGGGCATCACCGCCGAGATCAATCGGTTCTTTGCTGATGAAGGTCTGCTGCAATACCGTTCCTTCGGGTATGGCCATTCCTTCGGCATCCTCAGCCACTATTACGGGCGCGAGGCCGGTCTGGAACTGCGCGAGGATATCGACACGGTGCTTGAACCCGGCATGGTCGTCTCAATCGAACCGATGCTCTGGATCCCTGAAGGCCAGCCCGGTGCGGGCGGCTATCGCGAACATGACATTCTGGTGGTCGGTGAAGACGGGGCCGAAAACATCACAGGGTTCCCGTACGGACCCGGCCACAACGTGATCGGCGCCTGATCTTTGGGTGGGGCCGCAGGGCCCCATCCTTTCCACGGCGGAAACCCATGACGTGCCGTGTCCTCGGCACACCCTAGTCCGGTCAATTGGGGCCGTTTGGGTGTTATTTGGTTGCCCTCGGCAGGGGTCATCTGTGCTAGGTCTGGTTGCGACAAACGCCAACCGTAAAGGGAGCGCACCATGAAACTGAGCACACGGGCCGTCGCCATTTTTCTTCTCGCCATCGGCACACTGCCTGCCGCAGCCGACACCGATCCCTGGGCTGGCTTGTATCAGGCCATCGATCCAAATGATGGCTCAACCAACTATATGTCCATCGTTCCGGTCGAAAACGAGGAATACGTGCTGCATGTCTCGGTTTCGGATCACGCAAAATGCGGCTCGCCCGCTGTCATCGTGGCTTCGGCCAGCGTGCAACAAGACAAACTCCTCCGGGAAAACGCTCAGTTGCAGTGCCAGGGCTCCGAGTCCATGGAACATTCGGACGCCACGTATGAACTGGATAGAAACAACGGGATAATAACGCTCACAGCGCCATTTGACGGGCGTGTTCTGTATTATCACCGGCTAAGCGACTAAGGCAGAGCAGCGTAGCACGCTAAAGAAGCCTTAATTTACCGAACAGCCGAACCTCATTGGCAGGACCCATCTCTGAAACCGAGAGTTGGCCGCAATGCCAAGGAGGATACTGAGATGGCTTGCACAGGTGTAGAACCCCGTACCGGTTTCTTTGACCGGCTGTTCCCCCCGAGCGAACAAGCGAAAGCCCGACGCGCAAAGAAAGCTGCGCAGCGAAAGAAGCAGCGTGAACTGGACTTGCAAGTCGCCAAGGACCTGCGCGAAACAGGCTACTTTGACGACCATCTGCCTGATGCGATGTTTTATCGCCACTACTATTACTGATCTGGACTTGGGTCAGGCGGATGCCCGATCAACGCCCCTCGCAACCTGACGGGCACCGACATAAGACCGGGTGGGAAGGGGTTGAGACCTGAGGATGTCTGACGTGACGCAAGCCGTTTCAGTCACATCTATCGGCCTCGCACGCCCCGTTCTTGCGGAAACTGCGCAAAACCAACCGGTCAGCGCGCTTTACGTGGCCGCGATGAACACGGCCCAGATTTAGAAGACTATCCTGGCCCTCAGGGGACTGAACGCAAAGGTGATCTGGTTCATCGACCGGCCCGCTCGATAGCCGGGCGTCGCCGATGGCGAGGATTTCATAGCCAATTGGCGGGCAGGCGACGGCCTCCCGGCCATGGCATGGTGTGGTCACGAATGCTTTGATCCCGTCATCGGACAGCAGCGGCCTCAGCCGACCGTTTTCGCGCCAAAATGGGTCGCAGATAAAATGGGCGCGCTTACGTAAAGCGCGCCCCAGTTCCAGGGAGGACGATGAAAAAAACCGCGCTTAAAATGTGTTTGCGCGTCTCGTCGAATGCCCTCACTTTGCCCGAAACACTTGGGTACGTCAGTGACCCGGGTCACATATGTTTGCCGCCAGTCGTCAAAGCCCGGAACACGCGGACCGAACCGGCAGCATTCCGATCCGCCGTTGTTTTTCCTTCTGTGGGGAAATCCGTTCCAGGAGGCAGCCCTGCGCCATACAGGACTCGCCTCTCAAATCGGGAGGGGTTGATACGTCTGCCAGGTACTGCTCAGACGAATTGGAGTATAAGCACCGGCAAACCGATCGCACCGGCGGTGATTATTGTCATGGAAAGGGCAAGTCCTTTGAACATCGTTCTTTTCTCTCCTGTATGAACCGAAGTCTCCACACAGAGCTAGAACGATTGCGGCGTGGATTAATGCGTCAACTGGCCGCGTAGGAGATTCTGGCCGGGCATCAACAGAGCGAGCCAGTAAGCGCCTTGTTTGCCGCGTCTGCTTACGTTCTCAAAAGCACTGTTTTGCGCCCCGCGACACCCGTCGCAGGATCAGGCGGGTTCCCACAACTCGATCGGGTTGCCTTCGGGATCGTTGAGCCAGGCGAATTTCCCGTTTGGGTATGGCGAGTTCGGATCGATACGTACTTCGGTGCCGCCCGCTTGCAACTGCGCAACCATCTTGTCCAGGTCGCGTACGCGAAAGTTCAGCATAAACGTCTTGTCCTGATTGCCAAAATACTCGGTGACCTTCTCGAACGGAGCAAACACCGTCTCGCCCGCCTCTTGTCTCCAGCAAGGCGTTTCATAGTCGTCGGGAACCAGGTCGATGCCGAGGTGATCCCGATACCATTCTGCCAAGGCGGAAGGGTTTTCTGATCTGAAAAAGAAACCACCGAATCCGAGTACTTTCTCCATTTTGACCGGCTCCTTTGTTATCTTAGTTGACGCAAACGAACGCACTTTGAAGCGACGTTTCTTCGCTGTGCCGTCTGCCCCGACAATATCACGGGCCCACGGACGTAACTGTATCCAATTTCCGAGGACAGTGTACTTTTGGCCTGAAGTGCTGTGCTGGTTTCCCAAATTGGTGGCACCGGAACCCTGTTGGAGTGATCGTTTATCTGAGCCGATTCTCGGCAACTTCCCTGCATTCTTCTGCCTCCGCTATGGCCTACCACACCATGACCCGGAAGAGATTTTGCATGAACGAGGTATTTCGCGCGACGATACGTTGGTTGGCACGACACTCCGTCACCCTTGTCAAAATCAAAGGGCCATCGACATCAGGGCAAGGCGCTTGATTTCATGATGCCGGAACGTCGTGGAACACTGTCACCGTATCACCCGAAAACACTCATACCTGGCGGCTATTTGAACAACATTGCTGCGCCAATCGCTGCCCCATCACTTCCGATCCTGCTCTTGAGAATTGGCAGATCACGGGCGTCCGGCGCCCAGATTCTGGGTCTGGCTTTGTCGACCAGCGCATTAAAGTACGGCGGGTTCGTGCCTAAACCACCACCAATGATCAAGGCGTGCGGGTCAAACATGTTTACCAACTGCGCCAGATAGCTGGAAAGCGCCTCGGCAGCCTGGTTCAACAAACGTGATTCCAAGGAACCTGCCTCTGATTGGAAAAGTTCCCTTGCCGAGCATTCGCGCCCCGTTTGCCTTTGGAAGGTTTCTGACAATCCACGTCCGCTTGCGAGTCCCTCAAGAACAAAGCTCTCCTGACTACCGCAGGCGCTGCACACGGCCATGATCTCGCTGGACGCAAAGTGAATTGCATAACCATTTGCGCCTCGGTGAATGATCCCGTCGTTGCAGTAAGCGAAGGACAGACCTGAACCTATGGTCACAAATACAAAACTCGGATAGTCCCGGCCATGACCGTACATAGCTTCGGCAGCGGCCGGAGTGCGCGCGTCACTCTCCAGAATGACCGCGCCAAAATCCGACAGGTCGCCGACAATGTCTCTTTGGTCCCAGTCGAAATTCCAGCCGCTTTTGATTTCGCCGTCATTGTTGACCAGTTCGGGTATTCCAATCCCGAGGCCTACCGCTTGAATGCCCCGTTCGGCCAGTTCCACCGTCGTTTCGGAAATCAACTTACGGAACCGCTCCAGAACGCGGCCTCCGCCCTCATGCCGAAGCGTTGGAATCTTGTTGCGGTGCAGGACTTTGCCCGCTTGCAGATCGAACGCCACTAGGGAGATCTTGGTGCCCCCGACATCGGCCCCCAACGCCACGCGCCGCTTCATCATGCCACCCGTCCGGCCGCATGTATGTCGGCAAAAACTTCGGCTCCAGCACATTCGGTGACGATTGTGGCAGGCCAATCCTCTTCGTATTCCCTCGCGCCGGTAATTCTGTCGAAGGCTAGTCTTTTTCCATGACCCAACAGGATCATTGCCACGGATTTGGAGTGGTTCGCGATTGTACCCACGCCGATGGTCACACCAAATTTCGGGACATCAGCCAGTGTGTCAAAGTCCGGGAACGTCTTCAGATTGTCCCGCCGGGTCGCATCGGCCAGACGAACGATCCGGGATAGGCTGTCACGGGCCGACCCGGGCGGGTTGAAAGCAATGTGCCCATCGCTGGCGCCTGAGGCGAGAAGAAACAGATCGATACCTCCGATGGCCGCGATCCGTTCGTCATATGCACTGCAATCCTTGGGGTCTGGGAACCAGATGTTCCCGGATCTGATTTGCCTTTCAGGCGGCCGGGTGCGGTTTATCAGATGAGCAATGTCATGGGTGGCGAAACGACGACAGCTGTAATGTGCCGCACTGTCGACATAGGTGAAGGGTGGGGTTGTGCCCTGCAGATAATCATCCATCATCACAATGATCGTATGGCTCAGATCGGTATTGTGTACGGCAGCCAGGCGGGCAAGCGCGGCATAGACCGGTTTGGGGCTGCGACCGCCCGGGCAGCCAAGCACGAAGGGGCGCCCTTCGGATGCCGCAGCCTGAATCCGGTCAATAATTTTTGTGGCAACCGCGTCGCCAAGCGTTTCTTCTGAGCTGAACAGGTGCGTCTGCATGGTTATCCCCGATACCAATTGTCACCCAACCCGCGCACACCTGGCTGAATTGCAAAAATGTTCCCGGCATCGGGTGTGTGTTTCAGGTCCGCTGCGCTCAACTCGAAGCGACCGGTCGTGGTGAACAGGGTGGAAAGGTCATCACCTCCGAAAGTGCAGTTGGTCACCTGTGCCGCAGGAACCTCTATGACCCGGTCGACCGTTCCGTCTGGCGCAAATCGGACAACGCAGGACCCGTCCCAGCGGGCATTCCAGAGATAGCCGTCTTCGTCCACGGTCGAACCATCCGGGTGCCCGCGATCAAATCTGGCGAACTCGCGCCGGTTCGAGATATTGCCCGTTTCATTGTCGAAATCAAAAGCAGACAAGACCCCGGTTGCGGTGTCGGTGAAGTACATGATTCCTGCATCCGGCGACCAGCAAATGGTGTTGGCGATCATTATGTCATCAACCATTTTTTCGCAGGATTGGTCCGGTCCGATCCGATACAACCCGCCCGATGCCGAGACGATTTGAACGCTGCTGCCGTCCGGTGCGATGTTGTTCTGCATCGTCCCTAGCCAGAAACGACCTGCGGGATCGGCAGCGCCATCGTTGCTGCGGTTGAACGGTTTGAGAGGTTCGGGATCGAACAGGCGCGTCAGAATACTTGTGTCGGGATCAAAAAAGTTCAGCCCGCCGTGGGATGCAACCAATAGGCCCTTGCCGTTTTCACGGGCGGTGACCGAAGTGATCATCTCGGCCATATCCCAGCTGTCGGTGGCGCCACTGTCCGGGCGATACCGAAACAATCGCGACGGCATGGGGACATCCACCCACCAGAGGCACCTCTCTCTTTCGTCCCAATGTATCCCTTCACCCAGCGTGCATCTGCAATCGATCAGGCTTTGTGCTGTGTTCATGCAGGCTGGTCCCCCATGTCCGTGCTGATCTGGTCCCGGATGTCCAACTTGCCCTTGAACGCGCTATAGCCGGAATCCACCGCGTGCGTCGCGCCGGTCACACATCGTGCGGCATCGGACAACAGGAACGCAGCATATTCCGCGATGTCTTCCGGGGCGGCAACTTCCACAAGATGCAGGTCGTCGATGACCTTCCGGCGGGTTGGGTCCTCAAGAAAGCTCGCCTGATCCGGGGTTGTGACAAACCCCGGGCAGATTGAATTGAGACGCACCCCTTGCGGAGACAGGCCGGCTGCAGCCGAGCGTACCAAAGACACAACCCCGCCCTTCGCCGCCGAATAGGCATCGACGCCAGCCTGTGCGATCAACGCATCCACGGTGGCTGTCATAACCATGGACCCCGCAGCCTGCTTGAGCATCTGCCGGCCCACTGCGCGCAGGACGTTGAAGGTTCCGGTCAATGTCAAACCAATGATATGGTTCCAGACTTCATCAGATAGGTCCGTAACGATGGTATCGTTGTTGTTCACATAGGCAGCCGACATGGCGTTGTGAAACAACCCATCGATACGGCCAAAGCGGTCAAGCGTCTGCGCAATTGCCGAGTCGATGGAACCGGTGTCCGTGACATCAAGCCTAAGGCCAAGCGCTTCGTGCCCGGTCTCCCGAAGGACCTGAGCGTTGCGCAGGACGGGCGCATCGACGACATCGGTCAGAATGACCTTTGCTCCGTGCATCGCGAATACCTGCCCGGCCGCTTCGCCTATCCCCTGTGCGGCTCCGGTCACCAGCACAACCTTGTGTTCCAGAAATGTCATTGCTCACTGCCCATTGAGACCACACTCACCCGCGATACTTCGTGAGTGCCAGAGCGATGATCGAACTGCACAAGGATATGACGATCAGAACGGTTCCGATGGCATTCACGCTGGGTGTCAGCTGGGTTCGGATCATGCCCCATATCATTGTCGGCAGGGTGTTGCCCTGACCGATCGTGAAGAAGGTGATGATGAAATCGTCGACCGACAGGGCAACAGCGATCAGAGACGCACCGATAATCGTCGGTCTGATCATTGGGAGCGTGACAGTGAAAAAGGCGGTCAAAGGCGAGGCCCCCAGATCACGCGCGCTTTCCACTGCGGTAAAATCAAACGACGCCAGGCGGGCATATGTCACCAAAACCACAAAAGGCAGCGTGAACAGAAGATGGCTGATGATGACGGTGAACAGGTTCAGGGGCAGATGGAGCGCGTGATAGTAGGACAAGAGCGACACGGCCAGTACCAGTGGAGGCATCATCATCGGCAGACTGAGGATCGCCAGAATGGTCGCCGCCGAACGCGGCGTCATTCGCGCCAGCGCCAGAGCCGCCATTGTCCCCACTATAGCCGAGATGACCCCGACACTAACGGCGATGATCAGGCTGTTGGTCATCGCACCATTGAACGCCGGGTGCGCAAGCATTTCGCGCCACCAATGCAGCGAGATGTTCCCCAAAGGAAGTGTTGAAAGCGGGTTGTCCGAAAACGAAAACAACGCAACCAGAAACAGGGGGGCCAACAGAAACAAAACCAATACCCCGGTCAGCAATTGCAACAGGAGATCGATGGCACGCGTCATCTTGGCCTCCAGAGGCTGAGCAGAAGGGCAAAGGCAGCGACAAAGCCAAGGGAAATGGCCAGCGTCACAAAACTCATCGCGGCGCCCAATGGCCAATCGAATTTCTGACCGAACTGAGGTGTGATCATGTTCCCGATCATTGAGACCTTTCCGCCAACGAGTATCGGGGTGACGTAGTCTCCGACAGTCAGCAGGAAACAGATGACAAAGGCGGACACGATACCGTTTCGGCAGCGCGGGAGGACAATATCGCTGAACCGACGCCAGGGGCCGGCCCCAAGGTCGCGGGCGGCGTCCAGTTCAATATCCTGAATGCCGCGCATGCTGGCGTAGATCGGCAGGATCGCGAAAGGCAGGAGAAAATAAACCAGTGTAATTCCAACCGCAAACGGGGAATAGAACAGGGCCGTAACCGGCTCTTGGGTCAACCCTGCCGATATCAAAGCGCCATTCAGAATGCCGTTGATACCCAGGATTGTTTTCCACGCGTAGATCTTAACAAGATACCCGCCGAACAGCGTCATCAACGGGATGAAAATCAGAAATATGGACCATCGGCCCGCCTTAAAACGGACAACGCCGGCATAAAGCGTGCCGAGAACAACACAGGCCAAAGCGACTGCAAGAGCAACCGAAAACGTTAACTGGTAAATCGGCACATAGCGTTCGAGCGCTTTGGCATAATTGACCCAACTGAAATCCGGGCTGAGCTTGTACAGCCGGACGCGCCAGAACGACAAAACAAAGAAATAGACAAATGGTGCGACGAAGAACAGGAAGAAGATCCCGAAAGCCGGGAGTAGTAGCAATCTGGATCTCCAGGTAAGGTCCAAGGTCAAATTCTCCGTCGCACCGGGTGGTCAGGGAAAGGCTTCAGCGGTCAGGCTGCTTTGAAACGCTCGTATTCTTCATTCCAGCGCGCGATGCTGGCCAGACCATCGCGCTCTTCCAGCGGCGGGAAGGGGAAGAAGGTGGCTTTGGCCCCAAAGGCATCCATGTCCGAATATGGATAGAGAGCGGCGGCCTCAGGAGCCAGCGCATCAATGGCAGTCTGCGAGACGATACCCTGCAGCATTTCCTCGCCCACCATGCGTTGGGACTCCACCGACAACACGTGGTTCGCCATCTTCAGATCGGCTTCGAAATTGGGCGCGTCCTTGACAATGCAGACATTGTCGAGCCAGGCAAAGGTGCCTTCCTCGGGGTAGACAAATTCCACCACTTTACCCTTGTCGCCCGCGAATTTCTTCATCGTCTCCCAGCCTGAGAATGTGGCGACGATTTCGCCCCGCGCCATGGCGTCCGACAACTCGCCCCAGGATGTCGCCACCAGCCGGGATTTGTCTTTCAGCATGATAAGGTAATCAATCGCCTGTTTAAGTTGCGCCTCGGTCAGCTCTGTTGCCACGTCGGCATCCGTGGCCACAATGGCCGCAATGGTTATGTTGCCAATCGGGTCATCCGAGAACCCGAATTTGCCTTCCAACTCAGGCTTTTCCAGATCCCGCCATGATTGTGGAACGGCATCGCCAAAATGCGCCGGATCATAGAGCATCGGCGCGGCCCCCCAGGTAAACGGCGCGGCATAAAGCTTGCCATCCACAACAATGTTCGGGTCATTGCGGAACACCGGCAGGACATTGGCGAGGTTGGGTACCCCTTCTTCGTCTATCGGCTCCAGCATGTCTGCGGCGACCATCAGGGGCACATACCCCATATAGGGGGTGACGATATCGATAGACCCGCGGCCACCCGCAGTGATCTTGGTCAGAATCTCATCGTTTGACCCGATATATGTCGGATTTATTTCCAGGCCATTCTCGGCCAGAAAACCACCGGCCTTGAAAGCGTCATCATAGCCCTGCCAGCATACCATATTGATTTTGGTCGTGGACTGGGCCAGCGCCATGTTCCCCGACACTGCCAGGCCCGCCGAGCAGGCCGCCATGCCTTTCATCATCTCCCGCCTGGATACAAACGACCGTGTGATGAACAATCCACTTTCTCTTACTTTGGTCACTTTCTTCCTCCCACTATTGTGCTTGGTTGATCAGAATTGGCCCGTTTGTTTTGTAGTCCGCATGGGCCGCTGCGATTGCCTTTTCATCTATGTCCACGCCCAGTCCAGGGGCCTCGATCCGGCCCCAGTTGGGTTTGGTGGCCGGTGGAACTTCGTTGAGGATTATGTCTGAGGTCATCCAGGCGGCAGTGTGCTGATGGCCGATATCCGCGTTTGGCGCAGCCAACATCAGGTGCTGCCCCAAAAACGCGGTCAGTCCCAGTTCTCCATGGGTGTGCTTGATGATCCTCCAGCCCCGGTAGTCGGCCAGCCAGGCCAGCGACATGAAACGCCGGACCGATCCAACCCAATAGGTGGAAAAACACAGGTAGTCGCCCAGTCGGGTATCGATGATGCGGTGCACGTCAGGTTCGTGCCAAAGGCCTTCGTTGACCGAGATTGATACCCCGGTACGTGCCCGCACATCCTGCATCTGGGTCAGGTCATCAATTATCACCGGCGCTTCGACCAGATGAATTCCGATATCTTGCTGCCAGCGGTTCAGGATGCGCACCGCCTGCGGTACTGACCATGCCTGATTGGCATCGATCCGGATCTGCCGATCCGGGCCGATTTCCTCGCGGATCAGCTTTAGACAGGCTTGTTCTTCTGTCTCGTTGAGGCCGACCTTTATATAAAACACGTCGAACCCACGCGCGACGCCATCACGACACAGCGCGCGCAGATCGGCTTCTCCGGTCAGGGGCAGATAATAGTAGTAGTTCACGTCCTCCCGCATCGGACCACCGATCAGATCGTGGACCGGACGGCCCGCAATTTTCCCTTTCAGATCCCACAGCGCCATATCGATCCCGGCGTGGGCGAGGTTCGCGGTCATCGGTTGTAGGTGCCATCCACCCCTGACCCAGAGGTCCCGATGTATAGCTTCACCTTCAAAAACATCACGGCCGATAAAGTAGGGACGCATCGAAGTGAGAGCCGAGAGGATCGTGCCCGCGTCCGCGCAGCGTGTCGCCTCGCCCCAGCCGACCAATCCGTTGTCCAGCGTGACCTTTACCAGCGTCTCGGTGATGCCTGCGCGGGACACGATTGCCGATTTCTCGCGATAGGAATAGTAGACATTGACGGGAAAGAACTCGATCTCTGCGATCCGCGTGTCGGTCCTGTTGACTGTCATGCGGGCTCTCCCGCCTCAAAAATCCGCTGATCCGCCATTGACCAGCCGAGCCTGACGGTCTCGCCTATGTCCGCTGGCTCACCAGAGGGGCCGATGACCCGCAATTCCGTTCCGCCGCCCGAGGTTTCAAAATCCAGCACCTCGGTCGGCCCCTGATAGGTTCGGGCAACCAGTTTGGCTTCTATCGACAGGTCAGGGGTCTGATCTGGGGCAACGCGTTGCATTTTTTCCGGGCGGATCATGCAGACGATATTCCCGTCCGGGCCCTCTGCGGACAGGACCTGACCCGTTTCGAGCGTCACAACCCCGCCATTCCGGTGGCCTAACAACAAGTTTGCCTCGCCGATGAAGGTCGAAACGAATTGATTTGCAGGATGGTTGTAGACATCGGTTGGATGACCGATCTGTTCGATAGCACCGGCGCGCATGACTGCGACATTGTCCGCAAGCGACAAGGCCTCTCCCTGATCATGGGTAACCACGATGAAGGTGCCACCGATATCGTCATGGATGCGACGCAATTCGCGCTGCATCTGTTGGCGAAGTTTCAGATCCAGCGCTGATAAAGGTTCGTCCAGCAGCAGGATCTTTGGCCGCATAACCAACGCCCGTGCAAGTGCGACGCGCTGTTGCTGCCCCCCCGATAACTCATGAATGGCGCGGCTCGCAAACTCTCCCAGCCGAACCAGATCGATGGCATCCTGAACACGGTCGGCAATTTCGTCTTTGGCGACATTTTGATGCTTTAGCCCGTAGCCAATGTTCTGTGGAATTGTCATGTGCGGGAACAATCCGTATCCCTGAAAGACCGTGTTCACGGGGCGTTTTTCCGGTCCCATTTTGGTGACATCGTCGCCTTCAATGACGATCCGACCCGAGGACGGCTGTGCGAAGCCACCTATCATCCGCAGCAGAGTGGTTTTTCCGCACCCTGATGGGCCAAGCAGGGCAAAAAATTCGCCTTTATTGATGTCGATGGACGTCGGCTTGACTGCGGTTACCGGGCCGAAGCTTTTTGTGACGTTGTCCAATGTCAGAAGAGGAGGCGTCATATCACGCCGCCTCAGCCTGGGTCTTCAAAAGCAAATCGGACGAGCCCTCGGTCGGGGTGTCAATACAAGCGGTTACAGCAATGTAATGCAGGCTCTTACACGTGAAATCGCGGACGCAGGTTGCGACCTGCCGGAACAGGGGTACTGGCAGAGAGTCCTCGGGTCCTGAAAGACATGCAAATCCGGATGTGGCGACCATTGAAGCGACTCATTTAACGACAAAGCCATTATGTATACAAAACATTAATTGTATACAAGATGGTTAAATGACTACCTTTTTATAGAGATCGGGGTCAGCGTCATACAGGTCTTCTTTCTCCAGTGACCTCGGCAAAAATCCGATCTGCTTACCAGGTCTGCTGGAGTGAATGTGACGACGCCGCGAAACGGGTACGGTCGTCATTGTGTGCTTCGGCGACATCGGGC
This sequence comes from Ruegeria sp. AJ12, assembly GCF_056536245.1. Lineage (NCBI taxonomy): Bacteria > Pseudomonadati > Pseudomonadota > Alphaproteobacteria > Rhodobacterales > Roseobacteraceae > Ruegeria > Ruegeria sp. AJ12. The sequence continues at coordinate 181,288 of NZ_JBQFJJ010000001.1, forward strand.
CGGCCCGGGTCGTGCAGCCCGGCCTGACCACCGTCCTTGCCCCACACCGTGAGATGGGCTGAAATTCCCTTACCCGGGCGCCATGACGGTAGACGCCTTTGGCCGGAGCTGGAGACGCATAAAAACAGGCCTGCCCAAGGGCAGACCTGTCCTTCAGCCTTGTGACGTTATGGGAGGAACATCGGGGGCTGGATCTCGTGGTTCAACTGCGTCAGCCGAAATGCTGCTTGAAGCGATCCACGCAAAGGCGGAAGCCGTCTTCGTAATCGCCGTTTCCGGGGTGATAGACGCTCTCGAATGAAATGACGCCGTTATAAGCATCTGCGCGCAACGCATCTGCCATCGGCTGAAACTGATCCGACAACTGACCCTCGCCCATCTGCTTGACCGTCAGCGTCGCGCGGGGCGTGTCGACCTGAACATCCTTGATGTGAACGTGCCCGAGATAGCCGTCTTTCACCTCTTCATAGCCGGCCGGAAAAGCCTGTTCATGACACCAGCAATTGTTGGCCGGGTCCCAAAGCACTTTCAGCGTGCCTTTGGCATCCAGATCGTCAATCAGTTTGCGCCCGGTGTAATTCGAGTTCACCATCGTGCCATTGCCGGTTTCGACAACAAGCGTTACGCCGCCATCCTTGGCGACTTCAATCGCCGGGGCAATCAGGGGCAGCATCGCATCCCACGCGCCCTTGGCGACGTTCCATTTCTCGGCGCCTCCGAACCCCCAAAGGATTTGCTCCTTTTTCGGGGTCATGATGCGCACCAGCGGGCTGCCCACCACATGTGCCATGTCGATCACGCGCTTGAGCGCATCCATGTGTTTGGTATGCAACTCATCCCCCGGCTTGTTCGCCCCGGTCATCCCCGCAAAAATATGTCGGGACAGGCACGATACCGGCTTGCCCCGATCCCGCAGCAGCGTGTCGATGTCCCGGATTTCGTCGGCCGAATGATCGCCGACCTCCGTATCTCCGACAAACTGCAGTTCGGCATATTCAAGATCAAACTCGTCCATCACATCGACCGCGTGTTTCAGATCACGGCTGATGCCATCGCAGATTACGCCAAGTTTCATGTTCTTATCCTTTCTCAGCGATGCAGTTCAGCGCCGACAATCTCTTCGATAACGCGGGTACAGGCCCAGTTGTCTCCGTCGGGAAACCTGGCCTTGCCGGCGTGGAAAATCTGCATGGCCGAGGACGCCACATGCATCGGAACGCCCAGTTCCTCAGCCAGATCCAGCGAAATGGTCAGGTCTTTGTGCATCGTGCCGATGCCAGATCCGGTGTTCTCGAATTTGCGGTCGATGATGTTCTCAAGGGCCGTGTTGGTGCAGCCGCAGCCGGCACCGGATGTGGAAAAGACCTTGAACAGGTTCTCGCCCTTGACCCCGGCCTTGGCGGCCAGAACAGAGGCCTCAAACGTTGCCGAAAAGATCGAACCGATCAGGGTCTGCAAACACGCTTTCACGGTCTGGCCCTGGCCGGGCGCGTCACCCACATGGTGAATGGTGGCCGAAACCGCCTCCATGACCGGTCGAAACTTGTCCAGCACCGCATCGGGCGCAGCGGCCATCATTGTCAGGGTGCCGCCTTGCGCACCGGGGAAACCACCCGAGACCGGGCTGTCGATCAGGTGAATACCCGAGCCTGCCATGGCCTCGCCGATCTCACGCGCCTCGCGCGGTTTGATGGTGGCCGTGAGGATGACAGCCCCGCCGCTTGGCATGTGGTTGATCAGACCATCTTCGCCAAAGATCACGGCCTTGGCCTGATCGCCGTTCATGACCATGACGTAGACCGCATCCGAATGTGCGCCAACATCCGCCACGCTGGTCCCGGGCCTGCCTCCCATGTCGACCAGGGCGCTCATCCGCGCCTCGCTCAGGTCGAAACCGGTGGTCTCGAACCCGTTCTTGATCAGGTTCTTGGCCAGTCCGCTGCCCATATCGCCCAATCCTATGACACCTGCACGTTGCATTTCTGTCTTCCTAACGTGTCGTCCGGCTTTGCCGGAATTGAGATTTGGCGCCCCCAAAAACTGTGGGCGTCGATGTGTGCGGAGTTTCAGGCTCTGGCTGGCCAAAGCCGGGCAGGTCCGGAAGACACCCCGCTGCCCAATTCTGTGCCGCTACGGCCCCATCACCGCGTTCGGGATCCACATGACCAGTTGCGGGAAGACCGCAATCAGGATCAGCACCGCGACGTTCGCCATCAGGAACGGCGCGGCACCGACAAAAATCCGCCCGATCGGCAACCGACAGATCGCTGCACAAACGTTAAGGCAGTTGCCAACCGGGGGGGTACACGCACCAACCGCGAGCCCCGACACCATCACCACACCAAAATGCACCCCCGACACGCCCATCTTCTCGGCCACAGGCAAGAGAACCGGGGTCAGCAGTAGAATGGCGGGGCTGACGTCGATGAACGTGCCGGCCATCAGGATCAGAAGGGCCGTCAAAACCATGAAGGCGACAGGCCCAAGCCCCAATCCTGAAACAAAATCCGCAATCTGGTTCGGCACGCGCTCGAGCGCCAGAACCGTGATAAAGACCTGACTGAAGGCAATGATCATCATGATCTTGGCCGACATGATGATGGCGTGGCGCATGGCGCCGGGCAGGTCCTTCAAAACGCCGAAACCGACGATGAACAGACCGATGATCAGGCCATAAACAACCGCGGCCCCGGCTGTCTCGGTCGGTGTGACAAAGCCAAAAACCACAGACCCCACGATCAGAACAGGCATCATGGCAACGGCGGCCGATCTGCGCGCCTGCCGCGCGGCCTCGGCCAGCGTGAACGGCACGTTTTCTGTCGGATAGTTGTTCTTTTTGGCAACCAGCCAGACAATGATCAACTGCATGAGACCGACCATGATGCCGGGAATGATCCCGCCCAGAAACAGGCGCCCGATACTCTCTTCGGCAGCGACGGCGTAGATGATCATCGGGACAGAGGGCGGGATGATCATGCCCATGGTGGATGAGGCCACCGTGATGCCCGCTGCAAAGCTCTTGGGGTAGCCGCGCTTTTCCATCTCGGGGATCAGAACAGAGCCGATAGACGCCGTGTCCGAGGCAGAGGACCCGGAAATCCCGCCAAAGATCATCGATCCAACTACGTTGACCAAGCCAAGCCCGCCCTTGAGCCGGCCAACAAAGAACATCGACAGGTCCAGCAAGCGCCGCGTGATGCCGCCGGAATTCATCACCAAACCCATCAGGATAAAGAAGGGCAGTGAAACCAAAGGGTAGTTGTTGATACCGGAAAAGAAGCGCTGAACGACAAATCCGGTTGCTGCCGGTGCCTCGAGCAGGAAATAGGCCAACGACGCCAATCCCAGCGAATACGCGATCGGCACGCCGCAGATCAGCAGAATTCCCAATGTGGCAAACAGGATCAGCATTTCAGTCCTCCGGCATCCAGAGGACGTCAATGGAATCCCGACCGGTGATGGTCATGACGATCCGAACGAAGCAGTAGAAAACGGCAATCGCACATGAGATCGGCACAATGACAAACACATAGGCCTGCGGCATTCCAAAGGGTTGCCAGATGTTTTTCCCCGGACCCGCAATCCAGTCGACCGACAGCCAGACCAGTGCCGCGTTCATCACGCCGACCAGAACCAGCCCCATCAGATAGAGCGCCATTTTGATGTAATAGGGCATCAAATCGATGAAGTAGGTGATTGCAATGTGTTCGCGTTTGGTGATTGCCACCGCCCCGCCCAGTGCGGAGGTACAGAGAAACGCGATCTTGACCTGCTCGTCGACACCATAGATCGCCATGTCGAAGGGGCGCATCAGGACCTTGGTGACCACGATCACCAGAAACACTCCAAACAGCACGACCATCAGCCATTCAATTAGGCGCGTCAGCACGCGGTCGATTGCAGAGAGCGTATCCATAGTCTGATCCCAAAATGAAGAAATCCGGGCCCGGTGATCCACCGGTACCCGGAGATGTTACGTCAGATCAGCTACAGGATGCAGCAGCGGCTCGCGCGGCGTCCACATCGTCCATCGAGAAATGTCCGGCATCGATCATCTGCTGATACACAGGTCCAACAGCGTCCTGGAACCCGGCAAGGGCTTCGGGCGTGAGTTCGTTGATTTCCATGTGTTTGCCCAGTTCACCGATGATGTTTGTTTCCGCATCCCGGTACAGTTGATCCGACATGGCCATCGCCTCGACAGCGACTTCGTCGAATGTGGCCTGCAGATCGGCGGGCAGACCGTCATACCACGCTTTGTTGACAATCAGCGGATCGGGACCGGTCATGTGGTTCGACAGGGTCAGATAATCCTGAACTTCGTGGATGTTGAAGTCCCAGATATTCTGCGGCGGGTTGTGCTGCCCGTCGATCACGCCCTGCTTAAAGGCTTGATAAGCCTCGGAGAATGGCATGGCCACAGGAACTGAGCCGATGGCCGTACCGGTTGCGATCATCAGGTCCGACTGGGGTTCACGGATGCGCAGGCCCTGCAAGTCATCAACCGAGGTGATTGGCTTCACGTTATTGGTATAGGCGCGGAACCCCTGGCTGATGCCGGTGGCCGGAATATGGTAGCCGTTTGCCTCGGCACGGGCCTGAACGCCTTTGGTGAAGTCTGAGGCAACCAGACATTCCATCTCATCCCAGTTCGCGACAAGGAAGGGCAGCTGGTACAGGTTGAACGCACCGGACGCATCGGCAAAGAAACCGCCGCGCGTGCCCTGCAACAGGCCCGCCGTCACCTGGTCCATCATCTCGCGCTCGTTGCCCAATGCCGCGCCAAAGAAGTTCTCGACTTCGATGCGGCCGTCAGTGCGCTTTTCGAGTTCGGTCTTGAACCAGTCCATGGACTGCGACCGGATCGAGGTCTCGGGCTGCTCGTTTCCGTACTTAAACGTGAAGTCGGCGGCCAGTGCCGTGCCGGCGGTCATCATCAGGCCGGCCACTCCGGCCAGCAGTTTGGCTGTGTAGGTCATATCATCCTCCCTGAACGGGACTCGATCCCGCTGTATGCCGTTGAGATATGCTGCCGCTGCAATGGCTGGCAAGAGAAACAACATCAATTGACGGAATTGATGTTTTTTGATTTATCATGCGCTCATAATGAGGATGATTTTGATCTTAAATGATGGTACGTCACAGATATGAGCGACGATGCCCCCATCATAACGAAGAAAGCGCGCGTGGCCGAGATCGCCAAGCTGGCCGGCGTGGGAACCGCCACCGTTGACCGGGTGCTGAACAACAGATCCAATGTCAAAACCGAAACCCGTCAACGCGTATTGCAGGCCAAACACGCCATCGAATCCGGTGCGCAATTGGGCCGGCGGGTTCGTCCGTGGCGGCTCAAGATATTCCTGCCCGAAGAGGCCGGCCCGTCAACCGAATTTCTTGCCGATTGCTTTCAAAACGTTTTCACCAATGGCCGCGCCACGGTGGAGTGCGTGTTCTCAAAAAAGCTTGAGCCGTCCGTTCTGGCCCGCAAGCTGCGCGCCTGCGCCGGGCAAGGTGTCGACGCGGTGGGCTTTCAAGCCCTGGATGACCCGCGCGTGCGTGATGCGGTGGAAGAACTGCATGCGCTGAACATCCCTTGCGTGCCCGTGGTGTCTGATCTCATCAGCCCTGTGCTGGGACAGTTCGTAGGAACGGATAATATGGCCGCAGGGCGCACGGCCGCGTATCTGATGGGGCGCATGCTGCGTCAGGCCGGTCCGGTTGGCGTCATATCCGGCGAGCAGTTGTATCGCAATCATTCTGACCGCGAGATGGGGTTCCGATCTGCGCTGCGGAAGGATTTCAGCCATCTGAACGTCGTGGGCACCTATATCGGCCATGATGACGTGGAAGAAAACCGCGCTCTGGTCGGCCAACTGCTCGACGAGCATCCCGGTCTGCTTGGAATTTACAACGTCGGTGGCGGGAATGAGGGTATTGTCGCTGCTCTGAACGATCGCGGCGTGTCCGAAGAGATCATGCTGATCGGGCACAATCTGACCCCCAAGACGCGGAACTACCTGCTGGAAGGCTCGATGGATCTGATCATCCACCAGAACATGCGTCGCATCGCGGAACAGGCGGTTCAGACGCTGATCGCCAAACTGGAGAACCGCCCCTATCAGGCCGAGGTCGTGCCGGTTGAGGTCATTACCCGCGAAAACATCAACGGGGCTACATTCGGCTGACCCCTACAGGTTTTCCGGTGTGCAGATCTCGAACGACACCAGTCCATCCTGCGCCGCAAGCGATTGCCCGGTCAGGCATCGGGACATCATGCGTGTCACACGGTCGGCGACCTGATCCACAGGGTTGTTGATCACCAGATCGATGCTGCCGTCCACCAGCGCGGCCTCTGTCACCGGTGTGCGTTCATGGCAGATGTAAACTATGCCCTGAGCGCGCCCCGCTTCGCGCAACGCCCTCAAGGCTCCTGACACCCCGCCGCCGCAATGGTAGATGCCAGAAAGGTCCGGGCTGGCCCGCAGCAATTCCGCGGTGGCCTCATAGGCAACCGCTGCGTCATCCAGATAGACCACCGAGTCGCGGATCGCTGTTTGCGGCGCAAACTCGCGCATGGAGCTTCTGAACCCGCTCTCAAGGGCCTCATGCCCCAGATAGCGATGTGACCCGATCAGGATGCCAACCGGGCCATCGGATCGGTTCAACCGTGCCATGGCCCAGCCCGCCGTGCGCCCGGCCTTTCTGCCGTCGATCCCAACAAAGGCGGCGATATGCGGGGATGACAGCGGGGACAGCAACGCAAAGACCGGGGCATCTGCGGTCGCAATCGCCCGGTTGATGTCCGCATGATCAATGGCAACCAATCCGATGGCATCCGCACGGGCGCTCATCTCGCCAACCGCTGATGCAAGGTCTGACGGCGACAGGCTCTCGACAAAGCGGATGTCGACGGTGGCCCGAATGTTGCGCAGGTGTTCTGCCCGTCTTTGTAGTGCGGTTGCCAGTTCGCGATAGAACCATTTCCCTTCTTTCTGAAGGACGAAACCCAACCGTTTTGCCGGGGCCATCTCCTCGACTCTGCGGCGCAACAGTCCCGCCGAGCGATAGCCCAACGCATCAACTGCGGACAGAACCCGCGCAGACGTGGCCGCAGAAACAGGTGCCCGCGCGTTCAGAACCCGGTCAACGGTCGCGACGCCGACCCCGGCCTTTTCAGCCACGTCTTTGAGGGTGACACGCGCCACGATCACGCTCCATGATAGATTTTATCATCATATTTGCAGTGCATTGTGAAAGAAAAGATAAAAAATATCATACAGCATTTGACCTGCAGCTGATGCAAGGGCTTTGCTTTCCGTGGAAACGCAAAGAAGGATATTGATGTGTCTGCGGAAACCACACTGCTATGGCGGGACTACTCGCTGACAGGCCGGGACAGCGGACCGAGTTTCACGCCGCAACAGTGGTACGCCACGCCGGTTCCCCGCAAACGGATGAAAGAACTGATGACGCGTCGCGACGGGCCAGCGCTGATCGACTACGGCATCTGGCTGGGCATGGTTCTCTTGACAGGCGCTTTGGTTGCCGTGACATGGGGCACCTGGTGGGCCGTTCCATCCGTGATCCTGTACGGCGTGTTCTACGGGTCTTGCGCCGATAGCCGCTGGCACGAATGCTGTCATGGCACCGTGTTCAAGACACCGTGGTTGAATACGGCCGCCTATCAGCTGGCTTCGTTCATGTCTCTGAAGAACCCTTATCTCTGGCGGTGGAGCCATACACGGCACCACACGGATACCGTGGTTGTCGGCAAGGATCCCGAGATCGCCTTTCCGCGGCCTCCGCATCCGTTGAACATTCTCTGGAACATGCTGCATCTGCAATCGGGATGGGCAGAGCTGAAAAAGATGCTGCTGCTTTCAGCAGGCCTGTTGACCATGGATCAGAAGACATTCCTGATCGAAGCCGACCGCTCCAAGGCCTTTTGGGCCTCGCGCGTTCATCTTTCAATCCTATTGGCGACGATCACCGCATCGCTGACGCTTGGCTCGTGGTTGCCGATCATTCTGATCGGGGGGCCAACTTTCTATGGCTCGTGGCTGCATCATCTGTTGGCGTCGCTCCAACATGCCGGGCTGGCCGAAGACGTCCCGGACCACCGGCTAAATTCACGAACCGTCTACATGAACCGGTTCTTTCGCTTTGTGTATTCAAATATGAACTACCATGTCGAACACCACATGTATCCCATGGTGCCTTTCTACAACCTGCCTGCGTTACATGAGGAGATCAAAGGCGATTGCCCGCCCGCGTACGACGGAACGCTGGTCGCCTATCGCGAGATGCTGCCAGCCATCATGAAACAGCGGCGCGATCCGCTCTACTTCGTGGACCGGAAACCGCTGCTGCCGCAGGGCGCCCATCCAAGCCCCGACTATACGCGCCCCATGTCTATGGCGGCGGAATAAAGCAATCCCTTTCAAGGACAGCAAACAGATGACCCAGTGGATCCGCGCCTGCGCCTGTGACGATATTGAAACTGAGGATCTGATCCGCTTTGACCACGGGGACCGCACATTCGCGATCTATCGCAGCCCCGAAGACGAGTTCTATTGTACCGACGGCCTGTGCACTCATGAACAAGTGCATCTGGAAAACGGTCTGGTGATTGATCACCTGATTGAATGCCCAATGCATAACGGCCAATTCGACTATCGCACCGGCGAGGCAAAGCGCTCGCCGGTCTGTGTGAACCTGAAAACCTATCCGGTGAAGGTCGAAGGCGGTAACATCTTCATTGATATTGGATGAGACAATGGCGCGAATGTGCGACGGGGATGCAGGGTTCACGCTCGGACGTTTGACTGCATCAGACCGGCGCGGATTGAAGGTGGGACGGATCATTCGCCTTGGATCTTCGAAGGGACGCGCCGTCCGGCCATTGCTCGCTCAGAAAAGACCAGACGTATCAGCCCTCGTTTTCAAATTGGTGAATCGCGCATTCGCCCTCAAAATCAATGGGTCCTGAACCCGGGCGCTCCTGCCTGCCACGCGCATCGTAAACGCATCACACAATAAGGCTGAATTGCGCTGAGGCTGCGATTGAGCGGCAATGAAATGAGAACGTCACCTCGTTGTCATGAAGTCGTTTCACTCCGTCTGAATCATTCGGATGAATTTCATTCACGGGGGAATCACCATGAAACTTCGCTCTCTGTTTGCTGGCACTGCGCTGGCGATCACCTCTGCTTTTGCGGCGTATGCTGAAACATGGAAGCTCGCGGTCACTGATGTTGAAGGTATGGAGCGCCTTCAGCTTGAGTGGGGCCCATTCAAAGACGCGCTCGAAGCGGCAACCGGTGACAGCTTCGAGTTCTTTGCGGTGAACTCGCGTACAGCTGCGGCAGAAGCCTTGCGCGGCGAAACGGTCGATTTTGTCGTTTCGGGCCCGGCCGAGTATGTCGTGATCAACAAGTTGACCAACGCGACGCCGATTGTCGGCCTGGGTCGTCCGGACTACCACTGTGCGATTGTGGTGCGTGCCGACAGTGGCATCAACACCGTTGCAGATCTCAAAGGCAAGACGGTGGCTTTCGGTGACATCGGGTCCACGTCCAATATGCTGTGCCCGATGCAAGTCCTGGCAGATCACGGCCTTGATCCCGTAAATGATATTGAGAAAACCCACACCAGCCGCAACATTGCGCACGAAGCGCTAAAGGCCGGCGATGTGGATGCGCTCGGTTCGAACGCCGGGTCCTGGCTCAACGTGCGCAACAAAGAAACCGACGTGCCGTACGGCTTCTTCAAAATTCTGGCGCGCTCGGGTGATCTGCCGAACGATATGATCATGGTAGGCGCACATGTACCAACCGATGCCGTTGCGAGCGTGCGAAGTGCCATCATTGAGAACAAGGCCAGCATTATTGTGGGCATCACAGCCCATGAGGAAAACGACAAATATGTCGGCATGGACCTCGTCGAAATTGAGGACAGTGCTTATGACTACGTACGGTCCATGTATTCGAACGCAGGCTACCCTCAGTTCGATAGTTTCATCGGTGACTGAACTTACTACAACGGCGCCTGCGCCGGGCCCGAACCTCAGGATCGGAGCAGACGTCTCTGCTCCGATTCTTCCTGTCGATCTCCGCGTCACAGGACTTGCAAAGTGTTTTGCGGGTACACCGATATTCGAGGACGTGTCCTTCGGCCTCTCGCGCGGAGAAGCGGTCGCCATTGTCGGTGCCAATGGAACAGGAAAATCCACGCTTCTGCGTTGTCTTCTGGGCCTGATCCCTGCGGATCGCGGAAGTATAAGTGTTTTGGGAACCGATGTGGTCCGAGCAAAGATGGCCCATCTGCGTGCAATGAGGGCTCAGATGGGGCTCGTTTCTCAAAAACACAATCTGGTTCCGCGCCTTTCCGTTTTATCAAACGTGGTTCAGGGGCTTCTGGGCCAGCACCCAGGTTTGCGCCACTGGAATCAGGCGCTTGCACCGGCTGCATCTCGTCGGACGGCAATGGTTGCATTGGAAAAGGTTGGGCTGTCACATCTTGCGACGCGTCGCGCGGACCGGCTCTCGGGTGGCCAGTCTCAGCGCGTGGCGATTGCCCGGGCTCTGGTCGGACAACCCAAAATCCTGATCGCGGATGAACCCACTGCCTCGCTGGACCCGGCTGCGGGCGAGGATGTTATGGATCTGTTCTTTGCGCTCGCGCGGCAAGACGCCGTCACGGTGATTTTCATCTCGCACAATATCGAACACGCCCTGCGCTATGGCGACCGAATTCTTGGTCTGGCGGACGGACGCATGAAACTTGACGCGCGGGCGGCGGGTGTCAAGGCAGAAGACCTGAGAGGGCTTTATGACTGATATCGCACATCCCGTCCGATATGATCGTCCTTCGGCGCTGGCTTTCCTCGGCTATGCCGCGGCTGTGGCTGTGATCCTCTGGTCCTTTGCAGGGGCCGGTTTTTCCGTCGAAAAAGTGATCTCGTCCCCGCCGCGGTTCGCCGACTTTGTGGACCGCGCCTTTCCCCCGAATCTGGAGCCGGAGGTGCTGGTCCGGCTGGGCTGGAAGATGTTGGAGACCTTGCAGATCGCGCTGGCAGGGGCCGTGATCGGCGTCATCGTTTCGATCCCAGTCGCGCTGTTGGCCGCGCGTGATCTGATCGCGGGGCCATGGATCAATCAGGCGGTGCGCACGATGCTTGGATTCATCCGGGCTGTACCGGATATCGCCTGGGCGCTGGTTTTTGTCGTGGCCGTCGGGCTGGGTCCGTTCGCCGGGTTGTTGGCGATTGCCATCGATACGATTGGCTTTTGTGGCCGCTTCTTTGCCGACGACATGGAAGCCACCGACAAAGGGCCGGCGGAAAGCCTGTCGGCCACAGGTGCCCGCAAACTGGATGTCGTGGCCTGCGCCACCATCCCCGCAGCCATGCCCGCCTTTGTCTCGACATCGCTTTACGCGCTGGAAAAGGCGGTACGATCCTCGACCATTCTGGGCCTAGTCGGCGCAGGCGGCATCGGGATCGAGCTGAAAGTCGGCTTTGATCTTTTTGACTATCCCACGGCAATGACGGTGATCCTGATGATCGCCGTGGTTGTCATCTCAATCGAACAGCTTTCGGGCTGGGCCCGGACCAAGATTATCGGAGAGCAGCGTTGAAAACCGACACGGCAGACCAGCACTGGAGCAAAATCTGGACCGAAATTGAGGACGGCTCGAAATGGCTCACCGCGGAGCCGGATGTCAAACGATGGGCTCAAGCTCTGGATCAGGGGGCCACGATCCTTGATCTGGGCGCAGGCGTTGGCAGGCATGCGTTGTTTCTCCAGGCGGCCGGGTTCGCAGTGACGGCCCTGGACGCCGCCTCTGAGGGTCTGGCCGAGATCGAAAAGGCCGGCATTGGGGTGGTAACCAAATTGGGCCGAATGGATGATCTGCCGTTCGGGGATGCCAGTTTTGGCCATGTCCTCAGCTGGAACGTCATCTATCATGGGGATGAGACCGTGCTTTTGAACACGATCGGGGAAATCCGGCGTGTGCTGAAGCCCGGCGGCACCTTCATGCTGACCATGCTCTCAAAACGCCGGTTGTGGAGTGACCGTAAAAACCTGAAACACCCGCGCGAGATTTCGCGGAATACTTGGGTGTTTGACGAAGACAGCTCGGATAAACGCCATCCACACTACTATTGCGGGGCTGTCGAAATGCTGGCCCTGTTTCAGGGCTTTGAAGTCCTCTGGATGGAAGACCGTGAACACGAAAGACCGGGATCCTGGCACTGGCACCTTGTTCTGGAGCGCCAGGCATGATCCAGACCTTTGTCGGGGCACAGGTTTATCTGCCCGGTGAGATTGCCGAGACCAACGTCACCATTGACGGGGATGCAATTGTAAGTATCGGCGGGCCGGTTCAGGGTAAAGAAATCGATGCACGGGGCAAGGTATTGGCACCTGCGCTTATTGATGTGCATGGTGACGCATTCGAACGTCAGGTCATGCCACGGCCCGGGGTCTTCTTTCCGATAGAGACGGCGGTATTGGAAACAGACCGTCAGTTGGCAGCCAACGGGATTGCGACCACGTTTCACTCGATCACGCTCAGTTACGAGCCCGGTCTGCGCAGCGTCCAGCGCGCGCGCGCGATGATACAGGCGATCCACGACCTGGCCCCACGCCTGACGGTCGAGAACCGAATTCAACTTCGCTGGGAGACCTTCGCCTTTGAGGCGCTGGAAACGCTGGATTGGGCGATGGGCGCAGACCTGAAACCGTCACTGGCCTTCAACGACCATCTTTCGATGGCGATGCGCAGCAAAGGGACCGGGATTCAGGACCGGCTTTTTGAGCACAATCCGGATTTCGAAGTGATGGACCTGAGCGATGCCGCGCTTTTCGAGATGCGACACCGCAAACACACCGAACGCTCGGGGCTCGATTACAGCGACCACAAGAAACTGGTGCACAAGGTTTGGGATCGACGCGCTGACGTTGTGAAGACCATGGAGACTATAGCGGGCAAAGCGCGGGCAAAGGGGATCCCCATGCTGAGTCACGATGATACGCAGGCCGAGACCCGCAGGTTCTACAACGGTCTTGGCGCGACTTCGTCAGAGTTTCCCATGTCCATGGGTCCGGTTCATGCGGCCCGGGCCAACGGTGATATGATCGTCTTCGGCTCACCCAATGCCGTGCGCGGCGGCAGCCATATTGGCTCGTTGGGCGCGGCCGAAATGGTGGAGTCCGGGCTGTGCGATATACTTGCCTCGGACTACTACTATCCCGCCATGTTAGCCGCCATCGATCGTCTGGACCGCGAAAGGCGTGCAGACCGTCTTGCGCTTTGGTCTCTCGTCTCATCTGGGCCTGCCCGGGCCATGGGTCTTAAAGATCGCGGTGAGATTTCCACCGGTAAACGGGCTGATCTGGTGCTCGTGGACTGGCCAGCGGGGCAAGCACCCGCCGTGCAGGGAACATGGGTTGCGGGGCGCTGCGCCTATAGTGCGTGTCCACGCGGATAATCCGGCGCAATCGCTGGTCCGCGATCAGGCTTAGGGTCTTGCGGATTATGGGCCACGGCACATCCTATTAGGCATATGCGATCTTGCCATCGACGATGGCGCGCATTGGTTTCAACGCTTTTAGGCACATTGCCGGATCGCGCTGGTGAATGTCTGCAACGCCAGGAGCCTTTTCAAACCAGGTACTTTCGAATGAACGCATCAATTTCGAGCTTTCGAACGTCTGGCAGGGCCGCTTTGTAGACCTCTCGCGGCCAGTCCCAGACAGCGATCTCCTGCAGGGCCTTGGCCTGAGCTTTGGTGAAGCGCCGTTTTATGAACCGTGCTGGCACTCCACCCACGACGGTGTAGGGATCGACATCGCGTGTGACCACAGCTCCGGCTCCGATCACGGCACCTGTCCCAATGGTTGCGCCGGCGGTAACGGTGGCACCATGACCGATCCAGACGTCATGTCCGATCGTTACCCGATTGTCCCTGCGCCAATCAAAGAAGTCATGATCGTCCTCTCCCAACCCATAAGCTTGAGCGCGATAGACAGAGTGATGCTGGACTGCACGCCATGTCGGATGATTGCCGGGATTGATGCGTGTGGAATTGGCGATGGAGCAAAACTTACCGATGGTCGTCCAGATCACATGGCAATTCTGTGTGATGTAAGAGTAATCACCCAGTGTGGATGATTTCATAACGGTGTTCTTTCCGACCTCGGTCCAGACACCCAGTTCACAATCCTCAACAATTGCACTGTCATGAATCGTGGGCGCCTCGCTCAATAGGTTTTTTGTTCCAGCTCCAGCCATGACGTGACCTCGGTTTAGATTAGTGTATGCCTTCCCATTTCCCGATCACGTTGGTGCGGATCAGACCGGACAGGTAGTCGATCAGATACACCATGCCGATTATCAAGAAGATCATGGTCCAGGCCTGGTCCCAGAAATACCCGCTGATGCGGTCGCTCAACATGAAACCGATGCCGCCGGCACCGACGATCCCCAAAATGGTGCTGGAGCGCACATTGGATTCGAAATTGTAGAGCAAGATCGAAAGATGCACCGGCAAGACCTGCGGCATGATCGCGTAACGGATCGATTGCAGGCGGGACCCGCCAGAGGCGATAACGCCCTCAACCGGGCGGCGGGATGTGTTTTCCAACGCTTCAGAAAACAGTTTGGAAAATGTCCCGATCTCAGACACCGCGATGGCGAGAATGCCAGCAAGCGGTCCCAGCCCGAAAGCCCGGATGAAAATGAGCGCCAGGATCAGCGTCTCAAAGGCGCGGATCACGTCATAGAAACGGCGTGAGCCTTGGCGCAGCCAGAATATCCGGTTTATGTTCTTGGCACCCAGAAACGACAGCGGAAAGGCCACAATAGCCCCAAGAAGTGTCCCCATGAACGCCATGGCAATGGTCTCACCCAAAGCGGTGAACACTTCGAGCCATTCTCCCCACGTATCCCAGAGGTGGGGTGGGAACATGAAGGATATCACACGCCCCAAACGTTGCAGTCCGACCCAAATACGTTCGGGTGAGAAATCAAATTCATAGATACACCAGCCAAACAGACCGAAGAACCCTACCCAAAGTGCGATCTTACGGAAGCGCACGGCCGCGGTGTCGCGGAATGCGCGCGGGTGTTCTTTCATTGCCTGTCGAACCTGCGCCTGCGTGGGGATCATGTCGCAGGTCCTTTCTCAAGGCCGATGATGCGGTGACGGATTTTTTCCGACCCATAATCGATGACCATAACCGTCGTGAAAATGACGAGAAAAAGCGCGGATAGATCGGTGTATTCCTGCAAGGACAAGGCTTCGCGGAATTCCTGACCCAGCCCTCCGGCACCCACATAGCCGATGATCGACGATGCACGAACATTAATTTCGAACCGCAGCAGCGTGTAGCTGATGATGTTCGGAAGCACCTGTGGAACCGCGCCGTATCGGATCTGGTCGAACCATGTTCCACCTGCGGCTTTCACGCCCTCAAGCGGCCGCATATCTATGTTCTCGTTTACTTCTGAATAGAGTTTCCCCAAGGCGCCCGTGGCGTGCAGACCGATGGCAAGCACTCCTGCCAATGGGCCGACCGAAAAGCAAAAGACAAAAATCAGAGCCCAAACCAGATCGGGCACGGTTCGCGCGATTTCAAGGTAGCGACGGCAAATCCATAGAACCCATTTGTTTGGTGCAAGGTTGCGCGAGGCAGGGAAAGACAAAAGAAATCCGCCGATTACGCCGAGCGTTGTGGCCATAAAAGCGATGAGTATCGTTTCGATAAGAAGGTTCAGCCAGACCTTCCAACGCCAAAACCAGTTTGCGAAGTCCGCACCGAGGCTGTCCCAATGCAAAACCGGAAAGGTCTTCTCGATAAATTCCCCAAGCCGGGGAATGCCAGCCGGTATGATCCAGCGCCACTCGCGCGAGCCATCTTGAAGAGTCACTTGGGTGACTTTAAAAAAGTCGCCCAGCCACGCGGAAAAGGTGAAGAAGGCAAGAAAGATGACACTGGCGATCAGCCAGGTCAGCTTTTTCCTCTGTCGCAGAGCCGCATAGTCCAATTCGAATTGGGCGATAGGATGCAAAGGCGTCGCAGCCGCAACAGCGATCATGACTCAGACCCCCAAAAATGGAGACCCTCGCCGCACGAGCGAGGGTCAAAATCGCGTACTCTACGAACGGCGTTGTTGCTTCAGCCAATCGCGCATATCAACGATCCACTGATAGCGATCATGGTCTACCTCGATCCAACCGGTCTGCGGGTTCGGCGTATCTTCAACTTCGCCGATCATCGCCTTGAAAGCTTCGGGGTCCTTCTCGGGGATTGTCATGACAAGTTTTTTCATCGCATCCTTCAGCTGTTGCGGAATATTCTTGCGTGCCGTGAAGGGCCCGGATGTGATTTCAGGGCTTTCCCAGATCGGACAGATCTCGCCTTCGGCAATCATGCCTTTCTCGATCATGCGTTGCCAGCGACCGTCGACCGCGTTGTTCTGCCACGTGGCGGCAGCGTCAAAGGTACCTTGAGAAACGCCGGCGACCCCGGCCTCATGCGAACCCGAAAAGGGAATCGCCGAGAAGAAAGTTTTAGGATCCACTTCCTTTGCGATGTTGAAATATGGAACGGCATAACCGGAGGTGCTGTCTGGATCTGCAAAGGCAAGGACTTTTCCTTCGAGGTCCCCGATGCTTTCGTAGCCGTCCTCGCAGCGGGTCACTACAACCGAATAGTAACCCGTCGAGCCATCTTTGCGGATTCGCGAAACAAGCGGTTCGACCTTGCCTTCGGTTCCCGTATAGGCTGCGGCGTAAGATGACGACCCAAAGAAGGCGAATTCGATCTGGTCGGCTGCGATCGCCTGGATCACACCATCATACGAACCAGCGGTGAATATCTCGACTTCGACGTCCAGTTCTCTTTCCAGATACTCCTCGAACGGCGTGTAGCGTGCAATCCGGTCCTTTTCGTTTTCGCCCGACAGGATGCCGAACTTGATCACCTGGTAGTCATCTTTCCAGTCTTCCGCGACGGCCGATGTGGCCATCAGTGCGGCAAGAGCGGTTGTTGCAAGGTATTTCATTGTCAGGTCCCCCTGGTTTGGTTTGATGACTTAAGACTGGGTCAGGCTGGCAACACGACGGCAGGGATCATGCATTCAAGGCGATCCTTTGCGTCGACGTCACGGCCTCATTGAATTCCCTCAGACCTTCCAGACCGTAGATGTCACGCACGACGTCGTCGGTGAGTTGCAATGCTGTTCCATCAAAAAAAATGCGCCCATGACGCATCGCGATGATCCGGTCGCAGTAGGCACGCGCGGTATCAAGCGTATGCAGGTTGACGAGAACAGTCAGACCATCTTCCCGGTTGATCTGACGCAGGCCATCCATGACCAGCGTTGCGTTTGCGGGATCAAGGGAAGCAATCGGTTCATCGGCCAGCATGATCTTGGGGTTTTGAACCAATGCCTTGGCGATTGCGACGCGCTGTTGCTGGCCGCCGGAAAGCGTGCCGGCGCGCTGCAGCGCTTGTGGGACCAGATCGAGTCTGTCTAACGCCTGAAGCGCCATGGTGCGTTCCAGGTCTGTGAACCGCATGGCCATGGAACTGAAAAAGCCATGTTCCGCCAGACGCCCGATGAGTACATTACTCAATACGTCAAGCCGTTCGACAAGGTTAAACTGCTGAAAGATCATCGCACAATCACGCCGCCAAGTACGCAGCGCCTTGCCGCGCAGGTTGGTAACCTCACTGCCTCCAAACGAAATCGACCCCAGCGTGGGGTCGATCAGACGGTTGATAAGGCGGAGCATTGTGGACTTTCCGGCACCTGAGCGGCCAATGACACCAACGAATTCTCCAGGCTGGATTTCGAGTGTTACATTGTCGACAGCGCGGGTTTCAGCAAACAGTTTCGAAACACCGGTTAGGGTCAAGGCAGCAGACATGGGCGATTCATCCGAATGAATTTCGTGTTCACCATGACCCGAGTCTGTGACGCCAAGGAGTCTGATTTGTAAAAACTTGGTTAAGCCACGGCGGCAACCTGTGACGTTCCCAAAGCCAGACTTACCGAACCGTTCGAAAAGATCGTCTCTCCGGCGCTCAGGGTGTACACAATACGATCAGACGAATCGAAGATTGCCAGATCCGCCCGCTTGCCCAGAGCAATCTCTCCGCGGTCGACCAATCCAAGTGCCCGCGCCGGGTTCACCGACGCCAAACGGACCGCCCCAGCTAATCCGTCCGGGTCCACAGGCGCAAGAGCGCGGATTGCAGGCAGAATTGCCGCCGGGTGGTAGTCGGCCGCCAAGATGTGCAAAAGTCCTGCGGCATGGGCATCACGTGCGGACAGGTTGCCGGAATAGCTTTGCCCGCGCATCGCATTGGGCGCACCCATTGCAACCATCAGCCCACGGCAAGCGGCCGTTTCGGCGGCCTCCATGGTCACGGGAAACTCACTGATCACCGCGCCCATTTCAGCCATAAGGTTCGCCTTGGCGACGGTGTCATCGTCATGGCTGGCCAAGGCCACGCCATAGTGCCTGCACAGGCGGGACACTTCCTGCAGATTTTCATAGATCTGCTCGGCAGGCGTAGCCGCCGCGATACGGGCCTCTATATCCGCCCACGCTTCTTCCTCTGACGCACCCGTATTGTGCCTTCGATAAGCGACGAGTTTTTCAAGGTCGCGATACTGGCCCTGACCGGGTGTATGATCCATAACAGAAACAAGATCGATTGCGCCAACGTCCAGCAGACCGTCAAGAGCAGCGACCGCATCCGAATAGGTCATGTCGAACCGCGCATGAATTCTGTGATCCACGCGAAGCCCCTGAATACTCTCCTTGAGAGCGCGGATGATGGCGCTTGTGTGCTCAAACGACCTACGCTCGCCATCCTTGGCATTGCGCGAGAATGAAACGCCTGCATAGGCGGTCGTGACACCCGACGCCGCAAGCCGTGCATCCAGATGACCAACGGCAACCTCCGTGGGAAAGTCGACCTTGGGCCGTGGTTCAAGCTCCAACTCGATCATATCGCCGTGCATGTCGATGAAACCGGGGAAAACGGTGAGACCGGAAGGCACACCGGTACTTTCCACAATCTCCGCAATAACACCGCGTTCCAACCGCAAACTGCCATTCTCGATCACCCGGTCGGCAAGGATGAGTTTCACATCAGAGATCCACATCGGCACACTCCTCTTTCATCATTGAGTCCGGGGTCAAATCAACGACCCTGTCAATCAGGTGCATCACGTCGTCCGGGTGGTGAAAAACGCCAATCATTGCTGTGCCTTTTTCCTTGAATTCCTGCAACCGAGCGACCAAGGCAGCCCGCGCCTTGACATCAAGCGACGCGGTTGGCTCATCAAGCATAAGCAGTTTCTGGGGCAAGATCAGCGCACGGGCCAAATTGACCTTTTGTTGCTCACCGCCGGAGAACGTCGTTGGATAGGCGGCCCAAAGGTCCGGTTTGACCCCAAAAGTCTGAAGCGCCGCACGTGCCGCCTCGATCGCTTTTGCCGGCTCCCATCCCGCAAGCCGCAAGGGTTCGGCGACAATCGTCTCGGCACTGACCCGCGGTCGCGCCGTCAAGAACTGCGTGACAAACCCGATTTCTGTTCGACGGAGAAGCGCGATATCCACATCAGCGGCGCGCGCAAGATCGATCAATCCAAAACTGGAGTGAAACCTGACCTCTCCGGCCAGCGGCAGATATGATCGATAAAGTGTACGCAGAAGGGTGGATTTACCAGCACCATTGGCACCTTTAAGCAGCACAAACTTACCAGATTCAACATTGAACGAAACGTCCTGGAAGGCGCCGATCTCTTTATTGAGGTGATGTAGTGAAAAGCCCTTCGTAAGCCCCCGAATTTCCAGTACTTGTGTCATAGTTTTGCGTGCACCAACTGCTGTGTGTAAGGATGTTGGGGATCCTGAAAAATCTGGTCGGCCAGACCGGTTTCAACCACGTCACCCCGTCGCATAACCATGACCCGGTCGGCTAACGTTCGTATGACACCCAGGTCATGACTGACGATGACCATCGTGATCTGACGGTCCTGTTGCAGGCGTTTAAGCGTATCAAGAACGAGAGCCTGAACGCTCACGTCAAGGCCCGTCGTCGGCTCGTCAAGCAACAGCAGCGCCGGTTCCAACGCGATGGCTTTGGCCAACTGCACCCGCTGCTGCATGCCGCCCGAGAGCTCGATCGGTGGCGCGTCCAAACGGTCCAGCGGGAACTCGGAGGCATCGAGCGCCGCGGTCGCCGCGGCGCGTAGCGCAGCAAAGCGGCGCTCTCCCGCGACCAACAACCGCTCGGCCACATTCCCCGATGAGGAATGCTTCATCAGTAACCCCAGATGTGGGTTCTGATAGACGATGCCGATCTTTGTGGCGCACAGCTTCCGCCGTGCGAAACGGTCAAGATCAAAGAGGTTCCCAGCCACGTCTGGCAAGTCCAGCGTATAGCTGCCGGAATCCGGAGCTTCCTCCAGGTTCATCATTCGCAACAGCGTCGATTTCCCTGATCCGCTCTCTCCCACAATGCCAAGAACTTCTGCGGGATAGACATGGGCCGAAACATTCCTGAGGGCGTGCACTTCACCGTAGGACTTGCTGACGTTTCGCAAATCCAGCAAAGGACGTGTTTCGACTAGGCGGGGGACATCAAGTACCATTGTCACTGCGGAAGCTCCCCGTCCTTGTACCAAGTATCGCCCCGTGTCTCGCCTTCACCCGCTCTGGCGCGAATGGTCTTTGCACCCCACTCGCTGTCGGAGACCTCAGAGGCAGAGCTGCCATCATCTTGCGGGATCTCGTTCATAAAAAAGCCACGTGCACCTGAACGCGCACAGGTGAGGTGTCCGTGATCCTCAACACGGTATGGGACATCCGAGAACACAAGTGGCTCGACGCGGGTGAAAGGTGGAACGGCAAAGATGCGTTTTTCGCGGCCAGCCGACAGGATTGTCAGGTGCTTGGCCATGTTCAGCTTGGGCACGTCCCAGCGCGGAATCGGAGAGGGTGTCATCACATGCCGCCCATTCACCAGGCTGGGGTAGGACGCGCCCTGCATAACCCGGCCCGAGCGCACAAGCTGTTCATAGAGTTGAAGCCATATGCGGCCGTAATCCGCATCGGCATGCATTTGACGCGCGATCGACATATTGGGCTGCACAGGACGCAACGGTTCGGGATTGGGCACTTGCAATACAAGAACCTGGTCCTCGCGCAGGATTTCCTCGGGGATGCGGTGGCGCGATTGTATCAGATCCGCCTCAAGAGCATCCATTGTCACGGGCGTGCCTGCGACACGCGCGATAAACCGGCGAATTGAGGCGGCGTTCACGCTGTCATCCGCACCCTGGTCGATCACTTTCACACGGGTTTGCGGGTTCACCAGAGTAAGCGATACCTGCAGGCCGCCCGTTCCCCATCCCCGCGCCATTGGCACCTCGCGGCTGGCATAGGGCATCTGGCATCCGGGCACGGCAACGGATTTAAGCATCTTGCGCCGGAGTTCGCGCTTGGCTGAGGCGTCCAGAAAGCCATAGCTCATCGCTTCCCAGGGTCTGGTCAATGCAGCAAGGGTCATTCAGCTGGTTCGGCTTGAGGCTTGTTTGCCGCCTTCTTCGTTTTTGCATCGCGCATCGCATCGAGCGACGATTGAAAGGTCACGTAGTGTGGCAGCTTGAAGTGAATACAGAAGCCCGAGCTTTCGACGCCTTCTGTGTGGTAAAGAAAGAACTCCTCCTCTGTCGCAGAACCTTTCTCCGCACCCGGGCTATTCAGATCAAGCGTGGCGGCGGCGATACATTTGACCTCATTCCAGCCAAAGGTGGCGGCATAACCGATTCCGAGTTTTTTGCCTTTTTTGTCTACGACTTCGGCCTGGCTGACTTTGACTCGACCGGCAGAAAAGCGACGCCCGTCAGGGTGTTCGACCCCGATCTCAGCCTCGGCCAACCGCAATTCGTTCACAGTCGGATGTGCCTGTCCGTACCCACGCATGGCAGCATACCCCAAGGCCAGCACACCGCCGGTCTCGGCCCGCGCGAGACTTTGCAAAGTGTGCGCGCGCTTGCTTGGGAAGAGCAATGGCTCACGCGTTAAATCAGGGATATCTTGACCGGAAGTCGCATCCTGTTTCGGCAGATCGAGCAGATCGTTTTCCGCCTGCCAGGCACTTACTGTAGGCTGACAGGCCGACGACGGAGTGGAGGCAGGTTCAACCGCCTCGGGCGCATAGGTCTCCCCCTGCAAAACCCCGGTTGCAAGGATGCGACGCGCATAATCCAGTGTTGGTCCCAGAACCTGCCCTCCGGGAATATCTTTGAAGGCCGCAGAAATTCGACGGTGTGTGAAAAGCTCTTCCTGCTCGACGGCAACCGCGACGCAGAGACGCGGTTGCGTTGTCCGCCAAGCGCGCAACAGCAACACGGCCTCATAAAGTTCGCCGCCCGTCTGGGCCAGCGCCAGCGCAGCCAGGTCTTCATCATAAAGCGAGGCCTCGCCCATTACCCGATCAATCAGGTATGGAAGGCTTGTTTTGATCTCATCAACGCGTTCCCGGTCCAAGGACCCCAGCGCCTCTCGGAAAAACCGTTCCGATTGCTCAATGGCTTTCTCGCCACCACGCGTTGCGACATAAGCCATCAGGCTGCCTCAACTGTGGTTGAGCGCGGCACGCCGAGAACGCTCGTACCATCCACGAAGAGCAAATCGAAACCCATTGGGTACCGCATCCGCGACATGCGGGCAGACCAGAATCCGGTCGGCAGGCCATCCATGCGCACCACCATCTCCCCATCGACACCAGGTCCTGTGAGGTGAAATGCCGGTCCGGTGCCGATCTTTGCGCGGATCACGACGGTTGCGCCGCCGTCCGGGTAGAAATCACTGCCAATTGCGAGGTGATTGATCGCGGTGCAGGACGTCATCGCACCCAAGAACACATGGTCGGCCTGGCCAATTTCCGAAATCTCGGCCCCGCTGCGCATAATTGTCGGGACCAGCAGTGCATCCGCCGAGTAGGCGCGGCATTCACGATCAAGCAGCGCCGCGATGATCGGTCCCTCTCCTGCCTCGGGCAGCGTCCGGACCCTGCCAGGGCGGCTGAGCGCCCAAAGCAACGCGTCGAAAGCAGAGTTTTCGAGTGTTTCGGAAGCACTCGGAAGAGGCTCAGCCCGCATCAAAACGTCTCCAAATTCACGCGGGTCGCCTCGACACGCCGCAGCACGTCAACATCCCTCATTTCGAGCGCCTTTGCTTCACGATCACAGAAGGCGGCACAGTCTTCGGCCCGCACATCCCTCGACAGCGCCAAATCCACCAAGGCCATCGCCATAGAAGCCTCCAGATCATGCCCACGGCGCATCCCATAACCGTCTGTACCCTCTTTTCGGATGCGAGCTTCGCTCACCAGGACTTCGCCCAAATGAAACGCGACACCCTGAGCAGTGTCTCGGATCGGCAGCATCACCAAACCACTGCGCGATTGCAGAACCTCAATGTCGCCCAGATCAGCAATCAACGTTTCGGCGAAGGCTTTCAGCCGAGAGGCGTCTGCGCGGGCGAGCGTGCCAAGTGTTCTATCCATCAGAGTGCTCCATGGTGAATGTCACTCGTGCAGCGGACCAGACCACCCGACTGTACGATATCGGCGTTCCATCCGGCGTGACGTCCAGTGCAGTTACGACAAGCACTGGAACATCGGCGTGTTGTTTGAGCGTCTTGACCTCTTCCGACTTCGCAGAACGGGAATAGATCGAAGTCTGCTGACGCAGATAGTCGAGAATTCCATACGATCGGTAGGTTTCAGTTGTTGATCCCAGAAGGTCTCGTCGCTCGGCAAAATCCGGGAACCGTTCCGCGCAATGATAAGATGCGCCAAAAGCAACCGGCAAATCGTTTGCCATGGTGATCCGCTGGCTCTTGATAACCTGTGCACCCGAATTCAACAGCAGCGCTTGCGCGACTTGGTCGGGCGCTCGAACCCGAGCGGCAGAAATCAGCTGGCTTGAAACATTTACGCCTTGCGGGATCAAATTGCGGCGAAGCCGTGTACGCTTGCCGATCTGATATGTCAGTTTTGGAGTGTCCGCGACAAAGGTGCCGCGTCCTTGTTCAATACTGATCTTACCTTCTCGCGCCAAGGCGTCGAGCGCACGACGCACAGAATGGCGCCCGATCTCAAAGCGATCCACGAGTTGAGTTTCCGTGGGCAACTGATCTCGAGCAGACAGTCGTCCAGTGCGAATGTCCTTAACAATCTCGTCCCGTACGGTGGCCCAGGTTTTGCGTTTCATATGCCGATTCATCCGAATGAATTTCGTTTATCCGTCACGTGTGACATCAACGTGACAGGTTCAGGAAAAACCTAACGCGGGAAAAGGAAACCCGGCCGAGATTAGGACCGGTTGGACGTCGAGGAACTTAAATTCCGACGAATGGTCAAAATTGCTGGTAGGGGCCGTCTAAAGCGGGGCACGCTTGCTCAGAAACGGGATACACCCATGTAAATTACTGTAAAATATGAGAAAAGCTTTGAAATTAACTATTTGGCGACCCCGGCAGGATTCGAACCTGCAACCTGCCCCTTAGGAGGGGGCTGCTCTATCCAGTTGAGCCACGGGGCCATCTATTTGATTTACATGGGTAAATCTGATTTCATGGGTTGAGCATACTTGCTCGGGGTAGCGCATGGGGTAGCAAGAATTGCAATCCATACGCATTGGAGGTTGTGCCTTTTGCGCCACGGTTGGTCAACTGGTCAATACCCTGATCCAAGCCATAAACTGTTACTCCAAAAAAATGGGTGACCCGCAGGCCACCCAGTCAGGTTTCATACATGTCCCGCTGCTAAACCGCTATCGCTTGGCGTGGCAGCGCCCAATCAGCAGTACGATCTACGTCGGAAGGCTGCGCCAGTGGGCGCAGACATGCTCGACACGACCGAAACGAACACGCTCGTAAGCGTTCACGAATACATCGCCCTTCATGCCCTAGTCTCCTGTAAGAGTGGGTTTCCCTTGAAAAAGGGCGCGGCGCATGTCAGATATGAACTTGCAACAGTTGGGTTCTGACAGGGCCACGCCCCGATGAATACCACCACGAAAGTCGATCCGCTTGGGTCGGCTTTCTTGTTTCCCCTTACGGTCAGACCGAAGCCCGGGTGGTGCCCCGCCGGGGAAAGCCTCTTCTTGCCATGCTCGATTCCTTATCATGTTTCCATCCAATTTAGGTCGCGACCGGCCCATCGTCAACAGTGAAATCGATACAGCCGTAAAATTTTATTGATGTATCACTTGACGTATTGATCTGCCGTCGCCATTATGATGGCAAGCCAAGGAGGCACCTGATGACAGAGAAACCAAAGAAAGAACGGAGCCCGTCCTTCCCGTTCATCGCATTGTCTGAAGCGGTCAAGCGTCTCGAAGCCTTCGAGCAAACATTCGGACGACACCCTGCACCAGCCGCAAAGTCTGGATTGGCGTGGGGACTAAAAGACGGAAGCAGTCAAGCCGCCCAGTTACTTGCTGCCCTTAAGGCATTTGGCTTTATAGAGTATAGTGGGACCGCAAAAGATCGGACCGCGTCTTTGACAGAACGTGCGCGAACTTACCTGCGCGCGCAACAACAGCAAATCAAGGATGGAGTTCTGCGGGAGGCAGCTCTAGAGCCAAAGCAGTTTCAGAAATTTTGGACAATTTGGGGCGCAGACCGACCGCCCGACCCCGTTTGCCTTGATGAGCTTGTGTTGAATCACGCGTTCACTGACAGCGCAGCCAACACCTTCCTGAAGGTTTACGACAATACTATTGAGTATGCGGGGCTGTCCAACGCCGATGCAGAACCTAGCGATCAACAGTATGATGATGGTCGCGAAGATGACATCAGTGGCGAGGGAGACACTTCAGCAACCCCAAAATTCTCTGAAGGTGCCCTGATCAATTGGGAAAGCGGTGGTCAGCTTCAATGGACAGCACCACGCAAGGTAACATCTATCGACCAGCACGAGGATGGTTCCTACTACTACAAAGTTCAGGGGCCACCGGAAGACATCCAAGCGGTGGGCTGGGTGCCCGAGTCAGAAGTGATCGCTAGTGATGTGTTGCCAGCGACGCGCAGTGGATTTGCTCCACCGCCGCCAGTTGCGCCAACTGGACCTGCAGCCGACGTTGAACCCCAAACGGGTCAAAGGAAGGCTGTGTTTCCCGTTTCAGAAGGTGACGTTGTCTTTCTATTTCCAGAAAGCATATCGCTGGACGGACTTGAGGAACTTGAGGACTACCTTGCCGTATTTCTCAAGAAAGAGAAGCGGTTGGCTTCTGAGCGCTGAGTAACCTAACGCTAATACGATTTGTTGAGGCCGACAAAACCGGGAAGCCGTTACCGAACGCTTCGTCGGCCCCTCCACAGGGCATTGGCTCCTGCAGATCAACCGCGCAAGGCGCAAGGAGCCCCGCGCGGCGATGCTGTTAGGCACGGGCAAGGCCGTGCAGCTTGCTTAGGGCGTCGTTAGCGGCTTGCTGATCGGCCAGCTTATAACTGTTGATGCTGTCGCGCTTCTTACCCAGAGTGCGCGAAGCGAGGGTCATCCGGTCCAACACGTAATTGGTCTTGGCGTGCGCCTTGTAGAGGGCGGGACACAGCTTCTTGCGAGCTTCAGGGCAGGGAATGGTTTGCCCCGGTTGAGTATGTTGGGAGTCACACCAGCGTCGGGATTCAAACCGGCGATATGAATGGGGACGGTTTGTCTGATGTCGTGTTGTCGGATAGGTGCGATACCGACAGCGCCACATGTGTCAGAACCCGGTTCAGGTCCACTGTTTACCTGTCTGCTGGAGCCAAGTTTGTCGCAGTCTCGCCGGGCGAGGTTGCCTCCTCCGGTAATCCTGTTGGAACGAAGCGTGGCGTTGTTGTTGATGTTGACGGGGACGGGATTGGGGACATTGTGGGCAAGGAGGGGAATTCGCACCTGTTTGGGGTGTCGGGGTTCAAGAACCTTCTGTCGTCCGTGTCCGAGCCGTTGGGTGGTGAACTGTCGGTGGAATATCTGCCGTCTGGGCATTTCAACGACAACCGGGTGCCGCGGTCTTATCCGGTTGTCAGCCGGCTGACGCGCTCTGACGGGGCAGGGGTGCGGAGCGTGTTACGGATTATTCCTATGTCAGCAATCGCTTTGACTATGAGCGGCGCCAGACGCTGGGCTTCCGGACGATCACGGCAACCCTGCCTGCGATCGAGGGGGAGGCAGTCAGGCCGCAGCTGATAACCACCTACATGCAGAACTATGCCAACGGGCGATCGAGCTCGGGTTATAAAGGCAGGTCAAGTCCCGCACACTGGTGCGGGATGGTGTGACCTGGCGGCAGGAGATCAATGACTGGACGGAGCTGGATCTGGACCGCAAGCCGCAGCGCGCCTGGAAGACGCGCGCGACCGAGAAGGTTCTTGATGGAGGCACCCTGACCGAACGGACCATGGAATATACCATGAACCTGTATGGCGCGCCGATGGCCATTGCGGATCTGGGCTACGCGGGAACCGAAGATGATCGTACGACGTGGTTTTCCTATACGCCGAACCCGGACAGCTATGTCGTCAACAGGGCGTCACAAAAAGCGGTCAATGCGGGCTCCGCGCCATCAACCGATCCGTCAAACTGGCTGTCTGCGGAATTCTACCTCTATGATGGGGAGGCAGCGCCTGGCCTGACGGCTCCGGTCAAAGGCCAACTGACAGAGTTGCGCCGGATGCGCAGAGACGCCCAGAGCACGGTTTATCACCAGACTGTCGGGGCGTTCACCTATGATGGTTTTGGCAACGTTTTGTCCGAGACCGATGCGAAGGGCCGGACGGCAACATTCACCTATGATGCCCAGAAACATCTGCTTCTGACCAGTGCAACAAATGCGGCGGGTCATACGGCACCCTCGGCCTTGATGCCTTTACTGTCGACGAGAAGGTTCAGCGAGCCGGTTCCACCGCGATACGGCAGGCTCACGTTCAGTGTCTTTTGACGGCGGCAAAAGGTGCTGAAATCGGGCACTGCCCAGTCCAAACCAACCAGCCGCAACAGGCTCCCGACGAAACCTGTAGTTTGCCGCAGCGGCAAGCCAAACACCACTTTCAACGTCAGACAGGTCTGGGTCTTGTACTTCGTTTGGGCCCAACTGCTCATGATTCCCGGCTATCACGCTGGATTCATGGAGTGAATCCTCAAACCGATTTGTGCAACAAAACCCATCGTAACCACCAACAAACATATCCTTGAACTAACACTTAATTGAGTTCTGAAACGCGCCGGCCAGAACGCTACTCAAAAGGAACACGTACCGAAAACACAATTGTATCTGTCTGGTAAATCAAACTGTTGTCCTTTGAGTCTCCGGAAACGTCGACGTAGTGAACTGGCAAATTGCCAGTGTTCATCTGAGTGCTAGTTGACCGATTGGTGATCCAATGCTCAAGGTCAGGGTAACCCTGGAGACTTCCACCTGCGATCGCAAATCTTTGACGCAATGGCTTATCCACCAGTCCATCTTCTTGTATTTGAACTGCGACCCTACTCAAATCGGGAGGAAGGTACCGGATAAACTGGCTTTCGGTAGATCTAGAAACATCCAAAACACCATTTACATCTTGCACAACTACTTCAACAGCTTGTCCGTCAAGTTCCACTGAGTGAACCAAACTATCGAGCGTCAAGCCACTTGTTTTGTTCACGCTCAACATTGCGTCTGCAATAATCGGTCTGGCCAGCTCTCTCACCGCATCCTCCATCAGGTCTTGACGCTCAGCTTCGCTAAGGCGGCTTAACACCTTTAGGTTGCTCACCGCCAAAGTTTGAAGTAGTGCCGTGACACTCACAACCAGCATTAGCGAGATCAGGGTCGCCAGGAAGACTATGCCGCCCTTTTTATTTCGCCGTTTTGGCTTCAATCCAATCACGAGAACGCTTTCCGATTTGAGTATTACGATGAAGTTATTCGCAAGTTTTTCACTAATTTATAGTGCGACATTTTGGTTTCTTTGGATACCGGGAGATTGGTTCGTTTTTGCGCTAAGTGCTGCACTGGGACCGCTTCTGATTTGGATATCTGTCAATGACCTTTTGACTTACGAGATCCCAGATTCAGCAACTCTATTTGTAAGTCTAGTTAGCACCACCTTTGTTTGGCTTCTAGAGCCACAAAACCTATTTCTCCATGTTGTAACAGGTGTAGCCGTTGCCGCTATTTTTTGGCTTGCCGGTTCAGTGTACTTTCGTCGGTTTCATAGTGAGGGGCTTGGAATTGGAGACGCAAAGCTGTTTGGAGCCGGAACGATTTTACTTGGTCCGGCGCAATTGGCTGACTTCGTTCTACTTTCAAGTCTGGGTGGCATGTTGAGCATTGCGGTGTCGAGAATTCGTAACCCGAAGGCACGACAAGGCATTCCATTTGGCCCGTTTATCGCCTATGCAGTTTTTGTCCTTAGCTTTTTGGATCCTGTTTTCTTATGAAATCTCAACACACTGACCCACAACTCATACGTAAGAACACCCGAGGCATCTCAATTCTGGAGGTTATGGTCGTACTAGCGATAATTGCGCTGGTTGTCGGGCTCGCCGCGCCTCGACTCATGGACAATTTCGGGCGGGCAAAATCGAAAGCTGCAGAGATCCAAATGAACAGTGTCCAAGGAGCACTGCAACTCTTCTACATTGACGTAGGCAGATATCCTTCGGAAGCGGAGGGGCTACAAGCACTCTTGGTTCAACCTTCGGAGACTCCGAATTGGAGAGGTCCTTACGTCGACAACCGGGAAGATATCCAAGACCCATGGGGGCGGATTTACTACTACCGTAGTCCCGGGAAAGAAGGTGCATTTGACCTGTATACGCTTGGCCGCGATGGTCATTCTGGCGGCACGAGCGAAGACAGTGACATATATCTGTGACGGTCTGACTTTCCTGGATGAAGAGTAAGTGGGGGGGATGAAATTCCATCCTCATTTAACCACTCGACTTTTACAAGGTCGGGAAGAACTGTTTTGTCTGGCCAAGTGTTTGACCAACGTCCGCCATATCCATTGGATTTGCGCCGAAAATAGCTGATTTCTAACGCACCAATTGATCGAGCAAGTTCCCAAGACGTTTCAACTTGTCTCTGATCACTGGGGAGCTGACCACTAAGTTGCACCGATAGAGAGTTGGTACCTGCGACGGGTTTCAACTCTACTAGGACGTGCGTCGGAGCCCCGTCCCAAAACCCTGCTGCGGACGTTAAGGTTCCAAATTTAAACCTTGTGTTGTCGCCTTCGAAGAAAAACACCGATTGGTTGCCGCCGGGTTCGAATGGAATCTCTTCCGCCCAATTCTTCAGCATTCGCCGTGCCGTCAATTCACCGGTCTTTCCGAATAGCCACTGAAACTGATGAACGGCTCTTCCACTGAAACTCAACGTATTTGCCGCCAGCACTGCGATTATTCCCATTACTGCAACGGCAAGCAACACTTCCAGCTGCGTTACACCGGCGGTGGGACTACGATCCATCAGTTGCCCCTGCGCCGTGCGACAACAGTGAATTCTTCTAGTTCCCATTCTTCCAAGCCTATTTGTCTTACTTCAGCAGTAATTCGAACAAATTCAAAATGATCGTTGTGCCGCGTTGACTCCACGGTGGACTGAACTGACTCTGAAACGCGCCATTCCCAGTGGTTCTTGTAGGTTCCGGACATTTGCATCAGAGGGTAAGTTGCTGTGTACTCATCGAGTACGGCCCGGGCCATGGCCAACAACTCATACTCGGCTCTTGCTTCGGCTTGTTTTCGAGAAAGCTGGAAAGATACAGTGTAAGTCGTCGCCAAAATCAACCCCAGTAGCGCGACTGAAACGATGCTTTCAAGTAACGTAAAGCCCCTTGTAGCGACCCTAGCTGACCTAGAAGGCAATCTCATTAACCTCCAGAACTGCACCCATTAACGTATAAACCAAAAACCCAATTCCAAGCCCGAGAACGAGCGTAAGAAGTGGAGTCAGCAGGCTAAGAAAACGTTGAGTCTTTCTATCCAATTGGGAAGACAGAAAATCGGACAGGGCGGCGAGTGTCGAAGGCAAATTGTTTGTGCGCTCTCCTATGCGAAACAATTCTTTGAAGGATGGCGGCATCTTCGTGTCTTCATCAAAGACGTCCGCCGCAACCAAGCCGGACTCCACGGCTTCAGCGGCGTCCTCAAAAAGCGAACTCAAGCTGCCAGATAGTCTCATTGTGCGCTCAGCAACTCTAAGGGCGTCTGGAAGCGTTCGACCTGATGATAAAAGAAGGCCAGTTGCCCGCGAAAGTCTTGATAGGTCCGAAAGGTAGAAGACTGGTCCAAGGAAAGGGAATTGGTAGCGAAGCCCAACTATCCTCGACTTCAACGTAGGTACATGCAAACACACCAAGACAACCGCAGCAAATAAGGCTATGGAGGAAAGGATTAGAACCCATTGCCCCTTCAAGAAAAAGTTTGCTGCAAGAAGCATTCCTAAAATGTCTGGCACGTCTTTCCCAACTGAAGAAAAGATAGGCTCAATACTTGGTGCCAAGTATAGAACGACCATTAAGACGAGTGCACAGGCCATCAACACCAGTATTGCGGGGTAGATCAAGGCAGAGATTACTCGTTGTCTTACCGCATTCTGGTTCTTGAAAAACTTCGAAAGTTCACTCAACAAATAAGGCAGGGAATTCGCTGTGTCACCGACACGCAAAAATGAGACAAAAATGGGTGAAAAGTCCTTGTTTGCCGAACTAAATGCTTCCGAAAAGCTAACCCCCTCTGATACCTGCTGTTCAACTCGCTCGAAGTGACTTTTGATCTTGGGTTTCTCCGCGGACAAAATCATGATTTGAAGAATTTCGGAAATCGTAATCCTGGCGCCAAATAGTGCCGCTAGCAAATCAGCGACTACCGCTTGATCTTCATACGATAATTCACTTCCGGTTAACGAAATGTCCCGGCTGTACCACGGCTCCACGGGTAGATCGGTCGAATTTTTCTGGGAAAGGTCAAATACAGTTATTCCGCGAGACTGGAGTGTCTCAAATGCAAGTTTTTCACTACTTGCGTTGATCGTTCCGCTTTCGCTATCTCCGGAACGGTCAACTCCTGTGAACGAAAACAGTGGCATATCAGAGCGCTAATCCAAAACGTCACTTACAGTGTGCTTTGGAGATCCGAGGCCAGATTTCAGGATTGAATTCGCTCCAGACAACTTTGATCGCCAATACTCGGTTGCGGTTCGGGCGTCGGTTGCAGTGTGGACGACACGGGGACGAATGAGTACCAAAAGTTCCGAACGCTGTTTGTTGCTTTCTGTCCTTCGAAACAGTGCGCCTACAACAGGGGCATCACCCAAGCCCGGTACTTTGGTGACAGTTTTTGTATCTGAAGATTGAACCAAACCTCCCAGGGCAAGTGTAGCACCATCGCTTAGCATAACATTTGTTGCCACTTTCCTTTGGCGAATTGTCGGCGAGTCTATTCCGGAGGTCTGCTCCTCGGCGACGCTACTGATTTCTTGAACAACATCCAGTACAACCCTTCCGTTGCGGCTGATGTTTGGAGTGACCGTCAAGATTACACCCGTATCGCGATACTCGATGTTTGTTATGGTTGGAGCGTCGTTTGTAGAATTGTCGGTTGATGTTTGTGTTGCGATGGGAACCTGATCCCCAATCTGCAAAACGGCTTCTTCGTTGTCGAGTACCATCAGTGTTGGGGATGAGATCACTTTGACATCAGTCACTCCCGAGAGTGCACTAAGCGCCGCGCTCGCACCTCCCGTACCAAACACCGCCGAAAAACCTGGAAACGTTGGCCCTGTGCCACCGTTTTGGGCATCTGAAAAAGTATAATTGAAGTTTCCACTTTCAAAGAACCAACGAACACCCAAATCTAATTCATCGTTCAACCTCACTTCAGCGATGGTGGCTTCCAGCATGACTTGCTGGGGACTGCTATCGATTTCGCCAATTAGATTTCGGATTTCACGATGCTCTCGCCGATTTGCGCGGACGAGAAGAGCATTTCGTGCTTTGTCTGCCGCAACCCGGGAACCCACCGAACCGACCTCTGTACCTTGCCCCCCCTCGCTCGTCGAAACACCGTCGATGAGCAGGTCGTTCAAGATCGGTGCAACATCAACTGCACTTCTGTTTTGTAGTTCATATATCTGGATAAATTTGTTGGACCCACTCGCAGTTCGATCAAGCTCGGCGATCCATCTTTTTGCGGCGGGTATGTATCTGGATCGATTTGAAATTATCAATAAAGATCCCAACCGGTTGTTTGGTATGAACTCTACTACGCCCTCCAAGTTTCCCCCTTCTTCTGTTTCAAAGATCAGCTTCAACTCCTGAGCAATCGCATCCGGGTCGGCAGAATTCAACTCAACCAACGCGACTGACTTTCCGGCCAGAACGTCCACATCAAAGAGATTTAGGGCGTCCAACCCCGCCTCCAGCTGCGAGGGAGATCCGGACAGTAGTATTAAGTTTCGGCGCTTATCGGCAACTGCTGTTAACCCTTCGGTGATTAGCGGTTCCAGAAGGTTAACCATCTGACTCGAAGAGATATACTCAAGGCGTGCAACAATGATGTTTGATCCACTCAAATCACCTTCAGTGGCTAACTTAAATGCCTTGTTGCCAGATGTGCCTTTAACAACCTTTACAACGTCACCCTGCCTTTCCAAGCGAGCGCCGTTAGCGGACAACGCAGCTTCAAAAAGCTCTAGTAGTGCGTCTTTGGGTATTGGCCCTGTTGATTGCAGCGTAATCGTTCCACCAACTTCTTCACTTACAACGAAGTTTTGGTTGAGAGCGTCTCCCAAAACTGCCTCGGCAGCCGCATTTACGTCGGCGTTGACAAGTGAGATCTCGACCATTTCTCCACCACGCGGTACCACAATTGCCTTGGAAGATCGCGAATTCGCAGCGCGGCGTGGGTTAACAAACTGATCATTTCCTCGCGCCATGGCACCTGATTGCGCTCGTGACGTGGATTCACTGCTGGTGCCACCAAACCGGTTTACGAAGGAGTTTCTTTCAACTGTGACATCCTCACCAAACACGCCTGAACTAATTGTGGTTGTCTCGGTGCACGCGCTGAGAACAACCACGACAAATGAAAGTAGGAGTAGACTGCCTCGCATTGGAACCTCAGTTTTCCCGTTTTGATAGAGTCAGCGGTCTCTTTGCACAACAATTTCGTGCGTTTCGCGCTCCAATCGAACCGCGGTTTTTGACACAAATACAACATCCCAATCGAGAATTCGATCCCCAACGGCAACCCACATCTCCTCCATAGTTTGTTCAACGAATAACAACACACTAGTTTGATATCCTGTTGACAAATAACCACGAAATTCCAAATCAGGTGCATCAGGCATCAATCCCGCCTCAGCAGCCTCGACAACAGCCTCCCTGACGACCGCCTCTTCCACTTCATGTACATGTGATGGAGTTTCATCTTCTACTTTAGGAAGACTCCGTTCTTCCGAGAATAGTGGCTTGCGGCGGGCTTCCTCAATACCATCGGCATAGTTCGTCGGCTCTGGAAAGAAGAAGGCATACTCGCGCTCATTCAGGGTGTCCGAGCGGTTGTAACCTCGATCAGGCTCTTGCTTGACTCGATCCGCCACACTGATCGGCTCTCGAATAGCAAGCAACAATAACAATACAGCCATCAACCAAACTGAAAGCGGCGGCAGCAAAAGCCTTGCCTTTCTCATGCACTGTCGCTCCAGTAGGACCAAATGCTGACTTGCATGAAAACCATTGTACCAACGTCAGTTGCCGAAAGGCGTTGGCTTGGTTTGATTCTAAGCGTTGAAATGGCAACTCTGGGATCGACACTCTCCAATTCAGCCAGAAAAGAAAGTGCGTTTGCTAGGAGCCCTTCTACTTCAATTGTAAGCGAAACTGACTGAAATTCAGTCTCACTTAAAGTTGGAGATCTGGCCAAGTTAACCACCTTCAGCCCTGATTGTACTGCGGCGCTGACGGTCGTCTCCTGCAACTGGAATTCTGCCGCGCTTTTCGAAGCCTCTCTCCAGACCAACTGATTTGGGAATGTGACGTTTCGAGCGTTGTTCGAAAACTGTTCTACCCGAGTCTCTAATCCGTGGATGTCGTCGCGGAGTTTTGATATTCCCTGCAGCAATTCGACTTTCTCGGATCTGAACGCCAGTTGGCTCTGGATCAAAATACCTGTCAACAAACCTATGACCAAGAAACGTGCAAGGATGGGCTGAAGGTTTTTCAATTCAGTTGCTCCCCAAACGGAACCAGAGAGATTGCAATGTCAAACCTGTTTCGTCGGGAAAAGGAGTCAAAGACCACGGGACCATCAAGCTCGACACGATCCACCCATGAAACCTCCCGCAGTACTTCAATAACGTCTGTTACTTCGTCGTTTGTGAAGCCCGAAAGAACTAGTTTTTGATGGCTGAAAACAAGCTCTGATATCCACGTTCTTTCGTCGAGATGTTCACTCAGTTCAAGGATGATGGGGAGCCGTTGGTACTCAGAAAGAAACAAATCCACATCATCAGAGATTGTGGACAATCGCGACTCCTCTGTATCGAGTTGGGCTCTTAACGCGGTGGCTTTTTCGTTGAGTTCGGCTTTTCTGAGAGTAAGCGCCGATGTCTGTTGTCTCAACTCATCCCTGTCGTTGTATCCTTGCAATAAGGAAATGAAGACAACAACCAACACGAGCAAAAAGAAAACAGAATCCCAAAGGCGTCTCGCCCTATCAACGGCGATCCTGCGATCAACAAAGAAGCCAGCATTTGGCGAGCCTGCCAGGCCGATGGTTCTAACGGTTGCATTCTGTAGAGCGACTGAACGTTCGATTGCTACGAGTGTCTCTTTTTTTGCGAGATACACTCCCACTTGCATTTCAGATTTGTCTCTTCCTTCCTCTCTGAAAACCCAGACCAAGTCCCTCCCGCCATCGGGGAGCACCTGGCGCATTCTTAGGTTCACAACCTTATTCAAGTCTGAACGCACCGTCTTTGGTACGCTAAGCTGTTTACGGAGCAATAAACTCTGATCCAGTTCAATGTCCATCAACTCGCCCGGACGAATCTCGCTTTCAAATCCATAAAGGGATGTTACGTTGAGCTTACTTGACCAAGTTCTAGTAAATCCCGGCAATGTCAGCCAACCTGGTAGACTTCGATAAGCCTGCCCGACCATCCATTGAATCTGATGGAACTTCCCTGCCTGCATGGGGTTGTTTGCTTTCAATTTATACGCCAAGACTTTAACCCACACTCAACCTATAGCGCAACAACCATCGAGGCCTGATATGCCTTTGGCGACCCAGAAACAGTTATCGTCGCAGTCATTGATTGAGACTCTGCTCGCCGAGCACTTCCTAAACCAAAATGGCGCTATTCGGGCTGAGGCTATCTCAAAAAGCGAAGGGATTCCGATTGATCGTGCAGTTCTGAAGTTGGGATTGGTCGATGAAGAAACTGTCCTAAAAGTCGTTGCCCGGGTTCTGCAAATTCAGTTTCTGAGCGACCCTTCAGAGCACAGTTTGCACGAAGCCGCCGTTGACACGCTCACCCTACAGTATTGCCAGTCCAATCTCGTGGCACCTTTGTTGGACAGCCAAGGAAAGCAGCAAGTACTAACTTGCGATCCATCCAATGACGCGTTGCGAACCGAAGTATCGTTCTTTCTCAACAGTCCGCAGCAGTTCGTCGTGGCGTCGACCCGCACAATCAGAGACTTACTCTCGAGGCTTGAGGGCACGCATGAATCTCCTGTGATATCGGAAGAACGTCTGCAAGCGGACCAAGAGCAGCTGAGGCGCGGTGAGGCCGATGGGCCCGTTATTCGCTTTGTGGGGGAAGTGTTCAACGAGGCAGTGGCCGTGGGTGCGTCGGACATGCACTTCGAGGCTCAGGAAGAAGG
Source organism: Ruegeria sp. AJ12 (assembly GCF_056536245.1). Classification (NCBI taxonomy): domain Bacteria; kingdom Pseudomonadati; phylum Pseudomonadota; class Alphaproteobacteria; order Rhodobacterales; family Roseobacteraceae; genus Ruegeria; species Ruegeria sp. AJ12. Next base: position 218,255 of record NZ_JBQFJJ010000001.1, read on the forward strand.
TATCCGAGTTCGGCTGCGGGTGAACGGGATTCTTCGCAATCACACGGTGGACAGATCACTCAGCGTTGCTTCCATTCTTGCACGACTAAAAGTGATTTCCGGCATGAATGTGTCAGAGCGCAGACTTCCGCAGGATGGTCGTATCACATCGACAATTGCAGGCCGCAAAGTGGATTTTCGAGTTTCATCTGTTCCGACCAGCTTTGGTGAAAGCATCGTGTGCCGTGTACTTGACCCGAACGCTTTGCGTCTGGGTTGGGATAAACTGGGGTTTGATGCTGAAACGACGCGGCTGGTCATTCAGATCATTGAGCAGCCAAACGGGTTGTTTTTGGTTACGGGTCCCACCGGGTCCGGCAAAACGACAACGCTGTACACCGCGCTGGCGCATTTGAATGAAGAAGGGCGCAAGATCCTGACCGTGGAGGATCCGATTGAGTACAACCTGCCTGGCGTCGAGCAGGTTCAGGTTCATGAGGAGATTGGTTTGACATTTGCACGTACGTTGCGGGCTTTTTTGCGTCAGGATCCGAATGTGCTGATGGTGGGGGAGATCCGGGATCAAGAGACAGCCGAGATTGCCTGTCGGGCGGCGCTGGTGGGGCGGATGGTGTTGTCGACGCTGCATACGAATACGCCCGAGGGGGCGGTGACGCGGCTGACGGATTTGGGGGTGCCGAAATATGTGGTGCAGGATGTGTTACGTGGGGTGTTGGGGCAGCGGTTGGAGATCACGGATGGGGGTGTGCGGCAGTTGCGAGCGAAGCTCTCAGTGTAATTCGGGATTGTGTGCATAGTAAGAAGCTTAGACTGACATTTCTAATCTCTGTGAGACACAAGCAAGGAGCGTCGCTCAAATATTTCTCAACTCTTTTGCATCTCAATAAGAGCATACTTTGCAGACCTAACAACGCTCGCCCATTCTGGTTTTGATATGTAATCTTTGTCTTCTAATTCAGTGCCATACAGTTTGAACAGGTTCTCTATTTCACAAGTCAGTGTGTTGATCGCATCTGCCTCCTTTGAGTTCTTGAGTAAAATGCCGATACAAGAATGCGGTGCGCTCGCAAGTTCTGTATCGTCAAACAGAAAATGCACGGAATAGTCGAATGTGCTTGTGGGTTCACCTACGACGCCCCAACTAGTTCTCTGTAGCTCAGGTGAAGCTAGTTCCAAAATATAATCCATGAGTTCGTTACGCATATTCTCATATTGAATATCTGTCATGGTTTATTCCAGCTTTTCCAGGTATCATATTCCGATTTTGGTATATGAGCGCTTGTAGCGTTGTTTTTAATGCTACCCGAAATCGGTTTTCCGTCTCTTCCGATAACTTGTCCGTTGTGTCGAACCAGAACGTGATCAACTTGCTGACTTGGCAAACTATGACTAGGGTTCCCTTTGTCAAATCTCACGCCATTTCCAGGATTAGATGGATCGCTCCATCTTGTACCTTCCCCCTTACGATTTGGCTTACTTTTCCAGTTCGAAGGGATCAACTTTGAAAAAAATTGCCCCGTCCCTCTCGGTTTTATGACTGACGCCGGTTTAGCTGTTACCGCGCCTGGTGCGGTACTGGATTTTAGTGATCCTGTTGTTGCAGCTTGCACTCCTCCTTCAGGAAGGTTGTTGGGCCGATAACGCCCGCTGCCACCGCCAACGTACTGAAGACGCCCTCCCAACGCCAACCGCTTCATCAAGTCAATACCGTCCTGAGCGAGTTCATATTCTTCGTCATCTTTGGCGAATGCGGACTCGTTTGTACCTGCGTTTTCGCCGTTGGCATTCACACCGTTCGCGTTTCCGCCATTTGTGTTCCCGTCTCTTCCCTCTCCCCCTTCGTCGAGACTGTCTGAGCGCAGCGAGCCTGCGCGGTCGATGGCATTTCCTGATGGGTCTGAGAGGTTGATGGGATCGTTGAAGGAATAGGAGTACCTGTTTGTCCCGACGCCTTGTTGTGTGACTTCGAACCAGTCTGGCTGGATGAAGAGGGCAAGTTCGGGGTCGTAGTATCTTGCGTTGAGGTATTGCAGGCCTGCGCCGGCATCAAAGCGCTCGCCGATATAGCCCTTGGTCTCGGGCGCGGCGACCAGGTCCGAGATCCAGTCCCGGGCGGTGCCGAACGGGTGGTAGATGGTGCGCTTGTCCTCGGCCCCGTCGGAGCCGGCGATCATGCGGACCGAGTTCAGCTGGTCGCGGTGCATGTAGCTGGCCACGCCGTTGACCAGCCGCACATCCGGATGCGGGTAGGTCACGATCTCTTCCGCAGTGCCCTGTCCGAAGTTGCGGATCTCGACATCGCCGAAGGTGACGGTGACCATCTCGTCCGGACGCCCGGTCCGGTCGATCCGTTTCAGTCGCGCGCCATCGGCGCCATAGACATAAGAGGTGGTCGCGCCGGCATAGGTGACGCTCAGCGGGCGGTTCTCGCCATCATAGCTCATCCCCTTGCCGTGCAGGCCCTGAAGCATGTTGCCATTGGGGTCATAAGTCAGGCTCTGACCCGCAACACTGGTAGGGCGGTGGGTACCCGGCAGATAGTCGTAGACCCCCAGATGACTGTTCGAGCGCATGTTGCCCGCGGTGTCATAGGTAAAGGTCTGATCGAACGCGGTCACGTTGCTGCGGTTGGTGACCGTGGTCAGGCGGCCGGCATAGTCGTAGGCATAATCCAGATTGCCCGCGTCCTGGAGAGTCCACTGCTGGGCCACCCGGCCTGTGGCCGACCGGACATACTGCGTTTTGGACATGGCCAGACCGGAGGTGTCGCGCAGCTCGGTCCGGTCCATCCAGCCCCGGCTGCGCGAGAACTCACTGACCGACCGCAGGCCGTTGCCATAGACGATCTCCACAGGGTTGCTGCGCAGGTCATAGAGAACGGTTGTGATATGCGGGCCAAACCCGGTCAGCCGGTTCGCTGCGTCATATGCGAACGCCTCGGTCCAGTTGGTTGTTGTCGCCCCGGGTGTATCCGGCAGCGTACGCCGAAGCGGAGCGCCGTTGGCGGCATACTCGGTTTGCAGCTGATACGTGCGGCCATCGATCTCGTGCCGCTCTTCTGCCAGCAGGCCCTGAATGTTGTAGTCGTATTCGATCGCATGGGTACCGGCGATCGAGACGCCCGTGAGCATGCCGATATTGTAGAACCCGCCCCTGGGCTGGTCATAGCTGTGCTGGGTTGTGATGCTGCTCAGACCCGGGCCGCTGACGGTTTTGGTCTGCACCCGATCCAGTTGATCATAGGTATAGGCAATCGTCTGCCCCTTCGCGTCGATCTGAGAGATCAGGTTGTCGGTGGCGTCGTAAGACAGGGTCCACAGCCCAAGGCCGGGATCATCAGCGGTCAGCCGATTGCCAACAGCGTCATAGGTATAAGCCCATTCCGCACCTCCGGGGTCTCTCACACCGGTCAGCCGGTCAAGAAGATCATGGGCAAAATCGGTTTCGTCGAACAAGGATGTTTCCGGTGCCGTGGTGCCATTGCGCACCCCGGTTCGGATCGTGTTTCCACGCGCATCCAACACCGCGCGCGTCCAGCCGCAGATCGTTGCGGTATCATTGTCAAAGCACTGCGCGTCTTTCTGATCGACAAACGGGAAAGACCCATTCTGACCGGTGCCGTACGAGGCAAAAGGATCGGTCCGGCCATAGCTGCGCTCAGAATAGGTTCCGTCCGCAGCGGTGACCTGCAGAACCCGTCCCAGGGTGTCGTATAAAAAGCCGGTTCGCTGATTGCTGTCCGCACTGTTGTCCGCAGCGTCCGCCCAGGACAGCGGTATGCTCGTCCAGGCTACATTCCCACGTGTGTCATAGTGATTGAGCGTGACGATCGCATCCTCGATCTGGCTTGTCGCACCGCTGGTGGTTTCCTTGTAGACCTGACCAAACCCGTCAAAATACTGCCGGGATACGGTATCCGAGGTCGCGCCGACGGCAGAGGCCGATGCCGCACGGGTCTCGACATATTGCGCGGCCGGGTCCCCAAAGACATTGTATGTCCAGTTCACCTCATACCCGTTCGGGCCCTGTTTGCGGATGCCCCGGCAATGCAGGTCCAGAGTGGTTGTCGTGACCAGACCATTGGCATCCGTCTCTGTGAGCGGCGCCTGACAGCCATGGTGCCACTGCGTGCTTGCCGTATGACCCGCCGCATTTGTTGCACTGGTCAGAAGCAGATGTTTCTGGGCATCATAGGTGAATGTTGCCGTCCGGCCCTTCGCATCGGTCTCGGACAAAACGTTGCCAAAACCATCATAGGTGAACGCCCCGACAGTCTGGTGATAAACCGTGCTCTGGGCGTCTCTGCGCATCCGGCGCAACTCTGTCAGTTGGCCTTTGACCGGAGCCGTCAGGCCAGGCGCTGCCTCCCCATCATAGAGGTAGAATTCCGCAGACAGCCAGTTTGACGGATCGGTTGATGGCGCGGAGCCCGCATTGACCGCTTTTTGTGACGCCCTGTTGACGACATAGCTGTCCGGGTTCGGCGTATAGGAAAACCACGTCGTACGATCATCTTCGGTTCCCGCGTAGCCCAGATCCGCAATGGCCATCGGCGCGCCATACAGGTTCATGGTATATTCCATGGTCCGTTCGGTCAGGGTGCCTCCATCAAGAACCTTCTCGGTCGCGCGCGTCTTCCAGGCGCGCTGCGGCTTGCGGTCCAGATCCAGCTCCGTCCAGTCATTGATCTCCTGCCGCCAGGTCACACCATCCCGCACCAGTGTGCGGGACTTGACCTGCCTTTATAACCCGAGCTCGATCGCCCGTTGGCATAGTTCTGCATGTAGGTGGTTATCAGCTGCGGCCTGACTGCCTCCCCCTCGATCGCAGGCAGGGTTGCCGTGATCGTCCGGAAGCCCAGCGTCTGGCGCCGCTCATAGTCAAAGCGATTGCTGACATAGGAATAATCCGTAACACGCTCCGCACCCCCTGCCCCGTCAGAGCGCGTCAGCCGGCTGACAACCGGATAAGACCGCGGCACCCGGTTGTCGTTGAAATGCCCAGACGGCAGATATTCCACCGACAGTTCACCACCCAACGGCTCGGACACGGACGACAGAAGGTTCTTGAACCCCGACACCCCAAACAGGTGCGAATTCCCCTCCTTGCCCACAATGTCCCCAATCCCGTCCCCGTCAACATCAACAACAACGCCACGCTTCGTTCCAACAGGATTACCGGAGGAGGCAATGGTGCCGACGGGTAGCTCCACAAACGACTTTCCCGTCGAGAGAAACACCAGAGATTGATACTTATTTACCGAACAGTGTGCCGAAGACCAAGTGCACTTTCTTGTCACCACGACATCTGCAAGCCCATCGCCATTCATGTCCCGCACCTGCGCGGTCGCGTCCGTAAAGACGTTGGAGCTTTGAAACCGGAACCAATCGCTGCCATTCACTTGGAAAGATTTACCTTCCGAGAGGTGGACAACTATTCTTCCACGGTTTGAGCTGTTAAGAGTTGGCTGAATAACCACGAGGTCTTGGGCACCGTCGCCGTTCACGTCCCCAAAGCCCAGCTGCTTGTGAACTGTGTACCGGTACCTGACCGGATTGCTTCTTGTGTGGCTCGCTAATCCTACCGACGCGATCGGGTCGCGGTAAATCCAGTTCGCATCATTTTCGCTATTGCTGCCAAAAATCTCGTCCTGCCCGTCGCCATCAATATCAGCAGATGAGATCAACGCCCCCAGATTGCCCAGAGCTCTGGCCGAAGCCAAATGACCGCCCGCCGACAACTGATACAGGTAGTAGCCAGAGGTTGCTTCTAAGCCCGCATCGTAATCAAAATTTCCGAACAGCTTTGCGTTGTGTCCGGCCGGTATCGTGGCATCAGGGGTTCCTGGGGTAATGCCCCTGATCGCACGCTTTGTTGTCTTCATTACGTACCGGTAGTCACCGCGATCACCTACTCTCTCGCGTTGGCGTTCACGGTAATAATAAAATGTTTGACCGGATACGGGATCATGGCGGGAAAACTTCAATATTGTATTGTTTCTAGTCGCATAGTTATTCTCATATAGGTTAGCGAGGCCGCCTGGGATGGCGGTGTTGGTGATATTGCGATCAGCATCGAACTGGTAGGCCCGGATGGATTTGTTGTAGGTCCCGGTTCTTACGAGGATTTCCTGTTTGCCGTTCTGGTCGAGGTCGAGCACTGACATGGGAAACGCAAACACGTTCGACCCGCCTGTGACGCGGGTGAATTCGAGCGCGTCAGGCGAATAGCTGAAGCTGTGGGGCTGGGCCAGCTCTGTACCTTCCAGCACACCCGCCGCACCCACGGTAAAATCCGTGCCGTATTGCGCGACCGAGGCCAGCAGGCTGATCCGCGTCTGCGCCGCAACCGTGTAATCCAGCTGATAGGCGCGGATCGGGGTCGTCTCGTCGCCCTCATACACCTGAATGCCCGCCAGCCGGTGCTGCTGTTCACCGATCAGGGCTGTGCCCGTGGCATAGCTCGGCCAGGTCACATCCCCGGCCAGTTCATCATATCTCAGCCGGATCGCGTAGATCACGGTCGCGTCCGGCAACTCATAAGAGATTTTGGTCAGCCGGGGCGCATAGGCTTGCGCCTGCGGGGCAAAGTCATAGGCATACCGGACAAGGTTCCCCGACACATCGGCCACTGTCTCCAGAAGGTAGCGGCTGTGGCTGAGCACCTTGTCCGCATCCGTACCCGCCGTCGTCTGAATACCACTCAGCACCTGCATATTCTGGTACCGGAGTTGGGTCCCATCCCGGCGGAAGACCACAAACCCGGTCCCGTCCCGGCGGATCTTCAGGTAATTGTCATTGTAGGTGACAAAATGCCCACCCGAGGAACAGCTGGCGCTCTCGGCGTTGGTCTTGCGTTGCGGCGGGTAATCCGCGACCAACACATCGGTTGCCTGCGCATCATCGCACAGCAGAAGATCCTGACCATCCAGGCGATACACATCATCCGCGTCTCTGTATGTCGGGATACCCCGCCCAGTGATACACGGTCAATGGAGGACAGCGCACTCAGGCGCCATCCCGCGCCCAACACCGCATCCGGTGTGCCCCGACCATTGAAACTGGAAACATATCGAAGCGCAAACCCGGGCTCCAATCCCCGGAACGCAGGCACCTCAATCGGAACCGAGTATTTGAAGCTGCCGTCAGACAAGACATCGTTGGTAAAGGTCACCGCAGGCGCCGTGGCATCCCGATAACCGTCTTCCACTTGGGCGTTCACGCCAATAGGGTTGAACACACCAGCCGTGGCAATCACGGCGGCCAAAGCAACTCGAATCAATGCCTCACTCCGGGTCAAATATCCTATTGTTTTGCCTAGCAAATAAACCTTAGCGATCAAACATCTTTTTCAAATCTACTTTAAGTAGTCATAATCCGTTCAAACTCAGACATCTCCAGGGAGATGACGAGGTTATTTTATGTTCCGTCAAGACCCAAAATGGACCGAATGTGGGTCATCGTTCTACACTCGAACCTCGTAATAGATGTGTGCCTGGGGGGTGCCGTTTGGGGTACCGGGGAAAACCATACGGCATTTTGTGTATTATTCTCAATATGTTAATTCACTAAATAGAGACCTCTCCTGGCACCATTTCACATTTCGATGTGAAATCCGCTAAAAAGTCAAAAATTACAGACGTTTGCGGAGTTCGATAACCGTTTTGGCGGTCGTATGCCAATGGGGCTTTGAAAGAGATGGTCCTAGGTTTTAGACCAGTTTGCAGCCTTGTTAAGATGGATCAGGATTTCATTTAGGCAGCTATTCTCATTGGCTCAGTTTTGCTGGCATATGCTTCATCGGGGGCCAATATGCCGTGCGTCGAGTGGGGCTGTTTGGAATTGTAGTAGGTCAGCCATTTGCTGATGCCCGCCCGCATTTCAGAACCCGTTTCCAAGGCGTTCAGATAGACGCATTCATACTTCAGCGACCGCCACAGCCGCTCAATCATTCGATTGTCGCGCCATGCGCCTTTGCCGTCCATGCTGATGTTGAACTTTGCATCGACCAGCACGCCGATCCACGCGCCGCTGGTGAACTGGCCACCTTGGTCGCTGTTGAAGATCTCTGGTGTACCGTGGTTGGCTAAAGCCTCTTTCAGAGCCTCGACGCAAAAACCCGCGTCCATGCTGTTCGACAGTCGCCACGCCAAGACTTTGCGGCTGTACCAATCCATGATCGCTACGAGATATGGGAACCCTCCACAGCCCTCCACAGCCCTCCACAGCCCGCCAGAGCCGGCATTTCCGACCGTTGATCGGGATGACCACTTCGTCCAAATGCCATTTGTCGGCCGCGGCTGGCCGATCTCGCCTGATGCAATTCGCGAAATGGTCGCCAAAGCGGTTGACCCATTGCCGGATCGTTTCCCGGCTGACCGTCACACCGCGTTCCGCGAGCAGCTCTTCAACATCCGCAGTGCTAAGCGCAAAGCGATGGTAGACCCAGACGGCATAGGCGATGATCTCTCGCGGAAAACGAAAGCCCTTCAGGCGTGGCATTTCGAACGGTATCTTCATGCGTGAGCGGTAACCAGTTCAGAACGCGCAAACAAGTTGGCAATGACATAGAAACCATCACGCTTTTTATTGCATTTTTCATTTCGGTAGCGCCTTACCTTCTACCGCATCAGGAATTTTCAGTTCTGCGTCGACTTTGGCGCTGTTTTCCGAAACCGAAAGAGGAAAATAGATTTCGATATTGTTTTGTATTACGTGCCGCGAACCGTCGGGACAAACAACCGTCCGAGTAGGCATAAATGCTAGATTTAAAGGCATTTATTGCTGATTCCTCGTTGCCGGAAGAGAACAGCACAGATCACCTAATTGTTGCAATCCAAGTCGGGCCAGATGCGGCTGGACACTCCGCATCCGGCCTTATCAGGTCTTTGCCTTTGCCCAAACTTCAGTGTGTCTTCGGTAATTAAGGGGCTTTTTCCGGGTTGTCATGACCTTTGCACAACAGTTGTACAGATCACCCTGTTCACGCTACCATCGGGCAAAACAACGATGCAGGTGCCCTCTCGTGAACACTGAAACCAAACGCCCGCTTACCCTCCGCGATGTCTCTGAGGCGTCAGGAGTGTCCGAGATGACGGTCAGTCGGGTCCTGCGCAATCGGGGCGATGTGTCAGATGCCACCCGCACCCGTGTTTTGGCCGCCGCGAAAGAGTTGGGATATGTGCCCAACAAGATCGCTGGCGCGCTCGCGTCCAGCCGGGTGAACCTGGTCGCGGTCATCATTCCGTCCCTGTCGAACATGGTGTTCCCCGAGGTCCTGACCGGCGTCAATCAGGTTCTGGAAGACACCGAGTTGCAGCCTGTGGTCGGGGTCACCGACTATCTGCCGGAAAAGGAAGAGAAGGTGCTGTACGAGATGCTCTCGTGGCGCCCGTCGGGTGTGATCATCGCGGGTCTGGAGCATACGGAGGCGGCGCGCGCCATGCTGGATTCCGCCGGAATTCCCGTGGTCGAGATCATGGATACCGATGGCAAACCGGTGGATGCGATGGTGGGTATTTCGCATCGTCGTGCGGGCCGCGAAATGGCGCAGGCGATCCTGAAAGCGGGATATGAGCATATCGGGTTCATGGGCACAAAAATGCCATTGGATCACCGCGCGCGGAAACGGTTCGAGGGGTTCACCGAGGTACTTGGTAAGCACGGGATCGAAATCGAAGATCGCGAGTTCTATTCCGGCGGCTCTGCGCTGGCCAAAGGGCGTGAGATGACGCAGGCCATGCTGGAGCGGTCGCCGGATCTGGATTTTCTGTATTACTCCAACGACATGATCGGTGCCGGTGGGTTGTTGTACCTGCTGGAGCAGGGCATCGACATTCCCGGACAGATCGGGCTGGCCGGGTTCAACAATGTCGAGCTGCTGCAAGGTCTGCCGCGCAAACTGGCGACCATGGATGCCTGTCGTCTGGAAATCGGTCACCAGGCTGCAAAGATCATCGCAGAACGCCTGAACGATCCCGACGCAGACATCGAAACGCGCGTCACCCTGACCCCGAAAATCAGCTACGGCGACACGCTGAAACGGCGCTGAGACCTTGGCGCTGCAACGGCTCGACAACCGGACGGCGCGCGCCGTTTTCATGGATCGCCATGCCCTGGCAGAGCCGCCGTCAGGCAATGCCAAGGGAGACGAGTTGCTGGCGTTGATCCATCGGCTTGGATTTGTTCAGCTCGACAGCATCAACACAGTTGCTCGTGCCCACGATATGATCCTGTTTTCACGCAGGCCGACCTATCGCAGCAAGAACCTCAAGCGTCTGTACGAACGTGACAAGGCCCTGTTCGAACACTGGACCCACGATGCGGCCGTAATCCCCATGGAGTTCTATCAGCACTGGCATCTGCGCTTTCAGCGCGATGCAGATCTGCTGAAGACCCGGTGGAAGAACTGGCGGCGGGACGGCTTCGAGCAGCAGTTCGCGACCGTGCTTGATCATGTTCGGGATCACGGCCCCGTATCCTCCTCGGATGTCGGCAAGGATGAAAAGAAAGGCTCGGGCGGATGGTGGGATTGGCACCCGTCCAAAACGGCGCTGGAGTTTCTGTGGCGCTCGGGTGCTTTGACCGTCGTTGGCCGGGAAGGATTTCAGAAACGCTATGACCTGACCGAGCGCGTGATCGAGACGCATCTGTGCCCGGGATCTACCCCGTGCGATGCGGACATGACAGTGGATTGGTTGTGCAACGCCGCGTTGGACCGGTTGGGGTTTGCAACATCGGGCGAACTGGCCGCTTTTTGGGACACGGTCAGCCCTGCAGAAGCCAAAGACTGGTGCGCGAACGCGCTGAACGACGGCGCGCTGGAAGAGATTGAAGTCGCTTGCGCAGACGGACGGGTCCGTAAGGTTCTGGCCCGCCCGGGGCTGCCTGATCTCGCTAACACTCTGGACGCGCCGACCGGGCGGATCAGGGTGCTCAGCCCCTTCGATCCCATGCTTCGCGACCGTAATCGGGCGCAAAGACTGTTCGGCTTTCACTACCGGATCGAGGTCTTTGTCCCCGAAGCCAAAAGAACATACGGCTACTATGTCTTTCCACTGTTGGAGGGCGACAAACTGATCGGTCGGATCGATATGAAGGCGCACCGGGATAGCGGCGAATTGCGTGTCCGGGCGCTCTGGCCCGAACGTGGGGTGCGCTGGTCGGACGCGCGCACCCGGCGCCTGCAATCCGAACTCGACCGCGTTCGTCGCTTCGCCCAACTGGACGAGGTCATGTTTGCCGCGGATTGGCTGAAAGACCCTAAATAGGGTCTACTCTGCCGCCGACAACGTCAATTGGATCGGGTCCAAGCCATCAATTCCGCCCGTGATCACATCGCCCGCCTCAACCGGGCCAACACCCGCGGGCGTACCTGTCAGAATAAGGTCGCCTGGGCGTAAGTGATAAAACCCGGACAGATGAGAGATGATCTCGTCGATCTTCCAGATCAGTTCCCCGAGTGTCGCATCCTGCCGCGTTTCGCCGTTGACGCTCAGATGGATACGCTTGTTGTCGTCCGGGGACCAGCCCGCTGCTTTTGTCAGGGGCGCAAAGACCGCGCCGTTCTCGACATCCTTGCCCAAGTCCCAAGGGCGCTGTTTGTTGCGCTCACGAATTTGAAGATCGCGTCGCGTCATATCCAACGCACAGCCATATGCAAAGACGGCGGTTCCTGCCTCGACCCGCGTGGCACGAAACACCGGTTGCCCGATTGCGACGGCCAGTTCCATTTCGTGGTGATAATTCGCGGTGCCCGGTGGGTAGGGCACCGTGGCACCCGACAGAACCGCATTTGGGGCGGATTTGGTGAAATAAAACGGTGCCTCGCGGTCAACCTCGTGGCCCATTTCGGCCGCATGCGCCGCGTAGTTACGGCCGACGCAGAAGATCCTTCCGATTGGGTATCCGGCCACCTCTCCTGCAATGGGGATTACGACAGAATCAGGAAGAAAAAACAAACTGTCCGACATGACGACCCCCGTCTTGATTGCGCAAGCGGCATATTAATGAACGCAGGACCACCGACAAGCATGCGCGCTCGCCGGTTCTTGCCCACAGCTTCAGATTGTTTCGGCGCGAACCTGCTCAATTTTGCACGCCACTCAACTCACCGTTCCCCGAGGCCCTCTGATCCGCCTTTATGGCGTCATTGTCGCAAGGTCGCCGTTTGAATTACGAGGGGCACGTATTTTGATCCACCCTGACTATCAAAACGCAATCGGATCGGTTTGGCACCGTTATGGCGGCTTGGGGACCACAGCGCTTGGAACATGCCGTGATCGCGCTATCTGGTACGGTACATCAGCGACCGGCAACGCGGTTTGCTCACAGAAATACCGACACCTGGATGTGAACAGGCGTCTGTATCCGGCCAGGCAGAATGCCGGGACAGAACAACAAGACCGAATTGACTCCAAGACACCACTTGCGGACACAGCCACAAGTCGGCAATTGAGAACGACCGTTTCGGAGGGCACAGGCGAAAGGTCCATCCCCCTGGACTTTATATGCCTGTTTTTGAACTGTATTTTCGGTTCATTACTTTCTCTGAAGCGTGGGCCGGACCGTCGGATAAGACAAGACGCGACCGGCCTCGGGCCAGGCACATAATCCAGTCCGAGTCTGGCCTCCCCGCCGGAGATATCCCCCTTACGTCTCCGGCGGGGGCACCACCGCAGGCCGTTTGTGCGGCGTTTACTTTTCCAGATCGTTCAACTCGTTCAAAAGGTCCAGCAACAGCTCATGAGTGTCCGGACCCAGCAGGGACTTGAGGCGTTCGGCCTGCGCCACGCTCACCTCGAGGTTATCGTGAATGATCTGCACGCCTCTCTCGCTGATCTCGACAATCTGCCGACGCCGGTCGACCGGGTGTGCAGACCGGACAATCAATCCCTTATGTTCGAGCTTTTGCAGAATACGCGTCAGGCTGGGCAGCAACAGGCAGGCCCGCTCGGCTATGTGGGTCGGCTCCTGAGGGCCCTCTTCGTTCAGGACACGCAGGACCCGCCACTGCTGTTCGGTGACACCCGCATCCGCCAGCAATGCGCGGATGGGCCCCATGACCTTTTCCCGCGCCCGCAACAGCGCAATAGGCAAGGATCGCGACGTCAGGGGAAGTTCATTGGTCATGACAAAGCTTGGCCGAATTCAGAACCGTTCGCAAGCAGCCCGCAAATTTTGCCATTTTTCACCCAGTTAGAGACTGATTCAGATGGCGGTCACCAAAGAATTGCGCATCGCGGGTCTGGCCCTCCCAGCCCGGCAAAGAGAATTGACCTTCTGCCGTGAATACCTATCACTGATTTCAACATCACCCGCACCTCGGGCTCAGCCGACTGGTGCCGCCGGGGAGGGTCAGGATGAAATGGACAGAGTTTTCTGAGTGGGGTCGAACAGTCGCGGACTGGGCGCAGGCCTACCATCTGAGTGTCAGTGACAAGCCGGTCCGGGCGCGGACAGAACCCGGCGACGTTCTGAACGCGCTGCCCGCAACCCCGCCAGAGCAACCACAGCCGGTGGAGGATATCTTTCGCGATTTCGAACAGATCGTGATGCCCGGGATTACCCATTGGCAGCATCCGAGGTTCTTTGCCTACTTCAACTCGAACGCTTCGGCCCCGTCGGTTCTAGCCGAGTTTCTGTCCAGCGCCATCGCGCCGCAATGCATGTTGTGGCAAACCTCGCCGGCTGCGACCGAAATGGAAACGCGGATGATGGACTGGCTGCGTCAGGCCCTGGATCTGCCCGAAGGCTTTTCTGGCGTCATTCAGGACTCGGCATCTTCGGCCACCTTGGCGGCCGTGTTGACGATGCGGGAAAAGGCGTTGAACTGGCAAGGCAACAGCCACGGGTTGTTCGAACAGAAACCGCTGCGGGTCTATTGCTCATCCGAGGTGCATACATCGATTGATCGCGCGATCTGGGTGGCCGGGATCGGACAAGCCAATCTGGTGCGGATCCCTGTCCAGGGCGATTGGCGGGGAATGGACCCCGATGCGCTGGAATCCGCGATTCAGTCCGATTTAGACTCTGGATTTCACCCTGCCGGTGTCATCCTATGCGTGGGTGGAACGGGAACCGGTGCGACAGATCCAGTAGACCGGTGCCTTGAGATCGCCCGGAAATTCGGGCTCTATACGCATGTGGATGCGGCCTGGGCCGGGTCCGCGATGATCTGCCCAGAATACCGTCACTATTGGCCCGGCGTCGATCAGGCCGACAGCATTGTCTTTAACCCGCATAAGTGGCTGGGCGTGCAATTCGACTGCTGTGCCCATTTCCTGAAAAACCCCGATGATCTGGTTCAGACGCTTGCGATCAGTCCCGAGTATCTGAAAACCCATGGCAAGGACGGGATCATCAATTACTCGGAGTGGTCGGTGCCCCTGGGCCGTCGATTCCGGGCATTGAAGCTTTGGTTTGTGATCCGGGCCTATGGGCTCGAAGGGTTGCGTCAGCGGTTGCGCAATCACATCAAGTGGTCGCAAGACCTACACGACCGGCTGGCACAGGAGCCCGATTTCGACATCGTGACAACGCCCATGTGGTCTCTGTGGACCTTTCGCTACTCACCCGCAGGCCACACCGATCTGGACGATCTCAACCTCCATCTTGTGAATGCGATCAACGATGATGGGCGCATCTACCTGACGCAGACGCGTGTCGACGGCGACCTTGTAATCCGTTTTCAGGCTGGTCAGTTCGAAACAACCGAAGACGATGTAAAGATGGCGTTTGACGTCATCAGCGAGATTGCCCGCTCTCTGCCAGAATGAAACAGAAGGATACCGGATGGCCGCGCCAACCAACACGTTCAAACAGGCCCTAAAACAGGGCAAAAGGCAGATCGGTTGCTGGATGAGCTTTGCCGAACCGATCACGGCGGAGGTCATGGGCACCGCCGGGTTTGACTGGCTGGTGATCGACGGCGAACACGCGCCGAACGACATCCGGTCCATCCGCGATCAGCTGATGGCGCTGTCCAATAGCGCATCGCATCCAGTTGTGCGCGTGCCGGTGGGCGAAACCTGGCTGATCAAGATGGTTCTGGATGCTGGCGCGCAAACCATACTTGTTCCCATTGTTGAAAGCGCCGAACAGGCGCGAGAACTGGTTCGCGCTTGCCGCTATCCGCCTGAAGGTGCCCGTGGCGTAGGTGCCATGGCCGCGCGGGCAACGGCATATGGCACGACAAGCGATTACGTCCAGACGGCAGATCAGGAAATCTGCCTGCTGGTTCAGGTTGAGAACCGTGCCGGAATGGCGGCGCTGGACGGCATACTTCAGGTGGACGGCGTCGATGGCGTCTTTATCGGTCCCGCGGATCTGTCCACCGATATGGGGTTTCAGGGCGACACCACCGCCCCGGAGGTCCGCACGGTGATCGCCGACGCCCTGACCCGGATCAGGGCCGCAGACAAGGCACCTGGGATTCTGGGCACGAATGACGAGGCGCGACAATCCTATCTGGAGATGGGGGCGCAGTTTCTGGCGGTCGGCATCGACGTGATGCTTTTGGCGCAGGCGTCGCGATCGCTGGCGGCGACATGGAAGGCGAAATAAAGCGTCAGGCCCGCATGCGCGCTGCCGCTTGTGCGTAACCACCCGATGCGCCATCAACGAAATGCACGTGATCGTCGCGTGTGGCTGACGGCACAAAACAGGTCATCATCGCCTCGTCCTGCGCATGGATGCCATAACGGACCTTGCCGCGCCCGCGCGCGTCTTCCAGCATGTGTTCGATCTGGGACAGGGTCGCCGGATCGCAATCCAGCGTCATTTTCAGACCGTCGTCAAACTTGCGGAAATCGGCGTTCCTGCTGACCATGCGTTTGTAGTGCTCGGGCTCGAAATTACCCATCCGCCTACCGGTCTTGAACAAGAGGCCTATCAGAAGGTTCTGCCCCAACAACAAGACCTTCTGCAGGAACAGGTTGCGTCCATTGCGCGAGACATGCGCATCGATGTCAACACCCGGCGGCGGCCAGGTGATTGGCGGGCCGTTGGCAGGAACCGGGTGGCCCGCGCGTTCCAGCGCTTCGGACGCGGACAGAACGGATTGGGCCAGGTCAGAGAAATCGCGTTCGGTCGCGGCTGGTGTGGGTTGCACCACCAGGGAAACGATCCGGCCATGTCGCGCGGGGCTGTTCGACCAGCGACAGGACAGACCGGTCAGATCAGGCTGAGCGCCCGGGTCTGCTGGGACGACCTCATACTGGCCAGCTTTCATCTGCGTCTCGGCCCAGGCCAGACCGCCACCTGAAAACATGGCGTAGTCCACCCCGGTTGACGGCGCGTAGCGAGCCACCCGAAGGTCTTTGCCCGCCTTGCGAAGTTCGGCCACCGGAACCAGCGCGGCGCGTAAGGGCATCGAAAACTCTTCCTCTGCCCAGCGCCGCAGGGACGCCAGCGTGGCACGCGCCGTATCGGCAGCACTTGGCGGGACGGCGAACCCCGCGCCATCGCCGCCGAAGACATACGGAAACAGCCTGCCGTCCATCGCATTGATCATGCCCGAAACCACCGCCGCGCCGACCATATTGACGGTCTTGTACCGACCCCGGGCAATTTCACCCGTCGAATCCACGATGTCGGCGACACCCAGAACCCAATCATCTGGGACGGCAGTAAAGCGCAATGGATCCGCTAGCTGAGTAAAGTCGCGCTGCAGGGGAAGGTTTTCATAGAATTCAGAATGGAGGTCTTTCATTGTCCCCCTCGAAAATGGACTTGTGACCTGATGATAGCCCGATCGTGAATACTGTCTGCTTCCTGCAACATACTACACGCGCTTGTGCGATTTGCCACGGCATGCCAAGCATGCGCACAAGCACGGCAAGGGGACGGTGAATGCAGGCAGGTTTGGTGGTGTTGTGTCTGGCCTATGTCCTCAGCCAGTTCTTTCGCGCCTTTCTGGCGGTTCTCAGCCTGGATCTGGAACGCGACATCGGAGCAGCGCCCGAAGACCTGGCCTTTGCCTCGGGTCTTTGGTTTCTGGTCTTTGCGGCAATGCAGATTCCGGTTGGATGGGCACTGGACCGCATTGGACCGCGCCTGACCGCAGCGGTTCTATTGATGATCGGTGGTGCTGGCGGCGCTGCAATATTCGCGGCGGCGGCCTCGCCGTTGCATGTCAGCATCGCAATGGCGTTGATCGGGGTCGGGTGTTCTCCGGTTCTGATGGCATCCTACTACATCTTTGCCCGCGAGTACCCGCCCGCCCGGTTCGCGACCCTGGCTGCGGTAATGCTGGGCGTTGGATCGACCGGCAACCTTGTAGCCTCTTACCCCACGGCCATGGCGGTTGAACTGATGGGCTGGCGGCCAACCATGCTTACACTTGCTGTGATCTCGGCCGCCATAGCACTGGGCATCTGGGGCAGCGTCAGGGACCCCGACCGCGTCCTGTCCGAGCACAAGGGGTCCGTGCTGGACCTTTTGAAACAACCCGCCTTGCTGCTGATCATGCCGCTGATGCTGGTGGCTTATGCGCCCTCGGCAGCGTTACGCGGGCTTTGGGCGGGCCCCTATCTGAACGACACCTTCGGACTGGACACGGCACAGATCGGAACCGCGACCCTGGTGATGGGGGCGGCGATGATAACCGGCACATTCGTCTATGGCCCGCTTGACCGCCTGCTGGGGACCCGCAAATGGGTCGTCTTTGGCGGCAACGCACTGGGAGCGGTGACGCTGGGCCTGTTGTGCCTGTGGATCGACACCGCAGTTTGGGTTTCAGTTGTAATACTTGCGGTGATTGGGTTTCTGGGCGCAAGCTTTCCTGTCATCATGGCGCATGGCCGTGCCTTTGTGCCGCCGCATCTGGTCGGGCGTGGGGTGACCTTGCTGAATCTCTTCGGCATCGGAGGCGTCGGTCTTGCACAATTTGCGACCGGTCGAATTCATGCGGCGACAGTGGACGTCAGCCCGACGGCGCCCTACACGGCCATATTCGCCTTTTTTGCGGTTACGCTTGCCATCGGCTGCGCGATCTATCTATTCAGCCGGGATAGCGTGGACTGACATATGGATCAGGAGAACCCGGTGAAGGACCCAGTCGTCATCGCGCCAAATCTCAAGCGCAGACTTTCGGGCGTGACGGCAACGATTGCACGGCTGGTGCCGCTGCAGGCGCAGTGGATCGACATTGCGGCAACCGGACCGGGCCTGCCCGCATCCGTTCCGCATATCCCGCTGGGCCGCCTGCCCTTTCTGTCGCGCCGCAAACTGCGTGTCTGGCACGCACGGCGCAACACAGAAATGCTGCTGGGTCTGATCCTGCGCAACCTTTTCCGGCTGAGACTGAAACTGCTGTTCACCAGCGCCTCGCAACGCGCTCATACCGGCTACACAAAATGGCTGATTGGCAAGATGGATGCCGTTGTGGCCACGTCGCGCAAGACCGCCGGGTACATGGACCGCGATGCGCAGGTGATCATGCATGGGATCAATCTGCAGGATTTTGCACCACCACAGGACAAGGTGGCGTTGCGCACGCAACTGGGCTTGCCCGAGGGGGTGCTGCTGGGCTGCTATGGCCGCATCCGCCATCAGAAAGGCACCGACGCCTTTGTCGATGCAATGATGGACCTCTGTGCGCGGTCTCAGGACGTCTCGGGCATCGTCATGGGGCGCGCCACCGAACAGCACAGCGGGTTTCTGAACGAGTTGACAGAAAAGGTCGCACAGGCCGGGCTGGCGGATCGGATCCTGTTTATGCCCGAGGTCACCGTCGATCAGATCGCCCAATGGTATCAGGTACTGGATTTGTTCATCGCCCCGCAACGCTGGGAAGGGTTCGGCCTCACTCCGCTGGAGGCGATGGCCTGTGGCGTACCGGTTGTCGCCACGGATGTCGGCGCATTTTCCGAGATCGTGACGGAACCTGCGCTGGGCCGCGTTGTTGCACCGGGTGATGTTGCGGCGCTTGCCGATGCGGCGGCGGAGATGCTGGAGGATCGTGATTCCCTGTCGCACGCGGGCCTGTCCGCGCGGGCTCATGTCGAACAGAATTTCGATATCAACGACGAAGCCAGATCCCTTGTCGCCCTGTACGAGCGGCTCCTGAGCGACTGAACCGCCTCAAATCCGCGTCATTCTATCCATTCCCCTGCAAAAGCCCTTTTTTCTTTTCTGCATCGCGGCTATGAACGCGCGTCCTTTATTCAGGAGACCAAGAATGGGCTATCGCGTCGTCGTCGTCGGCGCCACAGGTAACGTGGGCCGCGAAATGCTGAACATCCTGGCGGAACGCCAGTTCCCCGTCGATGAACTTGCCGTGCTGGCAAGCCGTCGGTCGCTGGGGACCGAGGTTAGCTTTGGCGACACGACACTCACGACCAAGGACCTGGACACGTTCGATTTCACCGGATGGGACATGGCACTGTTCGCCGTGGGATCCGAGGCGACCAAGACATACGCGCCCAAGGCGGCAGCGGCAGGTTGCGTTGTGATTGATAACTCGTCGCTCTATCGCTACGACCCGGACATCCCGCTGATCGTGCCCGAGTGCAATCCGCAGGCGATCCATGGTTACGCCAAGAAAAACATCATCGCCAACCCCAACTGCTCGACCGCACAAATGGTGGTGGCGCTGAAGCCGTTGCATGATCGTGCCAGGATCAAGCGTGTCGTCGTGTCGACCTATCAGTCGGTCTCGGGCGCGGGCAAAGAAGGCATGGACGAGCTGTGGGATCAGACCAAGGCTGTCTACAACCCGACCACGGACGTTGAGCCGAAGAAGTTCCAGAAACAGATTGCGTTCAACGTCATCCCGCATATCGACGTCTTCATGGAGGACGGCTCGACCAAGGAAGAGTGGAAGATGGTCGCAGAAACCAAAAAGATCGTCGACCCGTCGATCAAGGTCACAGCCACCTGCGTCCGCGTTCCGGTTTTCGTCGGCCATTCCGAGGCCGTGAACATCGAGTTCGAGGAATTCCTCGACGAAGACGAGGCCCGCGACATCCTGCGCGAAAGCCCGGGTGTCATGGTGATCGACAAGCGCGAGGCCGGTGGCTACGTCACGCCGATCGAATGCGTCGGCGATTTCGCCACCTTCATCAGCCGGATCCGTCAGGATTCGACCATCGAGAATGGCCTGAATCTGTGGTGCGTGTCAGACAACCTGCGCAAAGGCGCCGCGCTCAATGCGGTTCAGATTGCCGAACTTCTGGGCCGTGAAGTCCTGAAGAAGGGCTGATCAGCGTCACCACGATTGTCAAAACTTCAAAACCCTGCTGCACCGTTGGTGGGGTTTTGAGGTACTTTCAGCGACAAAAGTAACGCCATAACATCAGGCCCCGCCGTGGGTCAGCGACACCGCAATTGGCATGCGACAAAAGCCGGCGGCTGGTGGTCTTGCACCTAGAGGGTGAGGTGGCCTGACACTATATTGCTTGGCAAAGACCTTACAGACCGCCGTTCACATTGGAGCCAGTGCTGCATATGCGCAGTTGGAAATTCTTGTCTGCTCGATCGACGACCGTCTTTCTGAAAGTTACCGCACTGGCGACTGTCGCGGGCGCAGTGGTCGGGGCGGTGCGATATTCCGACGAAAATCTTGTTGCTGATACGCTCTTTGGCGCCCTTACCGGGTTTGCAATTTCTGCGTGTTGCGTCGGGGCTGAGTTTCAGTTTTTCTCTAACCCGGAACGCCGCGTCGCGCGGCGCCTCAGGCCAATCGTTTTGATGGCATTGCGCGGCACTCTGTACAGCCTCTTCATCGTCTTTGGCCTCTCGCTTCCAGGTCTTCTGTCTAGCGCCCCGCCGATCTGGAAGGACCCGGCGTTTGTGGAAGTGTTTGTTATTTCAGCGTTAATTGCTTACGTCTTTTCAATCGGATATGAAATCACAAGACTGCTTGGGACCGAGGCAACCAAGGCTCTGATCTGGGGCCGGTATCGACAGGCGCGGCTTGAAAACAGGGTGATACTTTTCGCAGACGTTATTGGCTCGACCGCATTGGCAGAAAGAATTGGACAGCTGAAGTTCCACGATTTTCTGCGCGATGTCGCGTTGGATTTGGCGGGTCCCATCGAGAAGTACCGAGGAGACATTCACAAGTATGTCGGGGACTCGGTCATCGTCACCTGGCAACTTACCTCGGGTATTGCCAACGATTCCTGTTTGAAATGCGCAGAGGACATGAATGGCGTGTTGCGCGCTCGGGACGCATATTACCTGAAGACCTATGGAACCGAGGCAAGGCTGCGAACAGGAATTCACTGCGGAGAAGTCGCCGCAGGCGAGATAGGCGACTGGAAGAAAGAGGTTGCGCTTCTTGGCGACCCCATGAACACGGCGGCTCGGATCGAAGGTGCGGCCAAGTCGCTTCTGCTGGAGATCGTGCTTTCAGACGACGTTGCACGCAAGCTTAGCCCAACGGCAAGGGCCGGTCTCTCCGAGCTTCCTGCTTTCAAAGCACCCGGAAAGACCGAAAGCCTGGCGTTATGGTCCGCGCCCTGAGCGCGTTAACCAGCCCCTGATTCAGCTTCAAAATAAGCTTTGCGCGCTGCCAGTCTCTTTTCCGATCATCCTTGGCCCTCGACAACCGATTTCAAATTCTCAAGCCCGCGCTCATAATCTCCGCCGACCCAGTTGTCCATCATCAGGCCCATCCAGCGCATCATTGGGTTGGCCCCCAATTCGGATTCAAATCCCCAGGTCACCATCGTCTGGTTTCCTTCGGGTTTCAGAGTAAACGATGCGGTCGCTGTCCCCATGTCCCCGAAGTCCAGCGCTGTTTTCACCAGTTGGTTCTCGGTGCTTTCGATGATTTCCTGTGTTCCGGTGCCCACCTGCGGGTGCTCGGAACTCCAGCTGAGCGTGTTGCCAACACCCGCATCGGGACCGGCGTAGGACAGCTTCGTTTCCGGATCACGTGACAGCCAGGGTGACCATTTTTCGGTCTCCTGCATCGAATTCACGTAAGGAAAGATCGCCTCGGGCGGCGCATCGATGGTGACGCTGCGGGACACTTCGGCCTTGCCGGGCAACAGGTACGAGACACCGACGAGAACCAGAACAAGGACAATCAGTACAGCGAGAATGCGTTTTATCAATTTCATGGCGCGCTCCAAATTCCAAAACGGATAGACGTATCATACAAAAAAATCCACGCGGAGTCAGAGCCCTGATCCGCGTCGGGGGTGTTTCATGCCGGTCTTAGAGGGTCAGACGGGAACAAATCTCTTTTGGTAGGGGTCATAACACTCCAGACCGCCCGCACCGATATCGGTCCATAATCCGTGCAGGCTGAGCGCGTCCTGATCCACCGCCTCGGACACGAAAGGGAACGTCATCAGGTTCTCAAGCGAGGCGACAACGGCCTGTTTTTCAAATTCGCGGGCCTGTTCGGTGCTGTCCTCGACATCGGCAACCAGATCGTATTTCGGCTTCAGGATGTCCATCCAGCGGCCAACAAAGCTTTCCTTGGCCTCCAGTTGCGGGGCATTGCCTTTACACATGTCGATACAGCCCTGAACCCCGCCGCACTGGGAATGGCCCAGAACGATCAGATGTGCGACCTTCAAAGCGGTGACAGCATATTCGATGGCGGCACTGGTGCCGTGATGATCCCCATCCGGTGCGTAGGGCGGGACGAGGTTGGCGATATTGCGGTGAATAAAGAACTCGCCCTGATCCGCGCCAAAGATCGAGGTGACATGCACCCGGCTGTCGCAACAGGAAATCACCATGGCGCGCGGCCGTTGCCCTTCATCCGCCAGACGTCGATACCAGACCTGATTTTCGGAATACGTTGTGGCCTTCCAACCGTGGTACCGCTTGACCAGATAGGTTGGCAGAGGTTTGGCTACGTCCATTTCGGTGTCCCTGTTTTTAGTGCTGCGGGATGCTCTAAACCGAATTCAACGAAAATTCGAGACATTATCCAATTCCAGCTCAAGGATTTGCAAAGGAATTTGTCCACAGTGTTGGCCTGCGCCGTGGGGGCGTAGAAATTGGGGTGAATGTGGTGGACAAAGTCATTGCGCTTGAACACAAGGAATCCGTGCATCTTGATCCAGATCGCCTGAATGGCCTGTGCCGGCAACTGGGCGACAAGAATGCCATTGATGTATTGTGCCGCACGATCGAGGAACTGGCTGTGCGTCTGTCGAATTGCGAACGGTACTGGCGGCAGCGCGACTGGGTTGAGTTGCGCAAATGCGCCAAGTCTCTGGTCGCGATATCCGAACAGGTCGGAATGACGGCACTGGCCCGCGTTGCGGGCGACGTGGCGCAGTCGGTAGATGCCGGTGACGCGGTGGCCACCGGCGCCACGCTGGGCCGGTTGATCCGGGTCGGCGAACGATCACTGACCGCCGTATGGGACCAGCAAGACCTTTCGGTCTGACAGGGGTTGCGGGCGCACCCCGGACCGCTAGTCTGGGCGCAAGCTGTACCTGCCGAGATGCCCATGCCCCTAAGCTTTGCCCCACCGTCTGACGACACCTTACCGCTGCACGTGGTCGCGCAACCCGATCTGGAAGACTGGTTGCAGGATCAGCCGGACCATGTCCGAGCGTGGGTGGACGCCTACGAGTTCTCGGGCGCAATCGGAGAAACGCTGTTGGTGCCAGGCCCGAATGGCGTGCCAGGGATGGCGCTGACAGGATACGGGACCGAGAAAAAGCGTGCCCGCAAACGCTTTACTCTGGCGGCGGCAGCCGACGCACTGCCACAGGGCAGTTACCGCATCGCCTCGGGTGTCCCTGCGGATCGGCTGGACATGGAATGCCTCGGCTGGCTGATGACCGGCTATGCATTTGATCGCTACGCGTCGCAATCGCCCGCCGGCGCCGCCCTGGTTGCGCCAGACAGTGTTGACGTCACGCGGATCGAAGCCATGGCAAACGCCGAGGCGTTGACCCGGGATCTGGTCAACACACCCGCGTCGGACATGGGGCCGGAGCAGCTGCAGGCAGCGGCAGAGGCCTTGGCACAGGAATTTGGCGCGTCCTGCAACACCATCACCGGCGACGCGTTGTTGGAGCAGAACTTTCCCATGATCCATGCTGTCGGGCGCGCGGCAGAGCTGGCGCCCCGATTGATCGAGATGAGATGGGGCCGCAGCGGGCCAGCGCTGACGTTGGTGGGCAAGGGCGTTTGTTTCGATACGGGCGGCCTCAACCTCAAACCCGGCGCGTCGATGGGTCTGATGAAAAAGGATATGGGCGGGGCCGCCAATGTGCTGGGTCTGGCGCGGATGATCATGGCATTGGATTTGCCGCTTCAATTGCGCGTGCTGATCCCGGCAGTCGAAAATGCGGTGGCGGGCAACGCGTTCCGGCCCGGGGACATCCTGACCTCACGCAAGGGGCTGACGGTCGAGATCAACAACACCGACGCCGAGGGGCGGCTGGTTCTGGCTGATGCGCTGGCGTTGGCGGATGAGGCTAAACCGGATCTGGTGATCTCGATGGCAACGCTGACGGGCGCCGCCCGTGTGGCTTTGGGACCGGATCTGGCACCTTTCTATGCAGATGATGATCGTGTCGCCGACGCCCTGTTCCACGCGGCGCAGAAAGCCGCAGACCCAGTGTGGCGCATGCCCTTTCATGAACCTTACGAGACCATGATCGAGCCGGGGATCGCCGATCTGGACAACGCACCTTCCGGAGGGTTTGCAGGGTCGATCACCGCCGCGCTGTTTCTGCGGCGCTTTGTTCAAGACAGCGCCTACATGCATTTCGACATCTACGCGTGGCAACCCGGCAAAGCGCCCGGTCGCAGCAAAGGCGGGCTGAGTCAGGGCCCCCGCGCGGTGCTGACCGCCTTGCCTGAAATTCTGGGCCTATGACCGGCAGACGCATCATAAAGCCGGTCGTCGATTTACTCCGCACACCAGACGGACCCCGTGATCGCCAGTTGCTTTATGGCGATACGGTACAGGTCACCAAAGGCACGGCGGGATGGAGCCAGGTGATCTCCGACAAGGACGGCTATCCCGGCTGGGTCGCAACGGATCAGACAGGGCAGGTCCTGCCATCGTCACATTGGGTCCAAGTGCCGGCAACACATGCCTATGAACAGGCGGATATGAAAAGCCGTGATCTGACATCGCTGAGTTACGGCAGCAAAGTGCAGGTTGTGTCGGAACAGGGTGAATTTCTGGAAACCGAGCTTGGCTATGTTCCCTCTACTCATTGCGCCCCGATTTCAGAACAACCAGCCGACCCGGTCGCGGTGGCCGAGTTGTTTCTGGGCACGCCTTACCTTTGGGGCGGCAACAGCCGGTTCGGGCTGGACTGTTCAGGTCTGGTACAGGTCGGGTTGCTGGCCTGTGGTCTCCCGTGTCCCGGAGACAGCGGTGATCAGGAACGCACATTGGGCACCGCCTTGCCGGACGGCACGACTGCTGCGCGCGGTGACCTTCTGTTCTGGAAAGGTCATGTGGCCTGGGTGTCCGGCGCCAACATGCTGCTGCATGCCAATGCCTGTCACATGGCGGTCACTTTCGAACCTTTGGATGAGGCAATCGACCGGATACTGGCGCAGGGCGACGGCCCTGTGACCTCTCACAAAAGGCTCTAATCCAGGTTCACCGCCCGGATCAGTTTGCGTTCAAGCACGCGCAGGACGGTCCGCAAATCGTGACCGCGTTTCAGAATCTGTCCATCCATTCCCACAACCGAATACATGCCCTGCTTCGAACGCAAGCGCGGGTGTTTCTCCACCCGATAGATCGGATGCTCGGCGGTTCGCCTGAATATCGAAAAAACAGCTGTGTCGCGCAGGTTTGAAATACCGTAGTCCCGCCATTCCCCGGCAGCGACCATCCGGCCATACACGGACAGAATTTGAGACATTTCGCGCCTGTCGAACGCGACCGGCAACTGGGCCGGGCTTGCAGAGAACCGGCTGGGAGGCTGCATGTTCATGGACCCAGCCTTGCCGGAAACCCGCCGCAAATCAAGCCTGCGGCGATCACGAGCCACAGTTTCCGGGGCCCTGTCTGATTTTTGTCGTGCTTCGAAAGGGTTTAATCGGTTTCGGCGATGCCTATGTCATATCCAATGCCAACTGGTATAGGTTCAGACAAAAGGGTTCGGTCATGAAAATCTCAGTCGTATTGACAGCATGCGCCATCGCCATTGCATCTCCGGCTTTTGCCGGCCCTCAATACATCGATGGCACCGGATACGCGGTCTCAGGCTACGACGTGGTTGCGTATCGCGACCTTGAACAATCGCCTGTCGGCACAGCACAGCCCGAAGGTGTCGAGGGCCGCGCGTCGATCACTGCGGAATACAATGATGCGACCTGGGCTTTTGCGACCACCGAGAACCGGGACAAGTTCCTTGAGAACCCGGCCTACTACGCACCGCAGTTTGACGGGCATTGCGCCTATGGCGTTTCCAAGGGCGGTAAGGTTCCCGGCAATCCAAATCTGTGGCGGATTGTCGATGACAAGCTCTATCTGAACATCACCAAGACAGTGGTTGGCTTCTGGGAAGAGGACATCCCCGGCAACATCGCCTTGGCAGACAAGAACTGGCCCGGAATTGAAAGCAACCCGGCCTCGACAAATGTCATTCCGAACTTCACATCCGAGGCACCGATACAGGACTGAGGCGGATCAGCGGCGCCCAACCTGGCGACAAATCAGGATGACCGGCAGCAGACCCACCGCCAGAATGACCAGCGACGGCACCGCTGCGCCCTCCAGCCGCTCGTCCGAGGCCAGCCGGTAGGCCTGCACCGCCAGCGTGTCAAAGTTGAACGGCCGCATGATCAACGTCGCGGGCAGTTCCTTCATCACGTCGACAAAGACGATCAGCAAAGCAGTCAGCAGCGAAGGTGTCAGGATCGGCAGATGGACCCGCCTCAACGTGCCCAAAGGGCTTTGCCCAAGGGATCGTGCCGCCGCATCCATATTGGCGTGCACCGTACTTTGCCCGCCCTCGTAGGCGCTGAGCGCTGCCGCCAGAAACCGCACCATGTAGGCAATCACCAGCAACCAGATCGACCCGGTGAGCAACAATCCGGTGGACAGGCCAAAGGTCTGGCGCATCCAGGCATCCAGTGCGTTGTCAAACGCGGCAAAAGGTACGATCAGCCCCACGGCAATGACCCCGCCCGGCACGGCATAGCCCAGCCGGGCAATATAAGTGGCCGTCGATGACCGCCTCCCCGGGTTGATACGCTGAAAGAAGCCGACGCTGATGGCCGCGCAAACGGTAATGAGTGCAGCTGTTCCGGCAAGGATCAGAGAATTCTGGATAAAGCCGGCATAGCGCTGCGACATCAGGTTCTGTTCCGACCCCAGACCCATCTCAAACAGGACAATCACCGGCAGCAAAAAGCCGAACAGAACCGGAATGGCGCACAATACAAACGCCCCGGCGGCCTTCCAGCCTGTCAGATGTGCAGCGGGTTGGGCAGCGTGCTGTTTTCCCGTCTGGTAGTATTTGGCCTTTCCTCGCTGAAGCCGCTCGGTCGCCGCTATGACCAGAGCAAAGCCAAGCAGGCACAACGCAAGCTGTGCGGCCGCTGCGCGATCGGCCATGGAAAACCAACTGGTGTAAATCCCGGTCGCAAATGTCTGGACACCGAAATAGGACACCGTACCGAAATCGGCGATAGTCTCCATCACGGCCAGCAGAACGCCTCCGGCAATGGCAGGACGGGCCAGCGGCAGCGAAACCCGTCTGAACGCGAGCCAGGGATTGTTGCCCAGCGCCCGCGCCGCGAGATAGGCCGTAGCGCTCTGCTGCAAGAAAGCCGCCCGCGCCAGCAGATAGACATACGGGTACAACACCAGAATCAGCATCATCGCGGCACCCTCGGTCGAGCGGATCTCGGGGAACCAGTAGTCGCGCGGCCCCCAGCCTGTAACCTGCCTCAGGCTTGTCTGAACGAAGCCGGGATGATCCAGGATGAACGTATAGGCATAGGCCAGCACATAGGCCGGAAAGGCCAACGGCAGAACCAGGGCGACCTCAAGCACGCGCACCCCGGGAAACCGCGTCATGGTCACCAGCCAGGCGGCGCCGGTTCCGATGGCGAACGTGCCGACAGCAACCAGAATGACCAGGATCAGTGTGGTCGTCGCGTATCGGGGCAGAACGGTTTCCGCCAGATGTGAAATCGTGTCGGTCCCGCCTGTAATGGCCGCCAGCAATACTGCCACCATCGGGAGCAGGCAGGCCGCAGCGACAGCATAGGTGACCCAACCCAGCAACCGGGACCCCAGCGCAGTGTGACTGCGCGAACCATGTTCTGAGTTATCGGTCTGAGCCATTTTTCCGGCATTATTGGAACGAACGCGAAAGGTTCGCCTTTAATCGACCAAAATGCTCGGAAACGCCAGTGGGCGGGCCAAGAAATCTGCGACACATACTGCCGCAGATTCCGTGTGCGCCGTCACTCGTAGACGCGCTGATCCTCGATCACCAGACCGTCCTTGGGTAGGGACCCCGGGGCTACAACTTCGATCGCGCCCTTCAGCTTCAGCACCTCGGCAACGGATTTGGCATAGGCCATGTCATCGCCGCGCGGGCTTTCGATCTGAACGGTCATTGTGTCCATTTCGCCCTGGCGCGCCGCAATGACGCGGGCCTTGACGATTTCATCGTGCTTGTCCACCAGCGCTGCCACCTGTTCGGGGCGCACGAACATGCCCTTGATCTTGGTGGTCTGGTCGGCACGGCCCATCCAGCCTTTGATGCGCGTATTCGTGCGGCCGCACGGCGATACGCCGGGCAGAATCGCCGACAGATCACCCGTTGCAAACCGGATCAGGGGGTAGTCCGGGTTGAGCGTGGTCACCACAACCTCACCCACGTCGCCCGGTTCTACTGGCGTTCCCGTGCCGGGGGTCACGATCTCGACGATCACGTGCTCGTCAATGATCATCCCTTCCATTGCCGCGCTTTCATACGCGATGTTGCCGAGATCGGCCGTTGCATAGCACTGCAGACAGGAAATGCCCCGGTCCGCATAATCCTGACGCAGCGAAGGGAACAAGGCGCCCCCGCCGACGGCAGCCTTTGAGAAATGCAACTGGACGCCCATGTCGTCGGCCTTGTCCAGGATCACCTTGAGGTAATCGGGTGTCCCGGCATATGCGGTACACCCGATGTCGCGGGCCGCGGTCACCTGCAACTCGGTCTGCCCGGTTCCGGCGGGCAGGACCGCTGCTCCGACAGCACGGGCGCCATTTTCGAAAATCATACCGGCCGGGGTCAGGTGATATCCGAAACAGTTCTGGACAATATCTCCGGTGCCAATCCCGGCCGCATTCAGGAACCGTCCCATGCGCCACCAGTCGTGATCCGTCCCGCCCGGTTCGTAGATCGGACCGGGGGACTGGAAAACATGATGAAACTGGTGCGCGGGTTTGACGGTAAAACCGCCAAAAGGTGACCGCTCGGCCTGAGCGCGGATCAGATCGGATTTACGCAGAACCGGCAGGGACGGCAGGTCTTCAATCGACTTAATCGCGTCGATACCTGCATCGGCCAGATGCTCGGCAAAGCCGGCGGTGGACTTTGCCCGGGCAATCTGTTCCTGCAAGGCCTCGGACTGATCCGAGGCACGTTTGTCCGCCGAGCGCGTCTCAAGTGCGTCGAAATAGGTCATCGCCAGATCCTCCATCCGCTTACAGCCACCTCTTGCGGCGGCGATAAGATCGCACGTCGCGGAAGCTTTTGCGGCCTTCCTCGGACATGCCGAGGTAGAATTCCTTAACGTCCGGATTCTCACGCAGTTCGGCGGCGGGACCATCCATCACCACCCGGCCCGATTCAAGGATGTATCCGTAATGCGCAAACCGCAGCGCCACGTTTGTGTTCTGCTCGGCCAACAGGAAGGACACACCTTCTTTCTCGTTCAGGTCCTTCACAATGCCGAAAATCTCTTCGACCAGCTGCGGGGCCAGACCCATTGAGGGCTCGTCCAGCAGGATGGTTTCAGGCCGGGACATCAGCGCACGGCCCATCGCGACCATCTGCTGTTCACCGCCCGAGGTATATCCCGCTTGCGACCGGCGCCGCTCGGCCAGGCGCGGGAAATAGGTATAGACCAGATCAAGGTCCTTCTGAATTGTGGCCTTGCCGTCCTTGCGGGTATAGGCCCCGGTCAGAAGGTTCTCTTCGACCGTCAGGTGTTCGAAACAATGGCGGCCTTCCATGACCTGGATAACGCCCTTTTCGACCAGATCGGCCGGGTCGCTCTCGTGCACGCTTTGACCGCGATACTTGATCGAGCCCTTGGTCACTTCGCCACGCTCGGATTGCAGCAGGTTTGACACCGCCTTGAGCGTCGTGGTCTTGCCCGCGCCGTTGCCGCCCAGCAATGCGGTGATCCCGCCTTTGGGCACAGTCAGGCTGACGCCTTTCAGCACGAGGATCACGTGGTTGTAGATCACCTCGATATTGTTGACCTCAAGCAGGGTCTCCGCCTGCACGTCAGTGGTTTGTGCCGCATCCAGCATCAGCGTGTGTCCTCATGCCACGTGTTGGGGTCGGAGCGGCGGCACACCGCCGCCCCGGTTTCATTGGCGCATCAGTTGCAGCGCGTTTCGATGTTGTTTTCCGCCGCATAGGCTGCGGAGTCCGCTTCGATCAGTGCGCCGATCACTTCACCATCCGTCGGCTTGAAGTCCGAGATCAGGGTCCAGGTCTTGTTCGCCGCATCCCACTGGGTCACACCGACAAGCGCGTCGCCGCCGTGGTTTTCGCACGAGACCGAGAATGTCGGACCGAAGTTGGGCAGGCCCAGTTCAGTCATCTTCGCTTCGGTGATTTCCAGCGCTTCCATTCCATCGCGCATTTCAGCCGGGGTAATGTCGGCATTGCCCGAGAGTTCCTGCGCTTTCTTGATGGCTTCGCCGGCCAGCATCGCCGCATAGAGACCGCGGTTGTACAGAACCGTACCGACCTGATCGCCAGCGCCAGCGGCCTTGCCTGCGTCGACGACATATTGCTGCAGATCATCAAACAGCGGGAAGTCGGTGCCGACGTTGTGGAAGGTCAATGCCTTGTATCCATTGGCGGCTTCACCCGCAGGCAGCACGTCGTTTTCCGAACCCGACCACCAGATGCCGATGAAGTTTTCCATCGGGAACCGGATGTTTGCAGCTTCCTGCACTGCGACCTGGTTCATGACGCCCCAGCCCCACATCAGAACATAATCCGGCTTGTCACGGCGGATCTGCAGCCATTGGGATTTCTGTTCCTGGCCCGGATGGTCGACCGGCAAGGCCACCAGTTCAAAGCCATGTTTCTTGGACAGCTCTTCCAGGGTGCGGATCGGTTCCTTACCGTAGGCCGAGTTGTGGTAGACCAGCGCAACTTTCTTACCGCTCAAGTCGCCGTTGTTTGCCTCAAGCAAATAGTTGATCGCGCCCGAAGCCCCATCCCAGTAGTTTGCAGGATAGTTGAACGTGTGGCTGAACACGTCGCCGTTCTTGGCAGAGGTCCGGCCATAGCCCATCGTGTGCATCGGAATGTTGTCAGCCGTGGTCTTTGGGATCAGCTGGTATGTGATCCCGGTCGACAGAGGTTGATAGACCAACGCGCCTTCGCCCTTGGTCGACTCATAGCATTCCACACCCTTTTCGGTGTTGTAACCGGTCTCGCATTCGACAACGCGGATCGGGACTCCACCGATGCCGCCGTCCCGCTCGTTCAGCAGGGTAAAATAGTCGTTGTAGCCATCCGAGAACGGAATTCCGCCCGCAGCGTAAGGCCCGGTACGATAGCTGAGGTCCGGGATAACCAGATCCGCCAGTGCCGGCCCAGCGGCCATCAAGGCGCCTAGCGCCATGGTTGCCAGTTTCGTTTTCATCGGGTGTGTCCTCCCTTGATTGATCCGATGGTGTGTTCGGGCTTTCGCACCCGTCTTGTGAT
This sequence comes from Ruegeria sp. AJ12, assembly GCF_056536245.1. Taxonomy (NCBI): domain Bacteria; kingdom Pseudomonadati; phylum Pseudomonadota; class Alphaproteobacteria; order Rhodobacterales; family Roseobacteraceae; genus Ruegeria; species Ruegeria sp. AJ12. Next base: position 250,113 of record NZ_JBQFJJ010000001.1, read on the forward strand.
TGGGCCCGCCCCGCCTAATGGGGGAAGGGCCAGAGTCTGAGTTTCTCCTTGGCCAGACGCCAGAGCTGCGCCAGCCCGTGTGGCTCGAGGATCAGGAACATGATGATCAGCGCCCCGACGATCACCAGCTGCAGATGCGCCACGATATCCGTGGGCCAGCCCAGAACATCCACCCCCACAACTTTCAGAACGACCGGCAGCAGCACCAGAAACGCCGCCCCAGCAAATGAGCCAAAGATCGATCCGAGCCCGCCGATGATGACCATGAACAGCACCAGGAATGATTTCTGGATGCCGAACACTTCGCCGACCTCTACCGCGCCCAGGTAGACGGCAAAGAACAGTGCGCCCGAGATGCCGACAAAGAAGGAACTGACGGCAAATGCGGTCAGTTTGGCCTTCAGCGGGTTCACCCCGATGATCTCGGCCGCAATATCCATATCTCGGATCGCCATCCAGGTTCGGCCCGTGGTGCCCCGGGTGAGGTTACGCGCAATGATCGCACTGGCTGTCAGGAAGACCAGGCAGAACAGATAGGCCGCCCAGGCCGGCGCATTCGGGCCGGTGATGATGATGCCGAATACATCCCGTTCCGGCGCGTTGATCTGGCCCGAAGCCGAATAGTTGTAAAACCAAGACACCCGGTTGAAGAGCCACACCAGGAAGAACTGCGCCGCCAGTGTCGCCACCGCCAGATAGAACCCCTTGATCCGCAGACTTGGCAGGCCAAACACCACGCCCACCACGGCCGTGATCCCGCCGGCCAGCAGCACGTGGACGAACATGCTCACATCCGGGAATGCGGTCATCAGCTTGTAGCAGGAATATGCCCCCACAGCCATGAAACCACCGGTGCCCAGCGAAACCTGTCCGCAATACCCCACCAGAATGTTCAGACCGATCGCCGCAATCGCGTAGATCAGGAAGGGCAACAGCAACGCATTTGCCCAGTAATCGTTGATGATGAACGGGATGATCCCAAACGCCACCGCCAACACGACATAGTACCGATACCGGTCGAACTTGATCGGGAAAGTCTGGCTGTCATCCACGTAGGAGGTTTTGAAATCCCCGGCTTCACGATAGAACATGTCTTACTTTCCCCATTCTTCCTGAGCCCGGTTCCGGGCCTCGGTGTCCAGTTGATTGGACCCTTTGGCGTATCCGCTCGCCTCTGAGGCGCGCACCAGTTTCATGTAGGCGAGGATGCCGGCTACCAGACCGGCAAACGCCAGCAGTGCTGCGATCACCAATTGGCTGTCGCTCAGATCGTCCGTGGTCAGCGCGATGTACCCAAAGGCCCAGAACCCGGCCCAGGCGATCACATTGATGATGGCGATCAGTTTGGTCATCGCTACACCCTTTCGATAATCTTCTCACCGAACAGGCCCTGCGGCCGGAACACCAGGAAGATCAGCGCCAGCACATAGGCAAACCAGTTCTCGGTCGCACCGCCGACCAGCGGCCCGATGGCAAATTCGAACAGTTTTTCGCCCACGCCAATAATCAACCCACCGACAATCGCACCGGGGATCGAGGTGAACCCGCCCAGCATCAGCACCGGCAGCGCCTTGAGCGCGATCAGCGACAGCGAGAACTGCACGCCCGACTTGGTGCCCCACATGATGCCTGCAACCAGCGCCACGAACCCGGCGACCGACCAGACCATGATCCAGATGAAGTTCAGCGAAATCCCGACAGACAGCGCCGCCTGATGATCATCGGCCACCGCGCGCATGGCCCGGCCCTGCTTGGTGTACTGGCTGAACGCCACCAGGGCCGCCACCAGCAGGGCGGCAATCACCGTGGCCACGATATCCAGATTGTCGATAAAGAAACCGTAGTCGAAGATGTTGAAGGTGGTCTCATCAATCCACAGGTTGATGCCCTGCGGCAGACCCACATCCAGCGTCTTGATCTCGGACCCCCACATCAGATCGGCCACGCCTTCAAGGAAATAGGCCAGACCGATGGTTGCCATGAACAGGATGATCGGCTCCTGCCCCACCAGATGACGCATGACGAAACGCTGCACCGCCCAGGCGAGAAACACCATCACCACCATTGTCAAAAGGATCGCAAACAGCGCCGGTACATTCCATCCGAAGTAGTGGATATGCGTTCCGAAAATTGCATTGATCAGATGGGAAAACGGCACCTGCCCGTTCATGATCCCCACCAGAGTCATCGCCGCAAACAGCGCCATAACCCCTTGGGCATAATTGAAAATCCCCGAGGCCTTGTAGATCAGCACAAAGCCCAGCGCGACCAAGGCATAGAGCACCCCGGCCATCAGGCCGTTGAGGATGACTTCCATCGCAAATACGAGTTGTTCAGGCATGCCAGCCCCTCCCCAATTCTGCCCAGAGCCTAGTCATGGCTGACCCCAAGATAGGCGTCGATGACCTCTTGGTTATTGCGCACCTCGTCGGGTGTGCCGTCGCCGATCTTGCGGCCGTAATCCATCACAACCACCCGGTCGCTCAGGTCCATCACAACGCCCATGTCATGCTCGATCAGGGCGATGGTGGTGCCGAACTCGTCGTTCACGTCCAGAACAAAGCGGCTCATGTCTTCCTTCTCTTCAACGTTCATGCCCGCCATCGGTTCATCCAGCAGCAACAGTTTTGGCTCGGCCGCCAATGCACGCGCCAGTTCTACCCGTTTCTTCAACCCGTAAGGCAGGCGCGACACCGGTGTTTTGCGGATGTGCTGAATTTCAAGAAAGTCGATGATCTTTTCGACGGCTTCCCGGTTTTCCGTCTCTTCCGCCTCGGCTTTACCCTTCCACAGCGCCTGCTGAAGAATGTTCGTTTTCATGAAGTTCAGACGCCCGGTCATGACGTTGTCCAGCACGCTCATACCTTCGAACAGGGCGATGTTCTGGAAAGTTCGCGCAATCCCCTGCTGCGCCACTTCAAAGGGTCGCATCGGCGGACGTTTCGAACCGTGAAACCAGACCTCGCCCTCCTGCGGGACATAGAATCCCGAGATCACGTTCAGCATCGAGGATTTCCCGGCGCCGTTCGGCCCGATAATGGCGCGAATCTCGCCCTCGCGGATGTCGAACGAGATGTCCTTGATCGCCACCACACCGCCAAAGCGCAAAGTGATGTTCTTCATCTCCATCACCACGCCGCCGATCTTGCGACCGTCTTCGGTGACATACCCTTCGGCGTTATCCAGCATCAGTCACTCCCTGACTTGCGCAAATACGGGACGGCGGGCGGGGCGATAGCCGCAGGCCGAGCGGCGCACGTCCGCCCCTCATTCCGCTGCCACCTTGTGCCGTGCGACCGGTACAACCGGTGCATCCACAATCTCCAACGTCGCAGAAATCGAACCCTTGCGGCCATCCTCGTAGGTCACTTCGGTGGTGGTCGAGACACTCTCGGACCCGTCATAAAGCGCCGCGATGATGTCGGCATACTTGTCCTCGACAAACCCGCGACGCACCTTGCGGGTGCGGGTGATCTCGCCATCATCCGCATCCAGTTCCTTGTGCAGCACCACAAAGCGATGCACCTGGCAACCCGATAGCATTTCATCAGCGGCCACCGACTTGTTCACCTCTTCGACATGGGACTTGATCGTCTCCAGCACCTTGGGATGCCCCGCCAGTTCCTGGTAGGACGCATAAGCGATGTTGTTGCGCTCGGCCCAGTTGCCAACCGCGGTCAGGTCAATGTTGATGAAGGCCACGCAGCGGTCCTTGCCGTTTCCGAACAGGACAACTTCCAGAATATCAGGATAGAACTTCAGTTTGTTCTCGACATATTTCGGCGCAAACATCGATCCGTCGGCCATTTTGCCAACATCCTTGGCCCGGTCGATAATGCGCAGGTGGCCCGAGCCTTCCTCGATGAAACCGGCATCTCCGGTCGCCACCCAGCCCTCGGCGTCCTTGGTCGAAGCGGTGGAATCCGGGTTCTTGAAATACTCCACAAACACACCGGGCGAGCGATAATAGATCTCGCCGGAGTCATCGATCCTCAGCTCGACATCCGGTGCAGGTACGCCAACCGTATCCGCCCGCACTTCACCATCCGGCTGCACGGTAATGAACACTGTGGCCTCGGTCTGACCATAGAGCTGTTTCAGGTTGATCCCCAGCGAGCGGTAGAAATCAAAGATTTCCGGCCCGATTGCTTCGCCCGCCGTATATCCCACGCGGAACCGGCCATACCCCAGCGTGTCCTTGAGCGGGCCATAGACCAGCATATTGCCCAACGCGTATTTTAGCCGATCGCCAAAGCCCACCGGTTTGCCGTCCAGCAATTGACCGCCCACTTTCTTGGCATGTGCCATGAAGTGATGGAACATACGCTGTTTCAGCTTCCCGGCATCTTCCATGCGGATCATCACATTGGTCAGCTGGGTCTCGAACACGCGCGGCGGGGCAAAGAAATAGGTCGGTCCGATCTCGCGCAGATCGGTCATCATGGTTTCCGCGCTCTCGGGGCAGTTCACACAGAACCCGCACCAATAGGCCTGACCGATGGAAAAGATAAAATCACCGACCCAGGCCATCGGCAGGTATGACAGGATATCTTCGTGCCGGTTCAAATGATCGAATTCAGCCGAGTTCTTGGCGCTTTCAATCACATTCCGGTTGGACAGGACCACGCCCTTGGGCTTGCCGGTGGTGCCAGAGGTATAGAGCATCACACAAGTGTCGTCGTAGGTGACCTCGGATATCCGCTGGTCCAGTTCAGAGTCAAAGCGCTGATGCCCAGCGCGACCCTCGGCCATGATATCCTCAAGGGCGTTCATCTGGGAGTGGTCGTATTTCCGCATCCCGCGCTTGTCGGTGTAGAGGATGTGTTTGACCTGATGCAGGTTTTCCTGGATCTCGATGACCTTGTCGACCTGCTCCTGATCGCCGCAGACCACGTATTTTGCACCGCAATGCTCCAGCACGTAAGCCATCTCTTCGGCGACCGAATCCTGGTAGAGCGGCACCGGAACCGCGCCGACCATCTGCGCAGCAACCATAGACCAGTAATGCGCCGGGCGGTTGCGCCCGATCACCGCGATATGGTCGCCCTTTTCCACGCCGAGCTCCAGAAAACCCAGCGCAAGCGAACGAACCTCGGCGGCCGTCTCAGCCCAGGTCCAGCCTTGCCAGATTCCAAACTCTTTTTCCCGGTAGGCCGGGGCATCCCCGAACTGCATCGCATTGCGGTGTAGAAGCGCCGGAAGGGAGTGCAACCCCTCGGCGCCCGACTGCGTCTGAGCCAATCTTTCTCTCCTCCCCATCCGGCCCCTCCTCCGGGGCCGGAAATGACGGCTCCGGGTCAGGCCCGGGCGCCATTGCCCCGATTAGGGACAGGCGCACGATCAAGGTCAACTTTTTCGTGATGTTTTCTCAATCCTTACGAATTGTAACAGGGACAGAGCGGTGATCTTTTCGATCACCTTACGAAGCCCGGCGCCGGAGCAACCTCGCCGCGCAGTCCTGAGGAGCCACAGTACCCTCCTGCACTCCGAGACAGGCGAAGTCCTGCTGATCGGTCAGGGCTTTCGATATCGCATCCGCTAAATTCCTGCACAACGCAACTGCTGTGCTATACTGCTTCAAGGCTGTTGTTTTGTTTAGGAGGTAAGTCATGATTATTCGTTTGATTTCAACACTCGGCATCGCTCTCGCATTTGCGATATCCGCGCCCCAGATTGCGCGGGCGGATGCCGGCGACTTCCTCGGCGGTGCTGTCGTCGGTGGTGTTGCCGGATATTTGATTGGCAAAGATCAGCAGAAAAAGAAAACCGCGACAACGACACGGACTTACCGATCCGGCATACCGTCAACCTCACAAGGTGCGCAGACGCAGACCGCACTGAATTACTTCGGTTACAATGCAGGACGGGTTGATGGCCAGGTTGGCGGTGGTACACGCGCAGCGATCGAACGCTACCAGGCCAGTATGGGCTATCCTGTGAATGGCCGTGACTTCCAGCCTTATCAGCGCGACTTCCTGATGCAGGCATACTACTGGGGGACAAGCGGCGGACAGGCGGCAACACAACTTTCGGGCCAACCGCTATTGTTGGAGTATCGCCGGCAAGTTCAATCGGGGACTGCTCTGGCAGCTGCTCCTCAAGCCCCGGTACAGGCCACCCCGGTTGCCACGCCTCAGGATGATTCGGCGGCAGCGAACACGACCGAAACCACCTCTGCCAGCCTGCCGACCCTGTTTTCTGGCGGTACGGCACGCCCGTCGCTCGCCAATCGTTGCAGCGCGGTCATGCTCCAGACGTCAACCAATGGCGGCTACACAACTCTGGCAAACATGTCCGATCCTGATTTTGCTCTGAGCGAACAGTTCTGCCTCGCCCGCAGCTACGCGATGGCACGCGGTGAAGAACTGATGACGGATGTCCAGGGACTGACGCCGGATCAGGTGTCCGCACAGTGTGAGACGTTTGGTGAGACACTGGCGTCACAAGTCGATGCATTGGCTTTAAGTTCCAAGGCAGACGCGGAAACCCAGATGCGCAAGTTTGCGTTGGATAGTGGGCTTAGCCCCGCGGATCTGGCGGCGACGAGCAAGGTCTGCCTGGCCATGGGCTATCGTCAGGACAACATGGATAGCGCCGTTGGTTCCGCACTGATGTTGGTCGCAATGGGCGAGCCTGCCTATGGCGAGTTGATTGGGCACCACTTGCGTGAGGGCTTTGGCGTGCAGGAACGCCGCGATCTTGCGATGCAGTGGTATGACGCGAGCCTTTCGGCGCTTGACGCCGGATCGCAGGCGGTTTTCTTGCCGTCCCAATCTGACCGCCCGCAACTCTTGCGGACGGCTATGACCGCGGCGCAGTAGGCCGCATTCGCATCATACCTGCGGGCAAATTGTCTGCCCGCAGGTCCAAATCCAAAACCGCCAGATTCCCAGCTACAACCAATCCCGCAAAATCGGGATCAACGGCACATCTGCTGCGGGCATTGGGTAGTTGCGCAACTCATTGGCGCGCGCCCATTTCAGCCTCTGCCCTTCACGCGACTGCGGGATGCCCTCCCATTTGCGACAGGCGAACAGCGGCATGAGCAGGTGGAAATCGTCATAGCTGTGGCTCGCGAAGGTCAGAGGCGCGAGGCACGAGGCCCAGGTGTCGATGCCCAGTTCCTCGTGCAATTCGCGGATCAGGGCGGCTTCGGGGGTTTCGCCCTGTTCGATCTTGCCGCCGGGAAACTCCCAGAGTCCGGCCATGGATTTGCCCTCGGGGCGTTGGGCCAGCAGCACGCGGCCCTCGATGTCGATCAGGGCAACGGCGGATACCAGAACTGTCTTCACGAGCGATAGTCCGCGTTGATTTCGATATAGCCGTGGGTCAGATCGCAGGTCCAGACAGTGGATATGCCATCGCCCAGCCCCAGATCGACTGCAATCACCAAGTCCTGACCCTTCATATAGGCGGCGGCATCTTCCTCGCGGTAATCGGGGCTGACCCAGCCGTTCTCGGCCACCAGTATGTCGCCAAAGGAAATGCTCAGCAGATCGCGGTCCGCCGCCGCGCCCGATTTTCCGATGGCCATGACCACGCGGCCCCAGTTCGGATCTTCGCCCGCGATGGCGGTTTTCACCAGCGGAGAGTTCGCGATGGCCAGCCCATGCACCTTGGCGTCTGCGTCCGAGGCCGCTCTGGTCACGCGGATTTCGACGAATTTGGTCGCACCCTCGCCGTCGCGCACCACTTGCTTGGCGAGGTCCAGCATGACCGTTTCCAGCGCCTCGGCAAAGGCCGGGTTCCCGGTTGCATCGACACCGGACGCCCCGGTTGCGCACAAAAGCAGCGTATCCGAGGTTGAGGTGTCGCTGTCCACGGTGATGCAATTGAATGTGCGATCCGTCTGCGCACTCAGCGTTGCCTGCAGCGCCGGTTGCGCGACCTGCGCATCGGTGAAGATGTAAACCAGCATCGTCGCCATATCAGGTGCAATCATGCCGGAGCCTTTGGCAATCCCCGAAATAGAGACTGTTTTACCCTCAATTTCGACCTGCGCGCTGGCACCTTTCGGGAAGGTATCGGTGGTCATGATCGCGCGAGCGGCGTCTTCCAGCGCGTGCCTGCTGAGCCCCGATTTCAACGCCTCCAGCTGTGACACGATGCGGTCGTGATCCAGCGGTTCGCCGATGACACCGGTGGAGGAGGTGAACACCCGGTCCACCGGAACCCCGGCCGCTTTTGAAACGGCCTGTGTCACTTCCGCCACCGAGGCTTGGCCGTAATGGCCGGTAAACGCGTTGGCGTTGCCCGAGTTCACAAGGATCGCCGCAGGTCCGTCGCTGGGCCCTCCGATTTTCTCCTGACAATCCAGGACCGGCGCTGCGCGCGTGGCCGAGCGGGTAAACACCCCGGCTACCGACGTGCCCGGATCCATCACGGCGAGCATGACGTCGGTCCGGCCCTGATAGCGCACGCCCGCCGCAACCGTTGCAAAACGCACGCCGTCAATTGCGGGCAGTTCGGGAAAACCCGCCGGGGCCAGCGGCGATACCTTGATGATCGTGGCCACGGGAATTACTCCTGAATCAAATCAAGCTGACGGACGATTTCCGGCCCGATACCATCAAGGGTCGGGCGGTCGATCTGTGCCTGTTGAGTCAACTCTTCAATCCGCGCGGTGATCGCATCCTGCTGCAGGGTCTGGACCAGTTCGTCCCGAACGGTGCTCAGTTCGGGGACTTCGGTTTTGCGCGTGTCGTTCAGGATCACCACATGCCAGCCGAACTGCGTTTGCACCGGGTCGGAAACCTGACCCTTTTCGAGGCTCAGGACCGCCTCTTCAAATTCAGGAACCATCCGGCCCTTGCCGAACCACCCCAGCGCACCGCCGTTGGGACCTGATGGGCCAGTGGATTTCTCGCGCGCAAGTTCCGCGAAATCAGCACCATCATCCAACTGGGCCTTGATGGCAGCCGCCTCTTCTTCGGTTTCAACAAGGATATGGCTGGCGTCAAACTCATCCTCGCCTTCAAAATCGGCAAATTGCGCGTCGTACGCTGCCTGAACGGCGTCCTCGGTCACAACTTCGTCAACCAGGGCGTCAACGGTCTGAACCGCCTTGAGCGAGCGGATTTCGTTGTCCAGTGTCAGTTCGTTTTGCGCCGACAGGTCGTCCTGTTGCTGGCTCAGCAATTGTTGCTGGATGAGCTGCTCGACAATGAAGTCGTAGAGAACGGCATCTTCGGCCTGCTGGTATTGCGGTGGCAGGTTGGCGGCGGTGGCGATGACGTGACCCAATGTGATCTCATCGCCGTTTACGCGGGCGACAACGGTATCGGCGGCGGGTTTGGTTTCGGCGGCCAGCGGCAGGGCCATCGCGGCGGCAAATGCCAACGATGGCAGAAAAGTGAGGCCTTTGGGCATGGAATCATCCTATTTTCTTGCCGCGACGGGGCGCGGCGTTGACACTCTGGAACCTGCCGCTTACATCGCCTTGAAGCCTTGGACAGGGCCGCCTTTCACCCCCGTATCTATGGGTTGCGCGCAAGGTGGGCAAGCCTGTCGCAACCAAGACAAGAACAGATCCGCTGGAGTGAACATGCTGGGACTCGGAACGCTCGCCAAAAAGGTCTTCGGAACGCCGAACGACCGCAAGATCAAGGCGACCCGCCCGCTGGTCGAAAAGATCAACGCGCTGGAGCCGGAGTTCGAGAAACTGTCCGACGAAGGCCTGATCGACAAGACCGCCGAGCTGCGCAAACGCGCACTGGACGGCGAGGCGCTGGATGATCTGCTGCCCGAGGCCTTTGCCAATGTCCGCGAAGGCGGCAAACGCGCGTTGGGCCTGCGCGCCTTTGATGTGCAGTTGATGGGTGGTATTTTCCTGCATCAAGGCAACATTTCGGAAATGAAGACGGGTGAAGGCAAGACGCTGGTCGCGACATTGCCCGCCTATCTGAATGCCCTGACCGGCAAAGGCGTACATATCGTTACGGTGAACGAATACCTGGCCAAGCGGGATGCGGAATGGATGGGCAAGGTGTTTGGTGCGGTCGGTATGACCACCGGCGTGATCTGGTCGGGCCAGCCCGATGCCGAGAAAAAGGCGGCGTACGGCTGTGACGTGACCTATGCCACAAACAACGAACTGGGCTTTGATTACCTGCGCGACAATATGAAGGCCGATCTGGACGAGGTCTATCAAAAGCACCACAATTTCGCGATCGTCGACGAGGTCGACTCGATCCTGATCGACGAGGCACGGACGCCGCTGATCATCTCGGGCCCATCACAGGACCGGTCGGAGCTGTACACGGCCATTGACGGATTGATCCCGTCACTGCAGGACGATCACTTTTCTCTGGATGAAAAGACCCGAAACGTCACCTTCACCGATGAAGGCAACGAGTTTCTCGAAGAGCAGCTGCTGTCCGCCGGTCTGATCCCCGAGGGTCATTCGCTGTATGATCCCGAAAGCACCACGGTCGTGCACCATGTCAATCAGGGTCTGCGCGCACACAAGCTGTTCCAGCGCGACAAGGATTACATCGTGCGGGACGGAAATGTTGTCCTGATCGATGAATTTACCGGGCGGATGATGCCCGGCCGCCGCCTGTCCGAGGGTCTGCATCAGGCCATCGAAGCCAAGGAAGGCGTGCAGATTCAGCCCGAAAACGTGACGCTGGCCAGCGTGACTTTTCAGAACTATTTCCGCCTCTATGACAAGCTGGGCGGCATGACGGGCACCGCCTTGACCGAGGCCGAAGAATTTGCCGAAATCTACGGTCTGGGCGTGGTCGAGGTGCCGACCAACAAGCCGATTGCGCGTCTGGATGAAGATGATCAGGTCTATCGCACCGCGCTGGAAAAATACGGCGCGATGATCAAGGAAACCAAGGAAGCCCAGGAAAAAGGCCAGCCGGTTCTGCTGGGCACCACATCGATCGAGAAATCCGAAGTGCTGAGCCAGATGCTGACCGAGGAAGGCATCGAGCATAACGTCCTGAACGCCCGCCAGCATGAACAAGAGGCCCAGATCGTGGCGGATGCGGGCCGGTATGGCGCGGTGACCATTGCCACCAACATGGCCGGTCGGGGGACCGACATTCAGTTGGGTGGCAATGTCGAGATGAAGGTTCTCAAGGCGTTGGCCGAGAACCCCGAAGCGGATCCGGCCGAGCTGCGCGCGGCGGAAGAGGCACACCATGCCGAAGAAAAGAACAAGGTTCTGGAGGCTGGTGGCCTGTACGTGATGGCCTCGGAACGGCACGAAAGCCGCCGCATCGACAACCAGCTGCGTGGCCGGTCCGGTCGTCAGGGCGATCCGGGCCGCACCGTGTTTTACCTGAGCCTCGAAGACGACCTGATGCGAATCTTCGGCTCGGAACGTCTGGACAAGGTTCTGACCACGCTGGGCATGAAAGAGGGTGAGGCGATCATTCACCCCTGGGTGAACAAGTCGCTGGAACGCGCGCAGTCCAAAGTCGAAGGCCGGAACTTTGACATGCGCAAGAACGTTCTGAAGTTCGACGACGTCATGAATGATCAGCGGAAAGTGATCTTCAGCCAGCGCCGCGAGATCATGTCGACGGGCGATCTGTCGGAAATCGTCTCGGACATGCGCGAGCAGGTGATCGATGATCTGATCGACGAGTATATGCCGCCGAAATCCTATGCGGATCAATGGGATACCGATGGTCTGTACGAGGCGGTAAAGGACAAGCTGACCATCGACGCCCCGGTTCAGGACTGGGCCGCCGAAGAAGGTGTCGACGATGACGAAATGCGTGAGCGCCTGATCAAGGCCGCCGACGAGATGATGGCCCAGAAAGCCGTTGCCTTTGGGCCTGAGAACATGCGCAACATTGAGAAACAGGTGCTGCTGCAGACCATCGATGGCAAATGGCGCGAACATCTGCTGACCCTGGAACATCTGCGCTCGGTCGTTGGTTTCCGTGGCTATGCCCAGCGCGACCCGCTGAATGAATACAAGAGCGAAAGCTTCCAGTTGTTCGAAGGCATGCTGGACAGCCTGCGCGAAACCGTGACGCAGCAATTGTCGCGCGTCCGTCCGCTGACCGAAGAAGAGCAAAAGGAGATGCTGGCGCAGATGGCGGCCCAGCAAGCGCAGGCTCAAAAGGCGGTCGATCAGGCGGCGGGGCAGGCCGAAGCCGTGGCCGAGGCCGAAGCGTCAGGCGATGCACGACCCGGCTTTGTCGAGGATGACCCGACGACATGGGGCAACCCGTCGCGCAATGACAGATGTCCTTGCGGGTCCGGCAAGAAGTTCAAACACTGCCACGGTCGCCTGACCTAACGTCACCCTGAAATCCGACACAATGACTCCGCCTCGCGGCCACATATTGGCCGCGATTGGCACCGAAATTGCGACTCGCTCCTTCAACTGGGGAGGGTGTCTTGTTTGTTGTTCGGAACTACGTGACCACGTTTGGCACAGCCTTTTGCGCGCTGGCCATTGGTTACCTGATGCAGAACGGATCAGCTGCGCAGCCTGACGGCGCGCAGGCTGGCGTTGCTGTGGCTTCGACCGAAGGCCAGGCTTCGGTTCTGGCCGGTCTGGAAAGCATCACTCTGACCTCATCTTCACCGACCGATTCACCTTTGGATGACGCGCCTTCGACGCAACGGACGCTGCGTGCCAAGCCGAGCTCCCCAATCGATCACAACTCCTGCAAGCTGAGTGCGCGCGCATCAGCCGTACAGGGGGCCAAGGCGCATCTGGCCATAAAGGCGCCCTGTCATGCCAATGAGCGGGTCGAGATCTATCACAGTGGCCTGACCGTCACGCAGGTGACCGACGAGAACGGCGCACTGGATATGACGATTCCCGCACTGACAGAATATGCAATCTTCCTGATTTCCTTTCAGGATGAAACCGGCAGCGTCGCCACCACTCACATCTCTGATATCGGTCAATACCACCGCATTGCCCTGCAATGGCGCGGCAATACCAACCTTCAGATACATGCGCTGGAGTTTGACGCCAGCTATGGCGGAGAAGGGCATGTCTGGGCCGGACCGACGTCGACCGGGGCCGGCAATGTCATCAATCTCGGTCGCGCCGGCTTCGAGGATGCGCAAAACGTCGAGGTGTATTCTTTCCCTGCCGGTCAGACCGACCGGTCCGGCGCAATCGCCCTGACCGTCGAGGCCGAGGTGACAGAGGCAAATTGCGGGCAGAACCTGAGCGTTCAGTCGCTTGAGCTGCGGTCCGATCGCAGGCTGCGGTCGCGTGACCTGACGCTGAGCTTGCCGGACTGTTCGCACACCGGTGAGTTTCTGGTGTTGAATAATCTGCTCGAAGACCTGACAATCGCGGCAAAGTAATCCGCAGGCAGGCTCGACCTTCTCATGACATTCTTCCGTGCAGCGTTGGCTGCGCTGTTTTCTGTGACACTGGCGGCAGGCGCCGCAGCGCAGGACATCACGCTGACCTCGCATGATGGTAAGGTCGAGATAACAGGAAACCTGCTGGGCTACGACGGCGAATTCTACCGCGTCGACACGCAGTTCGGCGAGCTGACCGTGGATGGATCCGGTGTCATCTGCGACGGGCCCGCCTGCCCCAACCTGATCGATTTTGTGGCCGAGGTCCGGTTCTCCGGCTCATCCGTGATGGCAGAAACCGTGCTGCCGGCCCTGGTCGTCGGCTTTGCCCGTCAGGAGGGTCTGACCGCAACGCCGAAACGGGTCGATGATTCCACGTTTGCCTATGAGTTACACCAATCCGGTCGACCGGCGGCGTTGGCGCGTCTGATGTTCCGGGTCGGTAACACAAGTCAGGGCTTCGCCGATCTCTCTGACGATACCACCGACATCGTCATGGCGATGCGCGAGATTCGCGACACCGAACGCGAGGCGCTGCGGTCCGCTGGTCTGGGTGACCTCAAACGCCCACGCCGGTCGCGGGTTGTTGCGCTGGATGCGATGGTTCCGGTCGTAGCCGACGACAACGTGATGCGGCAGATATCGCCTGCGGATCTGGCGCGGGTCCTGTCAGCGGACATTGAGAACTGGGCCGACCTTGGTGGACCCGACGCTCCGATTGCTTTGCACATGCCCGATGCCGACTCTGGTCTGGCGCAGGCGGTCGAGGATCAGCTGTTGCAAACCGTCGGTGCCACAATCTCGGATACCCCGATCCGCCACTCGCGCAGCAAGGACCTTGTGCACGCTGTTGCCGATGACCCGTTTGCTATTGGGATTGCCACGCAGGCGGCGGCCGGAGGAGCACGCGCCTTGCCTTTGACAGGTGGTTGCGGGCATGCGCTGGCGGCCACACGGCAGTCGATCAAGACCGAGGACTACCCGCTGACCGCTCCGATGTTTTTGTATCTTCCGGAACGCAGGCTGCCCCGGATCGCGCGGCAGTTTCTGGCGTACAGCCAAAGCCCGGACGCGCAGATGGCGATCCGGGAGGCCGGTTTTGTTGACCAGACCCCGGAAACGCTGGGAATCGGGTTGCAGGGTGATCGTCTGGCCAATGCCATTGTAACCGGAGGGGAAGAAGTCGGGTTGCCCGAGTTGCAGCGCATGATCGAGACGCTGCGGCCGATGTCCCGCCTGTCCCTTTCCTTCCGCTTTGAACCCGGGTCCTCCAGGCCGGACGCGCAATCGCGGTCGAATATCCTGCAACTGGCGCAGGCGCTCGAGGCAGGCCGGTTTGATGCGCGCAAGCTGGTCTTTGTGGGGTTCAGCGACGGGGACGGGGCGGCGGACGCCAACGCGCGGATTGCCTTGCGGCGGGCACAAACGGTACGCAACGCGGTTCTGGGCGCCATCGAAACCGCCGTTCCGGACAGCGTCGAAATCGCGGTCGAGGGGTTTGGCGAGGCCATGCCGATGGCTTGCGACGACACCGAATGGGGCCGAAAGGTCAATCGCCGGGTCGAAATCTGGGTGCAGTAGGTGTTACAGATACCCTTCTGAGCGAAAACTGAGCTCGGTCGATTTCCCGATAATCAGATGGTCGTGCAGCGTCAGGCCCAGCGCGGTACAGGCGTCCTGAATCCGCGTCGTCATGTCGATGTCGGATTGCGACGGGGTCGGATCGCCGGACGGATGGTTGTGCACCAGAATCAGCGCCGAAGCATTCAGCTCAAGCGCCCGCTTGGCCACTTCGCGCGGATAAACAGGAACATGATCCACGGTGCCCTTGGCCTGTTCCTCATCCGCGATCAGGACATTCTTGCGGTCCAGATAAAACACCCGGAATTGCTCGGTCTCGCGATGCGCCATCGTGGTGTGGCAATAATCCAGCAGGGCATCCCAGCCCGAGATCACCTGCCGCTGCATCACCCGTGCGCGCGCCATCCGATGGGCGCAGGCCTCAAGAATCTTAAGGTCGGTGATCACCGTATCCCCAACGCCCTTGATCTGACGCAACCGATCCTCGGACGCGGTCAGGACACGGTTGAAATCGCCAAACGCATCCATCAGCCGCCGGGCCAGCGGTTTCACATCCTGTCGGGGGATGGATCGAAACAGAACCAGTTCCAACAGTTCATAGTCCGGCATTGCCGCTGAGCCACCCGACATGAACCTTTCGCGCAGCCGCCGCCGGTGGTCTTTGATGTAGGAGGGTAACCGACCGGTCGGCAGCGGCTGCGCGGGTGCTTCGTCAGTGTCGAACAGCATCGGGGCTTCGGCAAAGGCGTCCTGTGTCATGCCCCGAGCTTGGCTCAGAATCGGTTGCTGAATGGTTAACGTTTTTCGCCCGCCATGCGCGCCGTGGCGCGGCGGACGATCATGTGCAGAAGGACAGAGAAAACGCCCAGAGTCAGCATCGCGGCAAACATCAGATCGGTCTTGGCGCGGCCATTGGCCAGCAGCATCAGATTACCCAACCCGCCCGACGACCCGCCGACCCACTCTCCGATCACGGCCCCGATCGGGGCATAGACGGCGGCCAGACGCATTCCCGAGGCCAGCGAGGGCAGTGCGGCTGGGATACGGATGTGCCACAGAATGGACCAGCGGTTGGCCTGCATGGTGCGGGCCAGATCAAGATAGCCGGGTGGCGTGCGTATCAGCCCATCAAAAAAGGACGATGTCACCGGAAAGTAGATGATCAACATCGCCATGGCGACCTTGGACCAGAGATCAAAACCCAGCCACAAGGTCAGCAACGGCGCCAGAGCAAAAACCGGCAGGGCCTGCGTGAAAACCAACAACGGTTGTACCAGAACCCGCGCCGCGCGCGAGCTTGCCAGCGACAGCGCCGTCAGAACACCCAAAGTGACCCCGAAGACAAAGCCAACTATGACTTCTACCGCTGTGACCCACGTATCCCTTGCGATGATCCAACGGTTTTCCCACCAGGTCTCGGCCACGACCGCCGGCCCCGGCAGGATGAATTTGGGCCAGCCGGTGAGCGTCACGAGGCCCTGCCAAAGCAGCAGTGCGAATATCGTCGCGGCAAGGGCAGACAGGTATTTCATGCCGCGTTCTCCCGCAGCAACCGCAGCAAGGCGCCCTGGGTTTCCAGCGTCTCAAGATCGTCAACTTTGCGCGGCGCGGGGGCATGGGGCGGTTGACAGGGCGTCAGACCAGCGGGCGTCATGACCACAATTGACTGTCCCAACCGGGCCGCCTCGCCGGGATCATGCGTCACCAGCAGAACCGTACGGCCCTGCAACGCTTCGGCGGCCAGATCCTGCATGTCGGCCCGTGTGCGCGCGTCGAGGGCCGAGAACGGCTCGTCCAGCAGCACGACAGGCCGATCCTCCATCAGGGTCCGCGCCAGCGCCACGCGTTGACGTTGGCCCCCGGACAGCTCAGCCGGTTTCTTGTGCATATGATCCTGCAGCCGCATTCGTTCGATCAGCCGATTGCGCCGATCGATATCAACCGGTTCCCTGCGCAACCGCGCGCCCAGAGAGACGTTCTGCGCCACGCTCGCCCAGGGCAAGAGCAGGTCATCCTGCGCCATATAGGCCACCCGTTCAGCCACCGCCTCACCGTCGCTGGCTATGATCTGGCCGGAGAAAACCGCCCCGGTCTCTAATCCGGCGATCAGGCGCAACACGGTCGTCTTTCCAACCCCCGACCCGCCCAGCAGACACGTCCATTGCCCCGCGCCAAGGCTCAGGGTCAAGGGCGCAAACAAGGGCGCACCGTCAATCTCAGCGTGTCCGCTGATGATCAGGTCGGGGGCCGGTGTCATGGGGTCAGACCCATTTGCCAGAAATTGACCTCGAGCGCTGTGGCCGTTTCAAAGGTCCTGCAGAGGTTCGACCACATCGGAACGGTCTCGTAGTGCTCTCCCAATCGGTGGATCACTGCGGTGTCCAGCAGCGCGCCGATGTCGTGGCAATAGCTTTGATACTGATCGCCCGCATAGGTATCGATCCATTGGCGGTAGGTGTCCGATGTCGCCTCTGTCGCCAAGCGTGACCCGATTTCGGCATAGCCGATAACACACGGCACCAGCGCGGCAAGCAGGTTCAGGTAATCCCCGGAATAGCCGGATTCGAGGACAAAGCGGGTGTAGGCCAGGTTTTCAGGCCGTTCGGGCGTTGCAAACAGGTCTTCGCGCGAGATGCCGGCCTCGGCGCAGACACCCACATGCAGCAGCATCTCTTCCTGCATCAGACCGTTCACCGTGGCGGCGGCAACCTGCATCTCTTCGTGGGTTTCGGCCTTGACCACAGCCAGAGCCCACGCCCGGGAAAAGTGTGTCAGGAACACATAATCCTGACGCAGGTAATGCAGAAAGGCATCGCGCGGCAGGGAGCCATCCCCGAGACCCTGAACAAAGGCGTGGCGGGTGTAGTCCCGCCACGGCCCCTGCGCCGCATCGCGCATCAGCGCGAAGGCGTTGCCATACCCGCCGCTCATTGCGCGGTCACGTCGATGGCGATGTCACTGACCGGGTTGATGCTGTCGATCATGCCGCTTTCGTTCAGAAACGCTTCAAACCGGGCATACCGTCCGGCATCCAGACCCGCCGGACGCAGCGCAAAGCGCGGCAGAGTGTCGACCCAGGCGCGGGCGTTCAGCTCATCCTGCAGTTCCGGCGAGGTGGCGGCGAAGATCTCCCAGCTTTTTTCCGGGTTGTTGACGATGTACTGGGTGGCTTTCTCGGTTGCGGCGAGGAATCGGGCGATCTGGTCGATATCCATGGTCTCGGGATTGGCGACATAGATCAGCTCGTCATAAGACGGCACGCCCTCTTCCTCGATGTAAAAGCACGTGCCGGGCACGCCCTCGATATCCATCTGGTTCAGTTCGAAATTGCGGTAGGCACCGATGACAGCATCCACCTGACCGGTCATCAGGGATGGCGAGAGCGAAAAGTTCACGTTGATCAGCTCAACTTCGTCCAGTGTGACGCCGTATTTGCCCAGAACGGTTGTCAGAATGGCCTCTTCCACCCCCGCCACGGAATACCCGATCTTCTTACCCTTCAGGTCCGCCGGGGACTTGATGGAGCCGTCTTTCAGCACCAGAAGACAGTTCAGCGGCGTGGCAATCAGCGTGCCCACGCGCTTGAGCGGCAGGCCTTCGTGGATCTGCAAATGCAGCTGGGGTTGATAGGACACGGCGAGGTCCGCCTGACCCGCCGCAACCAGACGCGGCGGTGCGGACGGATCGGCAGGTGGGATGATTTGCACCTCCAGCCCCTGCTCGGCGAAATACCCGTTTTCCTGCGCCACGATAATGGGGCCGTGGTCGGGGTTGATGAACCAGTCCAGCAGGACGGTCATCTTGTCTTCGGCCCAGGCAGGCGCAGCGGCCAGCAGGGCAATGGCAGCGATCAGTTTCTTCATGTCTCGCGTTTCCTTTTCATTCACGAGGTTGAGGCCGCGACGAGAACGATCTCGCCCGGCCAATCCGATTGAATCGTTTCGGCTGCACGCCAGGCGCGCAGACCGGTGGCACAGCAAAGGGCCAGTCTTTGCCCTTTGTTAGGGTCGTATTCCAGGTCAGCCGGCGATATGCGCTGCGCGCTTGGATGGATCGGAACCGGTGCTTCGTCCGGGTCGCGCAGCTCGACGATCACGTCATCCGGCATCAGCTCAGACGCGCTGACAAAGGAGAACTGCGTGTCAGGCTCCACCGCGTCGTCAAAGCGAAAGCTGGTGCTGCGGCAGGTGCGACCATCAAACTGCACCATCTGCCCGAGCGGGGATGGATCGAGACCCAAAAGCAGGTTGAGCGCCATTTGCGCCTGCATCGCCCCGATCACCCCGACAACCGGGGCCAGGACACCGGCGGTGGCGCAGCTGGCGCCACTGTCGGGCGCATCCGGAAAAACGGCACGCAGTGACGGGGCACCGCCGCAGAACCCGCCAACGTAGCCTGACAGCCCAAGCACCGATGCGCTGATCAGCGGTGCGCCAAGTTTCATGCAGATATCTGACAGGCCGTAACTGGCCGCGTAGCTGTCGGCACAATCCAGAACCAGATCGACCCCAATGACCATTTCCGCCGCGTTCTCGTTTGTCAGAGTCTGGTGTCTGGCGAGCACCTGAATTTCGCCATTCAGGGCCCGGCACCGGTCTGCTGCCACCTGGGCCTTGGACAAACCGCAATCCTGTTCCGAGAACAGAGTTTGCCGGTGCAGATTTGACAGCGAAACGGTGTCGGCGTCCATGATGGTCAGCCGCCCCACACCAGCCCCCGCCAGCAACGGCAGGACCGGCGCCGCCAACCCGCCAGCGCCCACGACCAGCACGCGCGCCCTGGACAAGCGCGCCTGCCCGTCCGGTCCAACCTCCGGCAAGGTCATCTGGCGCACATAACGGCTCATCGTGTCACCTCGATCCAGTCGCGCACCCGGGCCTCGGGGTCCGCGTTCAGCGTTATGTCGGTGACGACCGAGACGATATCTGCCCCGGCCTCCAACACACCCGCTGCGCGTTCGACGCTCATACCACCGATGCCGACAAGCGGGATGTCCCCCACTCGCTGCTTCCATTCCGTTACGCGCGGCAGGCCTTGCTGATGCCATTTCATCTTTTTCAGGATCGTGGGATAGACCGGGCCCAGCGCAACATAGTCGGGGTCCATGGACAGAACACGCTCAAGCTCGTCATCATCATGCGTAGACACGCCAAGCTTGAGGCCCGCAGCGCGGATGGCCTTCAGGTCGGCCTCGTCCAGATCTTCCTGCCCCAGGTGGATCCAGTCGCAGCCCGCATCGATGGCCGCCTGCCAATAGTCATTCACAACCAGCACGGCGCCATGATCCCGACACAGCTGCTGCGAGTCCGCGATTTGCTTGCGCACCTCTGCATCCGGCTGATCCTTGATCCGCAGTTGGACCAGCCTGACACCCAGGGGCAGCATGCGGCGCAACCAGTCCGAGTGGTCAAAAATCGGATAAAAACGATCAAGCGTCATGACAAGAAGGCCTTTCCAACAACGGGGGTTGACGGTTCTGCCATATCGCGCGGCTCAATCGGGTCGGCTTGGTGGGCCAGTCGTCCAGCCTCGATGGCCAATGCCATCGCGCGGGCCATCACCGCCGGATCACCCGCACGGGCGACGGCGGTGTTGAGCAGAACGGCATCATAGCCAAGCTCCATCGCGTGCGCGGCGTGGCTGGGCAGGCCGATACCCGCATCGATCACAAGCGGTACGTCCGGGAATTCAGCCCGCATCGCGCGCAGGGCGTATTCGTTGCTCAGGCCGCGGCCAGACCCGATTGGCGCGCCCCAGGGCATCAGAACCTCACACCCCGCCGCCAGCAGGCGTTCGCCCACGATCAAATCGTCGGTGGTATATGGAAACACCTGAAACCCGTCTTCGGTCAGGATATGCGCGGCCTCGACCAGTTGGAACACATCCGGTTGCAGGCTGTCCGTATGGCCAATCAGCTCCAGCTTGATCCATTTGGTATCAAAGACCTCGCGCGCCATATGCGCGGTGGTCACGGCCTCTTTCACCGTATGACATCCGGCGGTGTTGGGCAGGATCAGCACACCCAGATCGCGGATCATCTGCCAGAAGGCCTGACCCGTGCCGGATTCGCGGCGCAGGGACACGGTGGCCACCCCCGCACGGCTTTCCCGGAAGGCCTGCTCCAGAATGGCAGGGCTGGGATATTGGGCGGTGCCCAGCATCAGCGGGTTGGGCAATGCGGTGCCATAGAACGTCTTCACGATCAGCCCCCCTGCATGGGCGACAGGACTTCGACCCGGTCGCCGGCTTTCAGCATGTGGCCAATGCGCAGGCTGGACGGCACAAATTCTTCGTTCACTGCAGTTGCGACGCGACCGTAGAACCCGAATTCCGCCAACAGATCGGACAGGGTTGTTGCCTGTGTGTCGCAGGCTTCTCCGTTAAGCACGATCTTCATCGACCATCTCCGAATGTTTGTTGTCCAGCGCCAGATCGGCAACACCCTGTGCCAGGGCAGGCGCCAATAGGTAGCCGTGGCGATGCAAACCATTGGCAAAAATAGTGCGCCCCAGCCGTCGGATTCGCGGCAAATTGTCAGGGAATGCGGGGCGCAGATCGACACCGATCTCCAACACCTCGGCTTCGCCGAAAGCCGGGTTCAATGCATACGCCGCGCTGAGCAGTTCCAGCATCGAACGGGCAGTGATCCGGCTGCTGTCCTCAGACTCGATCATCGTTGCGCCCAGCATGTAGACACCATCACCGCGCGGAACGATGTAGAGCGGCATCCGGGGATGTAACAGGCGGACCGGGCGGGTCAGCGTGACATCCGGGCAGCGGATCACCAACATCTCACCCTTCACACCGCGCAGGTCGCCGAGATAGTCGCGCGCGTGCAAGCCACGGCAATCAATCGCATTGTGCAGTTGCGGCGGCGCAAGTTTCTGGTGGAATGTCACGCCCTGATTGCGCAGGCTGCGATGCAAGTCCGTCAAGGTGCACCGTGGATCGATATGCGCCTCGGATCTGAAATACAGCGCTTTTGAGAAACCTGGCAGATCAGGCTCTAATTCTGTGATTTCGGTGCCACTGACTTCGGTAAAACCCTCGGTACGGCGGGCAAATCGGCGCAGGTCCGGCAGATCGCGTGGGTTGGCAACAACCAGCGTTCCACGGCGGGACACCTGTGTTCGTTCTGCCCACCAGTCGATGGAGATCTGACCCAGTCGCAACACCGGCTCTTCGGCGTTTTCATATTCGCACCACGGGGCCAGCATGCCCCCCGCCCACCAGGAGCACCCATGCGGGCCCGGACGGCCGCCGGGATCATAGACCTCAACCTTTGCACCGCGCGAAACCATCTCGCTTGCCACCGCCAGACCGGCAACACCTGCCCCTATGACAGACCAGACCGTCATGCGGACCAAACCGCGTGGAAATGATGCACCGGACCGTGGCCTGACCCGACCTGCAATTCATCTGCGCGGGCAATTGCCGCCTGCAGGTATTGATGGGCTTGGGCCGTCGCAACTGGCAAATCCATCCCGCAGGCAAGGCCAGCGGCAATGGCAGAGGACAGTGTGCAGCCGGTCCCATGGGTGTTCTTGGTGGCGTGACGAGGGGCTTGATAGTCAGCGATGACGCCAACCGCGGTTATCAAAAGGTCATGACAAACGTCGCCGTTTCCATGGCCGCCTTTCATCAGCACCGCGTCGGCACCCAACGCGCACAGCGCGCGGCCCTGCATCTCCATCTCTTCCGGTGTGTCAGCCGCGTCCGTGTTCAGCAATCGCGCGGCCTCGGGCAGGTTCGGCGTCAGAACAGTGGCCACTGGCAGCAAGACATCACGAAGCGTTTGGATTGCATCATGTGCCAGCAAGGCGTCGCCGGACTTGGCAACCATCACCGGATCCAGAACCACCGGCCCATCGAAATCCGCAAGACCTTCGGCAACTGTCCGGATGATCTCGGGTGTCGCGAGCATGCCGATCTTGATGGCTCGCACATCAAGATCGCTCAGCACGGCATCAATCTGGGCGGAAATGATATCCAGCGGTATTCCATGCACGGCGGACACCGCATGGGTGTTCTGCGCCGTGACCGCAGTGACAACACTGGCACCAAAAACGCCCAGCGCGGACATCGCCTTGAGATCGGCCTGAATCCCGGCCCCGCCGCCGCTGTCGGATCCTGCTATGGTCAGGGCAATAGGTGCCATGTCGTTGCTCCATCTCGGTCTGGACAACGGTGGCATGGAAAACGTCTGTAGACTTGAGACCGTTCCCTCCGCCGGTATTGCCCGGATCAGGTTCGATGGGTTGACGCATGCACGCCTCTCAGCCCAGAAATCAGGGCACCCCAACGGTTGATCGGACAATCTCAGGGGTTCGGGTGGGAATCAAGGGCCAATACGCCGCAGTATCCGGCCAAACTGGACTTATACGACGAAAAAAGCCGGTCCAAACAGACCGGCCTCGTTTTTTGCAATCAGGGTTCTGAAGTCAGCCTTTCATTCCGTCCCAGAATGACTTGACGGACGAAAAGAAGCTCTTGGATTCGGGGTGGTTGTCTTCCCCCAGATCATCGAACTCGCGCAGCAGCTCTTTTTGGCGGCTGGTCAGATTGACCGGCGTTTCGACGGCCAGTTCGATGAACATGTCACCGACACCGCCTCCGCGCAAAGCTGGCATGCCCTTGCTGCGCAGACGCATCTGGCGACCGGACTGGCTGCCCGCCGGAATTTGAATGCGACCGCGGCCACCATCGATGGTGGGAACTTCAATCGATCCGCCCAGCGCGGCCTTGGCCATGCTGACCGGTACCCGGCAATAGAGGTTTGTGCTGTCGCGCTCGAACAGTTTGTGCTCGGACACTTCGACAAAGATATAGAGATCACCGGGAGGACCGCCGCGCATGCCGGCCTCACCCTCACCCGCCAGCCGGATACGGGTGCCGGTTTCCACACCGGCAGGGATATTGACGGAGAGCGCGCGTTCTTTCTCGACACGGCCCGAGCCCTGACAGGATTTACAGGGGTTCTTGATGATCTGGCCAAGCCCGGAACAGGTCGGGCAGGTGCGCTCTACTGTGAAAAAGCCCTGTTGTGCACGAACCTTTCCCATGCCGGAACAGGTCGGGCATGTGGTCGGTTCCACGCCGCCTTCGGCGCCGCTTCCATCACAGGCCGAACAGGCAACCGCGGCCGGAACATTGATTGTCTTTTGCAGACCTGCATAGGCCTCTTCCAGGCTCACGCGCAGATTATAGCGCAGATCGGAACCGCGCGCGGCCCGGCGTCCGCCACCGCCCCGCTGACCACCCATGAAATCGCCGAACAGATCGTCGAAGACATCCGAGAACGCACTGGAAAAATCGCCCTGTCCAAAGCCGCCACCCGGACGACCGCCCCCCATGCCGTTTTCAAAGGCCGCATGACCAAAGCGATCATAGGCGGCTTTTTTTTCGGCATCACGCAGCACGTCGTAGGCTTCGTTCGCTTCCTTGAACTTCGCCTCGGAATCCGGGTTGTCCTTGTTGCGGTCGGGATGCAGTTCCTTTGCCTTCGCGCGAAAGCCCTTTTTGATCTCGTCCGCCGATGCGCCCTTGGACACGCCGAGCACATCGTAATAATCGCGTTTTGACATCAGTGGTTCCTTATGTCTCAACGTATGCGGGCCGGCCCGGCAACCGGACCGGCCCGCATTGGCCCGGTTACCCGTTAGTTACGCTTGTCGTCGTCCAGATCTTCGAACTCGGCATCGACGATGTCGTCATCACCCGGTGCGGCATCGGCTGCGGCGGGCTCATCCTCCGCCTCTTCCGACTGCGCCTTATAGATCGCCTCGCCCAGCTTCATGGCCGCTTCGGTCACGTTTTGAATACCCGACTTGATCTTGTCGGCATTCTCGGTTTCCAACTCGTCCTTGAGCGCGGCAATCGCCAGTTCGATGGCTTCGATCGTGGTCGGGTCGACCTTGTCGGAATGCTCTTCCATCGATTTTTCGGTCGCGTGGATCAGGCTTTCCGCTTGGTTCTTGGCTTCGACCAGCTCCTTGCGGGCCTTGTCCGCCTCGGCGTTCTCCTCGGCGTCCTTGACCATCTTTTCGATGTCGTCATCCGACAGGCCACCCGAGGCCTGAATGGTGATCTTCTGCTCTTTGCCGGTGCCCTTGTCCTTGGCCGAAACCGAGACAATGCCGTTGGCATCGATATCAAAAGTCACCTCGATCTGAGGCATGCCGCGCGGTGCGGGCGGGATGTCTTCGAGGTTGAACTGACCCAGAATCTTGTTGTCCGTGGCCATTTCACGCTCACCCTGGAACACACGAATGGTCACGGCGTTCTGGTTGTCCTCGGCGGTCGAGAAGACCTGGGACTTCTTGGTCGGAATGGTCGTGTTGCGGTCGATCAGGCGGGTGAATACACCACCCAGCGTTTCGATGCCCAGCGACAGCGGAGTCACGTCCAGCAGAACAACGTCTTTGACGTCGCCCTGCAGAACACCGGCCTGAATGGCGGCGCCCATGGCAACCACTTCATCCGGGTTCACGCCTTTGTGGGGCTCTTTGCCGAAAAACTTGGTGACCTCTTCGATCACTTTCGGCATCCGGGTCATACCACCGACCAGAACAACTTCGTCGACGTCGCCAGCCGACAGGCCCGCGTCTTTCAGGGCCGCCTGACAGGGCTTCATCGACTTCTTGATCAGGTCGCCAACCAGCGATTCCAGCTTGGCGCGGGTCAGTTTCATGACCATGTGCAACGGCTGACCGTTGGCACCCATCGAGATGAACGGCTGGTTGATCTCGGTCTGTGAGGTCGAGGACAGCTCGATCTTGGCTTTCTCGGCAGCTTCTTTCAAACGCTGCAGGGCCATCTTGT
Organism: Ruegeria sp. AJ12; assembly: GCF_056536245.1. Lineage (NCBI taxonomy): Bacteria > Pseudomonadati > Pseudomonadota > Alphaproteobacteria > Rhodobacterales > Roseobacteraceae > Ruegeria > Ruegeria sp. AJ12. The sequence continues at coordinate 275,808 of NZ_JBQFJJ010000001.1, forward strand.
CGGCAGACAGATCAACACCGTGTTCCTTTTTGAACTCATCCGCCAGGTAGTTGACGATGCGCATGTCAAAGTCTTCACCACCCAGGAAGGTGTCGCCATTGGTCGATTTGACCTCAAACAACCCGTCGTCGATCTCCAGAATGGTCACGTCGAAGGTACCACCACCAAGGTCATAAACCGCGATGGTCTGGGTTTCCTGCTTGTCCAGGCCATAGGCAAGCGCAGCAGCCGTCGGTTCGTTGATGATCCGCAGCACTTCCAGACCGGCGATCTTGCCCGCGTCCTTGGTGGCCTGACGCTGTGCGTCGTTGAAATAGGCCGGAACGGTGATAACCGCCTGCGTGACTTCCTCACCCAGATAGCTCTCGGCGGTTTCCTTCATCTTGCCCAGAGTGAAGGCCGAAATCTGGCTTGGGGAGTACTTTTCACCGCGGGCTTCGACCCACGCGTCGCCATTGCCGCCATCGACGATGGCGTAAGGCACCATTTTCTTGTCTTTTTCGACTTCGGCATCATCCACGCGACGACCGATCAGACGCTTGACGCCAAAGATCGTGTTGTCGGGGTTGGTGACCGCCTGACGTTTTGCAGGCTGACCGACCAGACGCTCATCTTCGGTGAAGGCGACGATCGAAGGCGTGGTCCGCGCCCCTTCGGCGTTTTCGATGACCTTCGGCTGCGAGCCGTCCATGATGGCCACACAGGAGTTTGTGGTGCCGAGGTCAATCCCGATTACTTTTCCCATATTTTTAATCCCTTTCTCTTCAAGGCGATGTCCCGAGGCATAGACCCGTTATGGCATCCCGGCCCCGATCTGATATGCACGAACGGCTCTACACCATCGCGCGTCCCGGCGTATATAAGGGCGTGATGAAAGGCCTGCAAGCGTTGAGAAAAGCAGGTTTTCGGGAATCTGAAGCCTTTTTGGCAAGGATTTGGAAAGGAATGGGGTTTCTTGAATGGCGCGGGTGCTTTTGCGCGGTTTCGATATCAGAAAAGGGTATCTGGATGCTGCAGCACAGACAAATATGGTCGAGTCCCTGCGTCCGATTCTGAAAGCCGCGCCGCTGTTCCGCCCGATCACACCATCCGGCAAGGAAATGTCGGTGCGCATGACCTCGGCCGGTGCGCTCGGTTGGGTCACCGACCGGTCCGGCTACCGGTATCAGGACCAGCATCCCGGGGGCGGGCGCTGGCCCGATATTCCCGACCCGATTCTGGATGTGTGGCGCGATCTGGTCGACCCAGACCGCGCGCCGGATTGCTGTCTGATCAACTATTACGGAGACGGCGCAAAAATGGGTCTGCATCAGGACAAGGACGAGGCGGATTTTTCATGGCCTGTCCTGTCCGTGTCGCTGGGCGATGATGCGTTGTTCCGCATCGGCAACACGTCACGCGGCGGCAAAACGGAATCGATCTGGCTGAACTCTGGCGATGTGGTGATCATGGGCGGGCCCGCGCGCCTGACCTATCACGGCGTGGACCGGATCCGGCTTGGATCGTCGCGGCTGCTTCCAAAAGGCGGCCGTATCAACTTGACCATGCGGGTGGCGCGTTAACGGCGTGCATTCCAGCTTTGCGAGACGTGCTTGCGGGTGAAAAACTCGGCCAGCAACCCGATCATCAGCAGGGTGATTCCGACCCACAGCGCATACTCCCAGCTTGTATTGCGCGGAAAGTAGTTGCGGAATACGAACCCGCGGCACTGGTCGATGATATGAAACAGCGGGTTCCACGCGAACATCATCAAGAGACCGCCCCCAAGCGCGTTGGCGACAAACATCTTTCCCGAAAACACCATGTTCATGCGCCTGTAGATGTTGCTGAGCATCGTTACGGTCGTGGGAAACCACGGCTTGATTGCCATGAATACCAGGCCAACGGTGCACCCGGTGAACCAGGACAGGATCAGCATGGCAAACGCCCCGCCGGGGTCTTGAATATCCAGCGGTGCCACCGCGACGCTGTAGATGAACAGGATCACCAGTATGGCCATCAGCTGCCGATAGAGTGTGCCGAAAGCAGCCGCCAGGATCATGACCATCACGTTCATCGGCGAATGCAGCATCATCGGGTTATTGGCGGATCCGACACCGGTAAGCGAACTGACCGACTGGATATGCGTCATGAACAGAAAGACGCCCGACAAAACATACAGAATGAACTCACCCCGGATTTTGGCCACCCGCGTGCCCATGAAAGACATGATCAGGTAAAACACGGTCGCCATGATGACGATCTGCACGACGCTGATCAGGATTGCGATCACGGCATTCGAATGTTGGGCGCGCACGTTGCGCACCACGGCGTGAAACACCAGCTCTGCCGTTGTGAACGCGCCGCCCAGCAGCGTTTGATTTCGCCTGAAATAGAACACTCGAAGGGTCTTTCCCGCCTTGTCGCCTGTATTCTGGCACGAATATCTTGCCGATCCGTAACCGGCACATCATAAGTCCGTCAGGATTTCGGATCAACAAACCACAGGAACGGAGCATTTTTGTGACCTACGACGCCCTTATTCCCGTCATCAGACGCCTCGCGCTTGAGGCGGGCGACAAGATCATGGAGATCTACGAGGCGGATGATTTCGAAGTGAAGGTCAAATCGGATTCCAGCCCTGTGACCGAGGCCGATGAAGCCGCAGACGCGCTGATCTCAGCCGGTCTGCGTCAGGCGTTTCCCGACATCCTTCTGGTGACCGAAGAACAGGCCGCCTCCCATGCGGAAAAGGGCGATACCTTCCTGATTGTCGATCCGCTGGATGGCACCAAGGAATTCATCAACCGGCGCGGCGATTTCACCGTCAATATCGCCTTGGTCGAGAACGGTGTTCCGACCCGCGGTGTGGTTTACGCCCCCGCGCGCGGCCGGATGTTTTATACACAGGCCGATGGCCAGTCGGTCGAGGAAACAGGGGCGCTGAACAAGGAACAGCCGGGCAGCGTGACGCCGATATCGGTCTCTGACCCGGATAATTCCGCCCTTTTGGTTGTCGCGTCGAAATCGCACCGCGATCAGGCCACCGACGATTACATCAACAAGTATCGGGTGCAGGACAGCAAAAGCGCAGGCTCATCGCTCAAGTTTTGCCTGGTCGCAACCGGTGAAGCCGACCTCTATCCGCGTGTCGGACGCACGATGGAGTGGGATACGGCCGCCGGCCACGCCGTGCTGGCCGGTGCGGGTGGCAGCGTTGTCCGTTTTGACGACCATACACCACTGGCATATGGCAAAGACGGCTATGCAAACCCGTTTTTCATCGCTTATGCGCCGGGTGTCGAGCTGAAGGAGGCCTGATGTCCGTTCTGATTGCGATACCTGCCCGATACGCCTCGACCCGCTATCCCGGGAAACCGCTGGTGCCCCTGGCCGGAGCGAGCGGAACCGCAATGACGCTGATCGAACGGTCTTGGCGCGCGGCCAAGTCGGTTGCGGGCGTGGACCGCGTCGTCGTCGCCACAGATGACGACCGCATCCGCGACGTATCCGAGGGGTTCGGGGCCGAGGTTGTGATGACGTCCGAGACCTGCGGTAACGGAACCGAACGCTGTGCTGAAGCACACGAGGTGCTGGGCGGCGGTTACGAGATCGTGGTGAACCTGCAGGGCGATGCGCCGCTGACGCCGCACTGGTTCGTCGAAGACCTGATCTCGGGCCTGCGTTCCGCACCGGATGCCGAGGTCGCGACACCGGTGCTGCGTTGCGACGGCGACGCGCTGAACAGCCTGCTGAATGACCGCAAACACGGACGTGTCGGTGGCACGACTGCCGTGTTTGCCGCCGATCACAGCGCATTGTATTTCTCAAAAGAGGTCGTGCCCTATACGGCACAGACCTATGCGGGTGATGCACCCACGCCGGTGTTTCACCATGTTGGCGTCTACGCCTATCGCCCCGACGCCCTGGCCGCATATCCCGGCTGGCCGACCGGACCATTGGAACATCTTGAAGGTCTGGAGCAACTGCGGTTCATGGAAAACGGGCGCAAGGTTCTGTGCGTCGAGGTTGAGGCCAAAGGCCGCCAGTTCTGGGAGTTGAACAACCCGCAGGACGTGCCCAAGATCGAGGAAATGATGGCCGCCATGGGGTTGGAGTGACCCATTTTCCCCATGACGCCACTTCCCCGCATAACCTAGACTGGCCTGACACGCAGGGATTGGATCGCTCATGTCGACTGTACTGGTAACCGGCGGGGCCGGGTACATTGGATCGCATGCCTGCAAGGCATTGGCGCGGGCAGGTTACACGCCGGTCACCTACGACAACCTGATCACCGGCTGGCAGGACGCGGTGAAATTTGGCCCGTTTGAACAGGGCGATTTGCTGGACCGCGCGCATCTGGATGAGGTTTTTGCCAAACACCAACCCACGGCGGTCATGCATTTTGCGGCGCTCAGCCAGGTGGGCGAAGCGATGCAAGAGCCCGGGAAATACTGGTCAAACAACGTCACAGGATCGCTGACGCTGATCGAGGCGGCGGTTGCGGCCGGATGTCTGGATTTCGTTTTCTCATCGACCTGCGCAACCTATGGCGACCACGACAACGTTGTTCTGGATGAGACCACATCTCAGCATCCGTTGAACGCTTATGGCGCGTCGAAACGCGCGATCGAGGATATCCTCAGGGATTTCGAAGCCGCGCATGGGCTGCGCCACGTGATCTTTCGCTATTTCAATGTGGCCGGTGCGGACCCCGACGGCGAGGTCGGTGAGTTCCATCGCCCCGAGACACATCTGGTCCCGCTTATGCTGGACGCAATTGATGGCAAACGGGACGGGTTGACGGTTTTTGGCACCGACTATGACACGCCGGATGGCACCTGCATTCGCGACTATGTGCATGTCTGCGATCTGGTGGACGCGCATGTGCTGGGGCTGGAGTGGCTGGAGCACGGTAAAGGCAGCCGCGTCTTCAACCTTGGGACCGGTTCGGGATTCTCGGTGATGGAGGTGATCGACAAATCAAAATCCGTCACCAACCGACCTGTGCCCTACACCACCGGCCCGCGACGGGCCGGGGATTGCACAAAGCTGGTATCCGGTTCGGTCCGTGCCGAGACGGAACTGGGCTGGACCCCAAAAAGATCCACGTTGGAGACCATGATCACCGATGCATGGCGCTGGCACCAGACCGGGCACTACGAAAAGTGAGGGTACGGCGATGACCGGCGCGGCGGCTCAGGCCCTGCCCCAGATTGGCTGGGCACAAAAGTACCGCCTGCGCTGGAAACGCCGCCGCCTGCTGTGGAGGTCCCTGCGCAGTCGCACGCAGCTGTCCAATCTGAAGGACAAAACGAGCCGGATCGCGCGCGGCGACATTCTGGCCTATACGACACTGCGCAACGAAATCAATCGGTTGCCCTGGTACTTCCACCACTATCGCCAGCTTGGCGTGAACCACTTTCTGATCGTGGACAATGGCAGCGATGATCGATCGGTCGAGTATCTGCTGGATCAGCCGGATGTGTCGCTGTGGCAGACCCATGCCAGCTATCGCGCGGCCCGGTATGGGTTGGATTGGCTGACATGGCTGCAAATGCGCTATGGCCACGGGCATTGGACCCTTATGTCTGATGCGGATGAATTGTTGATCTACGCCCACCACGATACGCGGCCCTTGCAGGATCTGACGGCCTGGCTGGACAAAAACGGGCGTTCGGCGTTCGGCGCGCTGATGCTGGATCTTTACCCGCAGGGGCCATTGGGCGCTCAGGCCTATGATCCGGAAACGGATCCAACCGAGCTTCTTTGCTGGTTCGATAGTGCGCCATACCGGGTCCGGCGACAAAGCCCGATGGGCAATCTGTGGGTTCAGGGGGGTGCCCGTGAGCGCATGTTCTTTGCTCAAACCCCGCAACGCTCACCCACGTTGAACAAGATCCCGTTGGTTCGATGGTCGCGGCACTATGCTTTTGTGAATTCCTGCCATTCTGCCCTACCTAGATGTCTGAATACACTCTATGATGGACCGGACGGTGACACGCCGTCAGGTATTTTGTTGCATACAAAGTTCCTACCGGAAGTTGTCGAAAAGTCCCGGATCGAAAAACAGCGGCGCCAGCATTTTCACGATCCCGACCAATTCGCGCCTTACTATGATGGAATTATTGACCGGCCTGTCATGTGGGGCCCAGAGTCCCAGCGCTACACAGGTTGGAAGCAGTTGCAGCAGCTTGGGTTGATGAATCAGGGCGGTTGGACCTGAGAGCCAGACAAAAAGGCCAAAATACCATGCCGGAAACTAACGTCTTTTAAATCCGTTGCCTCGAAAGATGTAAAAGTGGCATAAATCCTCAATATCCCGGCACCAAACAGAATTTGGCGGGTCAGGGGGTCGCTCGCGTCAAAATAAAGGTTGGGCAGTCACGTGAGCCTGTTGGACTCTTATCGGATGAGATTGCGGCGCAAGCGCCGTATTCTGCGCTGCCTGAAAAAGCGACGTGAACTCAAGCCAGCCAGCGCCAAGACGGATGCGATCCGCCCCGGCGACGTGTTGTTGATGAGTGTGGTGCGGAACGAAAAAATCCGGCTGCCGTTTTTTCTGAACTATTACCGCAAGCTGGGCATCGACCACTTTCTGTTCATCGACAATGACAGCGATGATGGCGGCTTTGAGTTTCTGCAGGCGCAGCCCGATGTCTCGGTCTGGCGCACGACAGCCAGTTACCGCCGTTCGACATTTGGAATCGACTGGTCGAACTACCTGCTGCGCAAATACGCGCACGGGCATTGGGTTCTGACCGTCGATCCCGATGAGTTCTTCATCTACCCGTTCTGCGACACGCGCCCGATCCGCGCGCTGACCGACTGGCTGGATGGCTGTGCCGTGCGCAGTTTTGGCACGATGCTGATCGACATGTACCCCCAAGGCCCAGTTGACGATCAGCCTTATCACGAGGGGCAGGACCCGTTCGAAATTGCGCGGTGGTTCGATTCCGGAAACTACATGATCACCAAGAATCCGGACTACGGGAACCTATGGATTCAGGGCGGTCCCCGGGCACGGGTGTTCTTTCGCGACACTCCGTCCAAAGCACCAGCGCTGAACAAGATCCCGCTGGTGAAATGGGACCGGCGCTATGTCTATGTCAGTTCAACCCATTCCCTGCTGCCCCGGGGCCTGAACCAGGTCTACGATGAATGGGGCGGTGAAAAGACCAGTGGCGCGCTGCTGCACGCCAAGCTGATCGACACTTTGGGCAAAAAAGCGCAAGAAGAACTGCAGCGCGGTGAGCATTATCGCAGGTCGGGCGAATACAAGGCCTATGCCGAACAGTTGCAGGAGAGGCCGGTTTTTTGGTGCGACCGATCCGAGAAATACATCAACTGGCGGCAGCTTGAGATTCTGGGCCTTATGTCCAAAGGAAACTGGGCATGAGCAGTCTTGGCATCGTCATGCTGGTGCACACGGCGCTGGACCGGGCAGAACAAGTCGCCCGCCACTGGACCGCCGCAGGCTGCCCGGTGGTTGTCCACGTCGATCGCAAGGTGCCCGGCGATGTCTATTCCGGTTTTGTGACCGCGTGTTCCGACGATCCGCTGATTACCTTTTCCGATCGGCACATTTGCGAATGGGGCGGCTGGGGCATCGTTGCAGCATCGCAATCCGCATCGGAACAGATGCTGGAGACCTTCCCGGATGTCCGTCACGTGTTCCTGTCCTCGGGCGCCTGCCTGCCGCTGCGCCCGGTGCAGGAGCTGATCGACTATCTGTCCGACCGGCCCCGCGTCGATTTCATCGAAAGCGCAACCACGGCGGATGTCAGCTGGACCATCGGTGGGCTGGATCACGAACGCTTCACCCTTCGGTTCCCGTTTTCCTGGCGCAAACGGCGCAAGCTGTTCGACCGCTACGTGAAACTGCAACGCGCGCTGGGCATCCGCCGGCGCATACCGGACGGTCTGATGCCTCACATGGGAAGCCAGTGGTGGTGTCTGACCCGGCAAACCTTGTCCGCAATTCTCCAGGACCCCAAACGACAAACCTATGACAAGTATTTCCGCCATGTCTGGATACCCGACGAAAGCTATTTTCAAACTCTCGCGCGGCTGTATTCCACTCATATCGAAAGCCGGTCGCTGACGCTGTCCAAGTTCGACTACCAAGGGCGCCCGCACATCTTTTACGATGATCACCTGCAGTTGCTGCGCCGTTCCGACTGCTTTGTCGCACGCAAGATATGGTGGCGGGCGGACCGGCTGTACCAGTCCTTTCTCACCGACGAGACCGGGGCCATGAAACCCGCGGAGCCCAACCCTGGTAAAATCGACCGCTTGTTTTCCAAGGCGGTCGAACGGCGCACCCGCGGCCGGGATGGGTTGTACATGCAAAGCCGCTTTCCGCGGCATGGCAGCGAAAACGGTCTGACCTCATCGCAATATTCGGTGTTTCAGGGATTTACCGAGCTGTTCGAAGATTTCGAACCCTGGCTGACGCAGGCGAGCGGTGCCAAGGTGCACGGGCACCTGTTTGGACCGGAACGGGCAGAGTTCGCCGATGGCGAGACGATCTCGAACGGTGCGCTCAGCGATTGCGCGACCTTGCGCGATTACAATCCGACGGCGTTTCTGTCGAGCCTGATCTGGAACACACGTGGTGAGCGCCAGTGCTTTCAGTTCGGGCCAACCGACACGCAAAAAATCAACTGGTTCCTCGCCCGGGATAAAAACGCGCAGATCTCGGTTGTCACCGGCGCCTGGGCCATCCCGTTGTTCCGGTCAAACATGAACTTTGCCGATATCCGCAACGAGGCCGCCCGTCTGCAGCAGATCGAAACCAAGCAGCTTGAGGTTTTGACCTCGGTCTGGACCAAGGCAAGGGTTCGCAGCTGGTCGCTGGCGGAATTCGTCGAATCTCCTATGGAACCGTTGCAATCCGTCATCGAAGAAATCGGACCACATCAGCTCAGCCACTTGACCGAGGCCCCGACCATGGTCGATCTGTCCGGTTTCGGGCAGTTCCTGCAAAACCTCAAGAACCAGGGCATGCACCCCTATCTGATGGGCGATTTTCCGGCCGACGATGTCTTTGGGTCGCAGACGAAACCCTTCCGCAAACCCTATCTGGTTCAATAGGTACGCATGTCTGCGAAGTTCGACTATTTCATCATTCTGGCCGCCATGCGCACCGGTTCGAACCTGCTGGAGGCAAACCTGAATGCGCTTGACGGCGTCACCTGCCATGGCGAGGCCTTCAATGCGCATTTTATCGGCCGCTTGAAGTCCGACAACCTGCTGGGGGTTTCGCTGGAGGCGCGCGATGACGATCCCACCCGTCTTGTAAAAGCCATTCGATCCGATCCAGAGGGCTTGGGTGGTTTCCGGTACTTTAGAGATCATGACCCTCGCGTGCTGGTACCGGCCCTGAACGACCCCCGCTGCGCCAAGATCATTCTGACGCGCAATCCGCTGGACAGCTACCTGTCTCTCAAGATCGCGCGCAAGACCAAACAATGGCAACTGAAGAACATCAAACGCCGCCTTGACGCGCAGGTGGAGTTTCGTGCGCAAGAGTTCTTTGAATATGTTGAGCAGTTGCAGGACTACCACCAGTTTTTGCTTAGCCATCTGCAGACATCCGGACAGACACCATTCTTCATCGGCTATGACGACCTGAGCCAGTTGGACATCCTGAACGGTCTCGCGGCCTGGTTGGGGATCGAGGCACGGCTGACCCGTCTGGACGATACATTGAAGCCGCAGAACCCGTCCGCACCGTTGTCCAAGGTGACCAATCCCGATGAATTGGCGCGGGCCCTGTCCGAAATGGATGCTTTGAACCTGCACCGGATGCCGAGTTACGAGCCGCGACGCGGTCCGGCGGTCGGCAATTATGTCGCCGCCCCTGCAACGCCCTTGATGTATCTGCCCTTGCGCAGCGGGATTGAACCGCTGGTGAGCCAATGGTTGGCGGATCTGGATTCTGTCAAAATCGACGGGCTGATCACGGATCAAAACCGGAAACAGGTGCGGGACTGGATGCAGTCACACCCGGGCCATCGCAAGTTCACCGTTCTGCGCCACCCTTTGGCCCGCGCCCATACCGCGTTTTGTGCGCGCATCCTGAACAAGGGCCCCGACAGCTATCAGGTGATCCGGCACACATTGCGCAATCGGTTCAAATTGCCGATCCCCGGACAGGTGCGGGACAATAACTACGCCCTGGAACAGCATTACGACGCTTTCGCGGCATTCCTGACATTCTTGCGCCAGAACCTGAACGGACAGACGCCGATCCGGGTGGACGGAACGTGGTGCAGCCAATCGCAGGCGCTCGATGGAGTGTCCGGATTTGCGGCACCCGATCTGATTCTGCGGGAGGAAGAGTTGGCGACAGCGCTGCCCGATCTGGCGCGCCGATTTGGGCACACGACCCCGCCGCAGCCGGGCACGCACATACCGGATGCACCATTCACGCTGGATCAGATTTATGACACACGCCTCGAGGCGCTGGCGACTGAGGCCTACCCGCGGGACTACATGCAGTTTGGGTTCGGCAACTGGGCGCCGGTCTAGCGCCGCGTCAGGGACGCAGGGTGATCAGCGTGCCCCGGTTCACCATCGCGTAGATTTCTTCCATCTCGTCGTTCTTGACGGCGATGCAGCCCGCGGTCCAGTCCGGCGTCTTTTTCGCGCGCTTGTATTCCGACCGCAGATTGGGCTGACCGTGAATGAAGATGTCGCCACCGGGATCGACACCTGCCGCCTTGGCCTGAGCGACGTCCTGCGAGTTGGGATAAGAAATCCCCAGTGACAGGTGGTAGCTGCTGCGCGGGTTGCGGCGGTCGATCAGATAGGTGCCTTCGGGCGTGCGACCGTCGCCCTTTCGGGTCTTGGTCCCGTTCGGAGCAAATCCCAGATCGACCTCGTATTCCCGAAGGATCTTTTCATTGTGTAAAAGGTAGAGTTTCCGCGCGCCCTTGTTGACCACCAAAGAGGTCACTTCGGGTCCGTTGTAGGTCAGAAATTTTGGGCTGGCTGAGGCACAAGCCGAAAGGCTCAGCGTTGCCATTGCCCCCAATCCAAATGCTCGACGATCCATGTTTTCACTGCCTGCTGCTTTTTTTGGGAATCATTATGCCAAAAAAACAATAAACTGAAATCACTTTTTGATGTTCGACTGCTCAATTAAGTGGCGTTCGATGGTTTCCAGCCGCTCGAGCACCTGATCGCGATAAGCATCGGTTTTCACTTCGTCCTCGGCGTGATGCGCGTCCTGCATCGAATTCACGATCAGACCCACAAGCAGGTTCACCACCGCAAACGTCGTGACCATGATGAAGGGCACAAAGAACATCCAGGCATAAGGGTAGACATCCATCACCGGCCGGACGATCCCCATGGACCAGCTTTCCAGCGTCATGATCTGGAACAGGGTATAGGCCGATAGGCCCAGATCCCCGAACCACTCGGGGAAGGATTGTGAGAACAGTTTGGTCGCGATCACGGCGCCGATGTAAAACAGGATCGCCATCAGCAGGAACACACTGGCCATGCCCGGTACCGCCGAGATAAAGCCTTCGACCACGCGGCGCAGCCTCGGTGCAACGGAAATGACCCGCAACACCCGCAGGATTCGCAGCGCCCGCAGCACCGACAGACCCCCGCCGCCCGGGATCAGAGCGATACCAACGATCACAAAATCAAAGATGTTCCAGCCACTTGTGAAAAACCTGCGCCCCGTGGCGATCAGTTTTGAACCGATTTCAGCGACGAATATTGCCAGACAGACCCGATCTAGAAACACGATCAGTGGCCCGGCCCGATCCATCAGCGTCGGTGACGTCTCCATGCCCAACAACACGGCGTTGAAAATGATGACACCGGTGATGAAGCGGCCAAAAGCCGGAGCCTCGATAACGGTCAGCAAGCGCTGTCTGAACCCCATTCTGCCTGTCTCCTGTCTGCTCAAGATGCGGGGTTCAGCACAAACCGCGCCGCAAGTTCCGTATGTGACGACCATCGAAATTGGTCAACGACCTGTACCCATTCAAGGGTGTAACCCGCGTTAACAATGGTTTTTGCGTCGCGCGCGAAGGTCACCGGGTTGCACGAAACATAGGCAATGACCGGTCTTGTGGCCTGAATCAGCTCTGCCACCTGCGCCTCGGCCCCCGCGCGCGGCGGGTCCAGAACGACGGCATCGTATTTGGTCAGTTCATCTGGCATCATTGGGCGTCGAAACAGGTCGCGCGCCTCGGTCGTGACCTGTTTCAGCCCTTGTGCCTTGCGCCAGCCCTGATCCAACGCCTTTGTCATCGCGGCGTCGCCTTCAACCGCGTGCACTTCGGCGATTTGTGCCAGTGGCAAGGAAAACGTCCCACAGCCGGCAAACAGATCAACGATACGCTTGGCACCCCGCGTTGCTTCGAGAACGGCCTGTGTTAAAGCCTGTTCTCCGTCCTTGGTGGCTTGCAAAAACGCACCCGGCGGGGGCATGACATCGGCAGGGCCAAAGCGTTGAACCGGCGGGTGTCGCATGGCAATGACCTCGTCGTCCCAGCTGAGGCGGGCCAGCAGGTGTTTCTCGGTTGCCTGCGCCAGCGCCAGTTCCAGCGGGCCATCCAACGGCTTGCCGCCGTTCACCGCAACGTCCAGACCGACCTCGGACAGGGTCAGGGTGACGGCCAGAATACCTTTGCGGCTGCCGCCCAGAATCGCCAGCTCTTTGGCCAGGGGAATCGCGGAGATCAGTTCGGGGTCCAGCAAATGACAGTCCGGGATCTCGGTGATCGTCTCCGATGCGCGGGCGTGGAACCCGGCCAGGGCGCCTTTTTTGGTGCGGCGCACGGTGATCGTGGCGCGGCGTCGGGACCGTTCCGGCGATGTGTGAATTGGCCGCATCGGGGCCTCGAGCCCTTGCGCAGCCAGCGCATTCCGAACCACATCCACCTTCCAACCGGCGACAAATTCATCTGACGCGTGCTGCAATTGACAGCCCCCGCATGCCTTATAGTGGCGGCACGGGGCCTGCACGCGGCTGTCCGAAGGCGTCTCGATACGGATATCCTGCAGAAATTGACCGAGCAGCGTCCCGGTGACCACTTCACCCGGCAGAGTGCGTGGCGCATAGACCGGTCCATCTGCGATACCGTCGCCCTGATGCCCAAGCCGGTTAATGGTGAATTGCTGCGTCATGGAGGCCTGATACCGGGGGTTCGTGTGCAACAAAACCCCTTATTCGGCGGCTTCGGCCTGAATGAACCCGCCGGACTGGCGATGCCAGAACCTTGCATACAGCCCGCCCTTTTCAAGCAGGACATCATGGGTTCCGCTTTCCACGACACGCCCGTGATCCAGAACGACGATGCGGTCCATCTCGCTGAGGGTCGACAGACGGTGTGCGATGGCCAGAACGGTCTTGCCCTGCATGACCCGGTGCAGCGCAGTCTGAATCGACGCCTCGACCTCAGAGTCCAGCGCCGAGGTCGCTTCGTCCAAAACCAGGATCGGGGCGTCTTTGAGGATGGCGCGTGCCAAGGCAATCCGCTGGCGCTGGCCGCCGCTAAGCTTTACGCCGCGTTCACCCAGATGGGCGTCATACCCTTTGCGCCCCTGCGCGTCTTGAAGACCCAGTATGAAGTCATGCGCTTCGGCCTTTTTCGCAGCCTGGATCAGCTCTTCTTCGGTTGCATCAGGGCGACCGTACAGGATGTTCTCGCGAGCCGAGCGATTGAACATCGCGGTTTCCTGCGTGACCATTCCGATCTGGCGGCGCAGGCTGTCCTGAGTGACCTGCGACACGTCCTGCCCATCGATGCGAATGGACCCACTTTCCCCGTCATAGAGCCGCAGCAGCAAGGACACCAAGGTTGATTTCCCGGCCCCGGATGCGCCGACAATGCCCAGTTTTTCACCGGGCTGCACGTTCAGATGAATCTCTGTCACGCCACCAATGTCGCGCCCATAGGCAAAGCTGACCGCGTCAAACGTGATGCCACCCTTCACCACATTCAGATCTACGGCCCGTGCTGCATCCTCGACGCGATCCCGTTTAGCCAGCGTCTTCATTCCGTTCTCAATCTCGCCCACATTCGCGTAGAGGCCCATCAGCGTGAAACTGACCCAGCCGGTCATCTGCGCAATGCGGATCGACACAGCGCCCGCCGCAACAATATCTCCAGCGGTCGCCATACCGAATTGCCAGAGCCACAGCGTCGCGCCCAACAGCAGCACGGGCAAAATACCGGCCAGCGTCATCAGGATGAACCGGAAACTGGCGGAGAGCTTGCCGAAATCCAGTGACCTCTCACGCAATTCGACCATCGAGTCCCGCGCGGCCTGATCCTCGAACGCCGAATGGGCAAACAGCTTGACCGTCTTGATATTGGTGATCGTGTCGACCACCTGCCCTGACACCATCGCCCGCGCCCCGGCCCGCGCGGCGGAGCGCACACGGATGCGTGGCAGATACCAGCGGACCAGCAGGAAATAGACCACCAACCAGGCCGCAAAAGGCAGCATCACCAGCGGGTGAATGGACCCTAACAACAGCAAAGACCCCGCCAAAGACGCCAATGCAAATACGATGGCACTGATCGTTTCCGACACGACCGAGGCCATCGCGTTCGATGTTTGCATCTGCTTCTGTGCAATGCGTCCCGCGAAGTCATCATCGAAATAGGTCACCGACTGGCCCAGCGTCCACCGGTTCAGCTTGGCCAGAACCAAGGGCGTGATATTGGGCATCACGATGTAATTGTTCGACACCGAAGACAGGCCGAACAGGATCGGGCGCAGCAGCATAAAAAAGGCCACTGCCCCAAGGATCATCCACATATTGGCGGCGGTCAGGAAATTCTCGGGCCCGCTGGACGTTGCCACGTCGATCACGCGGCCCAGAATCCACGCGGTGCCAGCCTCCATCGCGCCCGCGATTGCCGAAAAGAACGCGGCGACAAACAGCATTGGCCACGCGCCGGACAGGCTCCAGCGAATAAACGCCCCCAACGTCTGTGGTGGGGGCGTTTCGATGTTCTTGAACGGGTTTATGAGGTCGGCAACCCTCATTCAGCGGCCTCCGGGTTCATGAAGCCGCCAGATTGCCGCGCCCAGAACTGAGCGTAAAGACCACCCTGCGCCAGCAGCTCGGAATGTGCGCCTTCTTCCACGATGCGCCCGGCATCCATCACCAGAATCCGGTCCATCTGAGCGATCGTGCTCAGCCGGTGGGCAATGGCGATGACAGTCTTGCCTTGCATCATGCCGTAAAGGGTCTCCTGAATCGACGCTTCAACCTCGGAATCTAGGGCGGATGTCGCCTCGTCCAACAAAAGGATTGGCGCGTCCTTCAGGATTACCCGCGCCAGCGTCACCCGCTGCCGCTGACCGCCACTGAGCTTCACACCACGCTCGCCCACATGCGCATCATAGCCGGTGCGCCCCTGCGGGTCCTGCAGGTCGAGAATGAACTCATGCGCTTCAGCCTGTTTGGCGGCGGCGATCATCTGCTCTTCGGTGGCGTCGGGCCGACCATACAGAATGTTGTCGCGAACCGACCGGTGCAGCAAAGCGCTGTCCTGCTGAACCATGCCGATATGGCCGCGCAAGCTGTCCTGCGTCACGCCTGAGATGTCCTGACCATCGATCAGAATCGCACCGCGCTCCACGTCATAAAACCGCAACAACAGCTTGACCAGGGTTGATTTCCCTGCACCGGACCGTCCGATCAGACCGATCTTTTCGCCGGGCTGAATGGTCATGTTGACGCGGTCCAGACCACCGGCATCCCGACCGTAGTGGTGCGACAGATCCCGGACCTGAATCTCGCCGGTTGTCAGGTGCAGCGGTTTGGCCCCGGCAGCATCCAGCAGATCAATGGGCTGCGCGATGGTCTCCATCCCTTCGGCAACGATGCCGAGTTGACGGAAGAAACTGGTCAGCGCCCACATGATCCACCCGGTCATGGCGTTCAGCCGCAGGGTCAGGGCGGTTGCGGCGGCAACAACGCCCACCGACGCGCCACCCTGCATCCATAGGTATATGGCCCAACCGACAACACCAACGATCAACAGGCCGTTCAAAGTCACCAGAACGGCGTCCATGATGGTGAAAATCCGCATCTCTACCTGGAACGTTCGGCGCGTTTCCTCAATCGCTTCGCGGGCATAATCCAGTTCCTGCGAGTCATGGGCAAACATCTTGACCGAATGGATATTGGTATAGCTGTCCACCACCCGCCCGGTAACGGTCGAACGGGCGTCCGAGGCCGCCTTGGAGGCCGGTCCGACACGCCGGACCGTCCAGCGCACCAGCAGAGCATAGAGCGCAAACCAGATCACCAGCGGGATCAGCAGGCGTGGATCTGCGACATACAAAAGGATCGCCGCGCCGATGAGATAGGCCAGCGAGAAGGAAATCGCATCAAAGACCTGAAACACCACTTCGCCTGCAGCGGGCGGTGTCTGCATGATCCTGTTTGCGATCCGTCCGGCAAAATCGTTCTCGAACCAGCCAACGGACTGACGCAAAACATGCTTATGGGCACGCCATCGGATCAGCGTGCCAAAGTTCGGCAGGATCGTGTTGTTTAACAGCAGCACGTCGACAAGATGCAGGATGGGCCGCAACAGCATAATGAACGCGGCCATCAACAGCAGTTCGGTGCCGTGATCCTGCCAGACCTCGGTGGGCGAGCCGCCCAACAGGTCGACAACACGCCCCATGTAATAGATCAGACCGATCTCGACGCCGGCAACGATGACGGAAACAAGCGCGGTCCAAAAAAACACCCGCTTGAAAGGCTGCGAGTAGTCCAGCATGAACGGCCACAGCCGTGTCGGCGGCTTGTCGGATTCCTTGTAGGCGACAAAGGGGTCAACGAGGTTTTCGAAATAGCGAAACATGGAGGATGCTCCAATTGAGCAAGAAAAACAGGGCGTGCGAAGAAAGATGGCGCCAGAACACCACCCCTACGGGTCGAGCGTTCCGGCTTTAGCCGAACCAGATCCCGTAGTACATTCGCATGCCTCCCTCCAATTCAAGTGACAGGCGCAAGTAATCACAAACGAATTTGTTTGTCATCCCCTTTTGAGACTTCGTTTCAACCGGTCAGCAAATCTTTGCGGGTCAGCTGAAACCCCGAGGCGATCCAGCGCGCCTCAAGCTCTGCCAGTTTCCTTCCCAGCGCAGGGCCGGTGAACTCCGGGATCAGGTCGGTCGCCTTTATTGGGAAGCGCGCCTCGGCACCCGAATGCAGGGCCGTGCGCAAGTCCTCGGACCACGGTTGTTCGAAAAGGGCGCACCGCAACAGGGTTTCATGCAGCCCGCCTTCGTCGCCGTACCTGTAGCCCAACTCAGCCACGCTGGTGGAGGCCGAGGCCTCGTCCCGCATGCGGGTCAGACGTTGCAGCTGCGCCCGGCTCAGCCGCAGGGTCGCGGCGTCTTGCGGGGTTGCAATTGATGCCAACCGGCGCACCGGGTCGGGCGCGGCATCTGCCGCCTGTTCAATGGCCACCAAAGGCGCCAGCGCCCGGTCATCCGCGCCGGGAAGAACCTGCGCCATTACCCCGGTGTTGCGCATCGCGGCGACAGAAGGCGCCGGGTCAGGCGCCCCGAGCAGCTTCAGCAGTTCGGCCCCCACGCGTTCGCGGGACAAAGCCGATAGCCCGTCAAGATTTGACGCGATCGCCGCAAGAGCCTCGGCATCGAACCCGTTGCCAGCGTCCCCGTACCAGGCGTGAAACCGGAAATACCGCAGCGAGCGCAGGTAGTCTTCGCGAATGCGATGCGCGGCTGTGCCGATGAACCGCACGCGGCGCGCCTGGAGGTCGGGCAACCCGCCAAGCGGGTCCAGTATGGTTCCGTCAGGCCGCGCATAGATCGCGTTCATGGTGAAATCCCGGCGCGCGGCGTCTTCTTGCACAGTGTCGGCATAAGCGACGACCGCGCGGCGGCCATCCGTTTCCACATCGCGGCGGAAGGTGGTTATCTCGTGCGGGATACCGCCACTGACCACCGTGACGGTGCCATGGTCGATGCCCGTGGGTATCGCCTTGAGGCCTGCCTTTTGGGCCAGCTCGACCACCTGTTCCGGCCGGGCGTCCGTCGCAATGTCAATATCAGAGACCGGTGCACCAAGCAGCGCATTGCGGACGCACCCGCCGACGAACAATGCTTTCGCACCGGACGTTTTCAGGGCCGAGCACACGTGTTGGGTCGCTGGTTCAGAAACCCAGGCCTCTTCGATCCGCTTCATTCATTCACCCGTGCCGCTAGCCCCCGCAAAATGCGGGCAGTTGCGCCCCAGATGTAATAGGGGCCGAATGGCACTGTGAAGTATTTTCGTCGCTGGCCGCGCCACCGGCGCGACTCGATGAGGTAATTGGCGGGATTCAGAACATGCGACAGAGGAACGGAAAACACCTCATCCACCTCTCCGGGTTCCGGAATTGCCTCGAAGCTTTCGCGCAGGATTGCCACCACCGGGGTCACCGAGAACGAAGTCACCGTCTCATGGGTCGGCAGGAATCCCAGAATCTCGGGCATTTCGATGGGCAAGCCAATCTCTTCACGGGCTTCGCGCAAGGCCGCCGCCGTGACATTCGCATCGCCGTCATCTTGCTTGCCGCCGGGAAAGGCGATCTGACCAGGGTGGTGTTTCAGGGCCGATGACCGCTTGGTCAGGATCAGACGTGGCGCGCCACCGACGACCGAGATGGGCACCAGAACGCCAGCCGGGCGCAATTTGCGCCCGGGCGGCAGGACGGTTTCCGGATTCAGGTCAAAGTCGCTCGACCCGTGACCGGGGCGGCCCAGCGCCGCCCGGATCTGTTCGGTGGGATCATGCACCCTTGGCGCCTTCGGCATCAAAGCCGACCGTCGCGGGATCCAGCACATAATGCGCCCCGCAGAACTGGCAATCAGCCGTTACATTGCCCTCGGGCGTGGTCATCTTTTCGATGTCCTTGGCCGAATAGATCGACAGGCTCTGGCGCACGCGATCTTCGGAGCAGGTGCAGCCGAACTGGACGGCCTGCGCGTCATAGACACGTGGCTGTTCCTCGTGGAACAGGCGGATCAACAGGTCGGTCGGCGCAATCGACGGTCCGATCAGTTCCAGATCCTCGACCGTGTCCAACAGGATGTTGACCCGGCCCCAGTTTTCGCCTTCGACCCCGTCGACCAGATCATCAGCAGACAGGATGTCACCGCTGCCTTCACCCGACGCCACAAAAGGCGACGCTTTTGGCATATGCTGCAGCATGATGCCGCCAGCGCGCCAGTGCTCATCAACGCCCGGTTCTGTCGATTTGCCAAAGCTCAGCGAAAACCGGGTCGGCAACTGCTCGGACTGCGCAAAATACGCTTCGGCACAAGCGCGAAGCGATCCACCCGCCAGCGGCGTGATCCCCTGATACGGTTGCGTGTTTTCGCCCTGATCGATCATGATGGCAAAGTATCCCTCTCCCACCTGATCAAAGGGCGCACCCTCACGCAACCGGTCCCGGTCGAAACTGGCATAGGCCCTGATTCTGGCCGGTTCGCCCTCGGTTTGTGGCGCGTAGTAGTCGGTTGCAATCATCCGAACCGCACCCTTGGACTGCACCTGCAGTGACAGTTTCCAGCGCAGCGCAACGGTCTGGCCGATCAACGCGGTCAGCAGGGCCATCTCTGCCACCAACGCCTCGACCTGTTCGGGATAGTCGTGCTGTTTCAGGATACCATCCAGCACGCCGTCCAGACGGGCCACGCGGCCGCGCATGTCCGATACATCAAGCTGAAAGGGCAGGACGGTATCGTCCCACGCGATTTTAGTTCCAAGAGACATGGGGTTTCCTTACACGCCACGGGTTGGCATACCGCCACCATATAGGTCGAACAAAATGGGTTGAAAGGGGCCATACATGATCAGACGGTTCGGTGAAACCCCGCAGCCCGGACGAAAATACACGCGGCGGGTTGGCGTTTATGCCCTGCTGCCCCGCCGCAGGCATCTGTTGCTGACCTGCCAGACCGAACCCGGACCGGATCTGCAATTGCCCGGCGGCGGGATCGACTCCGGCGAATCGCCGATCACGGCCCTGCATCGCGAAGTGTACGAAGAAACCGGGTGGACCATTTCCGATCCACGGCGCATCGGCGCCTTTCGTCGATTCACATATATGCCGGAATACGACCTCTGGGCCGAAAAGATGTGCCTGATCTATCGCGCGCGGCCCGTCCGGCGTATGGGCCCGCCTACAGAAGCGTTTCACGAGGCCCTCTGGATGGACACATCGGACGCGGTCGAATTGCTGGGCAATGACGGCGACCGTCATTTTGCCAGCCTGCATCTTGGCGACCTTTAGGGCCCGTTATACTCAAAGAAAACGGCTGAAACGTCATCTTCCATCGCGGCATCGGGCGACATGACCTGCGTGAGTCGCCAGAACATATCGTCCAGAAATTCAGGCCCGCCCCGGTCTACAATGCACTCCTGAGCCATCCGCAACAAGCCGTCCTCATCCAACAGCCCGCCTTCGGCGAGGCGGCATTCCGTAAAGCCATCGGAATACAGCAACAGCTTGTCGCCCGGGTTCAGATACGTTTCGAATTGATGAAAGGACGCGTTGGACAACAACCCAACGGGCAGACCCCCGCCCCCCAGAAACTCGGTGCTGCCATCCTGGCGCATCAACAGGGGGTGCGGGTGCCCGGCCTGTACCATCTTGAGGTGTCCATAGCGCAGGTCGATGATGGCATAAACCATCGTAAAGTACTCTTCGACCCCGGCATCTGCGATCAGGCGCGAGTTGAGCGTCCCGGCAACCTCCTCGGGCGGCAACAGGGCGTAAAACTTGTCAAATCGCCGCTCCATCGCGACGTTCTGGTCAAAGTGAGTGCTGGACAGATAGCCGCCCAGTCGCGCCGTCATCATGGCCGAGGTAATCCCGTGCCCCGACACATCAATGCTGTAAAACCCTAACCGATTAATGCCGGGCGAAAACACACCCACCAGATCGCCGCCAATGTGACCGCATGGTTTCAGCAACAGGCTGACACGCGAGTTTCCGAACTTTCGTGTCAGTTCGGGCACGAGCGACTCCTGAATTTTTCGCGCCTGCATCAAGTCCTTGTCGATAGCGTCGTGCACAAGTTTCAGTTCTTCCAACGCGGATTCGATCATCCGGTTCTTCTTTGACAGTTCGCGCTGCATATCCAGAATACGAGCCCCGGCCGAAATGCGCGCGCGCAGCTCATCCGCTTCCAGAGGCTTGATCAGGAAATCGTCAGCCCCGGCATCCAACCCCCGCGCAACCTCCTGCTTTTCGCTCTTGGATGTGAGCAGTATGAAATAGCTGTAGTGTTCGGTGTCCATCGCGCGAAAAGCGCGGCAGAACTCCAGCCCGCTCATCCCCGGCATCACCCAATCGCTGAGCACCAGATCGGGTGATTGATCGGCGCACATCGCGATGGCCGCGTCACCGCTGTCGGCCTCAAGAACCTCGAACCCCCATTTTTTGAACGAGGCGGCCAGAATGCGCCGCTGCAGACGGCTGTCATCGACCACCAGCACCCTTCGGATCGCACCAAAATCCAGCCCGGACCCGGCTTCCTGTTGAGTGGCTTCTGACACGCTGCAATCCCTGATCTGTGGCATCTCCCGCACGGACCAACCCTAGCGCCGTTGGATTTAACATCCGGTGAAGCCGTAAGGCCCGCGCCATCCCTTTTCGGGTTAACCGCCTGTTTACAGGAAACGCGGTACCAAAAGGTACACGCGGTCCGAAGCAGGAGGATGCGAATGATCCACTGGCCCCGAGTCAGGCAAGTGCGGGATGAGGTCGGCGCGGGTGAATTCGACGAGGTCGTCGAGATTTTTCTCGAAGAAGTGCAGGAGGCCATCGCACGCCTGCATTCGGACACCGCTCGAAAAGAGCTGGAACAGAACCTGCATTTTCTCAAAGGCAGCGCGCTAAGCCTGGGATTCGACCAGTTTTCCAAACTCTGTCAGGACGGTGAGCGCCGCGCTGCCGCAGGGCATGGAATGGACGTGGATTTGCCGGCGCTGCTGGCGGCGTTCGACGCGTCAAAAGCGGTTTTCGAGGCAGAGCTTGCGCAGAACCTGACCTGAGTCAGATCACAAACTGCGCAAGCGTTTCATCTTCGGTGATATCTGTATAGGTGAACCCGGCGTCATCCAGATGCGCAAACAGACGCATGAAATTTTCGGGTTTCCGGGTCTCGATTCCGATCAGAACCGAACCGAAATTGCGCGCTGATTTCTTCATGTATTCGAACCGGGCGATATCATCCTCGGGCCCCAGAATGTTCAGGAACTCTTTGAGGGCACCGGGGCGCTGCGGCAGGCGCAGGATAAAGTATTTCTTAACGCCAGAGTAGCGCTGTGCACGTTCCTTGACCTCGGGCAGGCGTTCAAAGTCGAAATTTCCCCCCGAGGTCACACAGACCACGGTCTTGCCGCGAATAAAGCTCTGAATGTCAGCGACGGCCTCAATCGCCAGCGCCCCTGCGGGCTCCAGAACGATGCCCTCGACATTCAGCATCTCGATCATCGTTGTGCAGATGCGATCCTCGGACAAAACCAGGACATCCGACAGGTGACGGTCCTTGAGCAACGCGAAGGGCCGGTCTCCGATCCGGCCCACCGCCGCGCCATCGACAAAGTTGTCGACCGAGTCCAGTGCCACCGGATGCCCCGCCGCCAGCGCGGCATGAAGGCAGGCGCCGCCCTTGGGCTCGACAAACAGGCAATGTGTGCGGTCACCAAACCATGTGGCCACACCCGAGGACATGCCGCCGCCGCCAACGGGCAGGACAACGTGATCGGGCACGCGGCCGAGTTGCGCCTCGATCTCAACTGCCAGAGAGGCCTGACCTTCGATCACATCCGCATCGTCAAACGGAGACAGAAAGTGCCCGCCCCGCTCGGCGCACCAGCTTTGGGCGGCGGCCAGCGTGTCATCGAAATAGTCGCCGGTCAGATGAACCTCGATATTGTCACCGCCGAAAATGCGGGTTTTCTGGATCTTTTGCTGCGGCGTTGTCACCGGCATGAAGATCACGCCCTTCACACCCAGATGCTTGCACATATAGGCCACGCCCTGCGCGTGATTGCCCGCGCTGGCGCAAACGAACAGATCCTGCCCTTGCTGTTTCCGCATGGCATTGAACGCGCCGCGGATTTTGTAGGATCGCACCGGGCTGAGGTCTTCGCGCTTGAGCCAGATATCCGCGCCATAGCGCTCGGACAGATGCGCATTCCGCTGCAGAGGTGTCGCCGGAAACACGGTGCGCATCGCCTGTTCGGCGGCACGGGCACAAGTCATGAAATCACTCATGTCGGTGTCACTGCCGCATCACTGCCGAAAGGGCAAGGAATACATATGTGTACGCGGATCAGGTCAGTTCGCGCTTTTCGACAAACACACCGTACATCGTGGTGAAAATGCTGACATTGATCATCGGAAGGATGAGCGTTCCAAAAAACACCGCCAGCAAAACCCCCAAGACCGGAATGATGGCAACTGCGGTAAAGACCAACTGCACAAGAACCTGAAACAGGAAGGCAACAAGCAGCAGCACAAGGATCGCACCGGACACACCGACAGTATTGGTCCACGCATCGCCCAGCGAGATCGGGTGCCCAACTGCGACGGCAGGCAGAATTATCGACAACCGATAAAAGCAGACAACCAGAAAGGCGGTATAGGCGATCAGCAGAATTACCGAGACGCCCGCAAGACCTTCGCCCAGACCGGCAAAAACGAGTCCCATCGGGACATAGGCGATCATCATCAAGACGCCCAGCAGCATGAAACGCCCGAAATAGCCCATGATCCTGTCGAACCGGAACGTTGGAAAAATTCCGGTAGGGTACTCTTCGAGCAAAATAAACCGATGCCAGGAGACTGCGATCCACGCCATAGTGATGAACATCACCACAATCAAACCCAAGACAAATACAAAAACTGACGCCGTTGTCACACCCGGTGGCAATTCTCCAGTGGACCCTTCGAAAGCGTCAAGCGGAATGCCCAGCGCCATGAACAGCCCAACGATGATAATCGTGGCAACCAGCGCAGGTCCGACCGTGATTTGAAGGACCTGCTTGAGGTTACCAAACACCATCCGAACTGAGTGCATGAAAATCTGCCAACCCAGCATGTCAAACTGCCCCTTCTTTCGTTCCTTGCTATCTTTCTATGCGTTTCACCCTAATTCACGCGTTGCGTCAATCCACATGAACTTGCCCCTGCTCACAAAACCCGCTAGGGGCCAGTCGTTCTACGCATAAAGGGAAGTCAGATGTCCGCGCCCAAGAAAGTTGTTCTGGCCTATTCCGGTGGCCTCGATACCTCGATCATCCTGAAATGGCTGCAGACCGAGTATGGCTGTGAGGTCGTGACCTTCACCGCCGATCTGGGTCAGGGTGAGGAGCTGGAGCCGGCGCGCAAGAAGGCCGAGCTGCTGGGGATCAAGCCCGAAAACATCTATATCGAGGATATCCGCGAGGAGTTCGTCCGCGACTTCGTCTTCCCGATGTTCCGCGCCAATGCGCAGTATGAGGGGCTGTACCTGCTGGGCACCTCGATCGCACGGCCGCTGATCTCGAAGCGTCTGGTCGAGATTGCCGAAGCCACCGGGGCCGATGCCGTGGCCCATGGCGCAACCGGCAAGGGCAACGATCAGGTGCGGTTCGAACTGGCCGCCTACGCGCTGAACCCCGACATCAAGGTGATCGCCCCGTGGCGGGAGTGGGACCTGACCAGCCGCACCAAGCTACTGGAATTTGCCGAGGCGAACCAGATCCCGATTGCCAAGGACAAACGTGGTGAGGCGCCTTTCTCGGTTGACGCAAACCTGCTGCACACCTCGTCCGAAGGCAAAGTTCTGGAAGACCCCGCCGATATGGCGCCCGATTATGTCTATCAGCGTACCGTCCACCCCGAGGACGCGCCGAACACTCCGGAATTCATCGAGATCGGCTTTGAAAAAGGCGACGCGGTCAGCATCAATGGCGAGGCTATGAGCCCCGCCACGATCCTAACCAAGCTGAACGAATATGGCGGCAAGCACGGCATTGGCCGTCTCGATCTGGTCGAAGGCCGGTTCGTCGGGATGAAATCACGCGGCATCTATGAAACGCCCGGAGGCACCATCCTGCTGGAAGCGCATCGTGGCATCGAATCCATCACCATGGACCGTGGCGCGATGCATCTGAAGGACCAACTGATGCCGCAATATGCCGAGCTGATCTATAACGGGTTCTGGTACTCGCCCGAGCGTGAGATGCTGCAGGCCGCGATCGACAAATCGCAAGAGCACGTCACCGGCACCGTTCGCGTGAAACTGTACAAAGGTCTGGCTTCGACGGTCGGTCGCTGGTCGGATCATTCGCTGTATTCCGAGGCGCATGTGACCTTTGAAGAAGATGCAGGTGCTTATGACCAGAAGGACGCGGCAGGATTCATCCAGTTGAACGCCCTGCGCCTGAAACTGCTGGCGGCACGCGACAAGCGTCTGGCCAAGTGATCGACGACGACGATACCGACAACGAGCTCGACATGTTCATCGAGGCGCAGGACACGGTCTGGACCGATGTCCTGCAAGAGTTGCGTCAGGGACAAAAGACAAGCCACTGGATGTGGTTTGTGTTTCCGCAACTGGCAGAGCTTGGCCGGTCCCACATGGCGCAGCTTTATGGAATTGAAGGGTTGGACGAAGCGGCAGCCTATCTGGATCACCCCGAACTGCGCCGTCGCCTGACGGAAACCGCCCGACTGATGCTTTTGCACAAGGGGCGCGACGCCAGTGATATCCTTGGTGGAATCGACGCCAAAAAACTGCGCTCTTCCATGACCTTGTTTTCGTCTGTATCGGATGCCCCACCCGAGTGTCAGGACGTGCTGGACGCGTTTTACGGAGGTCAGCCCTGTGAACGGACCGTACAGATACTACAGGCATCCTGATCACAAGTTCCAGCAGGGTCATCCTTGATCACCTGTCTCCCCACGCTTTACGCATTCAAAAACTGCGAAGGGACAACAGATGCTTCAGGACATCGCCGACGGGATACAAAAGGGACTGACTGGCAAGAGCTTTGACGGGTCCCTGAAATTCGATTGCGGGGCTGAGGGCGTGATTGTTCTGGCCGACAATCAGGCCTCGACGCAGGATCAGGAAACGGACTGCACGATCCGCATTTCGCAGGAAAACCTGACCAAGCTGCTGACCGGCAAGCTGAACCCGATGACGGGCGTGGCGCTGGGCAAGCTCAAGATCTCCGGCAATATGGGTGTCGCGATGAAGCTGGGGCAGCTTCTGGGCTGACGTCAGCGCAAATCCGAAATGGATTTCTGCATGGCGAGGATCAGCGCATCTCGCTGCTGTGACAGGTCTGCCAGGGTTTTGCCTCGGGCCTCATCTGCAACGCCATCCGCAAGCTGTTCTGCGATCTCTTTCGTCAGAGAGACCTTGCCCAGATCGTCCCACCACCCGTTGAACGTCTCCGCAAAATGGTCGCAGAAGGCTTTCAATCCGCCTTCACCCGCCCCGAGATTGAACAGCATGGTCGGGCCCATTGCCGCCCATCGGACGCCCGGTCCGGCCCAGACGGCTTTGTCCACATCCTCGACAGACGCAACACCCGAAACCACAAGATGGATTGCCTCGCGCCACAGCGCAGCCTGCAGTCGGTTGGCAACATGACCGGGTACCTCCTTGTTCACGCGAATCGTGGTCTTGCCGAGGCTTTCATAGAACCGCTGCGCCACGTCGACGACACCGTCTGCGGTTTTGGCATTGCCCATCACCTCAACCAACGGGATCAGATGCGGCGGGTTGAACGGATGGCCCAAAACAAACCGCGCCGGGTTGGACCAGCCGGGTTGCATCTGTCCCAGAGTCAGGCCCGAGGCCGAACTGGCAACGATGGTATTCGGTGACAGGACCGGTTCGATCTCGGCAAAAATCATGTGTTTGATCTGCAGCCGCTCGGGCACGTTTTCCTGCACGAATCCCGCGTCCTCGACCGCGCTGGCCGCGCTGGAGTGGAAGTGGATTGCATCCGGGTTGCCGTTTTCAGTCAGTCCCAGTGCCTCCATCACCGGCCAGGCCTCAGCAATATATGCCAGAACCCGATCCTTTACGCCAGGATCGGGATCAAACAGGGCCACAGACCGACCCGAGGCCAGAAACAATGCCGCCCAACTGGCACCGATCACGCCACCGCCCAGGCAGGCTGTGTGTCGAATGTCCATCAAAACAGCCCCGGATTGAGAGGCGAGGCCGCTGTCATGCCGCCATCCAATGTGAACATTTGGCCGGTCGCGAACCCGGCTTCGTCCGAAGCGAGCCAGACCGCCAGGCTTGCAATGTCTTCCGGCCGACCGAACCGGCGTGTGGCATGGCGGGCCAAAGCGTCCTGGCGTGCGGCTTGCGGATCGGTTGCCAAATCAAAACCCGCGTCCAGCATGCCGGTCTCGACCCATCCCGGACATATGGCGTTGCATCTGATCCCGGGTCCGTGATCGACCGCAATCGAGCGGGTCAACCCGTGCACAAAAGCCTTGGATGCATTGTAGAGCGCCATTGAAGGGTCCGCGACGTTCCCGGAAACAGAGCCGATGTTGATGATCGACCCTCCCTTGGGCATCCGGGGGATATAGGCCCGGCAAAGGTTGAACACGCCCCGGCAATTGGTGCCGATCACCGCGTCCCAGTCGTCTTCCGTGCTGTCGGTTATGGTCTTTTCAACCTGAACCCCGGCGTTGTTGACCAGGATATCCAGGCCGTCTGTCGATGCCGCCAACTCTTGGACTGCGGCGGCGTCCGTGACATCCAGCGTGTACCAGGTGATGTCTTCAGCCAACCCTTCAGGCCTGCCTCCGCGACCACATGTCGTGACCGCGGCGCCTTCGCGCATAAACGCTTGGACAATTCCGCGTCCGATCCCTTGCCGCCCGCCTGTAACCAGCGCCCGTTTTCCCGCCAGCCGCATCAGTGCGCCATCATCACATGTCGCACAAACGTGCGAAATTCCGATGCATGGGCCTGCAGATCAAAGCTGCAATTGCATTCAGATGGCCGGTGCGCTCGGCACGAGGTGGTCAGCGATGTCCGGTCGCGACCGGCGACCAGCAACAACCAGTCATTTCTACCAACTGTGGGCGCACGGGTGACGATCACCGGTTTTTTCATAGTTTCATCTGCTGAACCTGCGCGCTCAGCCCTCCGTCCAGAACCCAAAGCTGACCGCTGGCATAGCGCGCCTCGTCCGAGGCCAGCCAGTTGACCAGATTGGCAACGTCTTCCGGCGTGCCGTAGGTGCGCATCGGGTGCACGTCGCGCACGGCCTGTTGCAGCTGATCAATGGTCTGTCCCCCGCCGCCCGAACCATCGCCGGTGAAAAAGCTCCGCAGCATGGGGGTGTCGACATATCCGGGACAGATCGCATTGACGCGGATACCTTCGGGACCATGATCGCAGGCC
Organism: Ruegeria sp. AJ12; assembly: GCF_056536245.1. NCBI lineage: Bacteria > Pseudomonadati > Pseudomonadota > Alphaproteobacteria > Rhodobacterales > Roseobacteraceae > Ruegeria > Ruegeria sp. AJ12. The sequence goes on from NZ_JBQFJJ010000001.1 coordinate 304,245, forward strand.
ATCGCCCTGGTCAACGCGTGCACAGCCCCCTTGGTTGCACAATAAACGGCGAGGCCGGGATCGGCGATGAACCCGTCATAGCTGCCAAAGTTGATGATCGAGGCCGAGGTTCCCGAAGCGGATGCGGCACGCATCAGGGGCAATGCGTGTTTTGACGTCAGAAACGTTCCGGTGACATTGACCGCAAACGACTGGTTCCATTCGTCCAGCGTCGTTTCTTCGATGGTCTTTTCGATCTCGATCCCTGCAGCGTTTACCAGAATGTCCAGTTTGCCCGCCTCTGCACCAACCTTGCCCAGCGCGGCAACGGCATCCCTCTCCTGTGTGACATCCAGTTTGACAAAGATACTGCCGTCATCATCATGCGCGGTCAAAGACCCCTGTGGTGTGAGATCGGCGGCGTAAACCCGGGCGCCTTCGCGCAGAAAGCGCGCGACAATGGCCCGACCGATCCCCCCACGGCCGCCGGTGACCAAAGCGGTTTTGCCGTTGAGCATCATTTTGCCTCCTCCCCAACCGGTGGAAACCGATATCGGGTCGCCGCCGCAGTCCAATCCAGATGATTGCGCACATATTCCTGTGACGCATCGCGCGGAGGATCATAGTCCCAGGCGTCGCCGGCGCCGGCCTCCATCGCTGCATGCAAGGCGCGTCGGGTTTTTTGGGTCGCGATCACGTCTGCGCGAAGCTTCTCACTGTCCCAGCGCCGCGCAACTTCGGCGGCAAACTGTGCTGCATGATCTGCATAAGCGGGATCGTCGGCAAGATTGACCTTCTCCAGCGGGTCCCGCGACAGATCGAACAGCAGCGGCGGGTCCGGATCGCAGTGAATGTATTTCAACGGCCCGCGCCGGATCATGAACACCGGATAGGGCGTCATCTCGGCGCAGTATTCCCCGATTGTTTCGTCAATCGGATCGTCCTCGCCACGCGCCAACGGCATCAAGGACCGCCCGTCCACCGGTTCCCCGAACATGTCCTCTGTGCCGCCAGCGATTTCAACGAAAGTGGGCAGCAGATCCACCAGAGAGCAGGCGTTGGATGCCGTGCCGTACGTGATCCCCTGACCGGCCATGATCAGGGGCACCCGAGCGGAGTGTTCGAAGAAGTTCATCTTGTACCACAGGCCGCGTTCACCCAGCATGTCGCCGTGGTCGGCGGTGACGATCACGATCGTATCCTCCAGCGCGCCAGTATCCTCCAATGCCTGAACCACTGCGCCGACCTTGCTGTCGAAATAGCTGACATTGGCCAGATAGGCGCGGCGGGCGCGGCGCACCTCATCTTCGGTCAGGGGCACATGGCTCGCCTCAATCCCGTCCATGACCCGGCGCGAAAAGGGGTCCTGTTCCTCGGGCGTCAAAGTGAAGTCCGGCATCGGAACATCCGCGTCGGAATAGAGGTTCCACCATTCAGGCTTGGCCACATATGGATCGTGCGGGTGGATGAAACTGGCCACGAGGCAGAACGGTGCGTCGTCTCCGGCGGCACGGTCGCGCGCCCGGTCAATCAGCCAGCGGCGGGCGGCGAACTCAACCTCGTCGTCATAGTCGGTCTGAAAGGTGGCGACCGCCTGGCCGCTTTCCTTGACCGTCGCCATGTTGTGATACCACTTGTCGATCCGCTCGTCCGGGGCCTCCCAATCCGGGGTCCAGGCGAAATCGGACGGGTAGATGTCGGTGGTCACCCGGTCCTGAAACCCGTGTTTTTGGTCCGGGCCGATGAAATGCATCTTGCCGGACAAACAGGTGCGGTAACCCAGGGCCCGCAGGTAATGCGCAAATGTGGGGACTGAGGCGCGGAATTCGCTGGCATTGTCATAGGCTGCGATCCGGCTGATCAGCTGCCCGGACATAAATGCAAAACGCGACGGTGCGCAAAGCGGCGAGTTGCAATACGCCGCGTCGAACCGCATCCCGCGCGCGGCCAGCGCGTCCAAGTTCGGGGTCTTCACCGTCGGATGGCCATAAGCGCCACAGAAGTGCGGTGCCAATTGATCGGCCATGACCACAACGATGTTGGGCCGTCTCACGGGGCGGCCTTTGCATAGGCGTCCAGCACCAGCCCGTGAAAATGATGGACGGCATGTTCGGATTTACCCGACCCGTTCGGGTCGTGCACGATGCGGCCCTGGGTGAATGCGGGCGTGCTCATGCCGCGCTGAACGCTCTCGACGATGTTGATGTCTTCTTTTTGCAATACCTCGTCCAGATATCGGATGGCCTCCAGCTCTGCGTCATCCGGTTCCGGAGTTTCAAGAAAGAAGTCATAGGTTTCCAGCGTCCGATCCGGACCAACCGGAATGACGTTCAGCACGATCATCGAGGATCGCCCCGGATACCGCATCAGGCAGGTCGTGGGCCACAGCCACCAGACCGCATGGGTCCGAACTGTCGCGTTCGACACGTCATAGGCTGTGTTTGCACCTTTGCCCGCCTCGGCCATGTGGCTGGAATAGATACCGTGGGTCGTGACCTTGTAGGTGTCCATATCGACCAGATCGCAGAAATCCTTGTGCGCGGTCGGACAGTGATAGCATTCAAGGAAGTTGTCGACGACGTTTTTCCAGTTCGACCTGATATCATAGGTCAGGCGATGCCCGAATGTCAGGGTTTCGATATCCGGGGCCCAGTGGCGGATTTCGGTCTCAAGGTCGCCAGAGACCTCGTGCAGCGGACGCGCCTTTGGGTCGAGGTTGACATAGATGAAGCCTGTGAACTCTTCTACGCTGACCTGATCCAGACAAATGTCCTTAGTGCTGAAACCTGTCAGATTTTCCGTTTCAGGCGCGCGGACCAGCTGGCCGTCCAGCCTGTAGACCCAGGCATGATAGGGGCACATGATGCGCGTGGTTTCACCTTCACCCGACAACAAGTGGTGCGCCCGATGTTTGCACACGTTGTAAAACGCGCGCAAAACACCGTCGCGATCCCGCACCACCGCAACGGGTCGACCTGCAATCTCAACCGTCACGTAAGAGCCCGGCGCGCGCAGTTTTTCAACGTGGCACACCCATTGCCAGGATTTTGCAAGGATCTCATCCAGATCGACCTGATACCACGCCGGATCGACATAGGCCTCGGCCTTCAGTGAACTGGTGTTGAACGGGTCGGCGCTGTACCCGTCTGAAATCCGCGCAAACTGATCCCTGGATGGCAGCTGGCTCATGTATGGCTCCGCTAAGTTCGGTCGGGCGCACTGGCCCCGATGACTGGATTGTGGCGCATATGATCCGTTGAAACGCAGCGCAGGGCTTAACGTTATTCGCCGCAGAATTGACTTTTTCGGACGGCGTGAGGTCAGCTTTTTGGCTTGCGATGCATCGGCCACGCCCGGAATTCAAACGGAACCCGCCCTTCGATCCGATCCTGCGTCGGGGCCAATCCAAACCTGTCCTTGTAGGACCGGGTGAAATGGACATGGCTTGCAAACCCCGAGGCCAGAGCGACCTCGGCAATGGGCAATTCGGTCTGAGTGACCAATCCACGCGCCCGGTCCAGCCGGATGTCGCGATAGTAAAGCACGGGTGCCTTGCCAATATAGGCCGCAAAAAGACGGGTCAGCTGCCGTTGCGAAACACCGGTCTGCCTGCTGATCTCCGGAACCGGGACAGGTTCTTCGAGATTGGCCTCCATCACCTGTATCGCTTTCCTTAGTTGGGCGGGCACGGTCGAACCCAACGGCTCATTGCCGTCCGGCTGCTGCATTTCTGCCGGGCCGCGCAACCGGTCGTGAAATATGTATCTGGCCGCCGCATTGGCCAAAGCGCTGCCGTGAATGCCCTGCAGGATTTGCAGCCCAAAATCAATCGAGGCAGAGCCGCCGCAACAGCTCACCCTGTTGCCATCCAGAACGTACAGGTTCTCCACCACCTCAACGTCAGGATAGAGCTCTTGAAAGGCGTCGATATGCTCGTAATGCACGGTGGCGCGCCGCCCCGTCAGCAACCCGGCCCGCGCCAGGATAAAGGCGCCGGTATCCAGCGATCCGAGGGTGGCGCCGCGGCGGGCCCAGTGACGCAGTGCGGTGCCCAGATTGCCGGTCAAATGCCGTTCTGGCGTCCAGCTGGCCGAAACAATCACAATGTCAGCCGCTGCCGAGGCCCGTGCATTCAAAGGTGTTGTTTCAATGCCTGTGCCATTGCTGGACAGGCAGTAACCGCCAGCCTCAGACACGAATTCCCAGTTGAAAACAGGGCGTCCATCCAGATAGTTCGCCGCGCGAAACGGATCGATTAAGCCCATTGTTGCAGCCATGTTGAAGCTGGGGGTAACGATCACGGTCAGACGAGTTGTCTTTCCTTTCTGTGCCATCTGGCCATCACCCCGTTTGCCCGTCTTTCCTTTCATGAAAAGTCTTTTGGGCGTTTTGCGCAAGCATTGCGCCAAGCGGGCGGGATCAAAACAAACGACGCCATCGCAACGCGAAGGCCCGCACCCGGCGATAAACTCGCCTCACCACCGCGTGACATTCAGCTTCAGCGGATTGCCAGATCGCGCATCTCAAGGCAGCCTGATCCGGAAAGGAGATCTGTCATGTGCCGGACTGCCTATAGAGATTGCATCAAACCTACCATGCTATTTGCGTTGATTACCCTTGTCGCGTTGCTTCGGGCTTTGCCGGCCCCGGCAGCCGGGACCGAAACACTCACCGTTGCCGGCGGGTGTTTCTGGTGCGTCGAATCCGATTTCGAATCCGTGCCTGGTGTGATCGGCGCGGTTTCGGGCTACACCGGCGGGCAAACTGCCAATCCAACCTATGACCAGGTCACCAAGGGCGGCACGGGTCACTATGAGGCCGTGCAAATCACCTTTGACCCGGCCCGCGTGTCCCGTGAAACGCTGTTGAACATGTTCTTTCGCTCGGTCGATCCGACCGATGCCGGCGGGCAGTTCTGCGATCGCGGAGACAGCTACCGCACCGCCATTTTCGTCTCTAACACAGGCGAAAAGGCCCAGGCAGAAGCCGCCAAGGCAAATGCACAGGCTGTATTGGGCCAAGCGGTGGTAACGCCGATCCTGCAGCAATCGACCTTCTATACGGCCGAAGCCTACCACCAGGACTATTACAAGGGCGACAAGCTGGTGCTGACGCGTTTTGGCCCCAAGCGCCAGAAAAACGCATACAAAGCATACCGCAAAGCCTGCGGTCGGGATGCGCGGGTCAAGCAGCTTTGGGGATCGGATGCGCCCTTTGCGGGGTCTTAATCGAACGGCGCGCCGCGCACCTCTTTCAGGTCGGGGATGACATCTGCCGTACCGTGGCGCATCACCATCAGCGCCGCGGCACGGTTGGCCAGCAGGATAGCCTGTTCCATTGGCATTCCACGGTCCATTCCTGCCAGAACATATCCGGTGAAGGTGTCCCCCGCCCCGGTCGTGTCGACGGCCTCAACCTTGTGCGCCGCAAAATCCACCGGGTCGCTGCCCTGCTGCAGATAGCGCGCGCCTTTCGAGCCAAGGGTCACAATCACATGCCGCACCGGCAGATCGCTGACGTCCAGACCCGTTTCCTGGCGTAGCTGGTCCGCCTCCACCTCATTCAGGATCAGGAAGTCCAGATAGGGCAGAACGGCCTGAACCGCATCCGCCTCAAAAGGCGCGGCAGCGTAGCAAACCGTCAGACCCAAATCTTGCCCCAAACGGGCTGCCTCGACCTGCGCGTTGGTTTCGTTCTGCATCACCAGCAGGTCACCGGTGCTCGCCGAGGCCATGGCCTTGCCCAGTTGCCGCACGTCCAGCGCATGGTTGGCTCCGGGAAAAAGGATAATCAGGTTTTCACCCTGAGCGTCGACGCCAATAATCGCGTGGCCCGTCGGGACATCCACCTCGGCGATATGCCGTGTATCCACCCCGTATTCCGTCAGCCGATCTTTCGCCCAGCGCCCATCCGATCCCACGGCGCCGATGTGACGGACCTGCGCGCCCGCTCGGGCCGCGGCCACAGACATATTTGCGCCCTTGCCACCCAGAAACCGCTCAAGCCCATGGGCGGCAAGCGTCTCACCCGGCCCGGGCAGATGCGGCAAAGTGTAGATCATGTCCGCGTTGATCGAGCCGAGGTTCCAGATCGCCATGGCTTATCCGATATCGCAGGAGGCCAGAATGGCCATGTTGAGGATGTCGTTTGCCGTCGACACCGTCGAGCAGACCTGAATCTGCTTGTCGATCCCCGACAGGATCGGCCCGATCACGGTTGCGCCACCCATTTCCTGCATCAGCTTTGTTGAAATCGAGGCCGAGTGGCGGGCCGGCACGATCAGGATGTTCGCCGGACCGGTCAGGCGCGAGAAGGGATAGGCCGCTTGCTGATCAACATTCAGCGCCACATCCACGGTCATCTCACCCTCGTACTCGAAATCGACGCCCCGATTGTCCAGAACAGCGGGCGCCCGGTGCATCTTTTCAGCCCGTTCCGAGACCGGGTACCCGAATGTCGAGAAACTGACAAAGGCGACGCGCGGCTCAATACCCATGTGACGCGCCACGGCGGCGGCGCGTTGGGCGATGTTCGCAAGATCACTTTCGTCCGGCCATTCATGCACCAAAGTATCGCCGATCAACACGATCCGGCCCTTGTGCAACACCGCGGTCACACCAGCCGCCCCATGGGCGGCATCGGCATCAAACACGTGATTGATCCGGTCCAGAACATGGGCCGACTTGCGGGTCGCGCCGGTCACCATCCCGTCCGCATGGCCATGGGCCAGCATCAGGGACGAGAACACATGCCGGTCGCGCGCGGCCAGACGGTGAATATCCTTATGGTCAAAGCCTTTGCGCTGCAGCCTCTGGTACAGGAAGCTCTTATACGCCTCGAGATGCGTGGTGTTGGCGGCGTTCACGACGTCCAGCTCACGAACGGCATCGCCCAGCCCGGCCGCCTCGAGTTTTTCCTTCACGTCATCGGGACGGCCCACGACCAGCGCTTTGCCAAACCCGGACCGCTGATACATCACGGCGGCCCGCAACACACGGGGATCGTCACCCTCGGCAAAGACCATTCGACTCTGCGCGGCACGGGCACGGGCGTTCAGACCACGCAGGATGCTGGCGGTTGGGTCCATGCGGGATTTCAGACTCAGCTCATACGCATCCATATCGATGATCGGACGGCGCGCCGCGCCAGTGTCCATCCCGGCCTTCGCGACAGCGGGCGGAATACGGTGGATCAGGCGCGGATCGAAAGGCGTCGGGATGATATAGTCCCGGCCAAAGGTCAGGGACTTGCCATAGGCCATCGCAACCTCATCCGGCACATCCTCGCGCGCCAGACGCGCCAGGGCATGGGCGCACGCGATTTTCATCTCGTCATTGATGGCACGCGCGTGGATGTCCAGCGCGCCCCGGAACAGGTAGGGGAAACCCAACACGTTGTTGACCTGATTGGGATAATCACTGCGTCCTGTGGCAACGATCGCGTCAACACGAACTTCGTGGGCCTCTTCCGGAGTGATTTCCGGATCCGGGTTCGCCATGGCGAAGATTACCGGATTGTCCGCCATCGAGGCGACCATATCCTGTGTCACCGCACCTTTTACGGATACACCCAGGAATACGTCGGCGCCGTTCATGGCCTCTTCCAGGGTGCGCAACTCGGTCGAAATCGCGTGTGCCGATTTCCACTGGTTCATACCCTCGGTCCGGCCCTGATAGATGACCCCTTTGGTGTCACAGACGATGCAGTTCTCATGCCGCGCGCCCATCGACTTGAGCAGTTCGATGCAGGCAATACCCGCCGCCCCGGCCCCGTTCAGGACGATCTTCACATCCTCGATCTTCTTTCCCGAGATATGCAGCGCGTTGATCAGACCGGCGGCACAGATCACCGCCGTGCCATGCTGGTCGTCGTGGAAGACGGGAATGTCCATCTCTTCCTTCAGACGCTGTTCGATGATGAAACACTCGGGCGCCTTGATGTCCTCAAGATTGATGCCGCCGAAGGTTGGCCCCATCAGACGCACGGCGCGGCAAAACTCATCCGGATCTTCGGTGTCCAGCTCGATATCAATCGAGTTCACGTCGGCAAACCGCTTGAACAGTACCGATTTCCCTTCCATGACCGGTTTCGAACCCAGCGCACCCAGATTGCCAAGGCCCAGAACGGCTGTCCCGTTCGAAATCACGGCGACCAAATTCCCTTTGTTGGTATAGTCGTAGGCCGTCTCGGGCGTTTCGGCGATGGCTTCGCAGGGAACAGCAACACCGGGGCTGTAGGCCAGCGACAGATCACGTTGCGTGGTCATGGGAACGGTGGCCTGCACCTCCCACTTTCCGGGGGTGGGGTCCAGGTGAAAGGCCAGCGCCTCTTCTTTGGTGATCTTCGTTTTGGGCATGTGATGGGTCGTTTCTTTGCAACTGATGGGCCTTCGCCTCATAGCGCAGGCAGGTGCGCGCCTCAACGACAATACTTTTCGCCTTTCACTGCACGGGGCGGATTTGTAAGGTCGCCAGCGGAATACGCCAGAAGGGATCAGCCTTGTCCACAGTCACGCCGATGATGGCGCAATATCTCGAGATCAAGGAAGCCCACGCCGATGCCCTGCTGTTCTACCGCATGGGTGACTTCTACGAGATGTTTTTTGAAGACGCCGTCAGCGCGGCAGAGGCGCTGGACATCGCCCTGACCAAGCGCGGCAAGCACAATGGGGACGACATTCCGATGTGCGGCGTCCCGGTGCACTCCGCCGAAGGGTACCTTTTGACGCTGATCCGCAAAGGGTTTCGCGTGGCCGTGTGTGAGCAGATGGAAAGCCCGGCGGAAGCGAAGAAAAGAGGCTCTAAATCAGTCGTAAAGCGTGATGTCGTGCGTTTGGTGACGCCCGGAACGCTGACCGAGGATGCATTATTGGAGGCCCGTCGCCACAACTTTCTGGCCGCATATTCCGAGGTGCGGGATGAGGCGGCACTGGCCTGGGCCGACATCTCGACCGGGGCGTTTCATGTGATGCCGCTGACTTCGGTCCGCCTGAGTCCGGAGCTTGCACGTCTGGCCCCGTCTGAACTGATCGTCGCTGACGGATCCGAAGGGCACCTGCAGGAACCGGTTCGTGACCTCGGCATTTCTCTGACCCCGGTCGGGCGCGCGAGTTTTGACAGCGCGTCCGCCGAAAAACGCATCTGCGGGCTGTTTCACGTGGGTGCACTGGATGCGTTCGGGAACTTTGGCCGTGCCGAAATCTCGGCCATGGGCGCACTGATCGATTATCTGGAAATCACGCAGAAGGGCAAACTGCCCCTTCTGCAAACACCGCTCAAGGAATCCGAAGACCGCGTCGTGCAGATTGACGCTGCCACACGGCGCAATCTGGAACTCACCCGGTCCCTGTCCGGCGGTCGGGCCGGGTCGCTTCTGGCCGTTGTGGACCGCACTGTCACGCCTGGCGGTGCCCGGCTGTTGGAACAGCGCCTGTCCAGCCCGTCCCGAAATCTGGATGTCATTCAGGCCCGTCTGGATGCGGTTTCTTTTGCGGTCGACGACAATCTGATCGCGTCGGACCTGCGTGAGGTCCTGCGCAAGACACCTGATCTGGATCGCGCGCTTTCCCGCCTTTCCCTGGAGCGCGGCGGACCCCGTGATCTGGCGTCTATTCGCAACGGGATCACGCAAGCTGCCTCGATTGCCGAGAACTGCAAGGGCAAGGATCTGCCGGTTTTGCTGACGACAGCGGTCCAGAACCTCGTTGGGTTTGAAGACCTGCTTGATCTGTTGGACGACGCGCTGGTGGCAGAACCGCCCTTGTCGGCGCGTGACGGCGGTTTCATTGCGCCCGGCTTTGACGCCGAACTGGACGAAGCCCGCACCCTGCGCGATGAAGGCCGCTCGGTCATCGCCGGGTTTCAGAAGAAATATGCGGAACACACCGGGATCACCTCGCTCAAGATCAAGCACAACAACGTGCTGGGGTATTTCATCGAGACCACGGCCACCCATGCCGAGAAAATGCTCAACCCGCCGTTTTCTGAGACCTACATCCACCGCCAGACCACCGCCAATCAGGTCCGGTTCACGACCGTCGAACTCTCCGAAATCGAAACCCGCATTCTGAATGCCGGGAATCTGGCGCTGGAGATTGAAAAGCGGCTCTATCAAAGGCTTTCGGGCGAGATTCTCGCTGGCGCGGCGCGGCTGAACCAGGCGGCCCGGGGTCTGGCCGAAATAGATCTGACCACCGCTCTGGCCGATCTTGCGCGGGGTGAAAACTGGTGCCGCCCGCAAGTCGATTCATCGCGGGCATTCGATGTTCAGGGGGGTCGCCACCCGGTTGTGGAACACGCGCTTCGGCAGCAAAGCGGCGATGCCTTCGTTGCCAATGATTGCGATCTCAGCGCTCGGGATGGTGCCGCGATATGGTTGCTCACCGGTCCCAACATGGCGGGTAAGTCAACCTTCTTGCGCCAGAACGCGTTGATCGCGTTGCTGGCTCAGATGGGCAGTTACGTTCCGGCCGAACACGCACATGTCGGCATGGTCAGTCAGCTGTTCAGCCGGGTTGGTGCATCTGATGACCTCGCACGTGGTCGATCGACATTCATGGTGGAAATGGTCGAGACCGCTGCGATTCTGAACCAAGCCGATGATCGTGCCCTTGTCATTTTGGATGAAATCGGTCGCGGCACGGCCACCTATGATGGTCTGTCCATCGCGTGGGCCACGCTGGAACACCTTCACGCCACCAATCAATGCCGCGCGCTGTTCGCCACCCATTACCATGAGCTCACCGCGCTGGCCGGTAAACTGGAGGGCGTGGACAACGCCACCGTTGCCGTCAAGGAATGGGAAGGTGAGGTGATCTTTCTGCACGAAGTCCACAAGGGTGCCGCAGACCGGTCCTATGGCGTGCAGGTCGCCCAGTTGGCCGGCTTGCCAGCCTCAGTTGTCGAGCGGGCGCGTATCGTGTTGGATCAATTGGAGAAAACAGAGCGCGAGGGCGGCAAACAAAAAGCTCTGATTGACGATCTGCCGCTGTTTTCTGCAGCACCGTCACCGCCTCCCCCTGCACCGAAAGCGTCACCGGTATCGGATATGCTCGATGAAATCCTGCCCGATGAACTGACACCACGCGATGCGCTGGACCTGATCTACAAACTGAAAGAGGCGGCCAGATCCTGACCGCCCCGCAAGCTCATTTATTGAACTGTTCAGCTTGAAGGCGTCGACGACACGCCAACCTGAGCCGGGCGCAGCAGGCGGTCATGTAACATGAATCCTTCCGCCGAGACCTGAATGATGTCGCCAGCGCGGGTTCCCGGAACCGGCGCTTCGAACATGGCTTCATGCAGATTGGGATCGAACCGGTCGCCAACCTCGGGTGTGATCACTTCGATTCCGTGTTTTTGAAACACGTCTTTCAGGGCCCGCATGGTCAGCTCGACGCCTTCGAGCAAAGCCCCGGCAACCTCTTTTTGCTCGTCGGTTGCGGCCTCCAGCGCGCGTTTCATGTTGTCATAGACCGGCAGCATATCCCGGGCGAGCTTTGAGCCGCCATATTGTTCTGCCTCGCGGCGGGCCTTGTCACCGCGTTTTCGGGCATTTTCGGCATCAGCCAAGGCGCGCATGAATTTGTCTTTGTAATCATCCCGCTCGGCACGCAGCTCATCCAGTTCCAGCGCTTCGTCGCTGATTTCCGCAAACTCATCCGCCAGCTCTTCTGCTTCGGCGGTTGCGATATCGTCCAGAAAATCTTCGTTCTTGGGCTCTGCCATCTTCTAACCTCTAGCTCCGGTCGGATATCAGCCTGCCGACCAGTTGCGCCGTATAATCCACAATTGGCACGATCCGTCCGTAATTCAAACGTGTGGGCCCAATGACCCCGACCGCACCGATTATCTTTCGATCAGCGTTCATATATGGAGACACCACCAAAGAGGAACCCGAAAGTGAGAAAAGTTTGTTCTCAGAGCCAATAAAAATGCGCACACCTTCGCCGTCTTCGGTCAATTCAAGGAATTCCGCGATGTCGCGCTTGCGTTCGAGATCATCAAACAGGGTGCGAATGCGGTCCAGTTCCTCAGCCTCACCGGGTTCGCCCAACAGATTCGCCCGTCCTCGGACGATCAATCGGGCCGAGTCGGTCCCGTCCCCATCCCAGGCCGCTATGCCGCGTTCAACCATTTCCCGCGCCAACGCATCGATTTCCTGTCTGCGCGCAGCGATCTGTGTCTGCATCTGACGCCGCACTTCGCTGAGCGTGCGCCCCTCGATCAAAGCATTGAGGAAATTTGCGGCCTCGCGCATTGAACTGGGTGTCTGACCGGGCGGCGGTGTGAACAGCCGGTTTTCTACGTGCCCATCTGCAAACACCAGGACCACAAGCGCGCGGTCATGCGCGAGGGAAACGAACTCGATATGCTTGATTTCAGATTCCTGCTTGGGGGTGAGAACCAGCGAGGCACCATGTGTCACGTGTGACAAGGCCGACCCGACCCGGTCCAGCATTCCGCCCATATCGCCAGTGTTAGAGCCTAGTGTTTCTTCCAGTTTCTGGCGATCATCCGCACCCAGATCACCGACCTCAAGCAATCCATCCACGAACATCCGCAGACCCATCTGGGTGGGAACCCGGCCTGCGCTGACATGCGGGCTGTCCAACAGGCCGAGAAACTCCAGATCCTGCATCACGTTGCGCACCGTTGCGGCGCTGACTTTTTCCGATAGCGTGCGGGTCAGGGTCCGACTGCCGACCGGTTCGCCGCTGTCCAGATAACTCTCGACGATCAGACGGAACACCTCGCGCGACCGCTCGTTCATCTCGTCCAGAATCTTGCTTGCTTCGCTCATCGGCAATCCCTTGCTGGGTCGTCATTAAATAGCAGGCATCTGAAAGGTCAATCGGGGTTGCATCGTAACGCCACGGGACGGTATCCCCAAGCCAGCAAACAAAGGATTTCCCATGCGCCCCTCTGGACGAGATTTAAGCGAAATGCGCCCGGTTTCAATTGAACCCGAGTTCACCAAACATGCCGAAGGCTCCTGCCTGATCAAGGTGGGCGATACCCATGTGCTGTGCACCGCCTCGCTTGAGGATCGCGTGCCGCCATTCATCAAAGGGTCTGGATTGGGCTGGGTTACCGCAGAGTACGGCATGCTGCCCCGCGCAACCAATACGCGGATGCGGCGCGAGGCTGCCTCGGGCAAACAAGGCGGTCGAACCGTTGAGATTCAACGCCTTATCGGTCGTGCACTGCGCGCCGGAGTGGACCGGGTTGCATTGGGGGAACGCCAGATCACCGTGGATTGCGACGTGATTCAGGCCGATGGCGGGACACGTTGCGCCGCGATTACAGGGGGGTGGGTCGCCTTGCGCCTGGCGGTCAACAAGTTAATGAAGGCTGGAGATGTGATCTCGGATCCGCTGATCGATCCGGTTGCGGCGGTGTCCTGCGGCATTTACGCGGGCCAGCCCGTCCTGGACCTGGACTATCCCGAAGACAGCGAGGCCGGCGTGGACGGAAACTTTATCATAACGGGTTCCGGCAAACTGATCGAAGTGCAGATGAGTGCCGAAGGGTCCGTCTTTAGCCGCGATCAGATGAATCAATTGATTGATCTGGCAGAGAAAGGCGTCGGCGAATTGGTCACGGCACAAAAGGCCGCAACTGCATGACCCGCAAGTTCGAAGGCGACAGATTGCTTGTTGCCACCCATAACAAAGGCAAGCTTGAAGAGATGGCGCATCTTCTCGAACCCTTTGGGGTGACTGTCGTGGGTGCCCGCGAGATGAGCTTGCCGGAACCGGACGAAACCGAAAACACGTTTGCCGGCAATGCGCGGATTAAGGCGCATGCGGCCGCAAAAGCCACCGGCTTGCCCGCCCTGTCGGACGATTCGGGTATTACCATCGACGCGCTGGACGGCGCACCGGGTGTTTACACCGCTGATTGGGCGGAAACCGCCACCGGTCGCGATTTCATGATTGCGATGACCCGCGCGCATAACGAGCTTGAGACCAAAGACGCTGCGCACCCGCGCAGGGCACAGTTCCGCTGCACTCTGGTTCTGGCCTGGCCCGACGGGCATGATGAAGTGTTCGAGGGGGTCGCGCCCGGCCATCTGGTTTGGCCGGTCCGCGGCAAGGACGGCTTTGGCTATGACCCGATGTTTGTCCCTGAGGGTCACGACATTACCTATGCCGAGATGGATCGCTGGGAAAAGAACAAGATCAGCCATCGCGGCCGCGCGGTGGAAATGTTCGTGAAAGGCTGTTTTGGAAGATGATTGGCGCAACGGGGGCTTTGGCCTGTACGTGCATTGGCCTTTTTGCGAGGCCAAGTGTCCCTATTGCGATTTCAACAGTCATGTTTCAAAAACTATTGACCAAAAACAATGGCTTGACGCGTATCTGACGGAATTGCGACGGGTATCGGCCGAGACTCCGGACCGCGTTCTGAACACGATCTTTTTCGGGGGCGGCACGCCGTCTCTGATGGCGCCCGAAACAGTCGCCGCAGTGATCGACATGGCCCGTGCAGCGTGGCGGCCCGCCAACAACATGGAGATCACGCTCGAAGCCAACCCCGGTTCGGTCGAAGCCGGTCGGTTCGCGGCCTATCGTGACGCGGGCGTCAACCGGATTTCAATGGGCATTCAAGCGTTGAATGATGAAGACCTGCGCAGGCTGGGCCGTGTTCACACCGTGGCGGAGGCGCGTGCAGCCTTTCACATCGCCCGAACTTGTTTTGACCGCGTCAGCTTTGACCTCATTTATGCCCGCCAGCATCAGACGCTGGACGCCTGGCGCGCGGAACTGACCGAAGCGCTTTCCATGGCGGTGGACCACCTGTCGCTCTATCAACTCACCATCGAGGACGGCACGGCCTTTGGCGATCGCTACGCCGTTGGCAAGCTGCGCGGTCTGCCTGCAGACGACAGTGCGGCGGATATGTATCTCGCCACGCAGGAGATCTGTGAGGCGCATGGGTTGCCGGCCTATGAAGTCTCAAACCACGCCCGTCCGGGATCGGAATCCCAACACAACCTGATCTACTGGCGCTATGGCGATTACCTGGGAATTGGGCCCGGCGCGCATGGTCGGATCACATTGAATGATCAAAAGCTGGCGACCGAAACCTATCTGGCGCCAAATGCCTGGCTGAGCGCCGTCGCAGACGGGTCAGGGGAAAAGCAGCGTGCCAATCTGTCGCCCGAAGATCAGGCCATCGAATACCTTATGATGTGTTTGAGGATCTCAGAAGGGCTAGATATAGACCGGTATGAGGCACTTTCTGGCGCATCTCTGCCCGAGGCAAAGCTCAATGGTCTTTCGGAAATGGGTATGATCACGCAACAAGGCAACAGGCTGTCAGTCACCAAAGACGGGCGGGCCGTGCTGAATGCGGTCATCCGCGAGCTGTTGGGGTAGACGATGCAGTATCTCTGGGCGGGATTGGGGTTGCTTTGCGTCGCGCTCGCGATGATCGGAGTGGTTCTGCCTCTGCTGCCGACCGTGCCGTTCCTGTTGCTGGCTGCTTTTTTCTTTGCCAGATCATCCTCGCGCCTTCACAACTGGCTGATCACCCATCGCACATTCGGGCCAATGATCCTGGACTGGCAACGATCCGGCGCAATACGACCGGTTGCGAAAAGAGCGGCCACGATATCGGTCGTCGCCGTCTTCGGTATTTCCGTTCTGGCCTCGGCCCCAACGCATATCCTGATGATTCAGGCCGTCGTTCTGGGTGGCGTCATGCTCTTTATCTGGACCCGGCCTAACGGCTGAGCTTGGCGCACAGGTCATCCAGCTGATCAAGGTTTTCATAGGTCAGAACAACTTGTCCCGTCTCCGAACCCGGCTTGTGATTGATGGACACTTTCATCGCCAATATGGCAGACAGATCCTTTTCCAGCGCGCGTGTATCTGCATCTTTACCTGCATTCAGGTTTCTGGATCGCGGCGCCGGACGTTCGGAACCTGCTTGCTGTTGTTTCTTGACCAGCATTTCGGTCGCACGCACCGACAACCCGTCCCGCACGATGGATTTGGCCAGCTCGGACGGGTTATCAGCCGTAATCAACGCCCTTGCATGGCCGGCGGACAGTTTTCCTTCGACCACGAGTGTCTGGACGTCCATTGGCAGAGACAACAGCCGCAACAGGTTGGCAATATGGCTGCGGCTCTTGCCCAGCGCCTCGGCCATTTTTTCCTGCGTATGTCCGAAACGGTCCATCAGCTGCCTGTAACCCGCCGCCTCTTCGACCGCGTTCAGATCGGCCCGCTGGATGTTCTCGATAATCGCGACCTCAAGCACTTCGGTGTCATCAAAATCGCGCACAATCACTGGAATATCATGCAGTTGCGACATTTGCGCAGCGCGCCACCGACGCTCGCCAGCGACAATCTCGTACTCGCCATCACCGATTGAACGGACGATCAGCGGCTGAATGATACCCTTTTCCTTGACCGACGCAGCCAGTTCATCAAGCTGATCAGGCGAGAACGTGCGGCGCGGCTGGTTCGGATTGGCACGCAGCTTTTCGATGGGGACAGTCAAATCCGGTCGGCGCGGCTCGGTAGACGGCCGACCCTCGGCCTCGGGTGTGACATCGGCCATCAGGGCGGACAATCCGCGCCCAAGACCTCTTGATTTCGTTTTCCTGGCGCTCACCTCGCCCTCCTCACTGCCGCTCAGGCGGCGATCTTATTGTTCTTGTGCATGATCTCGCGCGCCAGATGCCGGTAAGCCATCGCCCCAAGCGAGCCCGAGTCATATTGCAATACGGGCAAGGCATAAGACGGTGCTTCGCTGACCCGCACGTTCCTGGGTATCTTGGTCTTAAAGACCATCTCACCCAGATTGTCACGCGCATCCTTTTCGACCTGACGGGACAAGTTGTTGCGGTTGTCATACATGGTCAACACAACACCTTCGATTCTGAGGTCTGGGTTTGCCGTCTGACGCACCTCGCGAATGGTCAGCATCAGCTGTGACAGACCTTCCAGCGCAAAGAACTCGCTCTGTAACGGAACCAGCACCGAATGCGCCGCAACCATGGCGTTGACCGTGAGCAAATTCAGCGAAGGCGGGCAGTCGATGAGCACAAAGTCCAGCTCGAAACCATCGATCGCCGTCTGGCGGAGCGCGTCATGCAACAGGTAGCTGCGTTTCTCGTTCGAAATGAGCTCGATATCCGCAGAGCTCAGGTCAACGGTCGCGGGAACCACAAACAGACCGCCGATTTCGGTTTCCTGAACGACAGCTTCCAGCGGCGCATCATCAAGAATCAGATCATAGGTTGTCCAGTCCCGATCCTCGACGCCCAGACCCGTGGATGCGTTCCCCTGAGGATCGAGATCGACCACCAGCACTTTGCAGCCTGCTTCGGCCAACCCCGCCGCAAGGTTTATCGCCGTTGTGGTTTTTCCAACTCCGCCCTTCTGATTGGCAACCGCAATAATCCGGGGCCCTGAGGGACGGGACAGATCAACCACGTGAAACTCCTTTGATCTTAAGGATAACGGCCTGGGGTTCGGTTAGACTTGTAATCGGCTCTGCGTCAAATTTCCATTCTTCGCGCGCCGCATCCACTTCTTTTTTCCAGTTTGCGCCTTTCGGCAACAAGGCCACGCCGTTTTTATCTAAATGTCTGTCACAAAAGGATAATAATGCCGGCAAATTCGCCACTGCGCGTGCGGACAGGACATCCGCACCCAGCGGTTCCACATCCTCGATTCGCTTCGGGACAACGCGACATGTTGCTCCGCATTCCCGTGCAACGGTACGCAAAAAGGCTGACTTACGCTGATCGCTTTCGACCATTGTAAACTTTGTCCCCGGTGCGTCTTCGATGGCCAGAATGGCGCACACCATACCGGGGAACCCTCCGCCGCTCCCAAGATCGGCCCAGTGGCCAAAAACGCCTGCACATCGATAAACCTGCACCGAGTCGAGGATGTGACGAGACCAGATATCTGCCAGGCTGCTGCGGGACACCAGGTTGATCCGAGGGGTCCAGCGTTCGACCAGGTCTACATAGGTCGTCAGACGTGCCAGTGTTTCACGTGAAACATTCAGAGCATCAATCACGTTTTGATCTGGCGTCATGCCCGGCGTACTCGGCTGTCCCGGCGCAGTTTGGCCAGAACCAAGGTCAGCGCCGCCGGTGTAACGCCTTCGACACGGCTCGCTTGTGCGATATTTGCAGGCCTGGCCTGTGACAGCTTCTGCTTCATCTCCGAAGACAGGCCATCCAGCGCGAAATAATCAAATTCGCGGGGAATTTCATAGGACTCATCCCGTTTCATCGCCTCGACGTCCCGTTGCTGACGGGCGATGTAGTTGGCGTAAAGCGCGTCCCGCTCAACTTGTTGACGGATGTTTCCATCTACTGCGTCAAGCTCTGGGATCAGTGGCAGCAGGTCATCGAATTTGACATCCGGAAAGGCCAGAATTGCCATCCCATCCCTGCGGTTTCCATCCTGATTGACGGCAATCCCTGCGGCCCGCATCTCTTTCGGCGTGTAAGTGCGCTCGGTCAGCTTGGATTTTGCGGCTCCGAGTTCAGCCATTTTGGATTCAAAGTGTTCACGGCGCGTCTCCCCCACACACCCCAGCTCCAAGCCGACAGGTGTCAGGCGCTGGTCTGCATTGTCCGCGCGCAGGGACAAACGGAATTCGGCACGCGATGTGAACATTCGATAGGGCTCTGCCACACCACGGGTCGTAAGATCATCGATCATCACGCCGACATAACTGTCAGCACGGGTGAAATGCACCGGATCGCGGCCCTTGGCTTCCAACGCCGCATTCAAGCCGGCGACAATGCCCTGCGCCGCGGCCTCTTCATATCCCGTGGTGCCGTTGATCTGGCCCGCAAGGTACAGCCCTGGAACATCCGGCAAAGAGAGTGACGAGGACAGAACCCGCGGGTCGACATAGTCGTACTCAATCGCATAGCCCGGTTGCAGAATGGTGGCTTGCTCAAGCCCCTTGATCGAACGCACATAGTCCAGCTGAACATCTTGCGGCAGCGATGTTGATATGCCGTTCGGATAGATCGTGTGATCGTCGACACCCTCTGGCTCCAGAAAGATCTGATGGGAGTCCTTTTCGGCAAACCGCACGATCTTGTCTTCAATCGAGGGGCAATATCTGGGGCCGACGCCGTCGATATGCCCGCCATACATCGCGGATTTTGACAGGTTTTTTTCTATGATTTCATGGGTCCGCGCATTCGTGTGGGTGATCCCGCACGAAATCTGGGGTGCAACAACAGACGTGGAGAGAAACGAGAACAATGTGGGGTCCTCGTCACCGTCCTGCTTCTCCAAATCGGACCAGTCGATCGTGCGCCCATCCAAACGCGGAGGCGTCCCGGTCTTTAATCGCCCTGTCCGCAGGTTGTAGCTGTCCAGCCGCTCGGCCAGCTTAACGGAGGGTTTGTCGCCCATGCGGCCGCCCGGACGCGAGACATCGCCAATATGGATGACCCCCCGCAGAAACGTACCAGAGGTGAGGATGACCGTTTGCGCGGGAACCTCGGAACCGTCGCCCAACTTGACGCCAGCAACCCGATCCCCATCCATAAGGAAGTCGACCACCTCACCGATAATGACATCCAGATTCGGCTGCGCCCGCGTTTCCTTCTGCATGGCTGCACGATACAACGCGCGGTCGGCTTGTGTTCGCGGTCCCTGGACAGCCGGCCCCTTGCGCCGGTTTAGCAAACGAAACTGTATTCCGGCCTGATCTGCGACACGGCCCATGACGCCATCCAACGCGTCGATCTCGCGCACCAGATGACCTTTACCCAACCCGCCTATCGCGGGGTTGCAGGACATGACGCCGATATCCGAGGCCGACAGCGTCACTAGTGCAGTGGCCGCCCCCATACGCGCCGCAGCGTGCGCAGCTTCGGTCCCGGCATGACCAGCCCCGATGACGAGGACATCAAATTTTGAATGTTTCACGTGAAACACTCCCTACTTGCCCAGACAAAAGCTGGAGAAGATTTCATCCAACAGGGTTTCGACATCTATTCTGCCAAGCAAAGATTCAAGGGCCCGGATTGCGGTTCTGAGTTCTTCTGCCGCGATATCATACAAGTCCGGACCTGATTCCAGAACCGCAATAGCGGCCGCAAGCGCATCCAATGCCTTGATGATCGCAACCCGGTGACGTTCGCGGGTTGCAATACCATGACTGGTAGATCGCTCACCCAATACACACGATATCTGGGAAATCAGCGCGTCTATACCCTGGCCCGTTTTCCCCGAAACGCCACCTTTAACATCCCCCAAAAGATCGGCCTTGGGCAAAACCTGGATATCCCCGGTCTCCATTGAAACACCCAAAGCGTCGGGCGCGTCTGACAGAAAAACCCGAAGGTCCGCTGCTTCGGCGCGTTTTCTCGCCAGTTCAATACCCAGGTTTTCAACGTGATCTTCAGTGTCCCGCAAGCCCGCCGTATCCAGCAAAGTCACCGGGAGGCCGGACAGGTCCATACGCACTTCGATCACATCCCGCGTGGTTCCAGCGTATTCAGACGTGATTGCGGCTTCACGCCCGGCCAACGCATTCAGCAACGTGGATTTTCCCGCGTTGGGCAGGCCGACAATAGCAACTTCGAACCCAGTGCGGATACGTTCTGCTATCTTGACCCCTTCCGCTTCCCGGCGCAGGTCATCCATGACGCCGGACACCAGACCGCGTACTTCGGGTGTGACGTCCGTCGGGACCTCTTCGTCGGCAAAGTCGATCACAGCTTCCAGCAGGGACGCTGCCCGGATCAGATCGCGGCGCCAGCGCTCGGCCAAAGCACCCAGCTCACCGGCCAGTATGGTCTGCGCCTGCTTTCTTTGTGCTTCGGTTTCAGCATCAATCAGATCAGCCAGACCTTCGACCTGAGTCAGGTCCATCTTGCCGTTTTCCAAAGCGCGCCGGGTGAACTCACCAGGTTCGGCCAGCCGCAGGCCTTCGGACTCGGACAGGCTGCGCAGCACCGCATTGACAGATGCCGTGCTTCCGTGAATCTGCAGTTCGGCCACGTCCTCGCCAGTAAAGCTTGCCGGCGCCTGAAATGTCAGAACAAGCCCCTCATCCAGAGTTGCACCAGTGCGATCCCGCAATGTGCGCATGCTCATACCCCGCAATGGCAGATCGCCGCCAGACAAGGCCGCAGCTGCAGAATGCGCCAATGGACCGGACAGACGGATAACCGCCACCCCTGCTTTGCCCTGCGCGCTGGCCAAGGCGAATATCGTATCCATTCGAAGGCCTCGCGTCCGTTAAGACCTGTGTCAGGTATTCATCGAATCGAAGAACTCACCATTTGTCTTGGTCTGTTTCAACTTGGACAACAGGAACTCGATCGCGTCGGTGGTGCCCATCGGGTTGAGGATACGACGCAGGACAAAGGTCTTGGCCAGATCGCCCTTGTCGACCAGCAGGTCCTCTTTCCGGGTGCCGGACTTGAGGATGTCGATGGCCGGGAACACGCGCTTGTCCGCAATCTTGCGATCCAGAACGATTTCCGAGTTACCAGTGCCTTTGAATTCTTCGAAGATCACTTCGTCCATCCGGCTGCCGGTGTCGATCAGCGCGGTGGCGATGATGGTCAGCGACCCACCCTCTTCGATGTTCCGCGCCGCACCAAAGAACCGCTTGGGCCGTTGCAGAGCGTTTGCGTCCACACCACCGGTCAGAACTTTACCCGAGGATGGCACAACAGTGTTAAAGGCCCTACCAAGTCTTGTGATCGAGTCGAGAAGAATAACAACATCTCGTTTATGTTCGACCAAACGCTTGGCTTTTTCGATGACCATTTCGGACACGGCCACGTGGCGGGTTGCGGGTTCATCAAAGGTGGACGACACAACCTCACCCTTCACCGAACGCTGCATGTCGGTCACCTCTTCCGGGCGTTCGTCGATCAGCAGGACGATCAGATAGCACTCTGGGTGGTTCTGTTCGATCGAATGCGCGATGTTTTGCAGGATCACCGTTTTACCGGTCCGCGGCGGTGCCACGATCAGCGACCGCTGGCCTTTGCCAATCGGCGAGACAAGATCGATCACACGGGCAGACTTATCCTTGATGGTGGGATCTTCGATCTCCATCTTCAGACGTTCATCGGGATAGAGCGGCGTCAGGTTGTCGAACAGGATTTTGTGCTTGGCTTTCTCCGGCTCTTCAAAATTGATCTTGGTAACCTTGGTCAGCGCGAAATAGCGTTCGTTCTCATCAGGTGCTTTGATGTCCCCTTCAACCGTATCACCGGTCCGCAGCGAGTGCTGGCGGATCATATCTGGCGAAACGTAGATGTCATCCGGACCCGGCAGATAGTTCGCCTCGGGCGAGCGCAGAAAGCCAAAACCGTCCTGCAAGACCTCAAGCACACCATCGCCACCGACGATCCAGCCTTCATCCGCGCGTTCGCGCAGGATCTGGAACATCATCTCGCCCTTGCGCATGGTTGAGGCATTCTCGATTTCGAGTTCCTCTGCCATCGACAAAAGGTCTTTTGGGCTTTTGGCCTTGAGGTCAGCCAGATTCAGGGATTCGGTTGTCATGATATACGGACCTTGGCCGACTTAAGTGCGGCACAGATTGGAATTTCAAATTGGAAGAGTCATCACCCGGACGGGCGCGTTGCGTCTTACATAGGCCGCAGGGCTGACAGAGTCAAACAGGCGTCAGAATTTCAGGATGACCGCCAGAACGATCACAACCATCAAGACGGTCGGAACCTCGTTCATCATGCGGTACTGGCGCCCTGTGAGCGTGTTTCGCCCCTCGCGAAAATCCTTGCGACGCGCCATCAGCCAGTGATGAAACCATGTCATCCCAAGCACGGCCGCACCCTTGACCCAGGGCCATGACCAGTCCCATCCCACAATGCCCGGCGTAAAGACCATGATCAGCCCGCAGACCCACGCCACGACCATCGCAGGACCCATGATCACCCGCAGCAGCTTTTCTTCCATTTCATAGAAGATTTCCTGCGCCCCATCGACCGCTTGTGCCTTTTCAACGTGATAGACGAACAGTCTGGGCAAATAGAACAGTCCCGCCATCCACGAGATGACCGCCATGATGTGAAGCGACTTCACCCATGGATAGATTGCAAAAAGGAAATCGGTCATTTTGGTTCCCGGCTATGATCTGACCCTCCCTAATAAAAAAATATAGAAAGAAAAAGGATGATGGTTTTGTAGGGCGCTCAAAATCCGTGGATTACTGGTTTACACAAGTGTTTCTCCCCAGGTGGACAGAATTTAGCATTTTCAAAGTAGGTTTGGTGGATTAGATAAAAGTGATTTAAAAACATATGGTTATACAAAATTTCATCAAAACTTCCTGTGGATAACTCATTGGGTATCTGGGGAAATATGGTTTATCCATGTGATCAGAGTTGTCCTTGTACACCCGGGATAGTCTTCGAACGACTCAGAGGTGTTTCGGGCGAAAATCCCGGGGTTGCGTGTCAATCGGAAAACCATACAAACCGTACCAGACCTCTCATCGATTAGCCCACGGTGTTTTCCACATGACTATCCCCATCGTCCTTGCCTCAGGGTCTGCCATTCGAGCGCAATTGCTGGAGAACGCTCGGGTTCCATTTTCCGTTCAGAGTGCACGGGTGGACGAGGATACGATGAAACGCGCCCTGTTGGCGGAAAACGCGTCCCCGCGCGATATTGCCGACGCGCTGGCGGAAATGAAAGCGCGCAAGGTCAGTGACAAGAACCCCGGTGCCATGGTTCTGGGCTGTGATCAGCTTCTGGATTTCGAAGGGCAATTGTTGTCAAAGCCGGAAAACCCCGAAGATGCGCTGGCGCAGTTGAAGGCGTTGCGCGGCAAACGGCATAAGCTTTTGTCTGCGTTGGTGATTTATCAGGATGGGGAACCGATCTGGAGACATGTCGGGCAGGTTCGTCTGCGAATGCGGGCCAGTTCGGACACATATCTAAAAGACTACGTAGCAAGGAACTGGGATAGTATTCGGCACGCTGTCGGCGCCTACAAGCTCGAAGAAGAGGGTGTGCGTCTGTTTGCCAGCATTGACGGGGACTATTTTAACGTTTTGGGTATGCCCTTGTTGGAGCTTCTCAACTACCTGGCTGTCAAAGGGGTAATCAAGCAATGACCGACTATCGGATTCCCCTGGCCGGGGTGATCGGGCATCCCGTTGCGCATTCACGGTCTCCGAAACTGCACGGGCACTGGCTGAAAACCTATGACTTGCCGGGGTGTTACATCCCGATGGATGTGGTGTCAGCAGATCTGGAAACCGTTCTACGTACCTTGCCAAAGGCTGGATTCGTCGGCGCGAATGTCACCGTCCCGCATAAAGAAGCGGCCTTGCGGTTGGCAGACCATGTATCGGACCGGGCGTCTGTTATCGGCGCGGCCAATACGCTTGTGTTTCGGGACGATGGTTCAATTCATGCTGACAACACCGACGGTTATGGCTTCATGGAGAACCTGCGCCGTGGTGCGCCAGACTGGAACGCGCAGGATGGACCCGCCGTGGTGTTCGGTGCCGGAGGGGCCGCGCGGGCCGTTCTGCAGGCGCTGGCGGATGCGGGTGTGCCGGAAATTCTGCTGACAAACCGCACCCGAACCCGGGCTGACTATCTGAAAGAAGAGTTCGGCCAGCGCATCACCGTGGTCGATTGGGTTCAGGCCGGCAACGTGATCGAAGATGCGGAGCTGGTGGTCAACACCACCTCTCTGGGGATGCAGGGGCAGCCAGACTTGCGTGTACCTCTGGACGGTCTGCAACCGGGCGCAGTTGTGACCGATCTGGTCTATGCACCCCTGAAAACCCGGCTTTTGCAGACTGCCGAAGAGGCGGGGTGCACTGCAGTCGATGGTCTGGGCATGCTGTTGCATCAGGCGGTACCTGGATTTGAACGATGGTTCGGCCTGCGCCCCGAGGTTGATGCAGAAACGCGCGCGGCGACTCTGGCATGAATTTTGCCCTTGGCCTCACCGGATCCATCGGCATGGGCAAAAGCACGACGGCCCAGATGTTCGTCGACGAGGGCTGCGCCCTGTGGGATGCAGACGCCGCCGTACACCGGCTTTATTCTTCCGGTGGCGCAGCAGTTGACCCTATCGGGGCCGTCTTCCCGACTGCCATATTGGATGGCGCCGTCAGCCGGGAGGCGTTGAAACAGGTCATTTCGGACAATCCGGCAGCCCTGAAGACCATAGAGGCCATTGTACATCCGTTGGTTGCGGCAGACCGTGCCACGTTCCGGGCAGAGACCTCGGCAGAGATTCTGGTATTTGACATTCCGCTGTTGTTCGAAACCGGTGGCGATGCGGCAATGGACGCCGTGGCCTGCGTGTCGATCCCAGCAGCGGAACAAAAGCGCCGGGTGTTGGAACGGGGAACGATGACCGAAGCGCAGTTCGAACAGATCCTCGGCAAGCAGATGCCAAACGATGAAAAATGCGCGCGGTCGGATTTTGTGATTGTCACCGACACACTGGACCATGCCCGCGCACAGGTGCAGGATGTCGTCAGGCAGATCAGGGTGGGGATGGCAGATGCGTGAGATTGTGCTCGATACCGAAACCACGGGCTTTGACCCGGATGGTGGGGATCGGATCGTCGAAATCGGGGCGGTCGAGTTGTGGAACCACGTGGCTACGGGCGAGACTTATCACGTCTATATCAATCCCGAACGGTCCATGCCCGAAGAGGCGTTTGGCGTTCACGGAATTGGACCCGATCTACTGGAAACGCCCCGCCCAGCGGAAAAGGGTGAGGTCACATTAAAAGACAAGCCTATTTTTTCCAAGATTGGTCAGGGGTTTCGTGACTTTGTGGGTGAAGCCAAGCTGGTAATCCACAATGCCTCCTTTGACATGAAGTTTTTGAATGCGGAACTGAAATGGATGGGTTTGTCTCCCATTCCGATGGATCAGGCATTGGACACGCTTGCCATCGCGCGCAAACGGTTTCCGGGCTCGCCGGCTTCGCTGGACGCACTGTGCCGTCGGTTCAGCATCGACAATTCGAACCGTGTTTTGCACGGGGCTCTGCTCGACTCGGAAATACTGGCCGAGGTGTATCTTGAACTGATTGGTGGGCGGCAGCCTGACTTTGGACTGTCCTCATCTGCTGCAACCGCGGCAGGCGGCGGCGAAGACTGGCGACCAGCGCCGCGGGACACTCCGTTGCCATCCCGGATCACCGAGGATGAGCGCGCTGCGCATCAAAAATTCTTGGAAAAGCTGGGCGAACACGCCCTTTGGACCCGCGCCTGAACTTGTCAGGCGCGGGCGCCAATCATCAGGCGTCCGCTTTCTGGGCCTGCTCGGCCTGACGGCGCATCAGTTCATTGCGGTACAGGGATACAAAGTCGATATTGTCGAGGTTGACCGGCGGGTAGCCGCCGTCGCGGGTGATGTCGCTGACGATCCGGCGCAGGAACGGGAACAACATGCGCGGACATTCGATCATCAGGAACGGGTGCAGCTGATCCTCTGGCACGCCTTCCACGTGGAACAGGCCGCAATAATCGATCTCACACAGGAACAGAACGTCCTCGAGGCCTTTGGCCTTGGACTTCAGGTTAAGCTTGATCGCGACCTCATACTGGTGGTCCTGTTGACGCTTTTTTGCGTCAAGGTTCACCTGAACCGAGATCTCGGGCTGCACGTCCCCGGACACGCCCTTTTGGGCCATCACGTTTTCAAAGGACATGTCACGGATGAACTGCCCCAGAATGCGCATCTGTACCTGAGGGGCAGCTTGGGCCGCAGTGTTTTCTGCAGCGTTTTCTTCGGCCATGGATCTACTCCAAAAATAAAATTCGCCACTGCTTATCAAGTTGGGCCGGGTACCTCAATGCCGGTGCGGGCCTTCAACCCATTTGGACGGTTTTGACGGGTCTTTTCGGGGCCGAACCTCGGTGAATTCGCCATCAATCACGTCGTCGCGGTCAAACGGAGATCTGCGGCCCTGAAACCCGGGGCGCGGTCCCATCTGAAACTGTGTGACGGTGACCTTGGATTTCAGATAGCGGAACACTGCCACCCGAACACCGGGGATCAGCAAGGCAAAGCCGATTGCATCGGTGAAAAATCCCGGCGTCAGCAACAAGGCGCCGGACAGCAGGATCATGGCTCCATGCGCCAGCGGTTCGGTCGGATCATCAAGCTCGGCAAAGGATCGCTGCAGGTTTCCCAGCGCCATGCGACCTTGTGTCCGCACCAGAACGGTGCCCAAGAACGCAGTCAGGACTACTATGGCAAGAGTCGGCCACAGGCCGATCAGACCACCAACCTGGATGAACAGGGCGATCTCGATGATCGGAACCAATAAAAAAGCCAAGAACAGGTACATTTGCGTTATCCTTTACCATAGGCCGGGCTGTGGACTTGCCACGAACTGTCACCTACATAGTGGCATGAGGCCGCATACACAAAGTTCCGGCGCTGAAAAGAGGACGAAATGAACTCACCCCTGATCCAGCTTCTGGTGCTGGCCGGAATTGCGATTTTCCTGATCCTGCGCCTGAGAAGCGTACTGGGAACGCGTGAAGGTTTCGAAAAGCCGCCGCTGCAAAAGCAGCCCGACGCCAACAACTCGCGCCGCGATTTCGAGGTGATTGAAGGCGGGCCGGATCACGATATCACCGATCATGTCCCCGAAGACAGCGAACAGGCCCAGACACTGGCCGCGATGAAACGGGTTGAGCCCGCCTTTTCCGTCGGCGAGTTTGTTCAGGGCGCACGTGGCGCTTACGAGATGATCGTGATGGGATTCGAGCGGGGAAATCTGGACGAAATCCAGCCCTTCCTGTCGGAAGAGGTGTTCGACACCTTTGTCTCGGTCGTGGCCGCGCGGGAAGACCAGGGCCTGACCATCGAAGCCGAATTCGTCGGTGTGCGTGAAACCACCTTGACAGATGCAAACTTCGACAAGGACACCAACCAGGCGGAAATCACGATGCGCTTTGTTGGTGAACTGACCTCGGTCGTGCGGGACCGCGGCGGCGATATCATCGAAGGCAACCCCAACACCATCAAACGCCAAAAGGACAGCTGGACCTTTGCCCGTGTCATGGGCAAGGACGATCCGAACTGGCTGCTTGTTGCCACGGACGCATGATTGCCACGCTCCGGTCGCTATTTCTGGTGGGCGCAATGACCACCGCCAGCGCCGCCGGAGCCGAGGCGACGCGTTCCATTCTGTCATTTGACGACCTGGATGGCTGGGCCGCCGACGATCACGGGGCGGCCCTTTCGGTTTTTCTGAACACATGTGGGGATCTGGGCGATCCGGATTGGCGTGCATTGTGTGGCGCTGCGCGTACGTATGAACCAGACGCGGCCCGCGCATTCTTTGAATTGTTCTTTCGCCCTGTCTTGGTCGAAGACGGTAAGGACGCCCTGTTCACCGGATATTTCGAGCCAGAACTTGACGGTTCCAGAACTCGGTCTGATCGCTATAGATACCCGCTTTATCGCATTCCGCCCGAGGCCCGCGCAGTTGGTAAATGGTTGAGCAGGCGCGAGATTCTGACCGGCGAGGCCATGAATGGCCGTGGGCTCGAGATTGCCTGGGTCGATGATCCGGTCGAGCTGTTCTTCCTGCAGATTCAAGGCTCGGGGCGTATCCGGCTGCCCGACGGCACCGCCCTGCGCGTGGGCTATGGCGGGGCAAACGGGCATCCCTATCGCTCGATCGGAGTGGAGTTGATCCGACGGGGTATTCTCGGAGCCCATGAGGTCAGCGCACAGATGATCCGCACCTGGGTGCGTCGGAACCCTGAAGCCGGGGCTGAGCTGTTGTTTCACAACCCGTCTTATGTATTTTTTCGCGAGGTCACGCGCGTTGCCCCCGAGCTTGGCCCCCTGGGCGCGATGAACCGGTCGGTGACAACGATGCGCAGCATTGCGGCCGATCCGGCCTATACACCGCTGGGTGCGCCGGTCTGGGTGGAGAAGGACGGAAGAGACCCGCTGCGACGGCTGATGATTGCACAGGATACCGGATCTGCCATCAAGGGCGCACAACGGGCTGATATCTTCTTTGGGACCGGGGATGAGGCCGGACAGGCCGCGGGTCAGCTTAAGGACCCCGGCCGGATGGTCGTTTTGCTACCGATCCAGCGCGCATATGCATTGCTGCCGGATGAGTTCTGATGGCGCGGCGCAAACTGACGGCGGATGAAATCGAGCTGTGGCGCAAGGTGGCAAAACAGGCGGAAAGACTGCACCCCGAAGTTCCGCAGACCGTACATCCGACATCGCTGCCCAAACCCAAGCCAACCAAATCGCCGAGACTGCGATTGGATGCGTTCGCACTGGGCCAGAAAGCACAGACAAAGCAGGGTACAAACGCTCTGAAACCGTCAGTCACCGAAGGCCTGCGCAGCAAGCCGGTACAAATGGACACCAAGGCGTTTTCCCGCATGAAGCGCGGCAAGCTCAAGCCCGAAGGCAAGCTGGATCTGCATGGGATGCGTGTCGACAATGCACATCCGGCCCTGATCCGCTTTGTGCTGAGCGCACAGGCGTCCGGCAAACGGCTGGTCCTGGTGGTCACCGGCAAGGGCAAGGACCGGGATGCGCCCGGCCCGATCCCGACCCCGCGCGGCGTGTTGCGCACTCAGGTGCCGCAATGGTTGTCGCTGCCGCCACTGGCGCAGGCGGTGTTGCAGGTGACGCCTGCACATATCAGCCATGGGGGCGATGGGGCCTATTACGTGTACCTGCGCCGGGTTCGCTAAAAGGTGCGTACCGCGCGGGATATCCCGACATGGATCAGAACGCAGACCAGCACAAAACCCCCTGCGATCCACAAGAACTGCGCATCCAGCGAGACGCCAAAGTCAATCAGCACGCCGGTCAGTCCCGGCCCGACGGCGGACCCCAGAACCATGACCGCCGCGGCCATGGCCTTGATCGCACCAATATGCCGCGTGCCATAAAACTCGGCCCAGAAAGCGCTGGGCAGGGTACTGTTCGCCCCAACGGTCAATCCCAGCAGGATCAGGCCCAGCAACGCGCCACTGATTGACGTGGTGATAGACAGGACAACAAAACCAAGCCCGATGGGCAGTTGGTAATACGGCATCATCCGCGCCGTGCCCCACTTGTCCAACGCCCACCCGGCTGCAAACATCGACAGCAGTGACACGCCGGTAAAGGCCGGGAACAGGGCCACCAGCTGGATGTGCTGCCAGCCTTTGATCTCTGCCAAGTAAACCTGATGAAAGAAGAACGCGGTTATGAACGCAGAGGGCGCCATCACCGACGGCACCATGAACCAGAACAGCGGGTTGACCAACGCGTCACGCCGCGACCAGTGCCGCCCCTCCATCCCGGTAGCGTTGTACTCATCGGTCAGGCTTTGCGGTGTTCTTTCCTGACGCAGCAGGCGCGTCAGAACGGGTATTCCCAAAACCGTGATGGCTGCTGCAACCAGCCATAACCAGCGCCAGTCCAGAAAAGCCATCGCCGCAACAAAGACCAGTGGCAACAGGGCCTCTCCTATTGAGTACCCGGCCGAGGCGATGGACAGGGCCTTTCCGCGTGTCGCGGTGAACCAGCGCGCCATCGCAACAACGGCCAGATGCGTGCTCATCCCCTGACCGAACAGGCGCAGGCAGAAGATCACGACCGGCAAAAAGGCCAACCAGATGTTCGTGGCCATCGCGACGGCGGCGAGTGCGAGACCGAACAAAACGGCCGGGCCCAGAACCCGGACGCGAAAGACATCGGTCAACCCACCAGCCCAGATCATGACAATCGCGGCCCCGGTTGTCCCCAGCGTATACAACCCGCCCCATCCGCCATGGCTCAACCCATATTCGGCCCGTATGTCGCCTGCGAAGATCGAGATGAAAAACGTCTGTCCAAAGCTGGACAGAAAGGTCAGCAAGACGCCGGCACTCAACCACTTGGCATTCTGAACGAGATAGTCGCGCAGGCTGAACCGTGTCACGGAGCGCTGACCTGCGGCTGGCCGGTTCCTGTCAGCACGATTTCGGTCGCCCCGTCCGTGTTTCGTTCGGTCGGCGGAACCAGGCCGTCGATGCCGGGTCGATCCCGCCCGAAAGTGCGGTTAACGCGTTGGGCCGAGCTGAGCAACGACAGCAGCGCAGGTGAGGTTGCCGCAACGAAATGCGATGATCCGGCATCGCTGTTGAAGGCCGTCGTGTCGATCACGCTGATGGGATAGTCCGACAGCTGCGCAACGGAATCGATGTTGCCCAGCCGTTTGCTATCCGCCGTACCGCGCAGTCGCGCCGAAATATTCAGGATTTTATCCTTTTGCGATACCATCACCACAAAGGGGTCCGGTGGGTAGCGGATGCTGTTCATCTGCGTGCGGAACAGGTCAACATCCAGATCCGGTGAAATCAGAATGACGCCTTCGATATTGCGGCGGGACCAGCCCGGCTGACGCAGTTCGGCCTGACGCATCATTTCCATCGTCAGAGCGCCGCCCATGGAATGTGCGACAATGTTGACATGCGTCACACCCATGGATTTCAGCTCGCGCACGGTGCGTTCCAATCCGTCCCGTGCGAACAGCATGCTGTCGAGATCATAGGCATAGCCGACCCCGCGCGCCTGGCTGGGCCAGGAATAGATCAGGATGGAGCCCGGAATACCGATGTCATGCGCCAGTTGCGCAGCCCGGAACGCGGTTTCGGTTTGCGTCGCGTTGTAGCCATGCACAAAGATCGTGACATCGTTGACGCCTTTCAGCCGATTGCCAAGGTCCTGCGCACCGGTGAACTCTGTGACATCCGCCAGAACAAACTGCTTTTCGGGATTTGGATTTGCGTAAGAAAACTTGAGGGACCCGGGCGTGTGGGACGGTGGAATCGATACCGTCATCTCAAGATACCTCAACTGCTCGGCGCGTCGGTATCCGTAAGACCCATCCGCCTCGCGGGCGCGGGACGTCACGGCAAACACGGTCTCAGGCGTGCCGACGCGCAACGCGTCCGGAACCGTCTCGGAAACCGAACGGTCCACACAGGCACTCAGCGACAAAGCGGTCAGCAGGACAAATAAATAGCGCAGCACAATCAGATCTCAGTGTATCTTGCGGCTACGCTATCGATTTCTGCCTCCGCGTCCAGAGACAAGGGATGGCAATACCCGGAAATGCGGCAAGTTCCGGCTGGTCCGGTTACAGAACGTAACGGCTCAGATCCGCCGATTTGGTCAGCTCTCCCAGATTGTCGCTGACAAACTGTGCATTGACCGTGATTTCCGTTCCGGCCTTGTCCGGCGCCTCAAAGGACAGCTCTTCGAAGACACGTTCCATCACCGTATACAGCCGCCGAGCGCCGATATTCTCGATGCTCTGGTTCACGTCAGCCGCAATTTTGGCCAGCGCGGCGATGCCATCTTCGGTAAAGGCGACAGTGACGTCTTCGGTGCCCATCAGGGCGGTGTACTGGAGTGTCAGCGCGTTATCGGTTTCGGTCAAAATGCGTACAAAATCTTCCTCGGTCAGTGCGCGCAGTTCAACCCGGATCGGCAGACGACCCTGCAGTTCCGGCAGCAGGTCCGAGGGTTTGGCGATGTGAAACGCGCCCGACGCGATGAACAGGATATGATCGGTCTTGACCGGGCCGTGTTTGGTGGACACAGTCGTGCCTTCGATCAAAGGCAGCAGGTCCCGCTGCACCCCTTCGCGGCTGACATCACCGCCACGGGCGTCGGTCCGCGCACAGACCTTGTCGATCTCATCGAGGAAAACGATGCCGTTCTGTTCCACGGATTCCAGAGCGACGCGAGTCACGGTTTCGTCGTCCAGCAGCTTGTCGGCCTCTTCCCCGATCAAGGTGTCATAGCTTTCGGCAACGGTCATGCGGCGTTTGACGGTGCGTCCGCCGAATGCTTTGCCAAAGATGTCCCCTATGTTCATCATGCCCATCTGGCTGCCGGGCTGTCCGGGTATGTCGAACATCGGCATGGGATTTGAACTGTCGCTAACCTCAAGTTCGATCACCGTATCGTCCAACTCGCCGGCCTTGAGCTTTTTTCGGAACATTTCACGCGTTGCGTCGCGTGCATCCTCGCCGGCGATGGCTTCGATCACCCGGTCTTCTGCGGCCAGATAGGCTTTGGCCTTGACGTCTTCGCGCATGTATTCGCGGGTTTGCAGGATGGCGGCGTCGGCCAGATCGCGCACGATCTGTTCCACGTCGCGCCCGACATAACCGACTTCGGTAAACTTGGTCGCTTCGACCTTGATGAACGGTGCGCGGGCCAGCTTGGCCAGTCGGCGGCTGATTTCGGTTTTGCCTACACCGGTGGGTCCGATCATCAGGATATTCTTGGGATAGACCTCGTCACGAATGTCATCCGCAAGATGCTTGCGCCGCCAGCGATTGCGCAAGGCCACGGCAACCGCGCGCTTGGCGTCTTTCTGACCGATGATAAAGCGATCCAGTTCCGAGACAATCTCGCGCGGGGTCAGGTCGGTCAAGGGGCAGTCCTCTCACTCGGTAAAGGTAACATCCGGCTTAGGTAATCACGCCATTTGTGAAAACAACCAAGCCATTTGCATCGGCAGCGCTGGTTAGCAACGGCTCCTCCGGTTTGCAAATGCTTTCCGTGCACAGTGCCATTAGGTGAAGCGACCACCGTCTGCTAGAATGATTTCAATGGTTTGAGGGTCAGGATTGAGAAATGACGAAGATTGCCAAGGTAACCTTGCTGTTCGTGGTGTTTGTAGATCTGATCGGGCAGGGCCTTGTTTTTCCCATCATCAACTCACTGATCATGGAGACAAAGTCCGGCTTTCTGCCCGAAAGCACAGCCACGGGGCGCCGGCATTTCTACTACGGGCTGGTGATCGGTTGCTTTTTTCTATCCTGGTTTCTGGGGGTGGTCTATGTGTCCAAGGTCTCAGATTCCATCGGACGAAAGAATGCCCTTCTGGTCTGCCTGGCGGGTGCGCTTGCAGGATATGCGCTGACCATCGTCGCACTCTACATCAACAGCCTGCTGCTTCTGATCATTGGCCGTTCGATCACCGGGTTCACCGCCGGCAATCAACCCATCGCGCAGGCGGCTATGATCGATGGGAGCACCGATGCCGCTGATCGCGATCGCAACATGGGCTACATCGTAACCGGCGTCAGCTTTGGTTTGGTGGGCGGCCCGATTATCGGGGCAGTTCTGTCTGACTCTGCCTTGCTGGGAAGCGCTGCAACCCTGAAAACGCCCTTCTACGGGGCCTTTGTTCTGGTCCTGATCGCGATCTTCCTGGTGATCGCGTTCTTTAAGGACACAAGGTCCGAGCGCGCGCCCTTTGTCTTCCGCCCGCGTGACATCACCGATAGTCTGATTGCGGTGCGCGGGCATCCGATGGTGCTGAAAATCATGCCGGTCTACGCTCTGTTCATGATCGCCAATGTGACGTTCTACGTGTTTGTCGACAACTTCCTGACCAGCGCCTTTGGCTACGGCGTGATCGGGGGCAGCGTGGCGATGGTGGTGATCGGCTTTGCTCTGGCCTTTTCCAGCACGTTCCTTGTCAAACCCGCGCAGGAGAAGTTCAGCAAGCATTCAATCATCTATACCTCGCTGGTGGTGATGGTGGTTTGCGGATTTGCCTTCGCCTTCAGCCCCAGCGGCGTGCTCAGCTATGTCCCGGTGTTCTTCTTCTACTTCTTTTTTGGTGTCTCCTACCCCACCCTGCTGGGCCTGTTCTCCTCATCCGTCAGCGAAGCGGATCAAGGCTGGGTCATGGGCGTCACGACCGCGGTCTTCTGCCTTGCGGGTGGCGTCATGTCTCTGATTGGCGGCGGATTGATGAGCATCGACATCCGCCTGCCCTACTACATCGTGATCATCACAGCGGCACTGGGCCTGATTGGAATGCACATGCGCTGGAAAGGCAAAGAGATCAAAGCGCTTTTGGCCTAAATCGATTCGACCGTCAGATTGCCGTTGGTGTAAACGCAGATGTCGGCGGCAATTGCCATGGATTGGCGGGCAACCTCTTCGGCGGATTTGTCACCATCCATCATTGCGCGCGCAGCGGCGAGGGCAAAGTTTCCGCCCGATCCGATGGCCGCCACATTATGTTCGGGTTCCAGTACATCCCCTGCCCCGGTGATCACGAGCAGGTCCTTGCCGTCGGTCACGATCAGCATCGCCTCGAGCTTTTGCAGGTATTTGTCGGTGCGCCAGTCCTTGGCCAGTTCGACCGACGCGCGCGCCAACTGGCCGGGCGTTGCCTCAAGCTTGGCTTCGAGCCGTTCAAGCAGCGTAAAGGCATCTGCGGTCGATCCGGCAAAGCCTGCGACGATCTCAAATCCGCCGGGGGACAGGCGGCGCACCTTGCGCGCGGTGCCTTTGATCACGGTCTGGCCCAGGCTGACCTGCCCGTCACCCGCGATGACGATCTGACCGCCCTTTTTGACGCCGATGATCGTCGTCCCGTGCCATCCGGGAAAATCGCTGTCTGCCATTCGGGCCTCCGTTCTTACCGGCGTTATATATGGGCCGCGCGCCGGTTCGGCGCAACCCGTTCTAAAACTGCACAAAAGATATGCACGGGACGCAATTCGGGGTTACCAGACCAGCAATTGTGAGTCCCCGGGTCCGGTACTATGTGAGGTTTACAACCGACAAGGGGTCGGCTGTTTCAAATCCAAGGACTGCGCAAATGGCAACCACTGCAAATATCCATGCGCCGCTCGGAGCAGCTACCATCCTGCACGTAGTGGACGCGTTTATCAAAACCTTCGACGATGCCGTCGTATGGAACGAAACCCGCAAAACCCGCAAGATCCTGTCGGGTCTGACAGACGCCCAGCTGGAAGATATCGGCCTGGTGCGCGCGGATATCGCAAAACTCTGATCCCACCCGGATCCACGATTTGGAACGGCCGCCCGGATTTCCGAGCGGCTTTTTCTTTGTCAGCGTTGCCGATGCCTGCCGCTCTGATCCGGTAGACACGCCTCGATGGCCGCAGTGGTCGCGGTCACGTATCGTTCACTCGAGTCTTGGTCGTGCGTGTTTCCTTGTAGACGGATTTGGTGTGTTACGGCCGTCCGAAAACTGCAACCGATCAAACAAAAAAGGCGCCCTGATCAGGACGCCCTTGGTTTCTTCGGTAGAACCCGGATCAGATCGACTCGTCAATCCAGCTCTGCAGGGCAGCCTTGGGTGCAGCACCGGCGCGGTTCGAAACCACCTGACCGTCCTTGAAGATGAACAGCGCCGGAATACCACGTACACCCATCGCGGCGGCGGCGTTGGGGTTACTGTCCACGTCAACCTTGGCGATCTTCAGTTTCCCGCCGTATTCGGTTGCCAGTTCTTCCAGTGCGGGGCCAATCTGCTTACAGGGTCCGCACCATTCGGCCCAGAAATCCACTACGACTGGGACATCCGAGTTCTTGACTTCGGCGTCAAATGTTTCGTCGGTGACGGCTACGGTCGACATTCTCTGTCTCCTGAATGAGATGCGCTTGGGAAGTGAACGTATGTGCGGCTGTGGGTGAGGTCAAGATATCTGGGTGTGGGCCAGCGCATCTGTCACAAGATCGTGTGGCAGCCACATCAGCTCGGCGGTTCGCGTCCACAAAATCGCAGTGCGAATGTCCCGGTCCGGATAGATCTGGGACAGCGCCTGCGCATAAGCTCCCATCTGCCGCAGCAGACCGTCCGGACAGGTTTCGGCCCGGTCTGGAACTGTCGCATTCGATTTGAAATCAATCACTTGTATGTCGGTATCCGTCACGATCAGGCGGTCAATGACGCCGTGCAGACGCTGCCCGTCCAGATCCGCCGACACAGGAACCTCAGCCAACGCGCCGGGGGCAAAAATGGGCTGCAAGTGCTCAACCGTCAGAACGCCGGATGCTTCTGCCAGCAATTCCTGCCGTTCCGCATCTTGCATGTCGGGTAGAACCCGAGCGCAAAGCTGCGGCCAGTCGCCGGGCTTTGCGTTAGGCAAATGTTCCAGCAGCAGATGCAAACGGGTGCCGCGTAGCTTGGCCACCTCTTCATCTTGTCCGGCATCGCCGGGCAAGGCTTTTGCCCCACCCAAGTCGGACGGGCTAATGGTCTCTGCGGTGGTCGCCGGTTCTTTTGCGGGGTGCCAAAAGTACTCCGGCAGATCCGCCACACCGCCCGACGGCTGTGGGCGCCCTTTCAACGGCAACCCATCCCAGTCACCGTGAGACAGCCGACGGACCTGTGATCCGGGCAGTTGCACGGCCCCTGCGCGGTCCATCGCAGCGTCGACCATCTGGTACCAACTGGACCCATCCGTGCCGACATCGCCCGCCGCCGCGACAATCAACCACTTTTCGGCCCGTGTTAGAGCCACATACAATAGGCGCAGCCGCTCATTCTCTTCCTTTTGACGCGCCTCGTCGCGGGCACTGGAAATCAGTCGCGGAGACGTATCCGACGGAACTTTCCACACAGGCACGCCGTCTGCCACCATGATTTCGGCATCGCGTGGTGCTTGTCGTTTGCCGGTATCCGGTAGGATGACGATGGGCGATTCCAGCCCTTTGGCACCATGCACGGTCATCACACGGATCATGTTGCCGACGCCGCTCATCTGCCGTTTGATTTCCAGGTCATCGGTCTGCATCCAGACCAGAAACCCGGTCAGACTGGGAATATCCGTCCGTTCATAGGCAAGGGCCTGGGACAGCAGCGCGTTGATCCCGTCTTCGGCCTCTGCTCCCAGCCGCCCAAGCAATTTGCGCCGCCCGTCATGGCGGGTGAGAACACGTTCGATCAGGTCGTACGGGCGCAGAAAGTCGATTTGTCCGCGCAAATCGTTCAACACGGCCAGTGTTTCAGGGAAGTCTTCGGCGCGCCTGCGCAGCGCTGCCCACAAGAACGGCTCATCCCGGCGGTGGGCCAGATCAAAAAGCTGCTGTTCAGACCACCCAAACAGCGGAGATTTCAGGGCGGTGGCCAGAGACAGGCTGTCCTCGGGTGTCGCCAGAAAACTCAGCAGGGCGGCAAGGTCTTTGACGGCCAGTTCCGCGCCCACTTTCAGGCGGTCGGCGCCTGCAATGGGAAGGCCCAGGGCTTTGCACGCCCGGATGATCTCGGCAAACAGATCGGAACGCCGCTGAACGAGGATCAGAAAGTCACCCGGCTGTATCTTGCGCCGCGCGAACCTGCCGGGCGTGTCTGTATCCTCCGGGATCGTCTCGCCCTGATCGATCATGGACTTGATGGATTGTGCGATTTGCTCAGCCAATATGACCGTGTGATGCCGGGCGCCCGGCCGGTCCACCGGGTCGGTCCAGTGGCCGTCCTCTGTGTCCTCGACCTTCTCAACCACGGGCCACAGATCGACCCGCCCGGGTAGGCCGTCTTTGAAAGCGATGTGAAGCGCTTCGTCCTGAAACCCGGCCTCGGCATGGTCTTCGAACAGAATATTCACCAACGAAAGGATCGCGCTTGAGGAACGAAAGGAATGCGCAAGCTCAGAAATCTCAAGCTTAGAGTCTGATTCTGCCAGTTTTCGCCCAAATTCAGCCTGCATCCGATCAAATGCCTGGGGGTCGGCCCCCTGAAAGGAATAGATCGACTGTTTCTTGTCACCGACGACGAAGATGGTGCGCTCAACATCCGAGCGGGCCCCCTGCCCGCTGGTGAATTCCCGGGCCAGCTTTTCGATCACATCCCATTGATCCGGGCTGGTATCCTGAGCTTCGTCGACCAGAATATGATCGATACCGCCATCCAGACGATACAGAACCCATTCCGCCACCGCCGGATCGTTCAGTACCTGACGGGCGCGCAGGATCAGATCGTCGAAATCGAGCCAACCGCGCAGCTGTTTGCGACGCTCATATTCAGGAAGAAAGGCGGCAGCAAAGCGGTGCAGTACCATGGTTTTCTGCGCAGCATGCAGGGCCAGCCGTTGTTCGCGCGCGGCCTCGATCCGCGTCATCAGCGCTTCGATCCGCGGCATCCGGTCAGCCAATGCGCCTTCGCGCAGGGCTTTGGTCGGGAAACCGCCGATCTTGGCGGAGAAGGGTTCTTGGGCAGCCTTGCCGGTCAACAACACGCTCTCCAACAGCGGCAAGGCGTTAATTCGGGCTTCTGCAAACCCGGCGAGCTTCACCGCCGCCTTGGCATTGTTGCCGCCGCTTTCGGTCAGCGCGGGCAGGATCGATTGCACCAACTCCACTTCATCACCCTGAAAGACCTGCGCGAGCAGGGCGTCCTCGTCAAATCCTTCGGGCAATCCAAAACGACGCCGCAGACTTGGCCCGTCCAAAGATTGCGCAAAACCGCCCCGCCTTTGCGTCACCGCTGCCGTCAGTTTTTCAAAGCCGGTGTCGGTGACAAACCCCGCCACATCCTCGATCAAACCGGCCTGTGGTCCTTCGGCAAAATCCTCGATGATCTCCTCACGCAGCAGGGCGGCGGCGCGGTCTTCCATCTCGGTAAATTGGGGGCTGACACCGGCCTCCAGAGGGAACCGGCGCAGCAGGGATGCGCAGAACGAGTGGATCGTCTGTATCTTCAACCCACCGGGCGTTTCGATTGCCCGGGCAAACAGCGTGCGCGCCTGAGCCAGATGTGTGGAGTCGATGACACCGGGTACGCCCAAGTCAGTCAGTTCGGCCAACAACTTATCGTCGTCCAGCATCGCCCATTCGCCAAGGCGTTTGAACAGCCGGTTCTGCATCTCACTGGCGGCGGCCTTGGTATAGGTCAGGCAGAGAATGTGCTGGGGCTGCACCCCGCCCAGCAGCAGGCGGGCCACTCGGTCGGTCAGAACCCGGGTTTTACCGGACCCCGCATTGGCAGCCAGCCAGGTCGAGGCATCCGGGCGCGCGGCCTGCACCTGCCGCTCGGTGGCATCGTTGCGCGGGCTCATGTCAGGTCCTCGGGATGGCTGTCGGCGGTGCGATCCCACTCGCCGAACCGGGCCAGGTGATCATAGTCGCCCTGATCGGTATCCTTATGCAACATACGGCGGGAGGAGAAGCCTTGATCAGGCTCTAAATAGGCTGAAAGGAGCTCCCTAAGTTCCGCCAACACCTTGTCGGTCGGTTCATCGGGCAACGGGGCCGCGACTTCCCTGTAGGTCCCGCCCATGCCGATAAACACCGCCTCTGCGACCATGGCCGGGTCGATCCCGTCCAAGCCGCCTTGTTCCGCCACGGCGGCTTCGATCAGCAGCTGTTTGTCGAACTTTGCCTGCTGGTTTTTGGTTGGTGGCGTGCCGGTTTTATAGTCGATGATCCGCAGGGCACCCCGGCTGTTCCGGTCAATCCGGTCCGCGCGACCGGTGATTGTGAAGTCAAGCGGGGTCAGTGCCAGGCGCATTGCCGCTTCGAACGCGACCGGTCCGCCGTCGTTGCGGCGCGTCATTTCAGCCCGCAGGAAATCATCCGCAATCCGGTCCAGACGCGCCAGCCACAGCTTGCGCGCCGTGGGCCATGCGACATGTTCCTCGAGCAATGTGTTGGCGCGTTTCAGAAAGTTTTCGCGGGTCAGCAGGGCGGCGTCGAGCACGCTGTCCTTGATAAACTGCTCTAGAACCTCGTGGATGACGATACCGCGCAGCCGGGCATCAGGCGCCTGTACCAGCGGGTCCAAGGGTTTCAGTCTTAACACGTATTTCGCATAGATCGCGTAGGGATCACGGATCAGCCGCTTGATGTCGGTCACGGTCAGTTGACGTGGCCGCGCCGCGATCGGCGGTCTTGGGGATGGGCGCTGGGCGGCATCAATTTCAGGCGCGTCCTCCAATGTCTGGGACCAGTTGAGCCAGTTCTGGCCGCGGGTTCGCATTGCGGTCAGCGCATCGGGGCCGCCTTGCTCCGGCAAGCCGCCGAGCAGATTTGTCAGGCGATTCAGCCAACGCGACGGAACGGTTTCCGCGTCGTCCGAGCGGGTGGCCCGTGTCAGCCAGACCTCGGGCGCGCCGATGGCCTGCTGGAAATCATGCGCAGACAGACCGATCCGGCGTTCCGGCAGCAACAGCCCGGCCTTGTCGCGCATCTGCCGGTTCAACCAGGGGTCCGGGGCGGGGGCTTCGGGCCAGCTGCCTTCGTTCAAGCCCCCCAGAATCAAAAGATCCGCGCCCTGAACGCGGGCCTCCAATGTGCCCCAGATCATGATATGCGGATGCGGCGCATCGCGATCGCGGACCTCTTCACCTGTCAGCAACGCGCCCAGCAGGTCCGAAAAATCAAGGGCCGTCATGACGCCGCCATGCTGCGCTTCGGCCTCGAGCGCTGTCATCACGGCCAATGCGCTTTGACCGGCATTCTTGTCCCAGAGTGTTCCGGGCTCACCTGTACTGCCGGTCGATATCGCCTCGGCCAGTGAACGCAGGGCCTCAACCCATTCGGCCAACGGACGTGCACCAGTAACCTGCCGGTCGCAAAACTGTGCGACCAGCCATTCAATCCATGCCTCGGGCGCATCCTTGCGGATTGCAAAGGTGGTCAGGCTGGCGGCGTCCGGAAAGGGGGGTCCGTTCCGGCGCAGATCCAGCTCCAGATCGCGGGTGTGGAGCAGATGGCTCCCGCGGTCTCCGCCATCGTGGCAGAGCGGGTGTTTGAGCAGCGTCAACAGCGCCTCGCCATCCAGCCGACGGGTGAAAAGCCCCGCGACATGACGCAAGAATCGGCCCGGAGGCGACAGTTGCAGCGGCAGACCAGCGCTGTCATCGGGCAGGATGTTCCACCGGTCCAATGCGGCGCTGACCTGCCGTGTCAGCATCCGGTCCGGTGTGATCAGAGCCGCGGTCTGCCCGGTCTCGGCGGCCTGCCGCAAGCGCAGCGCAATAGCCAGCGCCTCGGCCCTTGGAGACTGTGCCTCGATCAGGGTCAGATCCTGGGTCGCGCCGTGAAGATCGGTCAGGTCAGGCCCTTCGGTCATCCACGCGTCTGTTATGGGCGCTGGGCGTAAGGCTAATGAAACCAAACGGTTACGGGCCGGTGAGGGCGCCTGGTGATCCGTCCATGGTATAATCTGATCGGGTGCAAGCTCCAGCTCGCGCATCAGCTTGCGGAACCTGTATTGCGGGTGATCCTCGGATGTCAGAGCCTCATCCAGATTTTGCCACACGTGACTTGGTTGATCGAAATCGTATCCCGGCAGGACCAATGCCCCGTTCGGCAGCCGTGCAACCGCCTGCATCAACATCAGCGTTGTGCCGCGCGAGCCTGTTGAACCGGCCAGAATGACCGGGTGTTCTGGCGGGGTGACTTGCCAGCGGGCGATCAGGTTTTCGACCACATGCCGTTGCCGGGCCTGCACGTCCATGGCGCCAGCCTTGGTCCCGACGAAACGATCTGTGATGCCGATGAACGCCTGCGCGCGGGCCCAGTGTCCGGACATATCGCTGACATCCAGCTGGCGGATCGCGTCCGGAGACACACCTTCGCCCTGCATTTCATCCATCAAGGCAGCAAGGCTGTCGGACAGATCGAACAGCGATGATCGGGCCGCCAGATCGGGTTGCTGGTCGAGAAGCTTTGCGATCAGCTGCGTCAACTCCAGCCGACGGCGCAGCGGCGGGATGGCTGGCGGGATCTGTGCCAGATCGGCTGTCTCGCCGAGATCGGTGATCAGTGAGAGCCGGGGCAGCAGACACGGCGGTCCCTGATCGAACAGATCCCGCACACGTCTGGCCATCCGGCGGGTGTTGACCACCAGATGAACCCGCGCCAACGCCTCGGGTGGACCCGACACGCGGTCTCGCAAGCCCGCGACCAGAGCCTTGGGAAAATCCACGCCCGGTGGAACCGCAAAGACGCGAGGCAGGGCGGTTGGGTCAAACATCCGCCAACAACCCTTCGGCCAGCGCAATCCCCTCGGGCCTGCCGACATCGCACCACCGCCCGGGGTATTCCAACGCAAACAGGCGGCCCTGATCGTGCATGCGGTTCCAGAGCAGGTTCAGCGAAAACGCCTTTTCCGGAAACCTGCTCAAGCCGTCGGTCTTGAGGATTTGTGCCCCGCCATAAACAAGTCCGGGTCCCCGCGTGATCCGCCCGTTTTTGTCGGCGGTGAAATCGCCCGGCCCTGCGTGACCAAGGGTGCGATCTGTCGGGATGCACATCAACAGCGCATCCATTCGCTGTGGGCTCCAAGCGTCTTGAAGCAAAGTCAGAGGGTTGGGGCCCGCCCAGATCGCATCTGAATTCATCGTGAAAACCGGGTTGGACCCGAGCAGGGGGAGCGCCGCGCGCAGCCCGCCACCGGTTTCCAGAATGTCCGGTTCTTCCCGGGACACCACCACGCCCTTGGGGGCCAAATGTGCTTCCATCTGGTTAGCGCGGTAGTGCAGGTTGGCCACGACTTTCAGAGGGCCGTGCGCTTCGACATGCTCAAGCGCGTGGTCTATCAGCGGCTTTCCGGCCACGTTGATCAACGGCTTCGGCACATCCTTGGTCAGCGTGCCCATGCGGGTGCCAAACCCGGCTGCAAACAGCATGAGAGCGTCAGGCGACTGGGTCATGCCGCCCTCAGCTTCGCCAGGTTCTCTGGCGTGGGTTCGGGCAGGGCATCGCGCAACAGCTCTGCGACGGAAACCAGTGCTGGATGTTCCAGATCACGCATCAGATGCGTCCAGGCCGCCGGGATCAGATCGACGTAATGCGGCTTGCCGTAGTCGGTGGCCAGCCGTGCGAACCCACCCAGAATGCGCAGATTTCGCTGTGCGCCCAGCACGTTATATGCGGTGCGAAAGTCATGGTCGTCCATTCCGGCGGCTGTAAGGTAGCGGTCGATCATTTG
Source organism: Ruegeria sp. AJ12 (assembly GCF_056536245.1). NCBI lineage: Bacteria > Pseudomonadati > Pseudomonadota > Alphaproteobacteria > Rhodobacterales > Roseobacteraceae > Ruegeria > Ruegeria sp. AJ12. Next base: position 347,934 of record NZ_JBQFJJ010000001.1, read on the forward strand.
CATTTCGATACCGACCGGAACAGCCCGACGCACATCCTGTAACAATGACATCAGATCATAGGCCGGGTGCCCCAGCATTGCTGATTGGAAGTCTAGCAACCCGACTCGTCGAACGCCGTCGCGGTCAGGCAACCAGATCAGGTTTTCGGCGTGATAGTCGCGTTGGATCACAACTTTCACGCCGGAAGTTTCGCGGTGCAGAAGGTCGGAGAACCGGTGCTCAAACCGATCGCGGGCATCCGTGTCGTATGATCCAGAGACACCCTGCGCGTATTTGGTGAATGACAGGGCGGACAGCTCGGTCATGAGGGCCGGATCATAGGATGGCAGTGACAAAGACGGCGCGTCATGCAGGTGTACCAGGACATCCGTGGCCGCCGCGTAGAGTTCGCGCTCCATGTCCGGGTGGCGCTGCAGAATGCGCGCAAACAGGTCATCGCCCAGATCCTCGAGCAACAGAAACCCGAACTCTGCGTCCTTGGCGTAAATCTCGGGCGCACTCAGGCCAATCGAACGCAGATATTGGGCCACGCGCACGAAAGGCTCGACATCCTCGCCTTTATCCGGCGGGGCGTCCATCAGAACAGCGGTGTGGCCGCTGGCCGGATCGGTCAGACGCTCATACCTGCGATTCGAGGCATCGCCGGCCAATGGCACGCGGGTCGCACCTGCCCAGGGCGTTTGTGCAATCAGGGCCTCGGCCAGCACCGTCCGGTTTGTCATGCAGCGTTCTCCAGTTTCCGCGCCCATTTCGGGTCGGACCAGGACAAGGTCAGGTGCCGGGTGTCCATCACGTCCGGGTCGGTCTGAAACCTCAAGGTCAATGCGGTTGCCGGGGCCAGCGGGCCCAGTTTATCGGGCCATTCCACCAGGCACAGTGCGCTGTCAAAGGCCTCAATCAGCCCCAGCTCTTCGATCTCCTCCGCCGAGCTGAGGCGGTAGAGATCGCAATGCCAGATTTCGCCCGCCGGTGTTTCATAGGCTTGCACCAGAGTGAAGGTTGGCGAAGGAACATCTTCGGGCTCCGCCATTCGCGATTGGATAAGGCTACGGGCAAAGTGCGTTTTTCCACTGCCGATCTTGCCGTCCAGCAGCAGGATATCTCCTGGCCCGAGGCGGTCGGCCAGACGCGCGGCAAACGCGGCGGTTTTCTCGGGGGACTCCAACGTGATCGTCAGGGGCGGCTTGGTCATGGCGCCACAATGGCCTTGCCTCCGGCCCGCTGCAACCCGGTTCAGGCGCTGATTTGCTGCATCCTTTCGGTGTCGACGGATTTCTTGTCCGCAGCAAACCTGACAATGGTCGCGCCGTTCTGCATTGGAGTGATCGTGCACTCCAAACAGGTGCCGTTGCGCATTTGAATATCCGCCGACCATTCGGTCCGGTCGTCCCGCATTTCCACAAAGTCGCGGATTTCACCCAAGACCGGCGTGGCCACGCAGTGTTCTTGCCATTTTCGCGTGACATCCATCACGGAATCGGCTTCGAACCCAACCTCATTCGCATCGGCCCACAACTGCTGGTAGGCATAGTTTGTCAGGGCCAGTGTCCCGTCATCCGAGAAAACGGCAATGGCATCGGCAAGCTTGTCCAGGATGGACTGCATCAGATCCATCTCTGACCGAAACCGACGGGTCAGGGTGATCTCGGCCGTTATGTCTTCGAACAGAAAAGCCACTGCGCCATCGGGATGGGGTCGGCCACTGACCGAATAAACCGAACCGGACGGCAGAGACCACGTCTCCTGATAGTTGCCGTCCTCAGCAGCCTCGAGCAGGTCGTTCATCTGACGGCGCCAACTGCGGTAGTTCTTGGGTTCGGGCATCATATGCTGATCCCGCAACTGGTCGAAAAAGCTGGACAGGCTGGGTCGGCAGCTCAGAAAATCAGGGGGCAGGGTGGTCAGATCAATGAGCGCGGGATTGAACAGGGCCAGTTGGCGATTGCGGTCGAATATCGCAAGCCCGATGGACAATTGGGCAAATGTCTTGGTCATCGTCTGAACGAATTTGCGCTGGGCCGTTTCGGCCTCAACGATGGCGTTGATGTCGGCCGCATAGCACAGACGGCCCTCTTCGCGCTCAATCTGTGTCAGGTCGAACCACAGCTTGTTGTGGCTGCCGTCAACGGCGACCGAGACGCGGGACTTTCCGCTCGGTCGCGCCTCGCCGTGGATCGCTGGAAACAGAGGGTCCGTCAGATCGGTATCCTGGCCCCGCGCCTTCCGGACCAGCGCGACATAGGCGGCATTGCACCACCGGACCCGTGTATTGTGATCGAGCAGCCACACCGGGTAGGGTGCCTGATCCATGGCAAGCCGGACGGGGTCATTCGGATCGCGCAAAACCGCGCTCGACGTTTTGGGCAATCCGCGCAGTTGAACGCGGACGATGCCGTCAATCCATTCACACAGCACTTCGCGCTCGACCGAACAGTCGATTGCGGACACGACCAGATTTCCATGATCGCGGATTGTTTCCGGCGTTTCAGGGAAAGTCGGGAAGTCCCGCTGCAGAAGACGCCGCAGATCGTCCCAGTTTCCAACGCATTCAAATCCTGCAAGCGCAATGTCAGAGTGGCTGATCAGCCGGTTTCCGTCGAACAGGAAAACGGCGTCGAACAGGGAAGAGGGTGAGAACAGACCGTATCCATCGTCGCGTCGTGCGCGCCGTGGTGCCAACCATTGAATCGCGAAGCAGCACGAAACCAGGCTGATCGCGGCCAGAATAATCCAGTCGGCCATATTCTACCCCATGCCTGAACGGAACTGGGCTAAACTATGCGGGTGATTGGTTAACGGTGTCTTAATCTACGCTTCGATGTGCTGATTGACGCCGGATGGCACCGGCGTATCGCCCTTTTGTGCGTCGATCAGGTTTCGCGGCCATGACACTCTGACAATTGCGCCCTTGGGTGCCGGGTGATCCGACAGATGTTGATACGGGTCCGAGCCATTGGCAAAGTCCAGCTCGGCGCCGCTGCGTTCCAGCAGGGTTTTGGCGATGAACAGACCCAAACCCATGCCTTCGTATTCCGGCCGCGTGCGCTGATCGGTTTCGGTGCGGCGTCGGCGCACAAAGGGATCCCCGATCCGGCCGATCATCTGCGATGGAAATCCGCGCCCGTCATCCATGATGATGATGGTGATCCGATCCGACGTCCATTCCGCCTCGACCCAGACATTCTCGCGGGCGAAATCCACCGCATTCTGGATCAGGTTGCGCAGACCGTGAATGATCTCGGGTTTTCGCAGGATCGACGGTTGTTGCACATCCCCGTCCTGACCCGGGCCTTCCGAAAAATTGACCGACTTGCCCCGGTCGACATGCGGTTCTGCGGCCTCGTGAACGACAGTCGACAGCGGTGCCTGCCGCAAATGCAGGTCATCTTTGCCGGCCCGGCCCATGTTGCGCAGAATGTCCCTGCACCGGTTGGCCTGTTCGCGGATCAGAGCGGCATCGTCTTTTAGATCGGGCCGGTCATCCAGCTCTTCGATCAGCTCCGAACTTGTCAGCTTGATCGTGGCCAGCGGCGTGCCCAGTTCATGCGCTGCAGCAGCGACAACGCCGCCCAGATCTGTCAGCTTCTGCTCGCGTGCCAGCGCCAAATAAGTTGCCGAAAGGGCCTCGGACATTGACTGGACCTCGGAGCTGACACGGTGCGAATAGGCGCCGATGAAGGCAATCGCGATGACAATTGCGGCCCAGTTCCCGAACAGCAGGATATCGGGGATCTCCAGCACCAGCCCGAGATCCGTGCGCAGCGGCAGGTGGAACTCTGCCAGCAGGGTCGTCAGCACAATCGCAACAGCACCAACGATCAAGGTCGAGCGCGTGCTCATGACGTTGGCCGAGATCGTCACCGGACCCACCAGCAGCAAGGCAAAGGGGTTGTTCAGCCCACCGGTGAGATACAGCAGAAACGCCAGTTGCAGCAGATCAAAGAGAATCATCAGGAAGTTCTCGAACTCGGTCAGGCGTTTGTTTCGGGGGAAAATGACGATTGCGGTCAGATTGCCAATCACCGACACGCCGATGGCCAGGTAGCACAGGCCCAGTTCCAGCTGCACGTGATAGGATTGCTGAGCCACGGTAATGGCGGTGAATTGACCGACAATGGCGACCCAGCGCAGAAAGATCAGCGTGCGCAACCGGATCCAGCTGCTGCGTTCCTGTCCGCGCCAAAAGGTGTGGTTGGAATCTGTCATTGGTCGATTATGTCCTATTGAACCGGTCCATCAAGTTGATAGGTGTCCCGGAGGAAACGATCAATAATCCCCTCTTTCTCAGGATGAGCGCCATGATCCGTGTTTATGCCATACTTGCAACTGTTGTTCTTGCCGTTGGACTTGGGGCCATGTGGCTGCTGACCGCGGGTGGCGGGTCGGATGACAAATACGCGCAATGCCGGTCGGGCCAGATTGCCGGCGGGTCGGCTGCGATTGGCGGGCCGTTTGAGTTGCTGAATGCGCAAGGCGAAACCGTCACGGACAAAGATGTGATCACGGAGCCGACGCTGGTCTATTTCGGCTACACCTTCTGCCCGGACGTGTGCCCGTTCGACATGTCCCGCAACGCCGAGGCCATCGACATTCTTGCGGAACGCGGTAAATCCGTAACGCCGCTTTTCATCTCGGTCGACCCGGATCGGGATACGCCCGAAGTGGTGGGCGACTATGCCTTTAACCTGCACGAGCGCATGATCGCGCTGACCGGAACACCTGAACAGGTCAGGGCGGCCAGCAAGGCCTACAAGACCTATTACAAGGCGCAGGACAAAAGCGATGAGTACTATCTGGTGGACCATTCCACCTTTACGTATCTGGTCACACCTGAAGAAGGGTTTCTGGAATTCTTCAAACGCGACGACACCGCCGAACAGATGGCGGACAAGGTCGGCTGCTTTCTGGACCAGGTCTAAAAAAGATACATCGGTTTGACGTTTACACCCGCGCTGCTATTACTCATGTGCAGGCCAAAAGGCATGAAATAGCAGAAAGACAAGACTATGGCGGACAGTTCTCAACTCGACATCGGCCCCGATAAATCGCTGCTGTTGGTGGATGATGACGAGCCGTTTCTGAGGCGTCTGGCCAAAGCGATGGAGAAACGCGGCTTCGAAGTTGAGACCGCAGGATCGGTCGCTGCAGGCCGCGCCATTTCAACCGCCAGACCGCCTGCGTACGCCGTGGTTGATCTGCGGCTGGAGGATGGCAATGGCCTGGACGTTGTCGAAGTGCTGCGCGAAAAACGCCCCGACAGCCGTGTGGTGGTGCTGACCGGGTACGGCGCGATTGCCACCGCCGTGGCAGCGGTCAAGATCGGTGCCACGGATTACCTGTCCAAACCTGCCGATGCCACGGACATCACCAACGCGCTGCTCGCCAAAGGCGACGAACTGCCCCCGCCACCGGAAAACCCCATGAGTGCGGACCGCGTGCGCTGGGAACACATCCAGCGGGTCTATGAGCTGTGTGACCGGAACGTGTCTGAGACCGCCCGTCGACTGAACATGCACCGCCGGACATTGCAGCGGATATTGGCAAAGCGCAGCCCGCGGTAAGGATCAGCGATTTGCACTCACTCTGAAATCGGGTTCTTTTCAGAGGATGCGTGTTATGTCTGCTAAGCGGGACTGAGCCGCCATTTGCTGCGATTGCCCTTGTGACTGCTATGGTTGTTGTCTGCAAGCCGCGTCGAGTTGCTGGATCAGCAATTTTTCTCCACTAAGACCCTCGCGTAAACCTTGGTAGGCGGAGAGTGCAACCGAAGAAAGTGCGGGAAGTTTCAACGCGTCCGCCGCAGGGATCAAGGGCGGCACAATTGTTTGAGTGGGCATGACGGTTAGGGCCAGCCCTGCCTGTACGAGCGATCTGACGCCAATCGGATGCGGGCTGAGATGGGACACTTGTCCGCGCAACCCGGCCAAATCCAACGCCCTCAACGCATAGTGCCTCAGGTCTCGGCCATCAGTGAGGAAGGCCAAGGGGATCGGTCCGTTCTGCGGCAATTCGAAAAAGGGAGAGGACACCCAGCTCAAACCCAATGAATGAACAAATCTACGCTGACTGTGACGGCCCTGATCCATCATGAAGGCAACATCAATCTCGCCTTCTTCAAGGCGTTGCAAAAGCCGGTCGCTGCGGTCGCATTGAATCTGAAGCTGAACATCCGGCCGTTGACGGGAAAACGCTCCAAGGACGTCAGCAACGATGGACATGGCCAGGGTGACGGTCGTTCCCAGTCGCAGTATTTGCCGTTCATTTGTCGTTTGCACCGTTTCAACTGCTTCTGCGGAAAGCGACAGGATACGGCGGACATAGACTAAAAACGCGTCTCCTTCCGGGGTCAGAAACATGCTCTGTCCCCGGCCACGCGATACCAGCCGCTGACCCAGTGTCGTTTCCAACTTCTTAATCTGCGCGCTGATGGCTGACTGAACTGTATGCTGCTTTTCAGCGACGGTGGTAAAGCTAAGCTCATCGGCCACCATGGCGAAAGTCTGCAGGGTGTTGAGGTCAATAGAAATCTTCATAAGTGATTTATGGAGTAATATAAGATCATTTCAAAGATTTAACTCCACGCGGTAGTCCTTTGGTCGATACCACCAACCTTGGAATGTTATGGACCACACGTTCGCATTTTACGCCGTCGCTGCATTTTCAATACTGCTGACAGGCCTTTCCAAAAGCGGTTTCGGCGGTGGATTGGGCGTCATGGCGGTTCCGATGATGTCGCTTTTTGTAACACCGCAATTCGCGGCGGCGGTGATGATGCCGATCTTGCTTGCAATGGATATCCTGATCGTCTGGCGCTATCGCCGGACTTGGAATCGCAGGATCATAGCCATCCTGCTTCCTGCGGCGCTGATGGGCCTCGTCATCGGAAGCATGACATTTCAATACGTCGAGGCTGACACCATTCGGCTTCTCATTGGGTTGTTGGCGGCCTTCTTCGTCTTGCAATTCCTCATCTCCCGACCTGACAAAGGCCGCCTTGAGACGTCCCCCAAGCCTGTTGTTTGGGGGTTGGCGGCTCTTTCAGGGTTCTCCAGTTTCATTGCCCATGCAGGTGGCCCCCCGGTGAAAGGCTATCTGTTGCGACAACAGCTGGAAAAATCATGGTTTGTCGGGACCAACACCATGTTCTTTTTCTCCCTGAACTTCCTGAAAACGCTTGCCTATGGTGCTACCGGAACGCTCTCCTTGGCCAGCCTTCAGACAAGTGCAGTTCTTTCCCCCACCCTCTTTGTAGGGGTGGTCCTGGGTGTACGCCTGCATAGATTCATTGACCAAAAAGTTTTCGTCAAAGCCGTCTATGCGTTCCTGACCCTGACAGCGACCAAACTCCTGTTTGACAGTGGTTCAGCTCTCTTATTTTGATACTGGGAAGCGATAACGGACCTTCGTTTGGACTGCGGAAACAGTCGAATTGGGCTCAGAGCGGCCATTAGGTCAATTTGGCATTCTATAACAATGCTATCAGCGCCTCATGCTTTGCCATATATGCCTCTCGCACCGCAACCGGCGGGCGCAACGCAATCTCCAACCCATCCAACACCGCGCGATCAGGTCTACCAAAGAACTTCGTCGCCTCGGCCTCGGAAAACCCCGCGATCTGCGTCGCCTCCATCCACGCGCTGATCTTGTCGGCCTTCTTGATCTGCCTTTTGACCGTTTTCGGTATCTCGGCGGGCAGGCCGAACCGGATGTGGATTGCTGCGGCAAGACGGTCATCCATTGCGCCATATCCCGGGCCAACTGCGGATTTGACGGGTGAGATCATGTCGCCGATCACATATTCCGGCGCATCGTGTAACAAGGCCGCAAGCCGCCATTTCACCGGGGCCTTTGGGGCAATCCGGCCAAAAAGTTCTTCGACCAGCAGGGAATGCTCGGCCACGGAATAGGCGAAATCACCGCGTGTCTGCCCGTTCCAGCGCGCCACAAATGCCAGTCCATGCGCAATATCTTCGATCTCGATATCCACCGGGGTCGGATCCAGCAGGTCCAGCCTGCGGCCGGACAGCATTCTCTGCCATGCTCTGGGTTGTGTTGCCATTATGCCATGCCTTGTGAAGTTGGACACTTTCATGCCGCGTTTTTATGGTAGGATGTACCTGTCTGGATCACTTGCTGCCAACTTTTTCTTGAGCATTCGTGCTTTGAACCGGCGCGTTTCGATCCCGACATAAAGAACTGAGGGGGGTGCATACTCCTCCCAGTGTGCCCCTCTCGAACCGAAACACGTATCGAAAGGAGCATGCTATGTTCAAACGTCTTTTCGCTATTGCCCTGACATTTGGAATGGCCGCAACCGCACCACCCGCCTTTGCCCAGAATTGTGCACAGCGCGAGCATGTGATCACAAAACTGCAGGACGGTTACTCGGAAGAGCTGGCCTTTGGCGGTTTGCAGAAAACACGCGGCGCGCAATCGGTCATGGAGGTCTGGACCTCAAAGGAAACGGGCAGTTACACCGTTCTGGTGACCCACGCGAACGGCATTAGCTGTATTGTCGCCGTTGGCACGGATTTTTTCGAAGCGATCCCCAAAATCAAAGCAGAGGGGACGCCCAGCTGATTTTGACGCCGGAATCCCTCGTTTCCCGCCATCCTCGTTGCCACCTGCCCCAAGGGATGCTAGGGGCAGCCCGGACTGTGATTTACCGGAGTGGAGCACCTGATGGCCGGGGACTATATCGTTAAGGACATTTCGCTGGCCGGGTTTGGCCGCAAGGAACTGGATATCGCCGAAACTGAAATGCCGGGCCTGATGGCCCTGCGCGCCGAATATGGCGAAACCAAGCCTTTGAACGGTGCGCGCATCGTCGGGTCGCTGCATATGACGATCCAGACCGCTGTCCTGATCGAGACGCTGGTCGCGCTGGGCGCGGATGTGCGCTGGGCGTCGTGCAACATCTTCTCGACTCAGGACCACGCCGCCGCCGCGATTGCCGAGGCAGGCATTCCGGTCTTCGCGATCAAGGGCCAGACTCTGGAAGAGCACTGGGACTACCTGGACAAATCCTTCCTGTTCGAAGACGGCCCCAACATGATCCTGGACGATGGCGGCGACGCAACGCTGTATATCCTGCTGGGCGCGCGGGCCGAAGCGGGCGAGGACATCATCCCGGTGCCGTCCTCGGAAGAGGAAGAGGTCATCAAGAAGCAGATCGCCAAGCGTATGGCGGCTTCGCCGGGCTGGTTCACCAAGATGCGTGACCAGATTCAGGGCGTGTCCGAGGAAACCACGACCGGTGTGAACCGCTTGTATCAGCTGGTGAAAGACGGCCATTTGCCGTTCCCGGCGATCAATGTGAATGACAGCGTTACCAAGTCCAAATTCGACAACAAATACGGCTGTAAGGAATCGCTGGTCGACGGCATCCGCCGCGCCACCGACACCATGCTGGCGGGTAAGGTCGCCGTGGTCTGCGGGTATGGTGACGTGGGCAAAGGCTCAGCCGCCTCGCTGCGCGGTGCCGGTGCCCGCGTGAAGGTGACCGAAGTTGATCCGATCTGTGCCCTGCAGGCCGCGATGGACGGGTTTGAGGTTGTGATTCTGGAAGACGTGGTCGATACCGCCGATATCTTCATCACCACCACCGGCAACAAGGACGTGATCCGCATCGAGCATATGCGCGCGATGAAGGACATGGCCATCGTTGGCAACATCGGTCATTTCGACAATGAAATCCAGGTGGCCAACCTGAAGAACCACAAGTGGACCAACATCAAGGAACAGGTGGATATGATCGAGCTGCCTTCGGGCAACCGCATCATCCTGCTGTCCGAGGGTCGCCTGCTGAACCTCGGTAACGCCACCGGCCACCCGTCTTTCGTGATGTCGGCGTCCTTTACCAACCAGGTTCTGGCGCAGATCGAACTGTTCACCAAGGGCGATGAGTACGAAAACAAGGTCTACATCCTGCCCAAGCATCTGGATGAGAAAGTGGCCCGGCTGCATCTGGACCGCATTGGCGTGAAACTGACCCAGATGGACAGCGAACAGGCCGCTTACATCGGTGTAAAGCCCGAAGGCCCATTCAAGCCCGAACACTATCGGTATTGATTTCCAACAAACTCAAAACACAAAACGGCGGCCGGATCGGTCGCCGTTTTGTGTTAGAATCTGTGGTTCAGCGGAGTGACGGAAAAAAGTCGCCCCGACCCTCAGGTGTGAAATCCAGCATGTTCCAGAGCGGCCAGGCCGCATCCATGTGCCGGGGATGCCAGTCGCTGGGTTCAAAGAACAGCTCGGAGCTCCAGAAATGGTGAATGCCGTCCTGATCCCGTTGAAAGACATTCAGAATGGGCAACTGGTTGCCATCCTCAGCTTCGGCCAGGTAGTCGCGTTGGTAAGTGGTCTGCAGGGCTGAGTAGAGCGGCAGATTATCCCAGCCCATGCGTTCTTTCAGATCACTCAGCTTTTCAGGTGTGTTCTCTGCCACGACAACAAAACCGATCTTTTGCGAAAGATGCGGGATCTGGCTGTTCAGACCATCGAGAAAAGCGGAACACATCGGGCACGGCAGGTCCGCGTTGGGGCCATACATAAGAGAATAAACCGCCAGCGTGTCATGGGATCCGAACAGGGATGACAGCCCTGCCGGTGCTCCATCCAAAGACTGAAACGCATAGTTCGTTGGAACGGTTCCCCCTTTGGGCAGCGCGCGTCGCATACTGGCAACATCTTCGATCTGGCTTCGCAGTTCCGCTTCTGCCGTCAGCAGCTTGTTGCGGGCGGTTCTGTAGGCGGGGCTTTCATTGGGCAGGGAAACGGGCATGGCAACCTCCTCAATCCATAATTTAACAATAGTGTTAAATAAAAGGATACAAAAAATCAACCGCAGTTCCGGCCGGCCTTTGCTTACGGGGAATGCTTGGAATTTTTCCCTTTGTCAGACGTTCTCTTCTGTTTAACCTGCCGGCACCTTTTCAGGCATTTGAGTAAAACGCAGCCAGAACTGCAAAAAAGGGAGAGTGTTTAATGGGAAAACGCGACGATTTGATCGCCAAGTATGCCGAGGATCTGAAGGGCAAATGCGGCATGGAACCCGATATGGACCTGCTGACCAAGGTCACGATCGGATGTGGACCGGCCATCTATGACGCAGATGCATCAACGGTCGCATCCAGTCAGGAAGGGGAACTTGAGACAGTGAAGAACAACTTCCTGATCAAGAAACTCGGCCTGTCGGACGGCCCCGAGCTGATGGCGGCGATCAACACAGCCATGGAAACCTATGGCATGTCTGAACGCAACAAGTACCGCGCCGTCGTGTATTACATGCTGACCAAACATTTTGGCAAAGAGTCGGTTTACGGCTGATCCCGATCCCGACTGTTGAACAGCGCCCGTCGAACCATCGGCGGGCGTTTTGCATTTGAGTTATAGTTTATAGACTTGGCGTTTGAACCGGCAGTCGATTGTCGGGTAACGTCTACCTGTGACCAGGACGGTCAGAACCGGGATATTCTATACGTGTGTGGTGAGTAGGGAGCACGCGGGGTAGGGAAGGTTCTGCATCGTCGGGGCCTTCCCTTTTCATTTCCGGACCTTCCGAAGTGCCGCACCGCGTATGCAAATGACTGCGGTAATTTGGGAAATAGACTAAAAAATGCTAACATCTTGTGGCTTTTACCACGGCAGGGGGACCGTATTATGTTCAGAAAGCCATTTGTTCCAGCCATTCTCGGGATCATCGTGGTTGGCGCCTGCGCCAATCTGATGTGGGTTGAGCCAAAGATCTACTTGCCGGGCGCAAACGAGATCGAAGTGGACGGGCTGGGTATCAATGGGCCCGTCGATGTTCTGCCAAGAGGGACCTCGGCGATTACAATTTCGCATGAGATCACCAATGCCGGCAGCAGTCCTGTTCCAGCGGGGTACCAGATCACCGAAACCGTCATTCAATGGGTCTTTCAGCGTAATATCACCAGCGTCGGTTGGAGCGAAGGCGACCCGGCGACCCATACAATCGTCGAGTTGACGCAAAGCGGGCCGGCCCTGGCCCCCGGCGAATCCGCGATCATTTCCTTTGGGCCGTTTGCGGTTGGCAGTTGCGGTCTGTTCGGGGAAACACTGGAATTGGACACCACAAATGTCGTCGTGGAATCCTCAAATCAGGACAATGAGGACAAGCACCTGTTCTTCGTGCCCAGCAATCAGGTCATCAACATCACGGCGAATACAATCAACGACGCCCTGTTTCACGAGGTTGGCCGTACACTCACCCATCAGTTTGTGATCGACTCGGGCGGGGCGGGCAACCAATGGCTCTATACAGGGTTTTCTTGGATCGCTACCGAAGGATCTTCGGCTGACGCGGTGCCGACCCCGACCCGGGGCGCACCTCAGGGGCCCGCACCCCAGACGATCAATATGTTCGTGACACCCAAGGATCACGATATTCCGCAGCTTGGGTTCGCACCCTCAGTAAAAGGCAAAGTCACGGCCATCTCGACCGACGGATGCGTGATCAAACAAAAGGTGGCCGAAGTTCTGATTGAGCATGGATGAGGCGGTGGTGACCGGTCACTAGTCCGCCTGCGTCTGACCCAGTCCGCAGATGACCCGCCACTCGGCATCGCCGACCGGTTGCACTGACAGCCGCGAGTTCTTGACCAGCACCATATCCGCCAGACGCTCGTCCGCCTTGATCTGGTCCAGCGTTACGGCGGTCGTGAATGGGCGCACGGCCTTGATATCCACGCATTCCCATCGCGCGTCATCGGTGGTGCTGTCGGGATGCGCCTCGGCGCACACCTCGACGATCCCGACAATCGCCTTGTCCTTTTGCGAATGATAGAAAAAGCCGCGATCTCCGATCGCCATCTGACGCATGAAGTTGCGCGCCTGATAGTTTCGGACGCCGTCCCATTCCTCACCTGCGTCACCCTTTGCAACCTGTTGATCCCAGCTCCAGGTCGACGGTTCGGATTTGAATAACCAGTATGCCATCAGCCAATGACCCTTTTCCACGGAATGAGTTCAACGGACTCGAATAGCCCGGCCATCGCATATGGATCATTCTCGGCCCAGGCCTGTGCCGCCGTCAAATCCTCGACGTCCAGTATGATCAGGGATCCTATCATCGTTTCGTCATTCAACAGAGGGCCTGCCTGCAGCACTGCGCCGGTTTCCTCGATATAGGCCAGATGGGCCGCGCGATTGTCCAAACGGGTTTGCAGGGCGCCATCCTTGTCGCGGGCGATCAGGGCGATCAGCATGTTATTCCTCCTTGAGCGGGCGATTGAGCAGCGATTGAATCGCCTCGGTCACACTGTAGGTGCCGCTGCTGAGTTTCGCCACCGTCGTACTGATCGGCATGTCCAGCCCTTCGGCGTCGGCGATGTCTGCGACGGCGCGCGCGGTGGCGACACCTTCGACCGTGGTGTCGGCGTCAAATTTCAGGTTCCGGCCCAATGCCAGACCAAACTGATAATTCCGTGACAGCTCTGATGAGCAGGTCAGGACCAGATCACCTAACCCGGACAGTCCCATAAGCGTCTCGGCGCGCGCGCCGCGCAAGGTTGCAAAGCGCTGCATTTCGGCAAATCCACGCGTGATCAATGCCGCTCGGGCGCTGTCCCCCAACCCTGCGCCGATGCAGGCGCCGCAGCCGATGGCCATCACATTCTTCAAGGCTCCACCAAGCTCGGCCCCAACCGTGTCGGTGGTGCGATACAGGCGCAAATTGGCGGTGGTCAGCTCTTTTTGCAGTTCCAGCCCCAGATAGGCGTCGGCACAGGCCAGCGTCAGGGCGGTGGGCAGGCCGCGCGCGATGTCATCGGCAAAACTGGGCCCGGTCAGAAGCGCGGGGCGCGCGTCGTCAACGGTCTGCTTGATGACCGAAATCGGACCCAATCCGGTCGACAGCTCGATCCCCTTGCAACAGGCCACCAGGGTTTTTCCCGCCAGCTGAGCTTCGTGCTCTGTCAAAGCTGCGCGCAGGTTTTGCATCGGCACGGCCACCAGAAGGATTTCTGCCTGACACGCCAGGCCGATATCGGATGTCGCCGTTATCGATGACGGCAGGCTCGCACCCGAAAGGCGCGGGTTTTCCCGCGTGTCCTGAATGTGTGCGGCCTGACCGGAATCCCTGGCCCACAAGGTCACGGACCCTTTGCCCGCCAACGAACTTGCCAAGGCGGTGCCGAATGCACCCGAGCCCAGAACCGAAACGCTCATGCCTTGGCGCCTTTCCTGCCGCCGCCCAGCATCGCGGGGCTGGTGCGATCCAGCGGCCAACGCGGACGGGCGACCAGATCAAGACCGTCCCTTGCTCCGGTGCGAAACCGTTCGATCCCGGCATAGGCGATCATGGCGGCATTGTCAGTGCACAAGTTCAGCGGGGGCGCGGTGAATCGGACGCCGAACTCTGCACAAACAGACTCTAAACCGGAACAAATAGCCGCATTTGCCGCCACGCCACCGGCGACGGCAATCACCGGGTCCGATGGGTTTTCCTGCAGATACAGCGCAATGGCCCGCCGCGTTTTCTCGGCCAGCGTGTCAACCACGGCCTGTTGAAACCCCGCGCACAGGTCGGCCCGGTCCTGACGGGTCAAACCGCCCTTTTCAGCGGCGATCTGATCGCGGGTCCGCATCAGCGCGGTCTTGAGGCCGGAGAAGGACAGATCGCAACCGGGGCGATCCAGCAGCGGACGGGGAAACCGGAACCTCTTTGAGTCTCCGGATCGGGCCTCGGCCTCAACGGACGGACCGCCGGGTTGTGTCAGGCCCAGCAGCCGTGAGGTCTTGTCAAAGGCCTCACCGGGTGCGTCGTCGATCGTACCCCCCAGCCGGGTGAAATCATCGGGACCGTGGGCGATCAGATACTGGCAATGCCCGCCAGAGACCAGCAACATAAGATATGGAAAGGCGACATCATCCGTCAGGCGCGGGGTCAGAGCATGCCCGGCCAGATGGTTGATGCCGATCAGGGGCAGGCCCGTTGCCGCGCTCAGCCCTTTCGCGCACATGACCCCCGACATCACCCCGCCAATCAGGCCGGGACCGGCGGTGACCGCAATGGCATCTATGTCGGACAGAGCCAGCCCTGCCGCGCCCAGTGCCTCGACCACGCAGATATCCAGCTTTTCCGCATGCGCGCGCGCGGCAATTTCGGGCACGACACCACCAAAGGCGCTGTGCAGTTCGGTCTGCCCGTACACGACGGACGACAGAATCTCGGCCTGCGCGCCCTCTGTCTGGCGCACAACTGCAGCTGCGGTATCGTCGCAGCTGCTTTCCAATCCCAGCACGGTAAGTGTTTGCACCATGGGTCTGATCCGTTGCATCATGACTGCCAAGCGGGGTATCACCCTGCGCGGACGCAAACAATCCCAAGGCCGAAGGCGCCGCCGTTGTATCTGTTGATGACCCGCCCGCGCGCCGCCTCGGAGAGGTTTGTGGCGCAGCTGCCGACCCGCACCATGTCCCGGGTCACCGTCATCCATTCTCCATTGCTCGACATCCGGCTGCTTGACGTGCAGGTGATCACCGGCGGTGTCCGGGGGCTGATCTTTTCCTCGGCAAATGCCGTGAACGCTGCAGCATCGCTGGGTGTGTCCCGTGAGTTGCCCGCCTATTGCGTCGGACCGGCAACAACCGGAACCGCAAAAGGATCCGGCTGGCAGGCGCAAATGGCAGGCGCAACAGCCGAGGAACTTGTCGCTGCTCTGATCCGGCTCCGACCCGAGGGTCCGCTGTTGCATTTGCGCGGAGAACACAGCCGTGGGGACGTGGCCGAACGGCTAACCGAACTGGGTGTGACGACGCGGGAACAGCCCGTGTATCAACAGCGACTTCTGCCGCTGAGTGATGAGGCGTCGCAGGCCGCCGTTGGGGAAATACCGGTTATCGCGCCAGTCTTTTCGCCACGCACCGCGCGACAATTTGCCGATGTCTGGACGGGCTCCGCACCGCTATGGCTGGCCGCAATAAGTGAGGCAACGGCCGAACCCCTTTATTCCTTGACCTATGAGCGATTGAAAATCGCCAAGGAACCGACGCCCAGGAAAATGCGGAAAGCCGTTAAAAAACTTGTGAAACATGCGATGCGGGTTGAGGGTGAGACAGGCGCGGATTAACTTGGCCACGCCCGTAATTCAGTTGTTTTTAGAATCGATAAGGGGAATGCGACGGTGGCTGGTAAGAAGAAATCCAATCAGGAACCGGTAAAAGACCCCAAATCGAACGATGCGGTCGAAGAGATCGTTGTTGACCGTGATGAGGGTTCCCCAGACACGTCCCTTGACCCGAAAGAGCTTGCAGAAGAGGTGACTTCCGAAGCCGAAGCCGAAGCCGAAGCCGAAGCCGAAGCCGAAGCCGAAGCCGAAGCCGAAGCCGAAGCCGAAGCCGAAGCCGAAGCCGAAGCCGAAGCCGAAGCCGAAGCCGAAGCCGAAGCCGAAGCCGAAGCCGAAGCCGAAGCCGAAGCCGAAGCCGAAGCCGAAGCCGAAGCCCCTCCCGTGCCGGAAGAACAAAAATCCGTTGAGCGCGTCGTCGAAAAGCGTGGCGGGTTTGTTCCCGCCCTGATCGGCGGGGTCATTGCGGCGGCCATCGGGTTTGTTGCCGGGCGCAGCGATCTGATTCCGACGGGTGCTCCGGACCCGTCCGAGGCGATTGCTGCACTTGAGGCAAAACTGACGGATCAATCTGACCAGATCGCAAACCTGTCCAAAACACTTTCGGACAACTCCGACGTCTCGGATCTGTCGGATCAGGTCAAGGCATTGGCGGACAAGCTCGCGCCGGTCGAAACCGATTTGACGTCGGTGAAATCCAGCGTCGACACCTTGTCGGGTCAGGTAAGTCCGTTGTCCGACCGGCTGTCCGCGCTGGAAAAGAACCCGATTGAGGCCAGTGTTTCCCCCGAAGCAACGGCTGCCTTTGAAGCCGAGCTGGAAAAGTTGCGCGACTCACTGGCTGCCCAGCGCAGCGAGGTCGAAAAAATGGTCGCGGACGCCCAGGCATTGGAGGCCAAGGCCTCAGCAGAAGCCCGGACGGCAACCAATGCCGCCATCCTGTCGCGCTTGCATGGCCAACTGGACGCCGGCCAGTCCTATCAGGAACTGGTGGATGAGTTGAAAGCTGGCGGAGTGGACATACCGGACGCGTTGTCAGCGCCTGCCGAAAACGGCGTGGAGACGCTGTCGTCTTTGCGCGCCTCTTTTGCTCCTGCCGCCCGGTCCGCACTGGCGGACGCGCGGGACGCGGACAAAGGCACAGGCGTGATCGCTTTCCTCCAACGTCAGACCGGCGCGCGGTCGGTGACGCCGCAGGACGGCGATGACCCGGACGCGATCCTGTCGCGTGCACAGGCGGCGCTGTCGGACGGGGATCTGTCAAAAGCGCTGAGTGAATTGAAATCCTTGCCCCAAGCGGCGCAGACCGCGATGGCCGAATGGGAGCAGGCGGCCCAAACGCGGGTGTCCGCCGTTGAGGCTGCCAATACGCTGGCTTCCAGCCTGAACTCGAACTGAAGGACCTGCCATGCTGTGGTCATTGTTTAAGATCCTTGTCTTTGTAGCGATTATTGGCCTGCTGGCCCTTGGGGCCCAGTTCCTGATGCAGACCAGCGGCGGCGTTCAGATCACGGTCGCCGGGACGGAATACACGCTGAGCCCGCTGCAATCCGTAATTGCGCTGGGCGTGCTGGTTTTTGCGGTATGGCTGTTTTTTAAGCTACTGAGCTTGCTGATCGCGACGCTGAAATTTCTCAACGGCGATGAAACAGCGCTGTCGCGGTATTTCGACCGCAGCCGTGAGCAGCGTGGTTACCAGGCGTTGGCCGATGGCGTGATGGCCTTGGCATCGGGTGAGGGTCGCGTGGCGATGACCAAGGCCAACAAGGCCGAGAAACTGCTGAACAAGCCGGAGCTGACCAATCTGCTGGTGGCACAGGCTGCCGAACTGACCGGCGATACCAAGAAAGCGTCCGAGACCTACAAGAAGCTCGTCACAAACAACGCGACCCGGTTTGTCGGCGTGCGCGGCATCATGAAGCAGAAGCTGGCCGAGGGTGACGACGAAACCGCGCGGAAGCTGGCGGAAAAGGCGCTGGCCATAAAACCCCGCCACGAAGAAACACAGGACGTTCTGTTGAAACTGCAGACCAAGGCGCAGGACTGGGCCGGTGCCCGCTCGACTTTGACGTCCAAACTGAAAGCCGGCTACCTGCCACGCGATGTCTTCAAACGCCGCGACGCGGTTCTGGCGCTGTCAGAAGCCAAGGACATTCTGGACGAGACCGCCAGTGTCGAGCAGCAGGAACACGCGATTGAGGCCAACCGTCTGTCGCCCGACCTGGTGCCTGCCGCCGCTATGGCTGCGCGTGCCTATATCGCCAAGGGCAAGCCCAGAGCGGCCACCAAAATTCTGAAAAAAGCGTGGGAGGTTCAGCCTCATCCTGATCTCGCTCATGCCTTTGCCGAGATCGCACCGGATGAAACACCTCAGGAGCGGATCAAGCGGTTCACTGCACTCACGCGTGTCCACCCGGAAAACATGGAAACCCGCCTGATTCTGGCAGAGCTGAACATCGTGGCCGAAGACTTCCCAGAAGCGCGTCGGGCGCTGGGCGATGTGGTCGAAAAGCAGGCCGATGCCCGTGGGTATACGTTGATGGCCGCGATCGAGCGGGGCGAAGGCGCAACGGACGCCGTGGTTCAGGGCTGGCTGGCCAAGGCGCTGAACGCACCGCGCGGGCCGCAATGGGTGTGCGACAATTGCCATGATATTCAGGCCGAATGGGCCCCGGTCTGCAAGAATTGCGGAAGCTTTGACACGCTCAGCTGGCAAACCCCGCAAACACCCGAAATCGCCAGTGCGACCGGCGTTCACATGTTGCCGCTGATCGTGGGCGCGTTGGAGGATCGGCCGGAACCGGTCGAGGAACCGGAGGACGAAAGCCCGGACGAGGCCGACGTGATCGAACTGGACGTGGAACCGGTCGAGGGGCAGGTCGAAAAACAGGCCTGAGAGGCCGCCCCACTGGGCAATTGTCCCAACCGCCTCTGTTTGCTAACGTCGTCCTCGCGTCGGGGAGGGCGTACACACCCAAATGCTGGACTATTCGCATAACCCTTGGCTGGTTGCGGCCTCTTTGGCCGTGGCATTGATGGCCGGGTTTACAGGTCTTTATCTCACGCATGGGGCGTCCAAGCTGGACGACCAGCGGCGCAAGTTCATCGTGGCTTTGGCAGCCGTGATCCTTGGAGGCGGCATCTGGTCCATGCATTTCGTTGCGATGCTGGGGCTGCAACTGCCGATCCTGTTTTACTATGACGCGCTGATCACCCTGATTTCGGCACTGGTGGCCATTCTGATGGTGGGGTTGGCGTTGCTGCTGTTACATTTTCGTCCCCGCACCATGCGCACCATCCTTGGTGCCGGGGTGATTGTGGGTCTGGGCATCGTGGTGATGCACTATGTCGGGATGGCCGGGATGGAGCTCTGCCGACCGGTCTACAATGTGCTGGATGTGACAATCGCCACCGTCGCCTCTGTCGTTCTGTCAGTGCTTGCGATCTGGGTTGCCTACGACAAACGCACCGAGCGCAACATTCTGCTGGGGACAGTGTGTTTCGGACTGGCGGTGTTCACGATGCATTTCGTGGCCACCGGTCTGACTGACTTCGTCGCAAGTGACAGCGCCGGCGGCGCGGGACCGGCGCTGAACAATCAGGTGCTGGCCATGGGTGTTACCGTGTCGGTTTTTCTGATCTGCGGCGCCTTCCTGCTAACCGGGATTACCTTTGTCGGTTCAGAGCCGGAGAGCGCAGTCAATCCCCACGAGCCCGATCCTGATCCGCAACCCGTTGCGCCAATGCGGGCAGGCGTCCCGTTCGAGCGTGAAGGCCAGACGTTCTTTGCAGAGCCGACGCGGATCGCTGCCGTCCGGGCCGAAGGGCACTACACTGTCCTGTACATGGATGCAGAGAAGCTTTTCTGTCCGTGGTCCATCACCGAGGCCGAGGCGCGTCTGAAACCTGACGGGTTCCTGCGGGCGCATCGCAGTTACCTGGTGAACCCGAAACACGTGTCCAGTTTCGAGCGGCACAAGGACAACGGGACCTGCTATTTCGATGACGTTGACGCATTGACCAAGGTTCCGGTCAGCCGGTCCCGCCTGACGGACATCCGCAACGCGCTGGGCCTCTGATCGCAACTCGTGCAGTCTATTCGCATTTCGTGAAACAGACTGCGCGCCCCGTTCCCCGTGGCTGGTGAGCCCGGGGTCTCAGCCGCTTTTCTAATCCCAGGTCCCCCAAGGCACATTGTCGGACCCAGGGAGGAAAAACATGATACCAGCCGGTTTTGAGTATCACCGGCCAGGCGACATCGCCTCGGCCATTGGCATTTTGCAAGAGCACGGAGACGAGGCGCGCGTCATCGCGGGTGGTCACAGCCTGATCCCGATGATGAAGCTGCGTATGGCCGAGATGGGCCATCTGGTCGACCTTCAGGCGATCGACGAATTGAAGGGCATTGAGATCGGCGGCGAGACTGTTTCGCTGGGCGCGATGGTCACGCAGCATGAGTTGATCACCCATGACGGGCTAGCGACGGCCATTCCGCTGATCCGTGAAGCCTCGTTGCAGATTGCGGATCCGCAGGTACGTTACATGGGCACAGTGGGTGGCAATGTGGCCAATGGCGATCCGGGCAATGACATGCCGGGGCTGATGCAGTGCCTGAATGCGACGTTTGAGTTGTCTGGTCCCGATGGCACCCGCAGCGTCGCCGCGCGCGACTTTTACGAGGCTGCATATTTCACGGCGCGTGAAGACGAGGAAATTCTGACTCGCATTTCGATCCCGGTCCCTGGCGCAGGCGTCGGGCAGGCCTATGAGAAGCAAAAACGCAAGATCGGAGATTACGCAACCGCCGCCGCCGCAGTGATGGTTGGCAATGGAACGGCCTCGGTGGCTATGACCAATCTCGCCGATACGCCGATCTGGTCCGAAGCGGCCAGCAGCGCTTTGGCAGGCGGAGATGTCGACGGTTGCGTTTCCGCAATGTTCGACGCCATCGACCCGGTGGCCGACAACCGTGGACCCGTCGAATTCAAGAAACACGTGGCCGCTGTAATGCTGCGCCGCGCCATCGACCGTGCGCAAAGCCGCGCGGGCTGAGGGGAGGAACACTTATGTCAAAAATGCACGTCAAACTCACCGTGAACGGCAAAGAGGTCGAAGGTTTGGCCGAGCCGCGTACGCTGCTGATCCACTTCCTGCGGGAAGATTTGAAAATCACCGGCCCCCATATCGGGTGCGAAACCAGCCACTGCGGCGCCTGCACCGTGGATATCGACGGTAAATCCGTCAAATCCTGCACCACCTTTGTCGCGCAAGTAAACGGTGCTGATATTACCACGGTCGAAGGCCTGACCAATGACGATGGCAGCCTGGGTGTTCTGCAGGAAATGTTCCGCGAACATCACGGGCTACAGTGCGGCTTCTGCACGCCGGGCATGATTACCCGCGCGCATCGCCTGCTGCAGGAAAATCCGAATCCAACTGAGGAAGACATCCGCTTTGGTATGGCTGGCAACCTCTGCCGCTGCACCGGCTATCAGAACATCGTCAAGGCGATCTCAGCCTCAGCTGATCTGCTCAATGCACAGAAGGAGGCTGCGGAATGAACGACCAGACTCTGACCCCCGAAGAACGCGCCGCCAACCTCAAAGGCATGGGCTGCGCCCGCAAGCGCGTCGAGGACGTGCGCTTTACCCAAGGCAAGGGCAACTACGTCGACGACATCAAGCTGGACGGGATGCTGTTCGGCGACTTTGTGCGCTCCCCCTATGCGCATGCCCGCGTTGTCAGTGTTAACAAAGAAGCGGCTTTGGCCGTGCCCGGCGTCGTTGCCGTTCTGACTGCCGAGGATCTGGCTCCGTTGGGCCTGCATTGGATGCCGACACTGGCTGGCGACAAGCAGATGGTGCTGGCCGATGGCAAGGTTCTATTCCAAGGCCAGGAAGTTGCCTATGTCGTTGCCGAAGACCGCTATATCGCGGCGGACGCGGTGGAACTGGTCGAGGTCGAATATGAAGAGCTGCCTGTTATCACTGACCCGTTCGAGTCGTTGAAATCCGACATCGTCCTGCGTGAGGACCTCGAGGGCCAGACTGAAGGGGCGCACGGACCGCGCAAGCACCACAACCATATCTTCACTTGGGAGCAGGGCGACAAGGACGCAACCGAGGCCATTTTGGCCGAGGCCGACGTGGTCGCCGAAGAGATGGTCTATTACCACCGGACTCATCCCTGCCCATTGGAAACCTGCGGGTGCGTGGCGTCAATGGACAAGGTGACCGGTAAATTGACGCTTTATGGTACGTTTCAGGCTCCGCATGCGATCCGCACGGTTGTGTCACTGATTTCGGGGATCGCCGAGCACAACATCCGGGTGATCAGCCCCGATATCGGCGGCGGGTTCGGCAACAAGGTCGGGGCCTACGCCGGATACGTTTGTTCGGTTGTGGCTTCGATCGTGACAGGCCAGCCGGTCAAATGGGTCGAGGACCGGATGGAGAACCTGATGTCCACCGCCTTTGCCCGCGACTACTGGATGCAGGGCAAGATCGCGGCCACCAAGGACGGCAAAATCACTGGTCTGTGGTGTCACACAACGGCGGATCACGGCGGGTTCGATGCCTGTGCCGACCCGACCAAGTTCCCGGCGGGGTTCATGAACATCTGCACCGGGTCTTATGACATCCCGACTGCTTATCTGGCCGTGGATGGTGTCTATACCAACAAGGCTCCGGGCGGCGTGGCCTACCGCTGTTCCTTCCGCGTGACCGAGGCCGCCTATTTCATCGAACGGATGATCGAGGTTCTGGCCATCAAGCTGAACATGGACGCCGCCGAGCTGCGCCGGATCAACTTCATCAGGGCCGATCAGTTCCCCTATCAGTCCGCACTGGGGTGGGAGTATGACTCGGGCGACTATCACACGGCCTGGGACAAGGCGCTGAAGGCTGTGGACTATGACGGTTTAAGGGCCGAACAGGCGCAGCGGATCGAGGACTTTAAGGCGGGTAAGACTCGCAAATTACTGGGAATAGGTCTGACGCATTTTACCGAGATCGTCGGCGCTGGCCCGGTGAAGAACTGCGACATCCTTGGGCTGGGCATGTTCGATTCATGCGAAATCCGCATCCATCCGACCGGCTCGGCCATCGCGCGGCTGGGGACGATCTCTCAGGGTCAGGGCCATGCCACGACCTTTGCCCAGATCATCGCCAGCGAGATCGGCCTGCCCGCCGATGATATCACGCTGGAAGAAGGCGACACCGACACCGCGCCGTATGGTCTCGGGACCTATGGGTCTCGGTCGACACCTGTGGCCGGTGCGGCAACGGCAATGGCGGCGCGCAAGATCCGCGCCAAAGCGCAGATGATTGCGGCCTATCTGCTTGAGGTCCATGACGACGATGTCGAATGGGACGTGGATCGCTTCGCTGTCAAAGGCGCGCCCGAGCGGTTCAAGACGATGAAGGAAATCGCCTTTGCTGCTTACAATCAGGCGATCCCCGGGCTGGAACCGGGTCTGGAGGCGGTCAGCTACTATGACCCGCCGAACATGACCTATCCGTTCGGGGCCTATATCTGCGTCATGGAGATCGACGTGGATACCGGCGAATGGGAGGTCCGGCAGTTCTATGCGCTGGATGATTGCGGCACGCGCATCAATCCGATGATCATCGAAGGGCAGGTCCATGGTGGTGCAACCGAGGCACTGGCCATCGCGATGGGTCAGGAAATCGCCTATGATGAGATGGGCAATGTGAAGACTGCGACGCTCATGGATTTCTTCATCCCCACCGCGTGGGAGACGCCGAACTACACCACCGATCACACGGTGACACCGTCGCCGCACCATCCGATTGGAGCCAAGGGTGTGGGGGAAAGTCCAAATGTGGGCGGTGTACCCGCCTTCTCGAACGCGGTGCATGATGCGTTCCGGCCCTTTGGGTTGGTGCAGAGTCACATGCCGCATGATCATTGGCGGATCTGGAAGATCGCGAATGGGTTGGGGATGCACGGGTAGTTGGGATCGAACCGGCTGACGCCGGTCCGACCAGGCGGAGGGGGCCAGCCCCCTCCGAACCTCCCCGGAGGTATTTTTGGCCAGATGAAGATTGGATCCTGGTTGTGACTTTGAGAGATGTTCAAATAGGGTTGGCCGCGCAGGGCTATGTCGCCGATGACAGGCTGGCGATGGCGCTGCATCTGGCGCAGGAGTTGGGTCGGCCCTTGTTGCTGGAAGGGCCAGCCGGCGTCGGCAAGACCGAGGTTGCCAAGGCGATTGCGGCGTGGCGCGACACGCGGCTGATCCGGCTGCAATGCTATGAAGGGCTGGATTCCAGCCACGCCATTTATGAGTGGAATTATCAGCGCCAGTTGCTGGCCATCCGTGCGAGCGAGGCACGGGGCGGAACCCGCGAGGCTGAGCTCTTCACGGACGACTATCTTCTGAAAAGGCCTTTGTTAGAGGCGATATCACAAGACAGGCCGCCCGTGCTGCTGATTGATGAGATTGATCGGGCGGATGAGGAGTTCGAGGCCTATCTGCTGGAGATCCTGTCCGACTTTCAGATCACTATTCCTGAACTTGGAACCATCGAGGCGCAAGTGCGACCCATTGTGATCCTGACGGCCAACGGAACCCGGGACTTGTCGGACGCGTTGCGCCGGCGGTGCCTCTACAGTTTCCTCGACTATCCCTCGAAGGAAACCGAAATGGCGATTCTGCGGGCGCGAATGCCAGAGATTGAAGGGGCTCTTGCGCGGCAGATCATCGAAGTGGTGCAGGCGCTGCGGAAGGAAGACCTGGAAAAAACGCCGGGCATTGCCGAGATGCTGGATTGGGCCGCGGCGTTGGCCGGGTTGGGCGTCAACGATCTGGCGAAGTCACGGGAAGAGGTTCAGGCGACCATGGTATGCCTGTTGAAAACTGCCGCTGATTATGACGCTGCTCCGCCCGAGGTGATGGACCGCCTGATTGGAAAGGTGGCGTGATGCAGGTAACGCGCTTCCCCTCTCGCGCGGCTGGCCTTGCGGATCGGATGTCAGGGTTCATTGCGCATCTGCGCCTGAACGGCCTGAGGGCCGGCCCGCGTGAAACCCAGGATGCGCTGGCGGCCTTGTCTGCGGTGGATGCAACAGATCCCGGTCAGGCACGGCAGGCTTTGCGTACCCTGCTCTCTGGGGATGCGGATGACTGGCGGCGTTTCGATGACCTGTTTGATGCCTATTGGTTCAACACGGGCAAGCAGCGCACCGGGATGGCGCAGAATACACATGTGCGGGTGCAAGCCGCGAAACCGATGATCTGGCAAGACCAAAACCAGGGATCGGAAACCACTCAGAGCGATGCAGATCAGGTGGCCACCGCTCCTGATCCGGGCAATGGGGACGCCGAGGGGATGGACGGGAAGCTGATTGCGACCCGAACGGCCAACCTGTCGCGTCGGGATCTGCGGGAGTTGATGGACGAAGAGGCTCTAAAACAGGCGGAATCCGCCGCTTTGGCCCTTGCGCGCGCAATTCGGGACCGCCGCTCCCGCAGGCGCAAGCGGGCGCTGCACGGCCCGGTGCTGGATATGCGCCGGATACAGCGGGCCAGCCTCGCGCGCGGTGGGGAGCCTCTGGATCTGTTTCGCCGCGCCAAACCGCCCCGCCCGATGCGGATCGTTGCGTTGTGCGATGTCAGCGGGTCGATGACGGTTTATTCGCGGGTCTTTCTGGCCTTTCTCAAAGGTCTGGTCGGCAGTGGCACCGAGGCAGACGCCTATCTGTTCCACACCCGCCTGATGCGCGTCACCGATGCGTTGAGGGATCACGACACCCTGCGTGCTGCGGGGCGGTTGTCACTGATGGCTGAGGGGTTCGGCGGCGGCACCGATATCTCTGGCAGTCTTCAGAGCTTCTTGGACGGGTATGGCGCGCGGGCCCTGAACGGGCGCACCATCGTTCTGATCCTGTCGGACGGATATTGCAGTTCAGATCCTGAGGCGCTCGGCGATGCGCTGGCGCGTATCCGGCGCAAGGCCCGTCGTGTTGTGTGGCTGAACCCGCTGAAGGGATGGAAGGCGTACCAACCGATAGCCGCGGCGATGCAAGCGGCCGAGCCGCATCTGGACGCGCACCTGCCCGCCAACACACTCGAAGCGCTTGCGGCGTTGGAGCCTCAATTCCGCAAGCTGTGAAAGGAGCCTGACTTGGCCAGTTTCGACATTTTCGACACTATTGAACGTTTGCGCCAGACCGGAGACGCGTTTTGCGTGGCCACGGTTCTGCGCACCGCTGACGCGACATCGGCCAAGGCAGGAGGCAAGGCGGCGATTACACGGGATGGACAGATTCTGGGCCATCTGGGCGGCGCTTGTGTGCAACGCGCGGTTCGCACATCGGCCCAGCAAGCCCTGCAAAGCGGCATGCCCCAGATGATCCGCGTCAAACCTTCAAAAAAGGTGGTGAATATGACGGACCCGGACGGCGTTCAGACCTATAAAAGCGGATGCCCATCCGGCGGGACGGTCGATTTGCTGGTTGAGCCCTATCAACATGCGCCACGGCTGGTGATTTTTGGCGAGTCGCTGATTGCGACGGCGCTGGCTGCGCATGGGGCCTTGGCAGGGTTCCGGGTTTGCCTGGCCGAAGGGGCCGATGTGACAGGCGAGTATGACCGGTTTTCGCAGGATCAGATCGGCGATCTGGATGTCCAGGCGCGTGATTTCGTTGTTGTCGCGTCGCAGGGGCGCGGTGACGGCGCGGCGTTGAAGGCTGCTTTGGAAACCGAGGCAGCACATGTTTCAATGGTGGCGAGCCGCCGCAAAGCGGATACGTTGACCGCGAAACTGACCACGCAAGGCATGGACCCACTGCGGGTCGCGCGGCTGAAATCACCGGCCGGTCTGGATATCCATGCCATTGACCCGCACGAGATTGCCCTGTCGATCCTGGCCGAAATCGTGCTGTGGCGAAACAGTGACAAATCATCGGAGGCGCCCCATGATGAAAAACTGGCTTAAACGCTTGACAGGGATCTGGCCAAAACCGTCCAGAAAGGACGATAACGAAGCGGCGGAAACCGCGCTCCGCGTCTTCCCAAGATGTTGTTGAACAAGGAAAGATCAGAATGGAACTCAGTGACGAAATCCGCATCTCGGCGCCCAGAGACGTTGTCTATCGCGCCCTGAACAACCCGGAGATTCTGCAGGAGTGCATTCCGGGCTGCGAAGAACTGACACAAACCTCTCCGGAAGAGCTTGAGGCCAAAGTCGTTCTGAAAATCGGTCCGGTAAAAGCCCGGTTTGCAGGCCAGGTCACGCTGGACACGTCCAATGCCCCGGACGGGTTCTCTTTGAACGGAGAAGGCAAGGGCGGGGCTGCAGGCTTTGCAAAAGGCGGGGCCGAGGTGACATTGAGTGAGGATGGCGACGAAACCGTACTGGCCTACACCGCTAAGGTTGATATCGGCGGCAAGATCGCGCAACTGGGCAGCCGGTTGATCGCAGGGACGGCCAAAAAGCTGTCAGGAAAGTTCTTTACCCGGTTTGGTGAGATCGTATCCGAGCAATCAGTGTCGTGAAATTTCCATGACATGGTGGGATGACGTGGAGAACGCGTCACGGGGCAGCCGGAGATCGGGCTGTTGTCAGAGGTGCTGGTTTGATTGCGCCGGGTTGGTCGGCGAGTCGGTCTTTTTGTGTCGGCCCCCGATCGGCAGATCATTCTGTTTTTCTTCAAGCGTGGCTTTGAACAGGGCCCGTAACTCAGATTTATCCAGAGATTGAAGTCTGTCGTCCAATAAAACGGGCACATGGTTTGAACTTTCAGAGGTCGTTGGGCGCACCAATTCAACCACGTTGAAGCGATCTAGAAGTGACTTGATAGGCATCGTCAGATTCCTCCCACATTGGACTTCCAAGGACTTTGCCGCTGCGAACCGGGTCCGAGCCCAACGGTGTGGCAGGCTCCAGGACGCCTTTTCCGTGAGTGACGATCCGCAGCGACAGAGGGCATTTAGGAAACGCGCCGAGATCCGTAAGGGGGAAGAAATCAGCATTTTTCGTCAGTTTTTGACTCGTCAGTCAAAAAAACCAAGCTCAGCTTACGTTTACGTCAACTAGGTGAACTATGAGGCCGAGTAAAGGACGTTACGTCAAAACGCGGTCGGTCGCCGCGACGGGTTCAACGAGCGTGGATTCCCGCCGGCTCACAGAGTTTTTGAAACGATTCACGCAGAGGGAATGACCCCATGTCGGCTCAGCAGATGAAGCACCCATGCGGTATAGGCAAACCATCTTGCGATATCGACTCCGTGTTGGAGCGGTAAGACGCTGCCCACGTCGATGGACGTAGATGAATTCAAAAGGCAACCGATGTCCCATGCAACCAAATGTCATTGCGGTGCCGTCTCAATAGAGTTGCAACGCCCAATACGAAAGCTGACCCAGTGTAACTGCTCGATGTGTCGGCGACACGGTGCTTTGTGGGCCTGTCAGCAAAGGACGGCCATTCGTGTGAAGGACGACGCGACCGTCTTGAGGGCGTACCAACCGGTCTCAGCTGTGCTTTCAAATTGGTCAATAGGGCCGGGTCATTGTCAATGTGGATCACGAAATGATCGAGGCGAAGGTCGTGAGGACTCATGGCTGGGCTTGCATCTCAAGCCGCGCGTCCCATTCTCCGCGGTCCCAAGCGGCATAAGTCGGATGTCGGCTCTTCATCTCGTCCCAGAGCAAGGCCATGCGATCAACAAACCATGCCTTGCACGCCACGGATGCGTGCCATCCCGTGAGCGCGGTCCAAAAATCGGCCCGGAGAAATCCCCAGAGGCACAACAGCATAAACAAACCAGACAGAACGGTCGTTAACAAAGCGATGCGGTACGGCTCGCTTGGAATTGGTATGATGTCGCGGTTGAGAAAGGCGCGCTCGCCCAATACGCCGCGGGCCGCCCAACTGTCTGCACGGTCCGGCGGAGCAAAGAAGCGCGGGTTGAGATAGACCCAGCCGCAGGCCAACAGGATTGGGACGATGGCCCACCATCCGATCCAATAGAGGCTCCAGAACGCAAAAAACACCGGGACAGCACCGCCAAAACGCGTGTAAACGCTCCAGGGACTGGCGTGGCGGGCCCATGTTGCATCGGACATACCCATCAGTGCTTCAGCGCGCTTGAACATGTCCATTACGTCGAGTCCCGAGTGGTGCTCGGCATGCTGTCATCGGTGAACAGCCCCTTGGCCACCAAATCTATCAAAAGGTTGCAGGTCGCCGGCCAGTCGCGCACTCCCGCGATGTTCTGATGCAGCGATAAATGTGGCAGCACGACAATCAGGCCCAGCACTGCATCCGCACTATCGCTTGTCATCTCGCCACTGCCCTGAACTTGATGCAGGAAATCCAAGAGCGGTTTGAACCCTGGGGCGGCCAAAGCCGAAACACGCTCCGCACCAAGTCTTGTGTTGATGGCGGCCAGTTCCTCGGGGTTCTCCACGATCCGTCTCAAAACAGGGTTGGTCTGATATTCGTTCATCACCCGATGCAAGAACTGCGTGAAGGCTGCGCGTTTCGAGAGGGATTCATCATGGAGTGGCGGAAGCACGCGTTCTGTAATCATTGGCCCCTCATGTGCCAGGACCTGCGCGTATAGCGCTTCTTTGCTATCGAAGAATGCATAGAACGCGCCTTTCGATATGCCGGCCTTCTGGGTCAATGTCTCGATCGGAAGCTTCTTCAGACCAACAATTGGCAAAAGAGTGCGTGCGTCTTCGACCAATTTCTTGCCGATACGATCCCGTTCATGGGAAGAGAAAGGTGCAGGCATGACGGTGTGACCATGTTTTCATATTGTATATATAGACAATGACATGGGTCGGGCAACAGGTGTCAGCAGTCGGGTCAGGTTTGTGAAGTAGAATTCCGTAACGGCCAATGATATGAGGGCGGGGCTATACCTCGCCATCCAAGAAACTCTGGATTCCTTCACTTGGTTCTGCCGAAATCCTTTGCCAACAGGCGCCGGGCTTTTGCGGGTCTCACCCAACCGGTGCGTGTTTGCCGCTCAAAGACATATGAAGCGAGCTTTGAAGTCCATGCGGAGAGTGTTCTGGGTCGTCTCGACTGACTTTTCGCTTCGCCCGGTTGCCCGCGTGAGGGCGACGAAGCCATCCTTCTGGGTGGTTTGATAATACCCCTTCGAGGAACAGAAGCCTCCCCTTTTTTGGCATGGAATCAACGGCATCAGCCCAGCACATTGTTGTGACTTTTGAACCGGCTGAAAGATTACCGCAGCAGTCGCTTCAAACAAGTTTCGCTCGTTGGGTCAACAGGAAAGAAGAGTTCCGTTCGAAGGTCTCGCAGGGTCAGGTCTTCGGCCGTATTGAACATAGCTTGCACGGACGTCAGAACGATTTGCGATCCGTCCAATTCGAGAATTGTTGGGATCGCCGGGTTCCGATTTGGTTCAGGCGGCCTTTCTGTTTGCGATTGTGCAAGCATGGTCGCAAACGCTTTGGTAGCTGGGTCCTCCCTTTTAATCCCGTCAGACATAACTCGATTGGAAAGATGGGCAACGACCTCTTTCCAATTCACCAGCTTGCCCCCAAATGTTGGATCCAAAGCAATTTTGCCAAGAAGATTGTCACCAACCGACAGGCCGATATGTTCAAACAATCGCTGACCCGGGACGTTGCACAAAACCACCTTCCAAGTCCCATCGAGCACCCACCCTGGAAATGGCGCATGATGGTCGAGCAGCCGCTGTGCGACCTGCATAAAGGGTTTGAGATCAATATCATCCAGAGGGCGACGTTGGTAGGCCGGTGCATAGCCCGCACTTATCAGCCATTGGTTGCGCGCATGTGCGGGTACAGTCAAGGTATCTGCAAGTTGCAAGACCATCTCTTTGCTTGGTTTGGCCTTGCCGGTTTCCAGATACGACAGGTGGCGGGCAGACACATTTGCTTCTAGCCCAAGCGCCATTTGACTGAAGCGTTTTTTGGTCCTCCAGTCTTTTAGAAGCTTACCGAAAGCGACCAATCATTCTCCTCCAGTGCCAGAATCCTGCCAGTACAAGGCGGCGGGTCAATAACGTCCGAGGTTATTTCCTGGGATGAAGTATCCGTTGTACCTATGCTTCGCAAAGTTGGGGGATGAGGCCCATGAGAAATCTTGCCGCACAAATGCCTTTCGCAGCTCATCTCGACATATCGGTGACCGAAGCATCCGCAGACGAAGTTCAGGGGGTGATGGTTGTCAAACCAGAGTATTGCACCGTTGGCAATGTAGCCCATGGTGGTGCGGTGGTGACGCTCGCAGATTCACTCGGTGCGGTTGGTGGGTATCTGAACTTACCCAAAGGTTCGAATGGGACAGCCACCATTGACAGCAAGATCAATTTCCTCAGGAGCGCAGAATGCGCGACGACTCTCAGGGGAGTTGCAAAACCGGTGTCGGTCGGCAAGAGAGTGTCGATTTGGCAAACGAAAGTCGTGGATGACAGGGGTCAGCTGATTGCATTGGTTATTCAAACACAATTGGTGCTTTAGATCCGTTCGTTGGAACCTATGGCAGCCAATCATGTTGGATCCAGGCAAAGCGTTGACGTCTCCAATATGTATTTTCCGATGCCGTCTCTATGGCAACCCGCAGTGAGCAAGTAAGTAGCCGTGCGCGCAGATTTACTTCACGAGTTTAGTTGCTCGGGCCACTTAAGACTGTCGGATGTCACCTTGGGTACATAGTCTTCGAAGGCTCGAGATATGCCCTCTATTGCCCCGAAATGCGCGATAGGCTCTGTATTATGGTCTTCTGCATACTGGTCCAAGCCTGATGACAAGAGGATGAATTCAAGGGCGGATTGAACCCGGCCCATGTCCATCAATGGACTGATGTATAAGATATTTTGGGAAGAAATGGTGCCAGGAGAGGACTCAATTTCTTAAAGTATGTATTTGGCAAATATGCAAAAAATTGAGTGTGGTTTTTCCTGATACCCCAAATGATACCCCCAGGCACACATCTATTAGGAGGTTCGAGTGCAGAACGATGACCCACATTCGGGGCATTTCGGGTCCTGAGGGAACATATAAGAACCTCGTCAGAACGACAATCTATAGCTATAATTGATGAACCTGGAACCGGGCAACCGCAACCGGGGCATCGCGATGCTCCTTATCAAAGGAGTTATCGTGATGAGGATACTATCGAAGAAGGCGCTCAAAGAGTTGGTTTTGTATTCGCCCCAGCACATCGCAAGACTGGAGAAAGCAGGCAAATTCCCCAAGCGGGTACAGCTGGGCTCGAACCGGGTGGGATGGGTTGAAAGCGAAGTGCTGGATTGGCTTGACGAGCGCCTACTCGCTCGAGAGTAACCACTGATGCTCCGCTTGGAGCTCGGCGGCTCGGACGTGCACAGTTCGGGTCGCCTTCAAACTAATTGAGTGATTGCTTTATTTTATTCAATTTGCCCGTACCCAACAAAATTGTTGGGAACCTTGACCACAACATAAATGTTGGGTATCTAGGCTGCATGAATACAGGCATAATACTCAACGAAAAAGAATTGCGCGAAGCCCGCGCACGCGTCAGCGCCTTCAATGAGGCATTGGCGACCGAAGAATCGCTCCGGCGGTTAGCAGATGGATTGCCCCCGGAGGTCGTGAAGCAAGTAACGGCAACCATGCGCTCTGAGCGCGATGATCTTGCTGATGCAATCTCGGCCTACGAGTCCGCGAAGGAAACAGGAAAGCCCGCACATCTGGAAAATAGGGCTGATAAAGATCCGGGGTTGATGTTGATCGTTGCCCGGATTGCAAAAGGGTACTCGCAACGTGATCTTGCGTGGCGGCTTGGCGTGAAGGAGCAGCAAGTACAGCGGTACGAGGCTGATCGTTACAACAGCATCAGCATGAAAAACTACGCGCGTGTCGCAGCGTTGTTGGGTGTCAGGCTGCGCGCGGCGATTGAGCCTGACCCACAATTTCGAGGGTTAGATAAAGTAATAGATAATGTTTCCAAATCTGACATCAGAAAGATTTTGAAGCATGGTCGCGAACACGGCTGGTTCGATGCCGAAATGACAGAAGATCAGCTTCGACGTCTAATTGCCGAAAACCGGATAGACTTTGGTAGCCCAACTCTTCTGCGAACAGGCCTAAACGTCAAAGATCACAGCGAGGATGTTTTGCTTCACGCATGGCGTGCGCGAGTCGCGACGCGTGCTGTGGACGTGATCGCAAAAGGCGTTCCAAAGTATAACCCGACAGATACAAACTGGCTGGGACAACTTTCCAAATTGAGCATTCACGGAGACGGTCCTGCGCGTGCAAGGCAGTTGTTGCTAGAAAAAGGGATTGTCTTAATTCCCGAACGGCAGATTCAGGGTTTAGCAATAGATGGGGCTGCATTCATAGTGGATGCTGTCCCTGTCGTTGGTTTAACGCTGAGACGTGACGACATTGGCAACTTCTGGTTTAGCCTTCTACACGAGCTAGGGCACGTCGTTTTGCACAGGCTTACAGGTTTGAAGGGCGGCTTCTTTGATCAGTTTCGCGAAGGCGAACCGCAGCAGAATGACATTGACGAACAAGAGGTAGAAGCCGATGCTTTTGCTTCTAACCTATTGATCCCGGATGAACTATGGCGGCGCTCACCTGCTCGCATCGCCAAGTCGCCAAAGGTGATCGAAAAGTTTGCCAAAGACCTTGGCATCCATCCCGCCATCGTTTTTGGCCGGATAAGAAAGGAGAGAAACGACTATTCGATATTCTCTCAAAAAATCGGGGGGAAAACCGTGAGGAAACAACTAATCGAGCAACCCGATAAGGAGAATAACGATGCTGCCATATCGTCCAGCACAGCGGTTTAAGCAAGGCGAATACCTAGCTTGCGCAAGAGTGCAGCCTGACATGCAGAAACACTTGAGGCCGTTCTTTATTGTTCCTCCTCCAAAAGAGAGGGACCCTGAGAAAGGTCGTCCACTTACACAAGATGAGATTGCTTATCTTTCGGGTGAACGCATCGGAAAGCATTGGCCTCTGTACCCGGCCTACCTTGACGCCCAATACGTCATCCCAGCGTTAGGAGATAAAGGCCTTATCAGGCTCTTTCAGGTGGCCCGAGCCCGTAACAAAGGCCTTATTGCCGCTGCGCCCGCGTGCGACATTCACAACCCGGTTTGGCGACAGTTGATCAGGCAAGAGACCCCTAAGTTTGCGATCCATCTTCCTTTTGAAGATTTTGACCCGGACGGGCTTGAAGAGGGGTTAAGGTCGCTGGGCGTGGACGCTCAGAATTGTGAGGTGTTTGTTGATTTCACTGGGGCTGACTTGACGCCAGATATCGCTATCGAGGCCGTTAGCGGTACGCTGGAAATGGTCGCTGATGTAGCGCCTTGGGGCTGTGTGATCTTTCAAGCATCAAATTTTCCAACAACTAACCCAGCCAGTGAAGACAGCACGTTTGAGGTTGCTCGGCATGAGTGGACGATTTTTAGACGCTTGTTGAGAGAGTGTTCGATTCCCCGCAATCGGCTTGGGTTTAGTGATTTCGGTGCTGACTGTGGCAAGATCGCGTTCCCCAAAAAAGGCGGCGGTGGCCGTCCTATCCCACACGTTCGGTATACCACAGCAGGATCGACCGTCGTCGTTCGTGGTGCATCGACGGGCGCTCAGTCTCCCAACATGCTCAAGGTGCTCAATCAACTGATTGAGCGACCCGATTTCGCCGGGCAGGCGTTCTCTTACGCTGACCGACGCATGTGGGAGGCCGCAAAAGGTATTACCTCACCAGGAAATCCTTCGATCTGGCGTGAATGGAATATGGCGCACCATATGACACGGGTGCTGCGCGACTTGGGCGCGATGTCAGGCGTGTCTTTCGCAGATGGTGCCGTAACAGAAGTTGTTGAGCAGGCCACTCTTTTTTGATGAAAGACTTGCCTAATGCCGCCTTGCTTTTGGGTTGCGAGGCGGTCGCTCTGACGGTACATGGTGGGTACTTGCGGGTGTAGCTCAATGGTAGAGCAGTAGCTTCCCAAGCTTAATACGATGGTTCGCTTCCCTTCACCCGCTCCATTTTACAGCAAGTGTTTGCAAGTTTTTTGACGGGATTTCCACCGAATGCCGATTGTTGACGACGAGAAGATTAGAGCCCTCCTGGCGGATGAGACAATCTCGGCAATCACTGTTGATACAAACATTTTCGATCAGAAGCGTCTTCAATTGAACTCCGCATCAATGAAGGCGTTAGCGACCTTAAAAGACCGCCACTTCGGCTTCTTGTTGGCGGGCACTGTTGCCAAGGAAGTTTTGGCCCATTTAGAAAAGGCAGCGGCGGAGGCCTTTCAGAATGCCAAGAAAGGTATCGGCAAAGCATTGTTCGCTTTTGAGACCGAAGTGCCGACCCGAAACGAATTGCTTGAGCTGATTACTGGGGGTCGGACACCAGCGGAAGCTGCCAGTCAACGTTGGGAAAAGTTCGTCGACGATACCGGTTGCGAAGTAATCGACGACGCAAAATTGGTCGATACGGCTAAAGCGCGTTGAGGGCACGAGCCACGTCAACCTTCTAACAAGCTATTTTACAAGGAAGCGTCCTCAAAAGAAGTTTTTAGGGCAAGAATTTCGAGGTTCTAAAGCGCAAATAGTCCGAGAACCGCTACTCGATCAGGTATCAAGTGTATTATTTTGATTGGGAACAACTCAAATGCGAACAGAAGCTTTTCAAACCCCCAGCTTCGATCTTAAAACAACGTTTGCTTCGGCCGGCATTGACAGGCCACCCAGCGATTTTGTCCGCTGGGCGGTGGAAGGGACCCAATCTTGGCCTCTGGGCTCTCTGAACTTTCTATTCAACCGCCTTCTTACAAGCATGTGACGATTTCTGTTGATTTGATTTCGGCAGGTTAAGTAACGGATCGAACGGAGTGGCCATTGGGGCGCTGACCACCTGGACACCGCAGGCTTTCGCAAGTTCGTTAATAATTCTGATCGCCCGATTGTGTCGTCTGAAAGGTGCGGGCGCAAGGTCTTCGGGGTCGGGCGCAAGTGCCGACCTTCCGTCGTCCCAATGGATCGGTATCACGCGCCTTGCATTGGAATCCAGAACCGCCGCCTTGAAAAATTCCTTAATCTTTGGCCGTAATTTTAGTCCCAAACCCCCAAGACTAAGAAATACCACATCCGCCTGTAGGTTGGGCGAGCTTAAGCGCTCTGGCTCCATGTCGGCGCTTGCCACAACGATCATAGCACCAAATTCCGTGTCGATGTGCGCGGCCATCGAATTGCCTTCCCCCAATCGCCAGATAGGCGAAGGGAAGCCAAATTCAGGCGATGTAACTTCATCAAAAAAGTGATAAAGAGGATTGTGCGAGTGAGGAGCTTCAAAAAGAGTAAGCGTAAAGTCCCGGTATTTCCTGGATACAACTATTGTATCGTGCACCTCATTGATAAGAACAGGGTCAACACTCCAGTCAAAGTATTCGGCGTGATTTTTGAAGTAACGTCGTGTTGCCTCCCGTAAATAGGTGCCAGATGTATCAGTCATCAGGGGGGCACCGGTTCGCGCGGCAATATAGGCCGAGTCCAATGCGTGATCGAAATGTCCATGCATGGCCACAACCGCATGAAGGTCTTTGCGGGATTTGCCTTTGCACAGATTTTTGTCCGGCCCGTCAGGTCTGGGTGCCACCGTTCGAAGGCACAGATAATCAATCACATCTTCAATGCGGGTCATGTCCGGGTGTATTTTTCGAAATGGTCCAACTTTCGGGCGGCTGAAAAATCCGTCAATCAGAACACGCTCGGAGTGTCCTTCAAAAAGAAATGACGAGGTTCCAAGGAAAGTTGCCAGAACGGGTTGGTCGCTGTTCTGGGCTTTAACAGGCTGAGCCAAATCCAGAAAAATCACAAGACAGGCTGCTGAAAATTTACAGATCATTGCTTTCACCAAAACTGGTTCGATGCAACTGGCCCCCTGAAACACACCGGCAGCGCTCAACCCAACATAAATATGCCTACATTCGTCCGATGCCATAGCGCCATAGTGTTTTCTCGGCCGCGCAGACCGGGCAGTTCACTCCAACGGGTGCATTTTGCCTGTCCTTTGGTCGGTGCTCATATCGCCGCGCGTGGTCGAAAACTAATTCAGGTCATCAGCTCCGGAAGGAACCAAAACATGATAGGTCATCTGACTGAGTGTGATGGACCAACAGACAACAGTGCGGATTGAAGCTGTTGCGCTTAGCTGGCTTCAGTCCGAAAAAATTGCATCCTCCTTGCCATCCGGGCTGTATTCGTCCGCCTTTGAAAACACTGGATGATCCGGTAGCAGAAATGCGGCCAGCGCGTCCACATCACCCTGAGACATCTGGCCGCCATACAAGGCCAGGTAAGTTACACCCTCACGCATGATACGTTCGTATTCCCGGGTTCCATAGGTCTCAGGCCATTCCCGATAAACGACCTGTTCATCGGACTTCATTGCCGTCGGGCTGTCGGCGATTTCATTCAGGCAACCAGGTCCGCAGTTTTCTCCGGGGACTAGACGCAGCCATTTTCGGGACCCTACCAATACCGCAAGATACATGATCTGGGCCTTCCCATGCGATACGCCCTCATCCAGCAGCATGTCATGAAAAACCGCCTGCGAATCCCACCAGCTGCGCACTCGATTTTCAACATATGTATAGTGGTCGTGGATGACTGCAGCTTTGATGTAGGACGGATCGAACGGGGGTCCGACGATCCCTTGTGCCCAGTCGGGAATCGACGCCCCGTCCGTCATACCCGATTTAACCTCTGGTCCGGCATTGGGGTCACGTTTCGATGCTTTCCAGACCAGCGCGTTTGGGTCGGTGTATGTAAGGTCATTTTTCAGATAGCACTCGCGTGCTTCTTCACAACCTTGCGGAAAGAAAACCAGATCCCCTTCGAAACCTGAGGTCGGGGCGGCAGCCACATCTTTTGGAGCCTTGCCATACATCCGCTGAATGATTGCGACATCACAGGCTGCCAGACCTCCTCGTTGGCCGATCTTGCGCGGGTCTCCTACCCAGTCCCCTTGCGGGTTCTTGCGCGGGTCAATCCTGAATACTCCACCCGGACCATGTCGCCCATAGTGCATGATGGAATCATAACAATAAGGTCCAGCGTCTTTGAATTCGGTCGGATCGGCCCGGAACTGCGCCCTTGTTTTCTTGGTTGCCTTGTCTGAGAAATGAACCTCGATGAAGGCGTCGTGGTCGAACCGAGCCTGTTCATGATGAAGGCCCAAGACGTGTCCGATCTCGTGCGCGATATTCCCTTTCTGGCACCACTCTGCCAGCTGAACCCTGCGCGGTCCGTTCCCAGGATACCCGACCCGTGTCTGGCAGCTTTCCTGAGTGGGGTGATCAAAGAACAGCACATATGCCCCCGTGGGTTTCTTCAGCTCGGAAAAGGTGATGTCCGTTTCCCGCTCCCATTCCCGAATGGCCCCGCGAATACGCGGAATCCAGGCCGAAGGAACGCTTTTGTCAATGATGTACGGCACATGCCCGTCCGGCCAGCGCAGACGCTTGTCGCGCGCCACCAGGCCAAATAGATCGACGTGGTCCTGCTCCAGACTTTGCAATGACAGGCCGGGCTGTTCGGACAGGTCCCACAAATCCTGCGCCTTACCCAGAACGATGTCCCCCTGATATACCGCCATCCCGTCATCATCGGTAACAAAGGAAAGCCTGCGCAGCTCACCATCCACATGCAAATCAACAGTTTCCAGGGGGTCAGCAGATTCGAGATATCGCAGTTCATCCGTTGCATCCGCCAGAGTGAACCCTTCGGCGGCCAAATTTGCAGCAGACCCGAACACCAGTCCCAATGTCAGTCCAAAACCGGTAAAGATCAAACGCATGGTCAGTCTCCCCCTCTGTTAAATGAAAATTTGATGTCTTGAATATCGCTCAGAAGTACAGTTTCCGATTTACCATTTACTCGGAACAGCAGATTACCCTTCGGTTTCAAATCGCAGGCTACAGTTTCCATCAATCCTCCAGGCCTCATGATGTCGACCCATCCACTTTTTTTGCCGGGATCGTAGGCTTTCGGCAGAACAAAGTACCGCAGCAAATCGTGCTGTCCCGGTTGCCCGATTTTGCACAGGTCGCCGGTGTTAAACGCTTCATTTCCCGATATTTTTTCGATCCAACCGATCAACGGCTTAGATGCGGCACCGGCCTCTGTCGGTTTTCGGGTTACGATGTCGTCATAGACCCGCATCGCGTCGATAGGATTCAGGATTCGCCCTTTGTGCACCTGCCCCCGC
Source organism: Ruegeria sp. AJ12 (assembly GCF_056536245.1). Classification (NCBI taxonomy): domain Bacteria; kingdom Pseudomonadati; phylum Pseudomonadota; class Alphaproteobacteria; order Rhodobacterales; family Roseobacteraceae; genus Ruegeria; species Ruegeria sp. AJ12. Next base: position 387,270 of record NZ_JBQFJJ010000001.1, read on the forward strand.
GCGATGGCCGGTTCCACATCAGCCGAGGCAAGCAACCTTGCGCGAACCCAAGGTGCGGACAACCGCAAGTCAGGCATGACGCTGCGTACCGAAGCAGCAACAAACGAGACAATGGGTGCCGCAAATGAGGTGCCGTTGAATGTACGGGTTTCGTATTTGCCCGTGCGTGTCGGCGCGATGGCTTCTACCTGACATCCCGGAGCTGACAAAAACACAAATTCCTCTCCGAAGTTCGAAAACCAGGCCAGCTTGACCGGATCAGAGATCAGGTCAATGCCCGCAACGACCAGCATGTTCTGCTGCCCGCCATCGTTTTTACCCCATTTCTGAGGAACAAGCTGTGTGCTCCCAACCAGTCCACCCTTCTTTTCCTTCAGATTTCCTAGGTTTCCCGCTGCGACGACATAAAGTGCACCCGCTTCGCCCAGCAGCTTGGACTCCATGCGTTTCAGTTTCGCGTCGTCCTCGTCGTAGGCGCCGAAACTCATGTTGACGATATCAGCCGCAGAGCTTGAAGCGACATTTGGAATATCACTTATCAGGCGGTATCCAACCTCGCCGACACGGGCGTCCTCGCGGTAGATCTGAAATGAATGGACATGAACTTCCAGTTTGTCGCGAGAGAACAGGTCCATCAGCCCCGGCCCTCCCATCGCCAAACTCGTGACTGCGGTTCCGTGGATCACCTTGTCGAACATACTGTCCACCAGATCGCGAACACTATCCGGTTTTGCGTGGCCATCCGGTTTTATCAATCTGCGCCAGTTACCACCGCCAAAGCTTTCTTCTTCGAACCGAGCAAAACCGCCATCTAGGATCATAAGCTTGGAATGGTTGACGAAATTCGAAACCTCTAACTTTCTGGCGATCGCATCTTCAGTGACTGCCCTGAACGTGTCACGAAACTCTTGTGTTCCCCAGTTGATCGGTGCGCCCGTGCCACAGCGGCGATCCTGGCCGCCTTCTTCAACATTCCCGATGTCGGTGAACAGGGAAATTTTGGACAACGGAGTGTGCGAAACGGGTTCGGGCTGTACTCCGTCTGGAGGCGTTGCATTGGCTTTCATGGGGACCAATGCGGTTTGATTGATCCGCTCAGTCGTCAAGTAAGCAACATTCGGGTCAATTCCGTAGTCAATGCGGACGCGACCGGTGTCGTTCAATGACCCAATGACCGATGGAGATAAAGACTCTGCTTGCAAAAATGTCCCTGCGGCTTCCCGACGGCAAAGGAACTGGCTTTCGCCACAGATTTGTTCCCAAAGCGGCACATCCTGAATACGGGGAACATCCTGTTGGTCATCTAAAGCCTGCGTGATGTCTTGAACAATGGAACGCAAATCCTGCGCACCCAACCCTGCAAGGGCTTGCTCCAGAGCGGTCTGGAGCAAATCTTCACCCACACCCGCAGCATTCAGGCCATGTGCAACTGCAAACCCTTCATAAGCGACGCGGCTTCGGTCCGTTGGGTCCACGCCCGCCATTGCGAACCTCTCCTGAAACAGAGAGGTGATATCAACATTGTCTGGTTCGGGCAAAAGGGGCCAAGGCGGCCCCGAAGGGGTTGCCAGACCTTCCAGAGACAGCCTGTTTGAACCTGAATTTTGAAAATCAAAGGCCAAGATGCTCTCGGGGTCGAATTGCCGACGGCCCAGGATGATTGACCCCACAGTTTGCGGGGGTAAGCCCGAGTCACTCGCCGCATGTTTAAGCACGCTGTCACCCGCCGCAGGCAACCGTCCGACAACGCGATTCAGCCGTTCGTCGGGCAGACAACTGGGTACAATAGTGGTTTTGGTGTTTACACGGAATTTTCCGCCATCGAGTAGCTTGCCGCCTTGCAACTTGACCGACCGTTCGAACACAAGAAGATTGTTCGGCGACACAAAGCCACATTTCTCGCGGACAAGATCGTCAATCCGCCCCGCAGTTCTTTGCGTCTCGGATGTCACGGACTGAGTGGCGATGAATTCGATGATGTCGGGACTTAGTTCATCGCTAAGCTCAATCTTCACGGCAAGCTCCTCGGCCAAACCGTGGGTTCCAAGCAGACAGACAAATACCGCAATACAAATGTTATTCAGGCAGCGCATGACACCCCCAATCAATGCTGCCATCTTAAGCGCAGCGACAGGTTCGGACAACCCGGGCGATTGTATTTCCTATTTGGGCCGAGCACTGCATACTAGGTGAGGTGGACAATACGCATATGTTGTTATGTCGAGATTGCACGTGACGGTAGCCAGTATTCGGTCTGTGGTGTTGCGAATACCCTGGCCGAATTCAGTTGTTGCCGCCTGCCGTGAATTTTGAGGTCCTGGTGGTTGGCAGCATTCAACTGATCCGGTTTGATCGTTGGTGCATGATTGGTCACTGGTCCATCGGGACGATGGTTTCTGATATTGGTAGATGGCAGCTAAAGTTAGCAAAGACGGCTTTCAGCACATCCGAGACAATCGCTTTTTTCAGTATTGCGACCACTCACAACTCCAACCGCTCCCCATGACACCCCACCCACGGTTCTTGGTGAAACCGCTCCATCTCCGCCCAACGCCAACCCGTCGGCAGCACCTTTGTCAAAAACCGATTGGCATATTCACCAGACTGGGCGCTCACCAAGTCATTGAATCGCGCCATCCGAGTCGGGCTACTAAACACCCAAAGCACCAAGGTCGTAGCCCGCAACCCGTAGTGCTGTCGATGCGCACCGGTAGCAAACATCTCGCGATACATCTGTACCGACCGTTCAAAGTTCTTTCGTGCCTTTGCCGATTGCACTGGCTCGGTGCCCCGGTCCACCTCCAGCAGGAAGGCGCGGTATCCTGCCTCATATTTGATCGCAAAGAGCTGGTCCGGGATCAGGTGTTTCGAACCGACAGGAATGGGCAATTTGGCATTTTTCCGTGCCAATATCTGATGACCGGGGATGTATTCATTTCCATTCCGCCGGGCAATGATGTCCCGCGACCCCGTGACCGCTGACACATTAAACCCATGCCACCAATGCCCGGATGGACGGATCGTTGGTTCAGAAAGGCCAAGGCCAGCCAGATGATCCTGTGCCTGCTTGGTGAGATCGTAGATGTATGGATTGAACTCCGCCCGGGCTGTATTTCGCTGTTGCGGCGGCAGCCGCAGAAACCCACTCGCCCGGAGCTTTTGAAGGTCTCTGAGCGCCGTATCCTTGCAGCGATGTGTATCGCGGGTCAGTTCGTAGAGATATTCTGAGGATTGCGGCCCGTGCCGCTCGATATGCTTGAACCAGCGCATCTCACGCTCAGTAGGTCGCAGGTCTTTGTACGCTTCAATATGATGAAACGTCGCCCGTCCCAAACTATCTGTCTGCGCTCTTGTCATGCGCCCAGACTACGCCCGATCAGAGCTCTGGCGAAGGTTTGAGCGGGTCATCGGGCTCTTTTTCTTCTGGCGGTTCCGGTGGGTCTTCGGGCTCTGGCTTCTCATTGCTGACCGTGGGTGACCATGGCTCCGCATAAGCCTCGCGACACTGTTGCCGGATGGCCTCAATCTCTTCTTTTGTGGCCCGCGGCAGGTTCTCCAAAACAAAGAACGGAAAGGACATTGGTACGGCGCGTTCGGTCAATCCCCGGATGTATGTAGCGAAGGTGCCTTTGGGTTGTTGCTGGATCATCTGCGGATCAGCCGACATCTGACTACCGAGCGCGCGAGCATCACGGGCGGAGACGCCACCCGCCAGCTTGATTGAGGTGTTGGCCTCAAACGCTTCCTGAAGGCCATTGGAGAGCTGGCCGAGGTATTGATGCGCCATCACCATGCCCACCTTGTATTTGCGCGCCTGGCTCAGAATGAGGCCTATGTTCTGATCGAAGTAATCCTGGGCTTCATCGACATAGACCATGACTGGCAGGCGGTCTTGAGCCCTCAAAGTAGCGCGTTCCTGCGCGGCCTGGGCGATCAGTGCGATGAAGAAGCGCCCGAAGATCTCGGTACCCTGTTCTTTGAGGAGGGATTTGGATGTGTTGATCAGAATAAGTTTGCCCTCATTCATCTCGGTGAACATGTCGAATTTCGATTGGGGATGCGAAAACATCCGCTCAAAGGTCTGGTTCTCGAGTACGCCATAGAGACGGCGCAGCACCTGCGTTTTGGTGTTAGTAAATTCTTTGCTGTTGAATTCACTCTCAAAGAACCGTCGCGGCGTGCCATCGAGTTTGGCGATGTATTCCTGGTATTTCGTTGTGCCATCAGGTTCCATCAGCTCGCGCAGCGTGTGAATGGTGGCATCGGGAATATGAAACATCAGCCGAGTCACATAACGAAACACCACGCTTTGCTTGGCGGTCATGCCCGCTGCGAGCAATGAGCCGAGAACAAAGTCATAAAGCTCGATGATGGAATTAGTGAGACGTTCCCGTTCAAGTGGATCGTAGTTTTCAAGCCGATCCTGTCCGACGGAGAAGAGATTGAGGCAGACCGGATAGGCGATGTCTTCAGGATCGATGAGCACGATGCGCTCGGGTGGCAGCACCCTGGCCTTGAGTATGGTGTTGATCAAATCCCCCTGGCTGTCGATCACGACGACGGTACGGTCTCGAAGCGCCACCTCTTCGAGATCCTTGGCGATGAAATATTGCAGGGTCTGGGTTTTGCCATGGCCGGACCCGGCTACCATATGCATGTGTTCAAAACGTCGGTCATCGGGAATGGCAAAGGGCGTCTTGAGCTTGAACAGGTCTTTGAGCGGTGTGCCGCGCAGATAGGTGTCGATGAGATCGTCGTTTTTGTAATCGACGGGATAGATCGGATTGGAGCGATGCGTGGCGGTGAGATTGGCATCGAGCTGCTGCCGCAGATCACGAAAGAGCATGTAGTCGCTGTCTGCAAAGAATGGCGCGATGACATTTTGCACGGTCTGGCCGAGCGGATGGGTGAACTGGGTGACTTCAACCAGAACGTCGCCTTCGATGGAGGGTACAGCGTCCGCAATCGGTGCAAGGGCTAGAGAGATGGTCTTAAGCGCCTCTGCGACCATGACGGGATCATTGCGGGCCTGACCGGCTTTGGCGAGCAGATCGCGGTAGCGCGCGCCTTCGACGGTGTTGCAGAGCGCGGGCAGCGGTGGAATCTCCGAGGAAAGCCCTTCTTGCTTGAACAATGCTTTGCCTACATCCAACAATTGCACCTTCAAAGACGGCGGCAGATCAGCGGGCCAGTGGTGGGCCAGCGCCTCCTCTATCTCGGTCTCAGACAGGTCGACGGCCCCAGCAAGCGCGTGGTTATAGAGGATCAGCGTCTCATCCCGCGCCAACTGTTCAAGCCGCTTTGGGTTCTCTTTCCAAAGGCGAAACCCGACGTATGCCGGGACCGCAAGGAGCGCCATGGCAGACACAAACACGGCCAAGCATAAGATCAGAAACAGGATCAGCAGAGTGACAAGAAGCCCGCCCCAGGTCTCTGACGCGCGCGCAGACATCAGAATTCAACCACGGTGCGGTTGGCGGTGTCCGCATTGTCATCGAGCCAGAGCTTCATCTGTGCCAATGCATCCAGAAGCTGATCTTCGTAGATCTTGGATTGGCTGGGAGTGGCGCAGAGGAAATAGTCGGTCCTGCCATCGAGAAGATGTTCCACCCGAAGTTCAAAGCGTTCATCTCTTGCATCCACTTTTGCATCGGCAGGACGACGATCCATCAGTTTGGTCTTCAGCAAATTTCGTTGCTGGATGATCTGCTTTTCTTCATGGGTGAAAGCCACCTGAAGTTGGACCTCGTAATAAGTAGTTTTGAGAATGAACCCTTTGCGGATTGTCTCATGTGTGATCGACACCCGCATGATTAACGCACCTCTGCACTGAAGGGTGGTGTGGGTGGGAATAAAGCTGCAATAGCAGGTGAAGTCGCAGAGTGGAATGAGATGGTTTTGTTCCGCACTGGTCCGGTATGAGCAGCTATGCACCCCCATACCGAACCCCCAAAGGGGTTGGGGGTCAGTATGGGGGCGATTGTCTGGCTCACGAGCGGGTCACGCCGGTGAGGACTGGCTTGGAATTATCGGTCTGATGGTCGATAAACTGTTGCGCTTCTTCCAGACTATGAAATTTGATATGGCCAACTACAAAGCGGTCATTCTCCGGCAGAATGGCTTTGCCCTTGTACTCAATTGCATCATTGGTGGGTGGTGCCAGTTTTATTGCCTCAGATGTTGGCGCTGCGTAGCTGGCTTTAGGCACGTCCCCTACCTTAGCAGGCGTGTTTGGTCGCAAATCATTTTTGGCGGCCTGCAATGCGGCATAACCCGGTTCTGCCTGCGATCTCATTCTGAGCAACTGTTTGGATATCTCGAGCTGGTCTCGTGAAATCTTGAGGCTTTGTTGCCCGTATTCGGCCGAATCCACACCAGCCCGCCCCATCTGCGCCAGCACCAAGCCAAGAAGCCCGGCAAAGGCTACGCCACCACCGGGCAAGCCTGTTGAGATGAAGATCATAAAGGCCGGTGTGCCACCAAATTGCTGGTTTGTTTCTGCTACCGCTACGAGGGCAGCAATAACTACAAATCCACCAATGAGAATGAGGCACCAAGCCAAGAATTCGAGAATACTGAAACAGCGGCGGGCAGCTTGATATGAGCGCATAATAAGTCCCTCAAAAAAATATCCGTAGATGCTGCAATCTCGACATAGCGCTTGTCAACAATTTGGGTGTATTGCGGGTTTCCCCAAATTTTGCGTCGCCTGCTGCGTATCAATTTATTTACACATCTTCGCCACCCAGCTAACGAAGCGTCGGGGATAATCATCAAACAAACAGGACAGATAATGAAACTCGATAAAATGACTGTTGTTGAGCTGAAGCAATTGCAAAGCGATGTCGAAGTCGCCATTCGTGACCGCCAGAAAAAAGACCTGAAAGACGCCAAAGCCGCAGCAGAAAAAGCCGCCGCCGAGTTTGGATTTTCTTTGGCCGAATTGATGGGTTCGCAGAAGGTTGCGACAAAACCCAAGACTACTCCCAAATACCGTAATCCTAAGAATGCCGATCAAACCTGGACCGGTCGCGGACGCAAGCCGAAATGGGTGAATGATGCGCTTGCCGCTGGCATTGACATCGCCGCTCTCGAAATCTGACCACCGAGACACTCGATCAGATTTGACTCAGCTCCACATCTGATCGGCCAGTTTGAGCTGATCTGGACCCAACACCGTCGCGTAGATTGCGGTGGTTCTGATTGAGGCATGTCCCATCCAGCGTTGCAGCATATGGAGTTGCACGCCGCTTAAGGTGGCATTGACACCATAGCCATGTCGCAACCCTTTTGGGCAGGCCTGTGCACCGTCTATGCCTGCATCCTGCATCAGGGATTTGATCCAGCGATAGGCCGTGATGCGCGGTAGCATCTGCCCGTTCTGGTGCCAGAATAGTGCATCAGGTGCAGTGCCATACCCTAACAGTTCTTTGACCAACTCCGGTGGGACGGGCACTTCACGCATCACGTGCCGGTCGCGTTTTTTGAGGCTGCGGATGGAGATGATCCGGGCTTCTCTTTGTAGATTGTGCCCCATGAGCGCCCGGGCCTCGGAGAGGCGACAACCAGTGTAGATCAATGTCAGCGCAAAGGACCGCAAATCGGGTGCCGACCTGCGGGCCGCTTTAATGAAGCGTTTCCGCTCTGCTGCATTGAGATAAAGCCGCTGGTTATATTTGTCATAGAGCTGCATGCCGGGTTGTGCCTCCGGTGGATAGATGCAGGTCATACTCATTTTGATGGTGGTTTTTATTGATACAGAATTGGGAATTCTGTATCGGGCGGCGCATTGCCCTTGTGAATTAAAGACTTATTGTCCCCCGGCGCGTTTCTGTTTTGACCCTGGCAGCCGCCTATTTCCGTCTAGAGCCTTGCTCATAAACAGATTGTACAGAATTCCCAATTCTGTGTCAGCGCCCGCCAGTGGATAACCGGCCCAAACAAAGGTTCGATTGAACCGGAAAAAGGGAATTCTCCATGAAGTATAAGTCGTTTACGAGTACTACATCGGTATGTGTTTTTTTGAGTGCATTAGGACTTGCCGGGTGTGCCACCACAGGCCAATCGCCCACATTAGCGAAATACAGCGATGCAGAGATCAAGCGCTGCTACAACTCTCTCACCATAGCGGAGCGCGATGAGGCGGCACGGCGCGCTAAAGCTGATGCGACCGGCACGGCGCTCATCCCGCTGGTGGGGCCGCTCATCGCTGATCCGAAAGAAGAACTTTACCAGGAATATGAGCGAATTTGTTTGCGGAAGGGCGTCATCTGATGGCCCGGCGCTCGGCTGCCGTATTGACCGCATTGCTGGCAGTCCTGGACTGCCTTTCCACTCCAACAAGCGCCAAGACTCTGACCGATCCTCAAACAGGATGCGCTCTGACGGTCGATTTTGATGGCGTTACGAGTACGGAAATCAGGTGGTCGGGAAAGTGTGCAAACGGGGTGATCGAAGGAAACGGCACGCTCGATTGGTACGAAGGGTCGAAGCTAATCTGGCGAACACGCATTGCCCCAGGCATGCCACATAAAATCTCCAATGGGACGTTGGATTGGAATTTCGATCTCAACGACTTTGAGGTGTTTTGTAAAACTCTGGGCGGAAGCTACCGAGGTACATTTGTCATTCCAAAACGACCAATCCCTGAAGATTTTTTCTCGGGATATTGGGTAACCATGCGCGTACTCAGTTGGGCCGGGGAATATGCGGCAACGCAGTGTCCCGCGCCACTGGGGTACAGCAATATCAACATAGAAATTCTACCCACGCCTACGCCTCGCGAAAGCCTTTCACAGGGCTTTCGATCTGTAGTTCATGCTCGGAACTTTCCGAATAATCGTCTGGACTGGTTCGCCCCGCGATCAGAGTATGGCAACATACCACACGGAAATTTGTGGCGCGCTATTGAACTAGAAAACGAACAGATCGAAGCGAAACGCAGAGAAGTCGCCCATAAAGAGCGGCAAAAAATACTCCAACAACAGCTCAATGAAGCTATGGGTGCGGTGCAGAATAGAGTGCAGGCATTTTGGGCAACGGGATCTGGCGACTTGGACATCGTGGCGACCGCGCTGGAGACAGATCTGGCCAAAACACTTGGTCTCCTGGAAGCGGGTGTAGCGTTATCGGGTTTCCACAATCAGAATATTTCAACCTCAGAACACAATGGCCGCAGCTACTACGCTGTGTCAGGGTTTGCACAATCCGAATACCTCAAAGTTCAGCAGCAATTTGAAAGCAGCTCCGGATTTTCCTGGAACGGGTTTCTCAATCAGTCCAGCGGCTCAGCCTTCAAGGTGACCCAGTTCATGTGTCTATTCAGAAATGTCAGCGACATTCCGAACGCAGAGAGCTCGACTAACGTGCGGCTGGAGCGCTACTCGCCAAACCCGGTCAAACCGTTTGTCCTGCTGGCATGTGATTAATCGATGTGGTGGTCCCGAAATCTTCGGCCCACTTCTATCCTCATTGCTTCGTAAGAAAATCGCCGTCTCATGCGCCTTCAAATGCGCGGCGACACAGACGTTATGGTCACCCAGATGCTTCGAATCATAAGGGGAAAGCACGCCTCGATTCCTGCTTGATCTTTGAGATGTGCCTTTATGTTCCGCCATGTGAATATTGAGAAAATTACCTATTAACAGTATTTTAAACGCTCACAGACCGCCATAGGAGGTGAAAATGTTCTGGAAAGAAAAGCCTGGCGCTCGGCGTACACACTACAAAAAAGCCCTTAAGCAGGAAGTTCTCGGCTGGGCACGGGCAACCGGGTTCAGCAGCCTTGATCCGCTGCAGGAAAAGTATCGTCGCCGACGCAAATGAGCTTGTCGGACCGGCATAGGCCGTTTCCCAACCTGAATGAGAAAACCGCCCTTGTTGAGGGCGGTTTTTGGTAAAGAACAAAGGAACGTATCGCTAGCCGTTTGACGATTGTCTGGCGGGTTTTTGCGGCCCCTCCATCGCGGCCTCAGCCAGCGCAATGGCCTCAAAGATCATCATCCCGCGCGGCTCGGATTCGTATATCCGTCGTTTGCCGGCTGGCAGGTACCCCGCCACTTCCGGGTGTTTTTGGGCCAGATGCACGGCCTCATCATACTTCGTCAGAAAATTCTGCGGACGCGGCACGGACACGTCATAGAGCTGATGTTGGCTGGCACACTCGGCGATGGCAGCGATCAGCGCGCGGCTGCTTTCGCCTTTGCGGCATTGTGCGTCACATTTTTCCGTCACTACCACATCCGGTTGCAGCTTGGTGATGAGGACATCCGCAAATCCGGCGATCCCGGCTTCGGATTTGGTTGCTTCCACTGAAATCCCCCAGTCGAAGACTTGACCATCACTCATGTAGACATACGCGGTCTTTGCTGTTCCCACCGCAAATGACAGATAGCTACGCTTCTCCATGGTGCAGGGAAGACTCCAGGCGACGCTTCAGCTTGGCCAACGACGCTGGGCGATTAAACGTATCGGCAGTTTCCTGCGCCAGATCCGGAAGCGTGGGCAGGCGCTCTAACAAGTATTTCTGCCGCTCGGTCATCACCTCCTCAAAGAAGCTCTCGAAGGATCGGCCATAAATCAGCGACAGACTGACGATCTGGTCGAGGTTGGGGCGCTGTTTGCCCTGCTCCATATCTGACAGGGTGGGCTGGCGGATGTTAAGAAGATGCGCCAGATCATCTTGTGTTAACCCTGCCTTGCGCCGTGCCAGACGCAGGTCATGGTTGAATTGTGTTTTCATATGAATGCGTTTTAACTGATAGATCATCAGTCTAGATCACCTGGGTCGTCCGTCCTAGTATCCACGATATCGGCTGGTGCGATATGGTGCTTGGATATGGCGTGGACAGGTGCACCTGACGCAATGAGCGGGTGTTCGTGGCCCGGACCCCTTACGGGTCCGGCACCATACGCCCATCCCGTACGGGTGCGTTCGTCTCTTCCAATTCGGAGTTCGGTCGGCTCAGCAACATCTGAAACTGATGTGGGTGAGCCCCGGAGAGACAGCTGAACACGCCGGAGCTGTCCTAGCGATGACGAATTTTGCCCACCCATTCTTACATAAATCCGCACTCGAATATGAAAAACGCTGCCTGACTAGCAGGCAGCGTATCGGGTAACGTGATATGACCGTCAAAAGAGCTTGAGTTGACGGCTTTCTTCCACCAGCCGCTTCCAGACCGGATCATCCGCCGCCTGATCGAGCCAGACACGAACATAGGCTTCAACGTCATTGGGGCCGTCAATGACATCCGCGACGACAAACTGTGAGCGATAGCCGGTTGAGGTCACCGGCAGGGCATCGGCGCATTGCAGTTCGATATGCCAATGGCCGGAATTGAGCCAGTTTGCCTGACAGGACACCTCAATGCTGCGATCCTGCCAGACAAGTGAGAACACCATCTATCCATCCTTGGACATAATCAGTATTCCGATGCCAGCATGATGGTAAGTACGCGGTGTGTGAGCCCTTCATTAGCCGGGTTCTCGCTTCCGGCTTTGAGATCAGGGGAATAGTAGTCGATCTTCCAGAAGACCTTTTCCCCATCGATCTCAACCGCGCCAAAGTCATGCTCGCCCCAGGGATCGTTGTCGTCTGAGAAAGAATTGAACTCTCGGACAGCAGTGACGGCAGCTAAGGCAAACTCAGCACCGTGCTCCTGAATGCCACTGGTGATCAGAACGCGGCCATTGCCAAGCCCCGTCCTGCGGAACCGGTCATTGAGCTCCCGGATGCGTTGGCTTGGTTGTGCTTCCAGGCGCGACCAGACGAGCTTTGTGGTGCCTTCGCATTGGTGACAATGTGCATCATCGAACACATTCTCTAGTTCCCAGAGCCCGCTTTCCGGATTCCAGCAGGCCCAGGCATCCCGAGCAACTCGTTCAGAACCGCAGGTATGGCAGTGGGGCACAGAGCCAACGTCGCCTTCGATCTCTTCTTGCAAAATACCCATCATACATCTCCTTCCGATGGAGCGCGCAGGAGGGAGTTCCAACACGCTCCACGGCAGGCGATGCCGTGGAAAGATCTGTCTGGGAGTATGATGGAGCCACAGGAACAACGGCGCTAGTACTCAGCTTATCGGATCAGGTGATAGGCTAAGTGGTTTGCATCAACAGCGAATGATCTGGAAACATGTACGCTGCATCATAAGAAAATGGCCGGAATGAGTTAAAAACCTCCAAAATTGACTCAACATGTTCGGCTAAGCTAATCTCAGAACCCAATAATATTACGACCAGATGTTTACGATGCTATTTTGACTTGATGAAATTTCTCAGGGGCAAGACTCATGTTGAAATCCATTTTTTATAAAACGACAAAACTACTTTTGATGCTCACGATTGGGCTGTGTCTGTTTTCCCCATCCGCCTCAGCGTGGAAAATCGATATGCACGTCTGGATAGCTCAGCAGGTTCTTAACGATGCGCGGAAGGGTTCGATTTCAATCGAACTTGACGGAAGAACCAGACGCATTCCGCTGCCAGACAAAGTTGTGCGTGCACTACGGGCACATCCAACTCAGTTTTTAATTGGAAGTCTTGGCCCAGATGCATTCCCAGATGTGACCGCTGGCCAGTTGATAATACACCCTGCAGTCGACGGTGGGTGGGGCACCAGTGAATGGCTCCAACACATTTTGGTGGGCGAGTTGACGGATCGCGAACGAGCGTTTGCCATGGGTTACTTAACCCATGCTGCAGCTGACATCTTCGCTCATACATTCGTTAATCGATATTCAGGCGATGTCTTCGAGATCATTGAACATCCAGACGCTGCCGTACGGCATGTTCAGATTGAAAGCCTGATTTCAAATTACCTACCTCCCATTCGTGACGGAGCCACCGGTGCCGTTCGCAGTGCAGCGGACGCGATACGACCGAACGGAGAAGTGGAGTTTCCAGAAGAGTTGGTTCTTAACCGTCTTCTTATGAACGCCGAGGCGTTGCAACAATATGAGCTGTCCGGTAGCGCGCCGCATTTTGTAGCCGTCAACAATCTTCACAAGACTCTGAATGAATTTCTTGCTGAGGGCGGTCTCCTGGAGACAATAGAAGCGCTAGCCATAAAGATATTGGCTCAAATCTATCTTGAAATTGAGCTATCTGAGGAGCAGTCACGAGAAATAGCGCGATTTATTAACCAGCTAAACGAGGAATTGAACAAAGTATCACCCGATTTGGTGGACATAGGCCAAGAAGTGAACGGCTTCCTTCATGATCTAGGAAGCGTCAAGTATGATGCAGCGGATTTTATGATCGACGAAGGTCTCAATGCCGCAAGGGAACTTCGCAACGCAAAGCGCGAACTGCGAAATGCGAGAGACGATCTTCTTCGCGCGGCGGAACGACTTCGAGAACTTGATGTCGCTGGTATCAAGCCATTCGAGCGGCATCTTGGCTTCAACTGTCTCGGTGTCCGCTTTCGTGGCAAGTGCCGTGGAATTGAAGTTGACCTCGGCTTCGAGGAAGTCATTCCTGATCCACTTAAGGTTGCGAGAGAGGCATTCGATCTTGCCGACCAAGCCGTGGACACTCTTGAGGGCCAAATTTCAGACCTTGAAGAAACAGCTGCGGATCGAATGCGAGATGGCCTCCAGTTAGCGCGGGACGTTCATGAATTTCGCCGTCGCACTTTCGACGCCCTGATTGCCTTTATCGGAGATCAGGCCTTCTCCCCGCCTCACCGAAAGAATTTCGAACGGTGGAGAGATGGGATTCCAACGGCTCTTGTCGAGTTCAGCCGCGCCAATGCAGAGACAATCATCAATTCTGTTGACCCCGCGATCAAGGCGGCGCGAGATGCTGGTGATCCCGACGCTCCTGGAACCCTTGACCCAATGAAGGAGTGGCTGTTGTGCTACGGTACCGTATTACTTTCGGCACCAGTGTCAGCTACCGGAGCTATTTGTGAGGCGATAGATGACCTACAGCAGATAAAACGAGATTGGGACGAATTCTTGAGGAAAGTTGCGGAGTTTGACCCGTTGCTTGCTCTTTCCCTTGATTTAAAAGTAGAGCTTGAATGGGCGATCAACCGGCTAAAGAACGAGTTGCTTGACCAAGCAACCGGTGAGGTACTGAAAACACTAGACTCCGCGGCGAATACGCCGCTGTTTCCTCTCTACAAAGGTCTCACCGCTCACATTGAAGTATCAGATGTAAACACCGTCATGTCCCGTGATACTTCTGGGCAAGGGTTGCCGATAATCACAGACGCCGGTGATAGAATATTGGCTGAAATGGCCGTAAATGAAGGGAGTTTTGACCCAGAGGCGTTTCATGCGGCCTACAACGCAGTGCTCCTTTCAAAACTGGCAATGCTCGACAGTTCAGGTCTACAAAAGCTCGCTTCACTTGGTGGCGTTACGGACAGTGTGTTCGGTCGAGGTCTGTACGCCGACGGCACGCCGTATAGCGACAATATTCTTTTCGGATTTATTCGCGACATTGATGGTAATCATCAATGGCACGATCTCGCTCCGCCTCATCCGCGCAACTCTGACACTGGTATTGAGGCCGAGGATTTCGCAGATCGCTTTACAAATCCTGACCTTCGTTTTGGAAAGTTCGATACCGGCTGTGTGAGGCAACTTGGAATGCGACTTTGGGTCGATCCGGTGGCCCGCAAAAATCTATTCGAGAAGATGTTCAGAGGAAGAATTGCCAAGGGAATTGATAGTCCGAGCGAGCTGGGGGGTGACTTCCTTCCGGCCCTACCAACTTCGTATCCAGATCTTTTTGACGAGGGGGCGAAGTTTATGAACGACGGGCTTACGTTCAATCGTCAGATGACGCGTTTGAATTTAAGGGGACAAGGTACTCCGGGCAGCACATTAGAAGTAGAGTTGGCTGGCTGGGCGGTTACTTCGACAGAGTTCGATACACAGGGAGCAGTTGAGCACGACTTTCAAGTACCAACTCACTTGTTACCCGGATTGCTTGCCGTGATAGTCAATCCAGATCAGCGCCTAGAGACTAAGTTTGTATTTGAGGCCACGTGTGGCCAAATCAGTCAGACCCAATCCAGCAGACCGTCCCAAATTCAAGTCCAAAAGGGGAATTCGCTGTGGCGTATTTCGGAAGCCTACACCGGAGAAGGGTTGCGCTATCCTGAATTGCTTGAAGTAAACAAAGACAAGATTGAGGAACCGGATTTGATCTATCCCGGTCAAGAATTGACAATTCCATGGAATTCAATTTTTGAGCTCTCGTTGGCACACTAGATCAGGTCAATTTGACGGTTCGCACATATATCGGGGTAGATTACTCCGCTGCCACTATCTATGATTATTTCGTCACATGCCATGGATTCATTGAAAATCCCGCAGAAATGCTGGTCAGTGAATTGATCAGCGAAAACCGGTTCTTTTGCGTTTTATAGGCAGTCCGCGAACATCTCAGACGATATACTGACTGCTAGTGTAGTTGCCTTTCTCGTGAAACAATTCCGTTATGCAACGCACTGTTTCAATTCTTGGCCTCGGCTATCGCAGGTATGAAGATCCGGTTCCGTTTGGGATAAGCCAAAAAGATCGACTGCTGCATTTATACGTGATTGGGCAAACCGGCACTGGTAAAACCACTTTGCTGTCCAACCTGGCCTGGCAGGATGCAAGCGGCGGTAATGGAATATGCCTTATTGATCCACACGGTGATTTGGCTGAAAGCCTGCATGTGACTTTGGGTGTCAAACATCACTATTGGGATGTTTCCGATCCGGCTTGCCCATTGGGATATAACCCGCTCAAACGGGTCTCCGAGCAATATCGACCGTTGGTTGCGTCAGGAATTATCGAAACACTAAAGAAGCAGTGGCCAGATGCTTGGGGTGCGCGGATGGAGCATGTGCTTCGGTATGCCATTCTCGCTTTGTTGGAGCAGCCAAAGGCGGACTTCAGGGATCTACTGAAGCTTTTTGTGTACAAAGGTTTTCGGCGACAAGTGACGGAAAACGTCACTGATCCTCAGGTGCGTTTCTTCTGGAAACACGAGTATCCTGCGATGAACTACCAGACCAGTGCGGATGGGGTAGCCCCAGTGGCCAACAAGGTTGGGGCCTTCTTGGCTCATCCGGCAGTCCGAACCGCCCTTTGTGAACCGCATGAGCCACTGAGGTTTCGGGCTTTGATGGACAACGGTGACTTCCTGATCGTAAATCTAGCTAAAGGGCGTTTGGGTTCAGATATTTCCAATGTTATGGGAGGTCTGATCAGCTCAAGCATTATGCAAGCCGCCTTTACCCGGCATGGGTTGCCCGAAGCGGCACGTCGTCCTTTCTTTCTGTACGTCGATGAGTTTCATAACCTTACGACTAAATCTTTTGCAGGACTGCTTTCCGAAGCACGCAAGTATGGGCTCGGGTTGGTACTGGCCCATCAACATCTTTCGCAAACTGATACTGAAGTACGAGACGCCATTTTGGGTAATGTAGGGAGCATGGTTGTCTTCCGGTTGGGAGCAAATGATGCGCCAGTTTTCGAACGGTTGCTGCCTCCATTTTCGGCTCAGGATCTACAAAACCAGCCGAACCACCGCGCATCGGTATGGCTGATGCACTTGGGTGAACGATTGAAGCCATTCTCAGCGTCTATGTATCCACCATTTCGGTAGTTTGTATAAGCTGGCTGCTAGGGTCAGGACTCATAGCCAATAGATGACCAGAGCGGCGAGTGCGATTGCGGAGAGGAAGACCTTGGGACATCTGTCGTATCGTGTGGCAACACGCCGCCAATCCTTCAGCCTGCCGAACATGATCTCAATCCGGTTGCGGCGTTTGTAGCGGCGCTTGTCGTATTTTACGGCTTTCTTGCGCTGTTTCCGACCTGGGATGCAGGATCTTACCCCTTTGTCTTTCAACGCTTCTCTGAACCAGTCGGCGTCATAGCCTCGATCCCCAAGCAACCACTCGACCTTGGGCAAGCTGCTCAGCAACGCCCGTGCTCCGATGTAGTCGCTGACCTGTCCGGCGGTGACGAACAAGTTGAGTGGCCGCCCCTGACTGTCGCAGATGGCGTGCAACTTGGTGTTCATGCCGCCTTTGGTCCGACCGATTAGGCGCCCACGCCCCCCTTTTTGACGCCCATGCTGGTCGCTGTTCGGTGGGCCTTGAGATAGGTTGCGTCGATCATCACGGTCTTCTCTTCGCCGTGGTTGGCCGCCAGACCGGTCATCATCTGCGCAAAGATGCCTTTATCGCTCCAGCGCTTCCAACGATTGTAGAGCGTCTTGTGAGGACCGTACTCCCTCGGCGCATCACGCCACCGTAAACCATTGCGATTGATGAAGATAATCCCACTCAACACACGCCGATCATCGACGCGGGGTTTGCCGTGGGACTTGGGGAAGAAGGGCTCAAGACGCGCCATCTGCGCATCTGTCAGCCAGAATAGATCAGACATATTCACCGCTCGTTTTTACAACTGTGAATCATGCTGCCGTGCGGAAATCAATGGGTCCTGACCCTAGGCCAATAATCCTGGGTCTATATCATGGTGATATGACAGAAGATGAACACATTCAGCGTCACCTTGAACTGTGCCAGCGGGTATATGAACGTTTGTTGGCAGAGGGAAAATGGCCTTGGCCGGATTCGCAAAATTCCGAGGATTTGGTAGAGTCTGATGACAACACTGACGACGTATGAAACCGTGCTTTGGATACCTTCGAGTATCCACCCAAAAACAAGGCGAAGGTGTATCACTCGAAGCACAAAAAGACGCCATCACGGTCTTTGCGAGTCAAAATAACCTGTCGGTCATCAAATGGTTTGAGGAAAGGAAGACGGCAGCAAAACACGGTCGCCCGATCTTCAATCGGATGCTTCGCCAATTGAAGCAGGGCAAGGCCTCCGGCCTCATCATGCACAAGATTGATCGTTCGGCACGCAATCTGCGCGATTGGGCGCTTGTGTCTGAGTTACCGAACCGAGGTATCGAAATCTTCTTTGCTACTGAGAGCCTCGATTTTCGATCCAGAGGTGGCCGTTTGGCTGCCAACTTGCAGGCCGTTATTGCTGAGGACTACATTTTTAATCTCAGGGAAGAGACAATCAAAGGAATGAACGGCCGCCTGAAGCAGGGCCTGTATCCTTGGGGGGCTCCACCTGGATATCTCAATTGTGGGGGCGGAAAACCCAAAATTCCCTGTCCAAAGACGGCTCCTCTGATCAAACATCTCTTTGAGCTCTACGCTACACGGCAGTACTCATATAAAAAACTACTGGAGGAAATGCATCATCGTGGGCTCCGCAATTCCAAAGGTGGCCGTCTGACATTGAATGGCCTCGGGACAATTCTACAAAATCCCTTTTATATCGGCCTCATATACGTCAAGAGCTCTGGAAAAACCTACGAAGGCATCCATGAACCTATCATACCTGTGGCGACGTGGAAACGTGTGCAGGACATTCGGCAAGAGCGTTGTGGTCCAAAATCAACCCGGCACAACCACCTGTTTCAGGGGCTATTTCGCTGTGGATTGTGTGACAATCCAATGGTGCCTGAAAAGCAAAAGATGCACGTATATTATCGGTGCAAAAAGGCCTGCTGCCCGACCAAAACTATACGTGAAGAAGTGCTAGACGAAGCCATACGAAACGAGCTTCAGAAACTGGTTTTAAACGCGCGCGCCCGTAAGAAGGCTGATGCGATGGAAGCACCTGAGACGATAGTATCGCTGGAGGAGCAGCGCGCGGCTCTGGCATTGCAAATAGCTGACGAAAAACGACGACTTGTACGTCTTGAAGACTTACTCATCGATGAAACGATTTCGCCGGAAGCCTTCAAACGCAAGCAAAACGCTGTCAAATTGCGGCTCGTCGAACTGAAGGAAGAGTTGGCCAAAATACCAGATACAACTGCTCAAAGGTTACACCAGGAGCAACTGGCCGAACTGCAAAAAAGCCTTGTTTCACTTTACGAAATCGCCAGCCGTACCGAAAAACGCACAATCATCGAAAATGTCTGGCCGAACCGTGTGGTATCGATAAAAAACCCGTCGTTTGAGCCATATTCATGGGTTGAACGGGCTAAAAATTGCTCGTCCCTCCCGGTTGGTGACCCAGAGCGAGACAAAGAGCGAACCACTCACGATATCGATGAGAGGGTGAAAAGACACTTTGAATTGTGTGATCAGGTACATCTGAGGTTAATTTCAGAGTCGAAAAGAACAGCTTCAAAAAATGCAGACAACAAGGCTTAGTCACCTATGATGTTGACTAAAAAGTTCTTATAATACGAATATGCTGAATAGAAACTCTCTACATAGTTCAGTACTTTAACAGCATTTTGTTTTTCGAAGTTAATAAAATCCAGATCTCGATAGTTTGCTTTTATACGGTACCAATAAAAAGCATCGATGATCATCACTGTCTCACGAGATTCGTATTGTGCCTGTTCTTCCTTGTCCACTTTTGTACGCAGATTCCACTTTTTGGTTAGTTTTTGATTGTGTAATTTATATTCAGTAATTTTCGATACTACTGCGTTTACACATTTATCATCTTCCCAAAAGTCTACTTTTGTATTTTGTCCAGGTTTCAATTTTGGATACTGTTTCACCTCTGACAGTCTGTAGTTTTCATTTAGAGCATCGACAGCAAACGATAGTTTCTTTTGTTTAAATTGATCTTTTAAAACCTTTCGCATTGAAGTGTGCCCAGCTTTAGTGAAGCCGGCCTTACTACCACAGAGTTGATATACAGCTAGACTTTCTAAGTAATACAGCGAGTAGTAGCATTTTACTGGAAGCCATGGTGCAACAACGACGGCAAATTCTGGATCTTCCCTCGACAAACGCATGTCACTCTCAAGACTTCGTTGAGTTAGTTTGTGTAGGTTTAAAAATTTGTTTACTTCAGAGTCTCTAAATACCCTCTCTATTTTCTTGGGCTTTGGAATTTTTGATTCAAAGAGTAATCTGTTTATACAGTTTATGTAGTTCTTGTGTGTAGCAAAAGCTGCTTTTTCGTACAGATCTTTGTGTGAAACTATCATTGTGCAGAGTATAACAAAAGACAAGAAAACCACCCTATTGGGTGGTTTTCTTGACTAGTGTGCAGTTTATGTTCCGAGCCGATACGGTGGCTTCTAGTCAAATGCTAAAAGTGTGTTGTGTGACCCAGAGCGGGACAGAGGCCGAACTGCTCACGATATCTGTCAGTATGATATGAAGCTAGTTCAACCATTGATTGAATTGTTAAAGCGTTGGGGTGGCACCAATTAAAGTTATTCCCTTCAGCGTATGTTGTGGCGGGATGTCGGCACGATCTTAGAGGCAATTCGCCAGTTCGAATTGTGACCCTGTTGGTGGGCTTACCCGAGCTACATTTCGACAAATATCGGCCCAGGTTATGAGCTGGCTTCTAGCCGGAGCCAGATTTTTTTATGCGGGCTAACCCAATCAACATTAAGAACCATTGCGCCGTAACCAATTTCACTGTGACGTCGGAGAGAAGCACAAAAGCGTAGATAGAGTTGTTAAGTACAAAGATGGATGTCCTCAGTGTCGAAACGCAAAAACTGGCGACCAATAAATCGGTCGCCAGCATTAGCAGGGCATTCTTCTATGCAGGTCTACTCATAATCCAAACCAGCAATCTTAGGGCCAACATTGTTGGTCATGCCGGAGCCTGAGTGATTCGCGGTATGTGGTGGATCTGACCCCGACACCGCTATATCGATCTCTCTACAAAGCTTAGTAGTTTCATCAGTTCCGGCCACCATCAATTGCCGACGATCACCGTGCAGAAGTAGTATTAGCTCTACACAAAGTAAGCACATTGCTTATCTCCAGGTGCAGATATTGCCCCCGAGTGCATTTTCTGCACTAAATGTTACCATTTTTCGGCTCAGCGTGCTAAACTTACTGTAGGTGCTTCTGTCGCTCTTTGGCGAATGCGCCTAAAATTGCTGTTGCTTATCAGCGAACTGGTGATCTGTGCACGCTGCACCGATCTCGGGTTGGGACTAGTGATCCCATAATGACAGTTTAACAACTGACCAGATTCAATCAAGGCATCCTCGGTAAATCTTGCCGAGGGTGCCTATTTTCGTATTATTGGGGAATGAAATCCACTGCGCCCCGTAGACTACACGAACTTCTTAAGGAAATCAGAAAGACTGGATTTCGGATCTCAACCAATGAGATGGCGGATCTGCTTAATGGTGTGGTCCGTATGGGGCCGGACGCGCCTCTCATCTACTTCAATGGTCAGACGGTAAAAAACATAGAAGCCGGTAGGGTCGACATAAAATACATTCATCTAGAGTGCTACGCCAACCTATTCTCCGTCCCGGTGGGCGCATTATTATTAGTTTCGAGATTTCAAAGAGAAACAAGTGAGCGTATTGAAGACTTCATTAGCGCGTTCACAACGGTTTTTTCGCATACTGCACAACGTAGAGAAATTGTTACTTCGAGGCACCTAAGTATCTTAGGCGAAGCGTTGGCTTGGACAAATGATTTCGGACAAGCATTTCCACTCACACTGCGCAGCCCAGGTACCAAAAGGCCACTAAGCAACCTAGAACGGCTTGAAAGACACAAGTCCGCCCAAGATCGCCTTGGTTCAAGTCAAATTTCAGGCTTGGAGTTGTGGGAACACAGCCTAAAGCGTTGATACAGAAGTAGCTTTTAACAACGAGGAACAATAATTTCTAAATTCGGTTGAATGTAAATAGAAGTATTCAACAAATGATCCCTTCTTCTTGATTGGAGACGTCGACTACGAAGCCCTGACCTCATCACAAACTTCGCCCCAAGCCTGCATCAATTCCAGACGTTGTTTCCAATAGGTAGCTCGGTTGTAGGTGCGCCGTATGGCGTTTTTGTCCTGATGCGCTAAGGCCGCTTCGATTACTTCGCCGTCGTAACCTCGGTTATTGAGTATCGTGCTCGCGGTCGAACGAAATCCATGGGCTGTTACTTCTTCCTTGGAATATCCCATCCGCCGCAGAGCTGAATTGAAGGCGTTTTCTGAAAGCCATTTTCGGTTCGAGTTAAGTGAGGGAAAGAGCAATTCCGCGCCCTCTACATCAATCCAGTTGTGCTTCACAATTGCCAAGGCCTGATCAGACAACGGCACAACGTGGTCGCGACGCATCTTCATGCGCTCGGCGGGAATCGTCCATTTTCGCTCTTCCAGATCGAATTCTTGCTGCCTGGCTCCTCGTACTTCGCCGGGTCGGGTCATCGTCAGGATTTGAAACAAGATTGCATCCTTGATCACCCCTGCACCGGAGTAATCATCGAGGTCACATAAAAACTGTCCGAACTGCTTTTCATCCGTGATGGCGGCTCGGTTGGTGACCTTCACGGGCAGCAACGAGCCTTTGATGACCTGGGTAGGGTCATTGTCAGTACGGAGAGTAACGACAGCATGACGAAATATTCCAGAAATGGTACCTCTCAGCTTCTTGGCTGTTTCCCGTCGCCCGCTTTGTTCTATCCGCTTTAGAACGTGGAGAACCTCAGCCGCTGTAATTTCCCGGATTGGCCGATGGTGAAGCTCCGCTGCCAGCGTGTGTACGTGCCAGATCTTCTTCCGCATCGTTGCATCGGCAAGCTCTCGGTCGTACGCCATCTGCAGGTATTCCTCAGCCACCAGTAAGAAGGTGTTGCGCGCCTGCGTTTCTTTCTCAATCTGGTTGAGACGCCGTTGCACTGCTGGATCATGCCCGTCGGCCAATTGATCGCGGATTTTGTCACGCTTCCCACGCGCATCTTTGAGAGAGACATTGGGATACGCACCATGTGCAATCGTGCGTTCTTTCCCGGCAATCTGGTACTTCTGACGCCAGAGCTTTGAACCATTCGGCTTCACCAGAACAAACAGCCCCAGCGAATCATACATTTTGTATGGTTTGTCTTTAGCCTTTGCTTTCCTGATCTTAACATCCGACAGAGCCATGTGGGGTATCACCTCCCAGACCGGGTTCCTGTACCCCTGTTTGGTACCCCAAAACTGTGGGGTATTGGGTGGGGTACTACGTTCCACCATGTTCAGAATGGTACCCGCAATTCGGCCAAAAACTCAATGTAATTGAGCGTTTACGAGCATCTATGTTCGGAAGAAATGGTGCCCAGGAGAGGACTCGAACCTCCACGTCCATACAGACACTAGCACCTGAAGCTAGCGCGTCTACCAATTCCGCCACCTGGGCAGGTGTCGTGGAGGCGCGTTTAAGCCGACTGGCGAAGGGCGTCAACCGGATTCGGGCGGTTTTTGAAAGTTTTTTGACCTGCTGGGAGCCTGCGATGAACCGTGCGGGTGCGGTGGCCTGTATCGACGTTCACGCGTCGAATTAGCGCCTTGTTCGCCGGTCGCCAGAACGCTACTGCTATGGGGCGTCTACTCAGCAGGAGCCCCTCATGTCGAAACTGGTCACGATATACGGTGGATCGGGATTTGTCGGTCGTTACATCGCCCGGCGTATGGCAAGCGAAGGCTGGCGCGTACGGGTTGCGGTGCGGCGCCCGAACGAGGCCATGTTCGTCAAGCCTTATGGGGTTGTCGGTCAGGTTGAGCCGGTCTTTTGCAATATCCGGGACGATGCGTCGGTCGAACTGGCGATGCGCGGGGCAGACGCGGTGGTGAACTGCGTCGGCGTTCTGAACGATCTGGGTGGCAACAGCTTTGATGCGGTACAGGCGGATGGCGCCGAACGGATTGCGCGGCTGGCGGCAGAACATGGGGTCACGCGGATGGTTCATATCTCTGCGATCGGGGCAGATGCCGAGTCCGACAGCCAGTATTCCCGCACCAAGGCACAGGGCGAAGCCGGGGTGTTGGCGCATATGCCCGCAGCCGTGATTTTGCGGCCTTCAGTGATTTTCGGAACCGAGGATCAGTTTTTCAATCGCTTTGCCGGGATGGCCCGTTTGGGGCCGTTTCTCCCGATTGCAGCGGCGGAAACAAGGTTCCAGCCTGTCTATGTCGATGACGTCGCGCACGCGGCCATGCTCGGTGTGCTGGGCAAAGCGGATCCCGGCGTCTACGAGTTGGGCGGGCCGGAGGTGAAAACGTTCCGCGCGTTGATGCAGCAGATGCTGGCAGTCATTCATCGCCGCCGCATCATCATCGGTATGCCGTTAATAGTGGCGCGGATCATGGCGGGTGTCTTGGACATCCTTAAGTTTGCCAGTTTCCAATTGTTCCCGAACAACATCCTGACGCGCGACCAATTGAAGAATCTGCGCCGCGACAACGTCGTATCCGAGAGCGTCAAAACCTTTGCCGATCTCGGGATCGAGCCTGTCGCGCTTGAGGCGATCTTGCCGGAGTATCTGTGGAAGTTCCGCCCGTCGGGACAGTACAATGAGATCCAAAGTTCAGCGGAAAATCTGCGAAACTGATCAGACGTAGGCGATCACCAACAGCACGATCCCAAGGATGACCCGATAGATCACGTACGGTGTGAAGCTGACGCTGTGCAGCAAGCGCATCATCAGGCTCAGCGCCAGCAGGGCGGATACAAAGGCAAAAACGGCAGCAATCGCGCCATCTTTGGCGAGTTGCGCGTTTGCATCGCGTATGACATCCGCTGACAGCAGAACCCCCGAGGCCAGAATTGTCGGGATGGACATCAGCATGGCGATCCGGGCTCCGTCTTCCCGGGTGTAACCCAGATGTCGCGCGCCGGTGATTGTTATGCCGGAACGGGATGTACCGGGAATCAATGCCAGAACCTGCCACAACCCCATGATGATCGCGTCGCGCAGGCCCCAGTCCCCGGCCTCCTTTGTTTGAGGGCCTTTCTGATCCATCCAGTATAGCAGCAACCCGAATCCCAGCATTGTCCAACCGATCACGGCAATCGAGCGCATGGCAGCGTCCAGCCCGGTCAGATGCAGGAAAAGGCCGGCAATCACGGTCGGTACGGTTGCTACGATCAGACCCAGCGCCAACCGGGCCTGCGCGGTATCGGTGCGCCCTGAGAGGGCCCGCGGAATGCCTGCAATCGCCTGCTTCACATCAGACCGGAAATACAGAACAACCGCGCCCAGCGTGCCGACATGCACCGCAACATCGATCGCCTGTCCCTGATCGTCCATACCGGACAGATTGGGCAGCAGGATCAGATGACCCGAAGAAGAAATCGGCAGAAATTCGGTCACACCCTGAATTACTGCCACGAGAATCAAGTGAAACAGACTCATCCGCTCGTCGTCCTGCCGTCACGCGTTGTTTGCGTTCAATGGGTATAAGTGCGGCTGAAAAAAGGAAAGCACCCAGATAGGTCCGAATCGGAACTAAATTTCCAGAAAAAAGTCGCTCATTTGTTGATATCCGAGCGTATTTCCAATAATAGGTCAGCATAGGTGACTTTTCATCCGAAAGATCATCCTTTAAAGAATTCCGACCAAGCCAATTCATGGAGTCTGACCCGTGGCCAAGCAACCGATGCTCAAATTTGTGCAGATCGATCGCGTCATGCCCGAAAAGCGTGCCGCAGATGACCGCAAGGAAGACTTTGATGAGATCTATGCTGAATATGCCGCTGCCAAGGCCGAAGAACAAGCCAGCCGGTGCAGCCAGTGTGGCGTTCCCTATTGTCAGTCGCATTGCCCTTTGCACAACAATATCCCCGACTGGTTGCATCTGACGGCAACGGGCCGTCTGGAAGAGGCGTACGAGACCAGTCAGGCCACCAACACGTTTCCGGAGATCTGTGGCCGGATTTGCCCACAGGACCGCCTGTGTGAAGGCAATTGCGTGATCGAACAGTCGGGTCACGGAACCGTCACCATCGGAACCATCGAGAAATACATCACCGATACGGCCTGGGACAAAGGGTGGGTCAAGCCTGCGGCACCCGGTGCCGAGCGCAGCGAAAGCGTCGGTATTATAGGGGGCGGTCCGGGTGGTTTGGCGGCCGCGGATATGCTGCGGCGCGCGGGTATCCAAGTCACTGTGTATGACCGCTATGACCGGGCTGGCGGGTTGATGATGTACGGAATTCCGGGGTTCAAGCTGGAAAAGGACATTGTTCAGCGTCGCAATGACCTGTTGACCGAGGGCGGGGTCGAGTTTGTTCTGAATTGCGATGTGGACGCAGAGAAGTTTGAGGATATCCGGTCGCGGCACGACGCGGTGATCATTGCGACTGGCGTCTATCAGTCCCGGGATCTGACAATGCCCGGCAGCGGGCTCGCAGGCATCGAAAAAGCCATCGACTACCTGACCGCCTCTAACCGGAAAAGCTTTGGCGACATTGTCGAGGATTTCGACAATGGGCGCCTGAATGCAGATGGTAAAAAGGTTGTCGTCATCGGCGGCGGCGACACGGCGATGGATTGTGTGAGAACGGCAGTCCGACAGGGTGCTATATCCGTCAAATGCCTGTATCGCCGCGACCGCGCCAATATGCCGGGCTCGCAACGCGAAACGCAAAACGCCGAAGAGGAAGGCGTGATCTTTGAGTGGCTGAGCGCCCCGAAAGGGTTTACCGGAGATGCCTCGGTATCCGGCGTGATGGTCCAGAAGATGCGGCTGGGACAGCCGGACGCCTCGGGCCGTCAGGCCCCCGAGGTGATCGAGGGCGCGGATTATGTCGAAGACGCCGATCTGGTCATCAAGGCGCTGGGATTCGAACCCGAAGACCTGCCCACCTTGTTCGGCCAGCCCGATCTGCCCGTGACCCGTTGGGGTACCGTCAAGGCGGCGTTCCAGACCGGTGAGACCGAGATGGACGGCGTTTACGCCATCGGTGACATTGTGCGCGGTGCGTCTCTGGTCGTGTGGGCGATCCGCGACGGGCGTGACTGCGCCGATGCGATCATCGAACGCCTGAACACCAGGGCTGCCGTGGCAGCCGAATAACCCCGCAAGCCAGCGACAGGAGGGACAGGAATGCCCGAATTGCAAGGTCAGTGCATGTGTGGCGCGGTCACGGTGACAGCCGCTCCGGCGAAGGATTCGCTGGGGGCGTGTCATTGCGATCAGTGCCGCCGCTGGACCAGTTCGATGCTGGTCACATTCCCGGCTGAACCCGGCTTTGCCGCGCTGGGCCCGGTGAAGACGTTTACCTCGTCCGAATGGGCCGAGCGCGCGTTCTGTTCAGAATGCGGGTCTGCGCTTTGGTATCGGATCACGTTGCCGGGTGAAATGCACGGCCAGACGCAGATGGCAGCCGGGCTGTTCGAAGACACCGGCCATTCGCTGAAACTGGAACTTTATATCGACAAAAAGCCCAAAGGCTATGCCTTTGCCGGAGACCGCAGGCAAATGACCAAGGCCGAGGTCGAAGCCATGTACGCCCTGCCCGAAGAAGGAGACAGCCAATGACAAGATATGATGCCAACTGGGTTCGGGCCGAAGAAACCAAGCGCAAATGGATGGCTGAGAACGGGCTGTATTCCGAACAGGACGAGCATTCGTCCTGCGGCGTCGGTCTGGTCGTTTCGGTCGACGGGAAGAAAAGCCGCAAGGTGGTCGATGCCGGGATTGATGCGCTCAAGGCGATCTGGCACCGCGGCGCGGTGGATGCCGATGGCAAAACCGGGGACGGCGCGGGCATTCACGTGCAAATTCCGGTGCGGTTCTTCTATGACCAGATCCGCCGCACCGGTCACGAGCCCAATCTGGACGAACTGATCGCCGTTGGTCAGGTGTTTTTGCCGCGCACCGATTTCGGCGCGCAGGAACAGTGCCGGACCATCGTCGAGACCGAAGTTCTGCGCATGGGGTATTACATCTACGGCTGGCGTCACGTGCCGGTCGACGTTACCTGCCTGGGCGACAAGGCCAACGCGACCCGACCAGAAATCGAGCAGATCCTGATCTCGAATTCCAAGGGCGTGGACGAAGACACATTCGAACGCGAACTCTATGTCATTCGTCGCCGCATCGAAAAGGCCGCTTCTGCCGCCGGTATTTCGGGGCTCTACCTGGCTTCACTCAGCTGCCGTTCGATTATCTACAAAGGCATGATGCTGGCCGAGCAGGTGGCGGTGTTCTATCCCGACCTGATGGATGAGCGGTTTGAAAGTGCCTTTGCCATCTATCATCAGCGGTATTCAACGAATACCTTCCCGCAGTGGTGGCTGGCACAGCCCTTCCGCATGCTGGCGCATAACGGCGAGATCAACACGCTCAAAGGCAACATCAATTGGATGAAAAGCCATGAGATCCGCATGGCGTCTGCGACATTTGGCGACTACGCCGAAGACATCAAGCCGATCATTGCAGGCGGATCGTCGGATTCTGCAGCATTAGACTCTGTTTTCGAGGTCCTGGTGCGCGCCGGGCGCTCGGCGCCGATGGCCAAGACTATGCTGGTCCCGGAAAGCTGGTCCAAGCAGGCCGTCGAGCTGCCGCAAGCCTGGCGGGACATGTACTCCTATTGCAACTCGGTGATGGAGCCCTGGGACGGTCCGGCCGCGCTGGCGATGACGGACGGTCGGTGGGTGTGCGCGGGTCTTGACCGGAACGGGCTGCGCCCAATGCGGTATGTCGTGACGGGTGACGGGCTGGTGATCGCCGGATCCGAGGCAGGCATGGTGCCGATTGATGAGGCGACCGTCGCTGAGAAAGGGGCTCTTGGCCCTGGTCAGATGCTGGCCGTGGACATGAAGAAGGGCAAGCTGTTCCGCGACAAGCAGATCAAGGACAAACTGGCCGCTGCCCTGCCGTTCAGTGACTGGGTCAGCAAGATCAACGATCTGGACGAAGCGCTGGCCGGGGTGACCGAGACCCCGAAGTTTTCCGGCGAAGAACTGCGCAAACGTCAGATCGCGGCGGGCTACACGGTAGAAGAGCTGGAACAGATCCTTGCCCCCATGGCCGAGGATGGCAAAGAGGCGCTGGCCTCAATGGGCGATGACACACCCTCGGCGGTTTTGTCGAAGCAGTATCGTCCGCTGAGCCATTTCTTTCGCCAGAATTTCAGCCAGGTGACCAACCCACCCATCGACAGCCTGCGGGAATACCGGGTGATGTCGCTGAAGACGCGGTTCGGGAACCTGAAAAACGTGCTGGACGAAGACAGCAGCCAGACCGAGATCATCGTGCTGGAAAGCCCGTTTGTTGGAAATGCGCAATGGGACGAGCTGGTGGGCCACCTGAACGCGCCGCTGGCCGAGATCGATTGCACATTCGAACCCGGTCGAGGAGCTCTCAGCGCCGCTTTGGCCCGTATTAGAGCCGAAGCAGAAGAGGCCGTGCGGTCCGGAGCCGGGCATCTGGTGCTCTCGGATATGAATTCCGGAGCTGATCGCGTCGCCATGCCAATGATCCTGGCCACCAGTGCGGTGCACTCGCATCTGACGCGTCAGGGGCTGCGGACGTTCTGCTCGCTGAACGTGCGCTCGGCGGAATGCGTCGATCCGCACTACTTTGCGGTCCTGATCGGCTGCGGCGCGACCGTGGTGAACGCTTACCTCGCGGAGGATTCACTGGCAGACCGCATCGAGCGCGGCCTGCTGGACGGAAGCCTGACCGAGAATGTCGCGCGTTTTCGGGAGGCCATCGATCAAGGTCTGTTGAAGATCATGGCCAAGATGGGGATTTCGGTGATTTCCTCGTACCGCGGCGGCCTGAATTTTGAGGCCGTTGGTCTCAGCCGCGCGATGGTCGCCGAATATTTCCCCGGCATGACCAGCCGCATTTCGGGCATCGGTGTCACCGGTATTCAGGCGAAGGCCGAGGAAATCCATGCCAAAGGATGGGAGAGCGGTCTGGATGTTCTGCCCATTGGCGGCTTCTACAAAGCGCGACAGACGGGTGAGACCCACGCGTGGGAAGCGACCTCGATGCATATGATGCAGATGGCCTGCAACCGTGCGTCCTACGAGCTGTGGAAACAGTATTCGGCCAAGATGCAATCCAACCCGCCGATCCATCTGCGCGATCTGATGGATTTCAAACCGCTGGGCAAGCCGGTTCCGATTGAAGAGGTCGAGTCAATCACCTCGATCCGCAAGCGGTTCGTGACGCCCGGTATGTCGTTGGGCGCCTTG
Source organism: Ruegeria sp. AJ12 (assembly GCF_056536245.1). NCBI lineage: Bacteria > Pseudomonadati > Pseudomonadota > Alphaproteobacteria > Rhodobacterales > Roseobacteraceae > Ruegeria > Ruegeria sp. AJ12. Next base: position 417,231 of record NZ_JBQFJJ010000001.1, read on the forward strand.
TCGCCCGAGGCGCATAAGACGCTGAACGTCGCGATGAACCGGATCGGTGCGAAATCCGACTCGGGCGAGGGTGGCGAAGATCCGGCGCATTTCGTGCCCGAGCCCAATGGTGACAACCCGTCGGCCAAGATCAAGCAGGTGGCCTCGGGCCGGTTCGGTGTGACGGCCGAGTACCTGAACCAGTGTGAAGAGCTGGAGATCAAGGTCGCGCAGGGTGCAAAACCCGGTGAGGGTGGCCAGCTGCCCGGCATGAAGGTCACCGACCTGATCGCGCGTCTGCGGCACTCAACCAAAGGCGTGACGCTGATTTCGCCGCCGCCGCACCACGACATCTACTCGATCGAGGATCTGGCGCAGCTGATCTATGACCTCAAGCAGATCAACCCGCGCTGTAAGGTGACGGTAAAGCTGGTGGCGTCGTCGGGCGTGGGCACAATTGCCGCCGGTGTGGCCAAGGCAAAAGCGGATATTATCCTTATTTCGGGTCACAATGGTGGCACAGGTGCGTCCCCTGCGACCTCGATTAAATATGCCGGTCTGCCGTGGGAGATGGGTCTGACCGAGGCGCATCAGGTCCTGGCGATGAACAACCTGCGGGACCGCGTGACTCTGCGGACCGACGGGGGTTTGCGCACCGGTCGTGACATCGTCATGGCCGCGATGATGGGGGCCGAGGAATACGGTATCGGCACCGCTGCGCTGATTGCGATGGGCTGCATCATGGTACGCCAGTGCCAGTCGAACACCTGCCCGGTCGGGGTCTGTACACAGGATGAAAGCCTGCGCGCCAAGTTCACCGGTAACGCGGACAAGGTCGTCAACCTGATCACCTTTTATGCCCAGGAAGTGCGCGAGTTGCTGGCCAGCCTGGGAGCGCGCTCGGTGGAGGAAATTATCGGTCGCGCCGATCTGTTGGATCAGGTCAGCCGCGGGTCCGCGCATCTCGATGATCTGGACTTGAATCCGCTGCTGATCACCGTCGATGGTGCCCATGACATCGTCTATAACCGCGACAAGGATCGGAACGCGGTGCCGGATACGCTGGATGCCGAGATCGTCCGGGATGCCGCACGGTTCCTGAAAGACGGTGAAAAGATGCAGTTGTCCTATGCGGTCCAAAACACGCACCGGACTGTGGGCACCCGTGTCTCCAGCCATATCGTGCAGAATTTCGGGATGCGGAACACGTTCCAGTCGGATCATCTGCACGTGAAACTGCAGGGCTCGGCCGGTCAGTCGCTGGGCGCGTTTGCGGCCCCGGGCCTCAAGCTCGAAGTGTCAGGCGACGCCAACGACTATGTTGGCAAAGGCCTGTCGGGCGGCACGATTGTTGTGCGCCCGCCGCAGGTCAGCCCGTTGAAGGCAGACGACAACACCATCATTGGCAATACCGTGCTCTACGGGGCGACCGACGGGCACCTGTTCGCCGCTGGTCGCGCGGGTGAGCGGTTCGCCGTGCGGAACTCGGGCGCAAAGGTTGTGATCGAAGGCTGCGGGTCAAACGGGTGCGAATACATGACAGGCGGGATTGCCGTTATCCTGGGCGAGATCGGCGCCAACTTTGGTGCCGGGATGACAGGCGGAATGGCGTACCTGTACGATCCCGAGGACAAGGCGGAACTGCTGATGAACATGGAGACACTGGTCACATGCCCCGTTACGGTCGATCATTGGGAGGCGCAGCTGAAATCCCTGATCGAACGCCACGCATCCGAAACCGGTAGCCGCAAGGCCGTGGACATTCTGCAGCACTGGGATGTTGAAAAGACCAACTTCCTTCAGGTCTGTCCCAAAGAGATGCTGAACAAGCTCAGCTATCCGCTCAGCACCGAAACGGCTGCGGTTCCGGCGGAATAGGCCCGTTTCAGAAAACAGCAAAAGGCCCCGCGTGTCATTTGAATCACGCGGGGTTTTCTAATGCCTGGACAATTGTGGCCTTAATCTTGCTTTTTTGCACAAGTCACGCCTAGCTTCGGCCACAGTTTGTTCAGGAATAGCAGGCATACTGCGTTCCAGCGTGTGAGTGTGTAGGAGCAGTTGAATGCCGACGACATATATTGATCAGTTCTTTGTGCTGGATCCGGCCAATCCGGGCGCCAATGGAACGGTCGTAGGTTCGACTCTGACGGTCGAGAAGTTCAACATTGTCGATCAGAATGACGATGAGCTGATCAACCGGCTCAATGATGATTCAGTCGATGGGTCGGATATCACCGCAAGCTACTTTAACGATCAGGTGACGATCCTGCTGGATGATGGTGTCACACAGGTCACATATACCGGGGTCACCTTCTATCTTGCCGACGGGCGTGAAGTGTTCACCCCGACAGATGGGCAGGTTTTGCAGAGCGGAACGTTTGTAAGTTCCTCCTTCACCGATACCAGCGACAGTGGTGGTTCGTTTGGATCAGTCGACATCAACAATGACGATCTGGGGCCGCCCTGTTTTACGCCGGGTACGCTGATTGACACTCCGGAAGGATTGCGTCGCGTCGAGGATTTGAAACCCGGCGATCTGGTAAACACCGTCGACAACGGACCGCAGCCACTGCTGTGGGTTGGAAAGACAACCGTCCCTGCCGAAGGTAAATTTGCGCCAGTCAGAATTGAAGCGGGGGTGTTGGGGCTGGATCAGCCGCTGACTGTATCGCCGCAGCACCGGATGCTGATCGCTGACTGGCGGGCCCAGTATCTATTTGGCTATTCGGAGGTGCTGGTCGCGGCGCACTGTCTGGTTAACGGGACCACCGTCACCCGGGTCGAAGGTGGCGACGTCGAATATATTCACCTGCTGTTTGCGCAACATGAAATCATCATGTCGAACGGTGCCAAAAGCGAAAGCTACTACCCCGGCCACGCCGTGCTGCAGCCCGAGCGTGAAACGCAGATGGAGATCCTGCAGCTATTCCCGGAACTCCGTGGCCGCAGACCGGTACTGCCTGAAACCGCCCGCCCGGTTGTGCGTCCGCGCGATGCGCAGGTCATCGAGATTTAAGCCGTTCCAAACGCGCGGCATGCGTCGTATAGCAGGGGTATGGCAAAGAAAGCAGCGCGCAAAACGCGTGGAAAGAAAACCAGGGCATCAAAGGCGAAAAGACTGTCGATCTCGCGCATTCGCCGCTGGCTGACGCGCGGTCTTCTCGCGTGTATTGCATTCGTCGTCGGGTTGGTTCTGCTCTTCTCGGTTGTGAACCCACCTGTGACCCATACGATCTGGTCCGAATGGCGCCGTTTGGGCAAGATCGAACGCGACTGGGTGCCGATCGAAGAGATTTCACCGGTTATGGCCCGGTCGGTTGTTGCGGCCGAAGACGCGAATTTCTGTTTGCACTGGGGGTTCGATGTCGAAGCCATACGCGATGCGCTGGAAGACGGCGGCGCGCGCGGGGCTTCGACCATCACGCAGCAGGTCGTCAAGAATGTGTTTCTCTGGCAGGGCCGCAGCTGGGTGCGTAAGGCACTGGAAACGTCGCTCACGCCGGTGGTTGAGATTTTCTGGAGCAAGCAGCGTATTCTCGAGGTGTATCTGAACGTGGCCGAAACCGGCACCGGTATGTTCGGGGTCGAAGCCGCGGCCCAACGCAACTTCAACGTCAGCGCCGCACAGATAAGTTCGGTTCAGGCCGCGCGGATCGCCGCGATCCTGCCGTCACCGCGCAAACGATCAGTGACAGACCCATCCGTTTTCACACGCAGGCGCGCGGCATCCATCCTTGAAGGAGCGGCCACCATCCGCGCAGATGGCCGCGCTGATTGTTTCGAGGATTGAAACCCCTGCCCCGCCAAGGCTAAAGCTGGAAAGAAACTACTGGTTCGATTGGAAGTTCATGGCGCGTCTGTTTCACGTTCCCTTATCCCCCTATTGCCGCAAGGTCCGACTGTCTCTGGCGGAAAAGAAGATCGAAGTGGAGCTGGTCGAGGAAAAGTACTGGGAGCAGGACCCGGATTTCCTGCGCCGAAATCCGGCTGGTAAAGTTCCGGTTTTGCGTCTGGACGGACAGATCATGTCGGAAAGCGCAGCGATCTGTGAGTACATCGAAGAAACCCGGCCCGAACCGCCCCTGATGCCCAAAAAGCCCGAGGCTCGGTTCGAAGTGCGCCGCCTTGTCGGGTGGTTCGACGACAAGTTCCACCACGAGGTCACCTCGAAGCTGTTGTACGAGCGCGTCAACAAAAAGGTGACCGGTCAGGGATATCCCGATAGCAAAAACGTCAAACAGGGCGCGAAGGCCATTAAGTACCATCTGGACTATATGGCGTGGTTGCTGGATCATCGCCGCTGGCTGGCCGGGGACAACATGACGCTGGCCGATTTTGCCGCCGCGGCGCACCTGTCTTCGCTGGACTACATTTCCGACGTCGACTGGAACCGCAATCCGGGAGTCAAGGACTGGTATGCCAAGATCAAGTCCCGCCCGGCCTTCCGATCCATTCTGGCGGATCAGGTGCCCGGGTTCCGGCCACCGGCCCATTACGCCGATCTGGATTTCTGATAAGGTTCGCAAAAGGGGCTGTCTGCCCCCTCTTGGCCCTTTGGGCCAATTCACCCCCGAAGGTATTTTTGGCCAGATGAAGAGCGGATCGGGTTTGAAGGACAGACTGGTGGCACAGGCGCTGAACGAAGGGTTCGTGTCCTGTCGGATATGTCGTCCAACGGATGTTCCGCATGTACCTGCCGGGTTGAAGGCGTTTTTGGAGGCCGGGTACCACGGCCAGATGGGGTGGATGGCCGAGCGTACCCATTGGCGCGGTGATCCCTCGGCACTCTGGCCCGAGGCGCAATCGGTGATTATGCTGGCCGAGAGCTATACGCCCGAGCACGATCCCACCGATATTCTCAATCACGCGCACAAGGCGGCGATCTCGGTCTATGCCCAGAACAGGGACTATCATGATCTGGTCAAAAAGCGCCTGAAACGGCTGGCGCGATGGCTGATTGCCGAGGCGGGGGGCGAAGTGAAGGTGTTTGTCGACACCGCCCCCGTGCCGGAAAAGGCATTGGGCCACGCGGCAGGTCTGGGCTGGCAAGGCAAGCATACCAACCTGGTCAGCCGAGAATGGGGAAACTGGGCCTTTTTAGGATCTGTTTTCACCACTTTGGATCTGCCCGCAGATGCGGCGGAGATTGATCATTGCGGGTCCTGCCGGGCCTGTCTGGACAGTTGCCCGACAGATGCGTTTCCGGCGCCCTATCAGCTCGATGCCCGGCGGTGTATTTCTTATCTGACCATTGAACATAAGGGACCGGTTGAAGAAGAGTTGCGCGCCAAGATGGGCAACCGGATCTATGGCTGTGACGATTGTCTGGCGGCATGCCCGTGGAACAAGTTTGCGGTGGCGGCCAGTGATATCCGCTATGCCGCGCGCGACGATCTGAAAGCCCCGTCCTTGTCCGAGCTTGCCGCATTGGATGATGCCGCGTTTCGCAAGAAGTTTTCCGGCTCGCCCATCAAGCGGATCGGCAGAGACCGGTTTGTGCGCAATGTCCTGTATGCCATTGGAAACTCCGCTCAGCCGGACCTGCGGCCTGTCGCGCAGGCGCTGGCGGACGATCCAGATCCAACGGTGGCCGATGCCGCGCGCTGGGCGGTGAAACGGTTGCCCCAGGTGCCGCAAACAGACTGGACGTGACGATCCAAACCGCTACACCCATGGCCAGCGAACAATCAGGAGGACCCGATGGCTCTGGCTTTGGGGGTGGATACAGGCGGCACTTACACCGACGCGGTTCTGATCCGGGATGAGAAAGAGGTGATTGCCTCGGCCAAGTCCTTGACCACCCGCGCCGATCTCGCGATCGGTGTGGGCAAGGCGATCTCGGCGGTTCTGGCCACCGCGCAGGTCGCGCCAGAGCAGATTTCCATGGCATCGCTGTCAACGACGCTGGCCACGAACGCCCTGGTCGAGGGACAGGGCGGCCGTGTCGCGCTGATCTATGTCGGGTTCAAGCAAAGTGATCTTGAAAAGCATGGTCTGAAAGAGGCGCTGAAAGGAGATCCGGCGCTGGTCGTCGCAGGCGGTCATACCCATGCCGGAGGAGAAGCGGCAGCGTTGGATGTACCGGCCCTGGAGGATTTTTTAGCCTCTCATAAAGGCATTTCGGGCTACGCCGTGGCGTCACAGTTCGCAACACGCAACCCGGCGCATGAACTGGAGGTGGCGCGGATCATATCGGTCATAACAGGCGCGCCGGTTACCTGTTCACACCACCTGTCGGCCAAGCTGAACGGCCCCAAGCGGGCTGTCACGGCGGTGCTGAATGCGAGGCTGATCGGGATGATCGATCGTCTGATCGGACGCGCGCAGGATCAGCTTTTGGCCTTGGGGATCACTGCGCCAATGATGGTGGTGCGCGGGGACGGTGCGCTGATGAGCGCGGAGCAGGCGCGGGAACGGCCGATTGAAACGATCCTCAGCGGTCCGGCGGCATCAATCGTGGGCGCACGCTGGCTGACGGGCGCCGAGAATGCGCTGGTGTCGGATATCGGAGGCACAACAACCGATGTGGCGCTGATCCGGGACGGTAAACCCGCCATTGATCCGGCAGGGGCGCGGGTTGGCGGGTTCAGGACCATGGTTGAGGCTGTTGCTATGCGAACCCACGGTCTTGGCGGCGACAGTCAGGTTCATCTTGTGACCGAAGGACTGGGCGGCGGCGTTTATCTGGGCCCACGGCGGGTGTTGCCGGTCTCGCTGATTGCGGTTGAGGCGCCGGAGACGGTGCACGCGGTTCTGGACGAGCAACTGCGTGCGACAACCGCCGGCGAGCATGACACACGCTTTGCGCGGCGTGTTCCGGGGATACGGATGGACGGCATTGGCCCGCGCGAAGAGGCGTTGTTGGACCGGTTGGGCGATCTGGTCTTACCGCTGAGTGTCCTGTTGCAAACCCGAATGGAGAATGGCGCGCTGACCCGGCTGGTGGATCGGGGGATCGTTCAGGTCTCGGGGGTGACACCCTCGGATGCCAGCCATGTGCTGGGTCGGGTCGATGCCTGGGATGTGGACGCGGCGCGCAAGGCTCTGGAGTTGGTCGCGCGCAAGCGGGTCGGGTCCGGGGATATGTTGGCACGTTCGCCGCAGCATCTGGCGCAGATGATCGTGAATCAGCTGACAGAACAAACCAGTTTGACCCTGTTAGAGACTGCTTTTGCCGAAGAAGCCGACGATTTCGGACTTCCCCCACAGGATCTGGCCCGGCATGTGCTGACGCAGCGCGGCCTGGGGCAGCATCGCGGGTTGCTGGCGCTGGATGCCGCATTGAATGTGGACGTTGTAGGCCTTGGGGCCTCGGCACCCAGCTACTATCCGGCTGTTGGGGATCGATTGCGGTGTCGCATGATCCTGCCCGAACATGCAGGTGTCGCCAACGCAATCGGCGCGGTTGTCGGGCGCCTGACTTTGCGGCGGAGTGGAACCGTGACATCCCCGGCCGAGGGGCGCTACCGCGTGCATCTGGAAGACGGACCGCAGGACTTTGGCGCATCTGACGAGGCGCTCGCGCTGCTGGAGTCCGTGTTGCGCACAGAGGCCGAAGGTGCCGTGCGCCAGGCCGGTGCCGACGATATTCGTGTTGTCGTGGATCGTGACATCAGGACCGCGCGGGTCGAGGCGAAGGATGTGTTCGTCGAGGCCATGATCACCGTTGAGGCCAGCGGTCGGCCTCGGGTTGCCGTGGGCTAGCCCCCCTGCGCAGACATCAGAGGGGCCGGGGCAGGCGGTGCGTTACTCGGCAGCGCTGGCGCGCTTGGGAAGAACCCAGTCCTGCCGCGGGAAATGACAGGTATAGCCGTGCGGGATGCGCTGCAGATAATCCTGATGCTCGGGTTCGGCTTCCCAGAAGGATCCGACCGGCTCAACCTCGGTAACGACCTTGCCCGGCCACAGACCGCTGGCGTCCACATCGGCGATTGTGTCCTGTGCCACCTGTTTCTGGGCGTCATCGACATAGTAGATGGCCGAACGATAGCTCATCCCGATGTCATTGCCCTGCCGGTTCACGGTTGTCGGGTCGTGTATCTGGAAGAAAAACTCCAGCAGATCGCGATAGGTGATCCGCGCCGGATCAAACCAGATCTCGATCCCCTCGGCATGGGTTCCGTGGTTGCGATACGTCGCGTTGGGCACGTCACCGCCGGTATAGCCGACGCGGGTGCGATGAACGCCGGGCAATTTGCGGATCAGATCCTGCATGCCCCAGAAACAGCCTCCGGCCAGTACAGCGCGTTGTTCGGTCATCAGATGTCCTCCACATGGATCAGGTATTCGCCGTAACCCTCGGCCTCCATCTCGTCGCGATGAATGAACCGAAGCGCGGCAGAGTTGATGCAATAGCGCAGCCCGCCCTGTTCGCGCGGACCGTCCGGGAACACGTGCCCCAGATGGCTGTCGCCGTGTTTCGAGCGCACTTCGGTGCGGATCATGCCCAGGGTCGTATCACTGAACTCTTCGACATGTTCGTGAATGATGGGCTTGGTGAAACTGGGCCATCCGCAGCCGGACTCGTATTTATGCGTCGACGCAAACAGTGGCTCGCCCGACACGATGTCGACATAGATGCCGGGCTCTTTGTTGTTCAGAAGCTTGCCGGTTCCCGGGCGTTCCGTGCCACTGCGTTGGGTGACGTGGAACTCTTCGGGTGACAAGGCGGCAATGGCCTCGGGGTCTTTGGTATAGCGGGTCATGGCACTTTCTGTTGTTCTTTTCTGCTTGCGCCATAACTTGGGTGTAGAGGCGCCGAAATCAAAGCCATATTTCACGGGCCTCGCAAAGACGTGCGGGTGATCTGCCAACTCGGCGAGCGCGTATTGACCATAAAGGGAGGTGAAGGGATGTTTCGACTGTTTGTTTTGATTGCCCTAGTTCTCGTGGGGCGCGTGGTTCAGGCGGCCCCGCTGACCGGCGAGTTTCCATCCATTGATGGCGGCACATTGTCGATCGAAGACTGGCGTGGACAGCCGGTTCTGGTGGTCAACACCGCGTCGCAATGCGGGTTTACCGGTCAGTATGAGGCCTTGCAAAAGGTGCACGAGGCCTATTCAGAGCGCGGGCTTGTGGTGCTGGCCGTTCCGTCGGATTCGTTCAATCAGGAACTGGGTTCGGCTGAAGAGGTCAGGCAATTCTGCGAGATGAACTATGGCCTTACCCTGCCGATGACTGACATCACGCCGGTCAGGGGCGCAGATGCGCATCCGTTTTACAAGGCTGTCAAAGCACAGACCGGGTTTGTGCCCGGATGGAACTTCAACAAGATTCTGGTTGGGCCGGATGGGGCCGTGGTGGCGACCTTTGGTTCGAACGTCAAACCGGATTCGCAAAAACTGCTTGGTCAGGTCGACGCCCTGCTGCCCTGAGCGGGTTGTCTTGACAGTTGCACGGCCAGAATACCCAGCGTGGTGATGCCCACGCCCAGGGCATCCAGTGGCCCCAGCTTTTCGCCCAACAGGATTGCGGCGATTGTGACGCCGAAAACAGGGTTCAGGAAGTGAAACGTGGCTGCCCGAACCGCGCCAATCCGGTCGAGCAGCAGGAACCAGATCAGCGTCGCCAATAGGCCGGGGAACAGCGTGGTGTACGTAAAGGCCAACAGCAGGGGCACGGTCGGGTGGATGTAAATGGTCTCAAAGACGGGCGCGGCGACAAACAGCGCGGCTGATCCGACGAGCATCTGCAATCCAACCACCATCATGAAGTTGCCGCCGGACGTTGCGCCCCGCACGGCAAGGGTGGCAAAGGTCAACGCCAGTGCACCCAAGCCGCAAAGTACGACGCCGAACATATCAACGCCCGCATCGATCCGACTGCTCATGATCAGGGCGACGCCGGCAAACCCGGCCACCAACCCAACAACACCGACCGGGCGCAACCTTTCACCCAAAAGCAACCAGCCCGCCAGCGCGACCAGCAGCGGCATCGTCGAGGCGATGATGGCCGCGACCGAGGCCTCAACCGTCTGCATAGCATAGAAATTCAGACCCAAATAAAGGGCATTCTGGCAGATTCCGAACAGGATGGTTGCGTACCATTGCGACCGGGTCAGACGCCAGCTCTGACCCATTGCCCGCGCGATGGCGACCCCCAACAGACCGGAAATCAGAAATCGAAGAGCCAGCGAAAACAGGGGTGAGGCATCGGCCACGATGATCCGCGCGGATGTAAAAGCGGACGACCAGATCAGGGCAAATACCAGCCCCATGGCGATGGCGCGCAGATCCATGGAGACCCCCCGAAACGTTGCGCGGACTGTTCCCGATTTTCCTGCGGGCCGCAAGCGTCCGGCACCAAAAAAGACCTCGCACTTTGTGCCGTTCAGAGCGCCTGTTTTGACCAAGTCCCCGTGTACCGATCACCGACCGGGCGGCAATTCAAAAGCGAAAACGGAAGGCCAGCCCCACAATGGGCGCCGTTTCATAGCTTTGTCGGCTGATTTCGTTTCCGTTTGCATCGTCCAGGGTCAACCGTCCGTCAAACTCGGCGCCGGCAAACACGTTCAGCGACACCGCCGGATTGGGATTGTAATCAAGTGCCAGAACAACGGGAACGCTGCGGTCCTCTCCGACACCGTTGGGTGCGAGCCCGGCATCGTCCAGGCGGAACTGGATCCTCTCTGACCGAGCCGCCAGCGACAGGCTGAGCGCATCGCTCACCGCATAGCTCAGGGTCAGCCCAGGGCCCCTGGTGGCGCCGATTCCGGTACCGGTATTTAGATTCCATCGATCATTGATGTCCCAATCCACCAGAATAGCAGGGAAAAAATCCGTTCCCCCGTCTTCCAGTTGAGAGAAAGCCCCGAAAGCCGGGCCAATGGTCAGGTTTTCGCTGACCTCCCACGCAACACCGGCAAAGATCCCGTAGGTTCGGCCGTCAGACGCATCAGCGCCGCTTTGGTAATCCCATCTGACTTGCGGGGACACGAACATGCGCGCTGTTTGACCCAGACGAAATTGCATCGGAGCCGAAACACGAACATCACGAATGTCGGTCCACGGCTGGTTTGCCGCTTGGCTGAAGTCATAATCCAGACGTCCAACGCTGGCGGACAATCCAAAGGATGCGCCGTTGCCGGTGTTGTACAGCGTACTTGCGCGTAAAAAGGCCCGGCTCGAGGTGAAATCGCCGCCGCCGCTCAAGGATGCGCTGCCCTGATACGCGGCCAGCCCATCGATTTGGCTGCCCCAGCCCTGCGGTTGTTGTGCTGAAACAGCCAACGGGAAAAAGGCCAGGACCGCCGCCGTCAAAATTCGAATTGAAGCGAAAGATGTCATCGTGTCCCGTGCGGCGGTTTTACGTTCAAGTACTTTAGTTAAACCATGCCGACAGGCTGTCCAGAGCGTGAGTTTGAACTGCGTCAACATTGCACCAATGTCCCGGAGTCCCATCACGGCCGTTGCGGGTTTTGCGGCTGCATTGCGATCCAGTCCCGGCCCTGTGGGGGGCCCATCGTAATTGCACCTGGCAAAAAAATAGGGCCGCGAGACCGCGACCCTTGGTCTTGTCATGTGACTGCTGAGTTCAGCCGTTCACGCTGTCCTTAAGAGCCTTGGCGATGGTCATCTTGACCACTTTGTCGGCTTCTTTTTTGAACTGCTCACCGGTGGCCGGGTTGCGCACCATGCGCTCGGGGCGCTCGCGGCAATAAATTTTGCCGACGCCAGGCAGGGTTACGGCACCACCGGCGGAAACTTCGCGGGTGATCAGGCCAGTCATGGCCTCCAGTGCCGCGTTCGCGGACTTCTTGTCGGTTCCCATTTCCTCAGCGAGAGCAGCCACCAGCTGAGTCTTTGTCATAGGCTTTGCCATTTCTTGGTCTCCTTAACGTGCCCGATAAATAGGGCCTCACCGCGTAACTTTAACGGGATATTGTGGGTGAACACAACGAATAGTAGCGTAGAAAACCCTAAAAATATGGGGAATTCGTTGCTTTTTTACGTCAGAGGAAGGCGGTTTCGTCGAAAGACCGCAATTTCCGGCTGTGCAAACGCTCTAACGGCATGCCGCGCAGGTGTTCCATCGCTCGTATCCCAATCGCCAAATGGCGGCTGACCTGGGTTGTATAGAAGGACGACGCCATGCCGGGAAGCTTTAATTCGCCATGCAGGGGTTTATCCGATACGCAGAGCAGCGTTCCGTACGGCACGCGGAAGCGGTACCCGTTTGCGGCGATGGTTGCGCTTTCCATATCCAGCGCAATGGCCCGCGACTGGCTCAGCCGCTGCACAGGGCCGGACTGGTCCCGCAACTCCCAGTTGCGGTTGTCGACCGATGCAACGGTGCCCGTGCGCATGAGCCGCTTGAGCTCATAGCCCTGCAACTCGGTGACTTCGGCCACGGCTTGTTCCAGCGCCACCTGAACCTCGGCCAGCGGCGGGATCGGAACCCAGACCGGCAGGTCATCGTCCAGCACCTTGTCTTCGCGCAGATAGGCATGGGCCAACACGAAATCCCCCAGCGCCTGCGTGTTGCGCAGCCCGGCGCAGTGGCCAACCATCAGCCAGGCATGCGGGCGCAAAACCGCGATATGATCCGTCGCCGTTTTGGCATTCGACGGGCCGACCCCGATATTGACCAGCGTGATGCCGGAACCATCCGCCCGTTTCAGGTGATAGGTCGGCATCTGCGGCAGTTTCAGCGGCTGCTCCAGCGCGTCTTCTGGTCCGGTGATCTCAACATTTCCGGTCGAGACGAAACTGACGTAACCACTGTCCGGGTCTGCCAGTTGTTCCCGCGCATAGGCTTCGAATTCCGAGACATAAAACTGGTAGTTGGTGAACAGCACATGGTTCTGGAAGTGGCTCGGGTCGGTGGCCGTGTAGTGCGAAAGGCGGGCAAGGGAGTAATCGACGCGTTGCGCTGTAAAGAGCGACAACGGTCCGCCGCCATCCTCGTGATCATGGACACCGTTGACGATGTCGTCATTGGTTGTGGTCAGATCCGGAACATCGAATACGTCGCGTAAAGTGAACCCTGCCGCACCCTGATGCGGCACCACCAGATCGGGGTTGTTGGCCACCGCAAAATGAACCGGGATTGGCGTGTCCGACGCGCCAATGGTCACCGGCTGATCGTGGTTCTTGATCAGCAGCGCAATCTGTTGCGTCAGGTAGGATCGGAACAGGTCCGGCCGTGTCACCGTTGTGGCATGCATGCCCGGTTCCGACACGTGGCCAAAGCTGAGCCGGCTGTCGACCTGGGCGTAAGACGATGTCTTGATGCGAATTTCCGGATAGTAGGCCCGGTGCCGTGCGGCCGGAGCCCCCTTTTCCATCGCTGTCGCGAAGCTATTGCACAGGAACTCCGTGGCCTGACTATACAACTGCTCAAGACGTGCAACGGCGGCTGCGGGATCGGTGAACTGCTCCGGTTCGGGAATGTCGGGTGTCTTTATTGTTGTCATGCCAGTGGTTCCAGAAGCTCGATCTTTTCAAAGGTGCGCACATCAACCAGCCCAAGGTCCGATATCCGAAGTTCGGGGATAACGACAAGCGCCAGCAATGAGTGCTGCATATACGCATTGTTGAGCTGACAGCCGCAGGCCTGCATCGCCCTGACCATGTCTTCGGCCCTGGCGGCAACGTCTGCGGCCGGACTATCGGACATCAGACCGGCGATGGGCAATTCGACCAGGGCCAGTTCCTCGCCATCCCGAAAGATGGTGATGCCGCCACCCACCTCGGCCAACCTGTTGGCCGCAAGCGCCATCTGTTCACGGTCGGTGCCAACAACGATCATGTGGTGGCTGTCATGGGCAACGGTTGACGCCATCGCCATTGGGCCCTGGTACCCAAAGCCCGAAACAAAGGCATTCGTCACGCCACCGGTGGCCCGGTGTCGTTCGACAAGGGCGATCTGACAGACATCACCCTCGGCCTCAACCAACCCGCCAATGATGGGAAGCTCTGCCTTTAGCGCTTTTGTCGGTGCCTGGTTTTCGACGACACCGATCACGTTGGCCTGTACCCGATTTGCCCCGGGCGGTGCCGCGATCTCGAAGTCGGCCTGGGTTAAAGCATGCCCCAGATGCACGGTGTTTCGCGCCTTGTCCGGCCAGTCCAGATGCGGGCAATCCACGGTGATCACCCCATCTTCGGCGACCACCTGCCCCCGGGCAATGACCATCTCGATCGGCAGGTCCGTCAGGTCCGAACTGAGGATGATGTCTGCCCGCCGCCCGGGCGTGACCGAGCCGATCTCACGCTCCAGGCCGAAATGCGTGGTGGTGTTGATGGTGGCCATCTGCAAAGCGATCAGCGGGTCGCATCCACAGGCGATAGCATGGCGGACCACGCGGTTCATATGCCCGTCATTCACCAGAGTGCCCGAGTGGCAGTCATCCGTGCAAAGAATAAAGCTGCGCGGGTCCAGGCCTTTTTCCGTCACTGCAGTAATCTGGCTCTCGATATCGTACCAGGCCGAACCCAGACGCATCATGGACCGCATGCCCTGACGCACCCGCGCAATGGCGTCTGCTTCACAGGTGCCTTCGTGGTCGTCTGCAGGGCCGCCAGCTACATAAGCCGCGAAATCCGGCCCTAAATCAGGGGATGCGTAATGTCCCCCGACGGTTTTGCCCGCCCTCTGTGTCGCGGCCATTTCTGCCAGCATCTTGGGGTCGCCGTGAATAACGCCGGGAAAGTTCATCATTTCGCCCAGCCCGATGATACCGGGCCACGACATGGCCTCGGTCACGTCTTCCGGTGTGATTTCGTAGCCCGTCGTCTCCAGCCCGGGGGCCGATGGCGCGCAGGACGGCATCTGGGTGAAGATGTTGACGGGTTGCATCAGGGCTTCGTCATGCATCATGCGCACGCCCTCAAGCCCCAGCACATTCGCGATTTCATGCGGATCGGTGAACATGGACGTTGTGCCGTGTGGAATAACGGCCCGCGCAAATTCGGCAGGGGTCAGCATGCCGGATTCGATATGCATATGCGCGTCGCACAGTCCCGGCAGGATATAGCGCCCCTGTGCCTCGATGATCTGGGTGTCCGGCCCGGTGCAATGCGTGGCATCCGGTCCGACAAAGGCGATGCGCCCGGCGGCAATGGCCACGGAATGATCCGGCAGCAATTCCCGACTGTGCACGTTGACCCAGATCCCGCCGCGAATGACCAGGTCTGCAGCTTCGCGCCCGGCAGCAACTGCAATCAGACGGGGGGCGACATCGGGCCAGCTTGGGAAGGGTGTCTGTTCCATGGCTCAACTTTCATGAATGCGCGGTCGGGTGCAACCCCGGTAATTCGGTATCATGAAAGGAACTTAAAACGCAGGTCCCGTTTCTTTTTATGCGCGGCCGCGGCGTGTCAGCGCCGCCCGGCCCAACCAGAGGGATTGCCCCGAAAGGGGCAATGAAGATGGGCGGGAGCCCGCCCGATACCATCCTTTTAGAGATCGCGCCGAAATTCGCGGCGCACCCACTTCGCAAAGGCCACAGCACCGGGTGTTTCTTCGGCCTGTGGTGACAACAGCAGATAATAGGCCTCGGGCATTGGGGCTTTGTGCTCGAAAGGCACAACCAATCTACCTTGCGCGATCATCCGGTCTGCAATGGCATCATGGGCCAGACACAATCCGCCCCCGGCTTGTGCGGCCGACAGGCAGACAAGATAGGTCGTGGCATACGTTATCGGCGGATTTTCCCAGGTTAGAGCCTGTTCGTCGGCCCAAGCTGCCCAGTTGGACAGCAGGTTTGAGCAATCGTACAGCGGTTGCTGCTGAAGCGTGTCCAGTGTGACCTCGAAATCCGGGGCGCAGACCGGGTAGTAATACTCGGTCCGCAGCAATTCGGTCCGGACCGTGTCGGCGGGCCGTAAGGAAAAGCGGATCTCTACCGCTGCCCCTTCGGCCATTTCCCGAGGCTCCCAAAGTTCGGTGAAGATGTTGAGCTGCACCTCCGGATGTTCTGCGCGAAAGGCGGGCAGGCGCGGGGCCAGCCAGTTGACCGCAAAGCTTATGTTGCACTGCACCTGCACCGCATTTTGCTGGGCGCCGGTAACGGCCTGTGTCCCGCGCACCAGTGTTCTGAAGGCGTCGCGCACCACTGGCAGATAGGTGATGCCCGCCTCGGTCAGCTCCAGCGCCTTGGGTCGCCGCAAGAACAAAGGCCGCCCCAGATGGCTTTCAAGGGATTTGATCTGCTGGCTGACGGCGCTTTGCGTCATGTTCAGATCGCGCGCCGCGCCGGTAAAGGAGAGATGGCGCGCGGCGGCTTCGAACGTCCGTAACCAACCCAAGGGTGGTAGCTGTTTCTGCACTCCCATAACCTCATCATAAGTTTTACTAATGAGATAGTTGCGTTTTTTTCGTTGGTCAATTTCGGGAACCGGGTGCAGGCTTTGGGTCAACCCGGCCAGCACAGGAGGTCTGCCATGAGTGTCGCCAGTCTTCGCCCGAATATCGACCACTGGTCCGAGCGTGTGGATATGGCCGCCACGTTCCGTTGGACCGAACGCCTGAATATGCACGAAGCCGTCGCCAACCACTTCAGCCTTGCGGTGAACGAAGACGGCACAGAGTTCCTGATGAACCCCAACCAGATGCATTTTGGCCGCATCCGGGCGTCGGATTTGCTTTTGCTGGACGCCGGTGATCGGGACGTGATGACCCAACCGGGCGCGCCGGACCCGACCGCCTGGGGGCTCCACGGGTCCATTCACCGGCACTGCCCACATGCGCGCTGCGTCATGCATGTCCATTCGATCTTTGCAACGGTTCTGGCGTCGCTGGCAGACAGCACGTTGCCCCCCATCGATCAGAACACGGCAACATTCTACAATCGCTATGTCATCGATCAGGAGTTCGGGGGACTGGCTTTCGAAAGTGAAGGTGAACGCTGCGCCTCGATGCTGTCTGACCCAAAAAAGAAGGTCATGATCATGGGCAATCACGGGGTCCTGGTGATTGGCAGCGACCCGGCAGATGCGTTTAACAGGCTCTATTATTTCGAGCGCGCGGCCGAAACTTACATCCGTGCATTGCAGACCGGCCAGCCGTTGCGGGTTCTGTCGGATGAGATCGCCGAGAAGACCGCACAAGAGCTTGACGATTATCCCGATCAGGCCGAGGCCCATCTGCGCGAGATCAAGGCGATGCTTGACGCGGAAGGCTCGGACTACGCGACCTGACAGAAATCAGGGTGACGACCATGACCGAATCCGCGCATGATCCCGAAGCCGCCCGCTGGAACTACCACCCCGAAGGTCCGGTGGGACTGAACCCTCTGTTCAGCTGGCCGCCGCGCCCCATGGCTGTATTGAGGTGGTATAGCGGTGCGTGGCTGCAGATCACCTCGCTGACTCTGTGTCTGGTGATCGCCGTGATAGCTTATGTGCTCTTTTTCCCTGAATTAGAGTCTATGAAGAGCTTCTCACCGGGTTGGATGTTCCGCATCTGGCTTTTGAACATGGTGCCGCAAATCCTGGTCGCGGGCGGCCTGCATTGGTGGCTGTACATGCGCAAAGGACAGGGCATGTACAAAAAGTTCGACCGCCGGGACCTGACCCGCGACAACGGGAACTTTACGTTTCGCAATCAGGTTCTGGACAACATATGGTGGACGCTGGGCAGCGCCATGACCGTGGCGACGATCTATCAATGGGTGATCTACTGGGCGATGGCGAATGGCTGGGCACCGACCATCACCTGGGCCAGCGCGCCGGTCTGGTTCATCATCTGGATGCTGTTCATCCCCATGTGGTCAGGCTTGCATTTCTATTGGGTGCACCGGCTGGAACATCATCCCAAGCTCTACAAACACGTGCATGCCGTACATCACCGCAACGTCAATATTGGCCCGTGGTCCGGAATTTCGAACCATTGGTTCGAAAACCTCCTGTATTTCACGACCTATTTCATCCACCTGATCGTGCCGTCGCATCCGCTGCATCTGTTGTTTCACAGCTATTTCCAGCAGATCAGCCCGGTTCTGTCCCATTCCGGGTTTGAAAAGCTCAAGGCCGGAGACACCGAGGCCGCCCGCGTCGGGGATTTCTTTCACCAGCTGCATCATCGGTATTTCGAGTGCAACTATGGCACCTCGGAAATCCCGTTCGACAAGTGGTTCGGCACCTATCATGACGGCTCGGCCGAGGCGACGACACGGACGCGGGCCTACAAGAAGCAGATGTATACCTAGCGCGGTCTCAGGGCACGCGGGGTTTCACCGAATTCCGCTTTGAACGCGCGTGTCAATGCGCTGGGATCCTGATATCCGGCGCGCAGGGCAACTTCTCCGATGCTCAGGTCGGTTTCGGCCACCAGCTTGCGGGCGAGGTTCAGGCGAAGACGGCGGTAGACCTGCGTAGGGCCCGCGCCCAGCTCAGCCCGCATCCGAACCGAAAGCGCTTTTTGGGACCGGCCCACCCGGTTGGCAATCTCGGACACCGGTAACGGGGCTTCCAAATGCTCCTGCATGAGAGCGAGGGCTTTGTTGACATATCCACTGGTCGCGCCCGCGCCACCGACATGGGATCGCGCGGAATCGCGGGTCATGAACAGCTGTGCCACTTCCAACGCCAAAGCCTGACCCTGGTCGCGGCCAATCAGGTGCAAAATCAGATCAAAGGCCGCCATGGCACCGGAACAGGTGATGCGATCTTGGTCGATAACAAACCTCTCTCTGACCACATCGACCTCAGGGAACCGTTCAGTAAATCCGGTCAGTTCTTCCCAGTGGATGGTTGCCCGATACCCGTCCAACAGGCCCGCCAAAGCCAGCAGCCAGCTTCCGGTGTCCAACCCGGCCAAGGCGCGATACCGGCCCGCCGCTGATCTCAGCCCCGCCTGCGTGTGCCAGTTCCCATGTGCCCGAAACCCGTAGGACGGCATCACCATAAGAACGTCTCCGCCTGCGCGTTGCAGCGCGTCATGCGGCGCGACTTGCAGGCCCGAGGATGAGGTCACGGGGCCCGGGATCAATGAAAGGAACGTCCAGTCATACAGGGTGCGACCCGACAGGGTGTTGGCGGCCCGCAACGGCTCGACCGTGTTTGCTAGGCAATGGTTCGAAAACCCTTCGAACAGGAGCACACCGATTTGCTGCGGCGCAGAGGGGGATTTAGTCCATTTCTGCATGATAAACGTCTAATCATGCATGAAGTGATTCTCAAGCGTGGTCACGATACGCGCACGCCCAGAGGTGGAGAATTCTGATGCAATATGGCCTGTCCGACGAACAGGAAATGATCGTTTCGACCGTGCGCAGTTTTGTCGAGAACGAGATTTACCCGCATGAAGAGCTGGTCGAACGGACCGGAGAGGTGTCGCAAGAGACAGCGGAAGAGATCAAGCGGAAGACACTCGAGTTGGGCTTTTACGCTTGCAACTTCCCGGAAAGCGTTGGCTGTGCTGGTCTGAACCATCTGGAATTTGCTCTGGTCGAACGGGAGCTGGGCCGGGGTTCGATGGCTCTGAACCATTTCTTTGGACGCCCGCAAAACATACTGATGGCCTGTGAAGGCGAGCAGATCGAGCGTTACCTCATGCCCGCCGTGCGCGGGGAAAAGATGGACGCTCTGGCCATGACCGAACCGGGCGCGGGGTCGGACGTGCGCGGCATGAAATGCGCAGCGGTGCGGGATGGCGGTGACTGGGTTGTCAACGGAACCAAGCACTTCATCTCGGGCGCTGAGCACGCGGATTTCATCATCGTCTTTATCGCAACCGGAGAGGACCAGACGCCAAAGGGGCCGAAAAAACGGATCACGGCCTTTCTGGTGGATCGGGGCACGCCGGGCTTCACCATCCGGGACGGCTACAAATCGGTCAGCCATCGCGGCTACAAGAATATGGTGTTGGATTTCGACGATTGCCGCCTGCCGGATTCACAGGTTCTGGGTGAGGTCGATGGCGGGTTCGAGGTGATGAACACCTGGCTCTATGCCACGCGTATCACTGTGGCTGCCATGTCCGTGGGTCGCGCGCGCCGGGCGTTTGATTACGCGCTGGACTATTCCGCAACGCGCGAGCAGTTTGGCCAGAAGATCGGCAAGTTTCAGGGTGTTTCGTTCCAGATCGCCGATATGATCACCGAGATCGATGCGGCGGATCTGCTGACGCTGGCCGCAGCGGACCGGTTGGACAAGGGTCTGCCAGCGAACCGCGAGATCGCGTCGGCCAAGCTCTACGCGTCGGAAATGCTGGCGCGGGTGACGGATGCGGCGATTCAGATCCATGGCGGTATGGGGCTGATGGACGACTATCCGCTGGAGCGGTTCTGGCGCGATGCGCGGGTTGAACGCATCTGGGACGGTACCAGCGAGATTCAGCGCCATATCATCAGCCGGGACTTGCTCAGGGCACTTGGCGCATGAGGCCACTTGGACGCCTTTTGAACCCAGACTCTCTCGCCGTTATTGGCGGCGGCGCATGGTGTGCACAGGTGATCCATCAGGCCCGCAAATTCGGGTTTGAGGGCGAAATCTGGCCGGTTCACCCCAAGGCCGAACAGGTTGGTGGGGAGCGGGCCTATGCCACGATCGAGGATTTGCCCGCGCCCCCGGATGTTGCTTTTGTGGGCATCAACCGACATGCAACCGTTTCGGCCGTCGCGGCTCTGTCTGCGGTGGGTTCGGGCGGGGCCGTCTGCTTTGCCTCCGGCTTCACCGAAGCGCACGCCGAGGATGATCAGGCTGCCGATTTGCAAACGCAATTGGTGGCGGCAGCGGGTGATATGCCGATCCTCGGGCCCAATTGCTACGGGTTTGTCAACGCGCTGGATCCGGTGGCCGTCTGGCCGGATCAGCACGGGATGGACCCGGTGGAGCGAGGCGTGGCGATCTTGACGCAAAGTTCGAATATCGCGATCAACATGACGATGCAGCGCCGCGCATTGCCGCTGGCCTTTATGCTGACCTGCGGAAATCAGGCGCAGACGCATCAGGCCGATGTTGCCTCGGCCCTGCTGGACGATGATAGGATCACCGCTATCGGCGTTCATATCGAGGGTTTCGGGGATCTGCGGAAATGGGAAGCCCTCGCGCGAAAGGCGCGGGACCGGAACGTGCCTGTCATTGCCCTGAAAATGGGGCGATCCAATCACGCGCAGGCGGCAACAATTTCTCACACGGCGTCGCTGGCGGGCAGCGATGCCGGGGCGCAGGCCTTTCTGGATCGGCTGGGTATTGCGCGCCTGTCCGATATTCCAAGCTTTCTGGAATGCCTCAAACTGTTGCACGTCACCGGTCGCCTCGACAGCAATGGGCTGGCCATGATCAGTTGCTCGGGGGGCGAGGCC
Source organism: Ruegeria sp. AJ12 (assembly GCF_056536245.1). Taxonomy (NCBI): domain Bacteria; kingdom Pseudomonadati; phylum Pseudomonadota; class Alphaproteobacteria; order Rhodobacterales; family Roseobacteraceae; genus Ruegeria; species Ruegeria sp. AJ12. The sequence continues at coordinate 438,460 of NZ_JBQFJJ010000001.1, forward strand.
AGCCTTGCAGCGGACATGGCCGAGGACCGGGCCCTGCATTTTCCACCTTTGACCGACCGTCAGACAGGTGATCTGCGCGACGCGCTGGGGCCGATGGTGGCCTTGGCGAACCCTTTGGATTACCACACGTATATCTGGCGGGACGCGCCTGCGATGACGCGGGCGTGGAAAGGCCTGGCAGGTCCGGACACGGCCATAACGGTTGCTGTCGTCGATTACCCGCACACCGACGCGACGGATTGGGACTGCGCGACGCAGGCCGCCCTGAATTGTGCGCGGGAGACCGGTCGTCCGTTTGCCGTAGCCGCAACATTGCCGGAACTGATGCCCGAGGATGTGGCGCAAAAACTGCTGGAGGGCGGAGTGGTTCCGTTTGCAGGCCTTCACGAGGCCTTGTCTGCGATTGAGGCTGCCGCACAGCCAATGCCGGTGCTGGCGGAGCCTGTATTGCTGCCCTCGACCTTGGAACCGGATCAGGTTCTGACCGAAGCAAAGGCCAAGGACGCACTGGCCGCCTTTTGTGTGCAGGTCCCGGACCGCGTTGTGACCCGTGCGGATCGCTTTGCGGAGTCGGTGGACGAATTGACCGGCCCCTTTGCGGTGAAAGGCGTGGGTCTGGCGCATAAATCCGAACATGGCGCGGTGCGTCTGGGCGTCCCCTACAGCGAACTGACCCGGATAGTGGCGCAGATCGGGACGCCCGACGTTCTGATCGAAGAGATGGTGACCGGGGGTGTCGCTGAGCTGCTGATCGGAGTAACCCGCGATCCGGCACATGGGTTCGTCCTGACGCTGGGCGCAGGCGGTGTCCTGACCGAGATCATGCGAGACACTGTGTCGGTGTTGGTTCCGTCATCCCGCGAAGCGGTCCGCGACGCCTTGGGAACGCTCGCCTGCGCACCCTTGCTGACGGGATATCGCGGCAAACCGGCCGCTGACATGGATGCCATTCTGGACGCTGTCGAGGCTGTTCAGTCCTACGTTGTTGCCAACGCGTCATGCGTCGGCGAAGTTGAAGTAAACCCGCTCATTTGCAGCCCCGATGCGGCGGTTGCAGTGGATGCGTTGATCCGAAAGGCAAGCTTATGAACCCGATCAAAACCAAACGTGATGACGCCATTTTGCATGTCACGCTGGATCGCCCCAAGGCAAATGCCATTGACTTGGCGACCAGCCGGATCATGGGCGACGTGTTCCGCGAGTTTCGGGATGACCCGGCCCTGCGCGTGGCCATTCTGACGGGCGGAGGCGAGAAATTCTTTTGTCCCGGCTGGGATCTGAAAGCCGCTGCTGACGGTGATGCGGTGGACGGGGATTACGGCGTTGGCGGGTTCGGAGGGCTGCAGGAATTGCGGGACCTGAACAAACCGGTGATCGCGGCCGTCAACGGCATTGCCTGCGGCGGTGGGCTGGAGCTGGCGCTGAGCGCCGACATAATTCTGGCGGCGGATCATGCGACCTTTGCACTGCCGGAAATTCGCTCGGGCACTGTCGCTGACGCCGCCAGCGTGAAACTGCCCAAGCGGATCCCCTATCATATCGCAATGGAGTTGTTGCTGACCGGACGGTGGTTTGATGTGGACGAAGCTCATCGCTGGGGTCTGGTCAATGAGATTGTGCCGTCCGATCAGTTGGCAGACCGGGCGTGGGACTTGGCCCGTCTGTTGGCCAGTGGTCCACCTTTGGTCTACGCGGCCATCAAGGAAGTTGTGCGCGAGGCTGAAGACGCAAAGTTCCAGGACATCATGAACCGGATCACGAAGCGGCAATTGCCGACGGTTGATTTGCTTTATGGGTCCGAAGACAATCTGGAAGGTGCCCGCGCCTTTGCCGAAAAACGTGATCCGGTCTGGAAGGGGCGCTAAATTCTCTCGAACAGGGCGATAAAGGCGGTATCATCCATGTTGGGACCTGCGGCGAGATCGCCGTAGATACGCACCTGGGGCAGGGTGAGATTGCGGATCTGATCCTGTTCCAATCCGCGAAAGGCTTCGGCAAAGCCCAGCTTTTCAAAGTGCTTTGCATTGATCGACAGCGCAAACTGTGCACCGGATCGTGCGACGCGCAAAAGGGCCGGCAGAGCCTCGGGGCCCAGATGTCCGTGGGTGAAGGTGCCGGATGAGACGATACCGGCATAGCTGTCGCGCGGAACCGGGATGCCTTGGGTCAGATCGGCCTCGATCGCGTCGCGATAGATATCCTTGAGCATGGCCTGATGCAGCATCTCTGCACTGATGTCGGTTGCATCAATCGGCCCGACCCCCAGACCGGCCAGTACGCCGCCGCACAGGCCGGTGCCTGCACCCACATCCAGAACCGGGCCCTGTCCGCCGGCGCTGACAAAGGCGCGGGCGGTGTGGATGTGCAACTGATAGTCCTCGAGGGCGGCAAAGTTGTCGTCATAGTCCCCGGCCCATTCGGCATAGAGACGTTTGTTGTCATCCGGCGAGTTCAGCGCGTAGGCCGCGTGTATGTCGGGTGTTTTCTGGCTCATACATTAAAGAAAGGCGCATCGGAGGATTCGAATCAAGTGCGTCCATGCGGCGCTTGCATCCTCGGTTCAGGCGGATCATCAAAGGGCGTATGACAAATACGCTCTTTTCATTTGGTCACGGGTATTCGGCTCAGGCCTTGTCCCGCAGTCTGACGCCAAAAAACTGGCGCGTCATCGGTACGACGCGCGACAATGCGGGCACGGATGCCATCCGGGCCTCGGGCGCTGAACCGCTGATCTGGCCCGGAGAAAAGCCAGACCTTGATGGGGTAACGCATCTGTTGATCTCGACCGCGCCTTCGGCAGATGGTGATCCGGTGCTCGCCGCGCTGGGCGATGAGATCGCGGAACGGGCCGGGCAGTTTGAATGGGTCGGGTATCTGTCGACGACTGCGGTGTACGGCGATCATCAGGGCGACTGGGTCGACGAATCGACGCCGCCCACGCCGTCCGCCAAGCGCGGCCAATGGCGATTGCTGGCCGAACAGCAATGGTCTGCCACTCCGGATCTGCCTGTGCACATCTTTCGGCTGGCGGGCATTTACGGCCCCGGGCGCGGGCCATTTTCCAAGCTCAAGCGCGGCGGCCTGCGGCGCATCATCAAGCCGGGGCAGGTATTTTCGCGCATTCACGTGGACGATATCGCGCAGATACTCATGGCGTCGATGAATGCACCGAACCCGGGTGCCATCTATAATGTCTGTGACGACGAGCCCGTGCCACCGCAGGATGTCATTGGTTATGCGGCGGAATTGCAGGGTCTGCCGTTGCCGCCGGCGATTCCCTATGACGAGGCCGATCTGACGCCGATGGCTCGCAGCTTTTATAATGAGAACAAGCGGGTTCGAAACACACGGATCAAGGATGAGTTGGGCGTGCAACTGCTCTATCCCGACTACCGCGTCGGGTTAAAGGCCTTGATGAAAAGCCGTTAGGGCGCGTTACGTTGCTGCGGCCTTGATCAGGTCGGCCGCTTTTTCCGCAATCATGATGGTTGGCGCATTTGTGTTGCCCGAAACAAGCGTGGGCATGATCGAGGCATCGACAACCCTCAGCCCGTCGATCCCGCGCACCCGCAGTTCCGGGTCGACCACTGCCATGTCGTCTATGCCCATTTTACAGGTGCCGACCGGGTGATAGATCGTATCGGCGCGCGCTCGAATGTGGCTTTCCCAGTCTTCATCGCTTTTGGCGGTGTCGGTTCCGAACAACTCTTTGTGCCGGTATTTGGCCAGCGCGGGTGCTTCGAGGATATCGCGCATCATCCGCGCACCCTTGATCAATGTCTCGAGGTCGCGGTCGTCGGACAGAAAGGCCGGATCAATCGCAGGCGCGGCAAACGGGTCGGCACTTTGCAGACCCACCGTCCCGCGGCTTTCGGGGCGCAGTTTACACACGTGGCAACTGAACCCGTAGCCGTAATGCAGCCTGCGCGCATGATCATCCACCAACGCAATGGTGAAGTGCAACTGGATGTCAGGGCGATCCAGATCAGGCGAGGTTTTCAGAAACGCCGCACCTTCGGCGAACGGGGTGGCCGCCATCGAAACACCGGTTTTTCGCCAGCGCCAGAGGTGCCCCAGCAAACGCGCAGTGCCGACCGGGCCGATGCCGAAATTGTCGGTATCCTTGCTCTTGTAGGCGAGAATGAAATCGAGGTGATCCTGCAGGTTCTTGCCGACACCCGGCAGTTCATGCCGCACGGCGATCCCGTGCCGGGATAGCTCGTCCGCTGCCCCGATTCCGGACAATTGCAGCAGTTGGGGGGACATCAGCGAACCCGCGCAAATCAATACCTCTTGCCGCGCCGAGATCTGTATGTCGGGTCCCTTGCCCTTTTTCCTGTAGATCACGCCGGTCGCGCGCTTGCCATCGAACGTCAGTTCTTTGGCGTGGGCATGGGTGATGACAGTCAGGTTGGGCCGATCCATGACGGGAAAAACATAAGCCGCGGCGGCAGAACATCTTTCACCGTTTCTCTCAGGGTCGTGGAACTGCGTGACCTGATACAGGCCGACCCCCTCATTGTCGCCGCGATTGAAATCATCTGTCCGCCGGTGCTGCATCTGCTCGGCGGCTTCGATAAAGGCGTGGGTGATCGGGCGTGGTTCTTTCTGGTCGGACACCTGCAACGGGCCACTGGACCCATGCAGGTCGTCCGCACCTTGTTCATTGTTCTCAGACCGTTGGAAATACGGCAGAACGCTGTCCCAATCCCACCCGGTGCAGCCCTGAGCGGCCCAGCCGTCATAGTCTTCACGTTGACCGCGGATATAGAGCATGGCGTTGATCGCGCTCGACCCGCCCAAGGCCTTGCCCCGCGGCTGATACCCTTTGCGCCCGTTCAGGCCCGCTTGCGGCACGGTTTCAAACGCCCAGTTTCCGATCTTGGGCCGGCCTGGCAATACGGCGACAACGGCAGATGGCATCCGAACCAGAATGTTGTTGCCATCCCCACCGGCCTCAAGCAGGCAGACGCGTTTGCCCGGGTCCTCGGTCAGGCGGTTGGCAAGGACCGACCCTGCCGATCCCCCTCCGACGATTACATAGTCAAACTCCATCCGGGATCCCTGTTTCCACGACCGGGTTGGCAGTGCCGATCAGTTCGACACGAGGCATGGTTTTCACACTGTCGCCCCAAGCCCGTATCCAATGATACGACAGTGAACGTGCGCGGCAAAATTACAATCGCCGGACACCTGTTGTGACCCAAGGTAATTTTGCGAGGCGTTGAAGTTCCACCGGCGTCGAGCCCATTCGCTGCTATAAAAGCCATAGCTCTGGGTTATGGATATCATCTAAAAACAAAACTTATTTGCATGGTTTTGGTTTGCTATATCTGAGAGGAAGCAAGACCAAAGAGTCGTTGAAGTCCTTCGCCCGCAGATCCGCTCTATCCATCCGGACCCGGCGACTGATTCCAGCGACATATCCCTGTGATCTTGTTCACGACAGAATTGACCGCGCGAAGCACCCGAAACTTTGCCAGCAATGGAGATAGACATGGACGGAAGTGACACCCCAAACATGGGCGGATGCCCGGTAATGCATGGCGCCGGTACCCGGTCAAACAGGGATTGGTGGCCCAATCAGCTGAATCTATCGATTCTGCATCAGCACGCCCCTGCGTCGGATCCGATGGGTGCAGATTTCGATTATGCCGAAGAATTCAAGAAACTGGATCTCAAGGCGCTGAAAGAAGACCTGTACGCGCTGATGACGGATTCGCAGGACTGGTGGCCTGCCGACTACGGCCACTACGGTGGGTTGTTTATCCGCATGGCATGGCACAGCGCGGGGACCTATCGGACTGCTGACGGCCGCGGTGGCGCAGGCAGCGGGTCACAGCGGTTCGCGCCGCTCAACAGTTGGCCGGACAATGGCAACCTGGACAAAGCGCGCCGCCTGTTGTGGCCGATCAAACAAAAGTATGGCAACCAGATATCCTGGGCCGACCTTATCATTCTGGCCGGTAATTGCGCGATCGAATCGATGGGCGGTAAGACCTTTGGATTTGGTGGCGGTCGCGCGGACACATGGGCTCCTGAAGAAGACATCTATTGGGGTGCAGAAACCGAGTGGCTGGCGCCGACCAACAACCCGCACAGCCGGTATTCGGGCGAGCGCGATCTGGAGAATCCGCTGGCTGCCGTGCAGATGGGTTTGATCTATGTGAACCCCGAAGGCCCTGATGGCGAGCCGAACGTGTTGGCGTCGGGTCGGGATATCCGCGACACATTTGCACGGATGGCGATGAATGATGAGGAAACCGTTGCTCTGGTGGCCGGTGGCCACACCTTCGGCAAGGCCCACGGCGCGGGTGATCCGGAGTTGGTCGGTCCCGAGCCCGAAGCTGCGCCGATCGAGGACATGGGTCTCGGTTGGATCAACAAGTTCGGCAGTGGCAAGGGCGATGACACCACGACCAGCGGTATCGAAGGCGCCTGGACGGCAAACCCGATCAAATGGGACAACGGCTATTTTGATCTGCTGTTCGGATATGACTGGAACCTGACCAAGAGCCCCTCGGGCGCATGGATATGGGAG
>NZ_JBQFJJ010000001.1:450000-625000 GCF_056536245.1 Ruegeria sp. AJ12
ATCGACTTGGTCTCACGAGCAAGCTTAAGCCGTTAGGTGTAGGCGTAGCGAAAGCGAGTCTTAATAGGGCGAATGAGTTCGTGGGATCAGACCCGAAACCGAGTGATCTAGGCATGGCCAGGTTGAAGGTAAGGTAACACTTACTGGAGGACCGAACCCACATCCGTTGAAAAGGATCGGGATGAGCTGTGCCTAGGGGTGAAAGGCCAATCAAACTCGGAGATAGCTGGTTCTCTGCGAAATCTATTTAGGTAGAGCGTCATCCGAATACCCCGGGGGGTAGAGCACTGGATGGGTAATGGGGCCCCACAGGCTTACTGATCCTAACCAAACTCCGAATACCCGGGAGTACTAGATGGCAGACACACTGCGGATGCTAACGTCCGTAGTGGAGAGGGAAACAACCCTGACCTACGACTAAGGCCCCCAATTCATGGCTAAGTGGGAAAGCAGGTGGGACGACCAAAACAACCAGGAGGTTGGCTTAGAAGCAGCCATCCTTTAAAGATAGCGTAACAGCTCACTGGTCTAAATAAGTTGTCCTGCGGCGAAGATGTAACGGGGCTCAAGCCATGAGCCGAAGTCTAGGGATGCGTAAGCATCGGTAGCAGAGCGTTCTGTGAAAAACGTCCTGCCTCTTCATAAACCTTTGTTTGACGGAAGATCGGGCCGCCGCGACGCTGGGGCGGGTTCCTGTGGAGAGATCTGCAGGGCCTCAAGTAGCGAAGCGATAGGCCAACAAAAGATCTTCTGATCTGCAACATGTGGTTTATGCGCAGGCATGGACGTTTGCGATGAAGCCAGGCTGTGAGGCACTGGTGGAGCGATCAGAAGTGAGAATGATGACATGAGTAGCGACAAAGAGTGTGAGAGACACTCGCCGAAAGTCCAAGGGTTCCTGCTTAAAGCTAATCTGAGCAGGGTAAGCCGGCCCCTAAGCCGAGGCCGAAAGGCGTAGGCGATGGGAACTAGGTTAATATTCCTAGGCCAGGAGGATGTGACGGATCACAGGTGTAGTTCAATCTTATCGGATTGATTGGGCTGCTGAGTGGTTCCTGGAAATAGCCCTCCATCAGACCGTACCCTAAACCGACACAGGTGGACTGGTAGAGCATACCAAGGCGCTTGAGAGAACGATGTTGAAGGAACTCGGCAAAATACCTCCGTAAGTTCGCGAGAAGGAGGCCCGGTTCCTAGGCAACTAGGGGCTGGGGGCACAAACCAGGGGGTGGCGACTGTTTATTAAAAACACAGGGCTCTGCGAAGTCGCAAGACGACGTATAGGGTCTGACGCCTGCCCGGTGCCTGAAGGTTAAAAGGAGAGGTGAGAGCCTTGAATTGAAGCCCAGGTAAACGGCGGCCGTAACTATAACGGTCCTAAGGTAGCGAAATTCCTTGTCGGGTAAGTTCCGACCTGCACGAATGGCGTAACGACTTCCCCGCTGTCTCCAACATCGACTCAGCGAAATTGAATTGCCTGTCAAGATGCAGGCTTCCCGCGGTTAGACGGAAAGACCCCGTGCACCTTTACTACAGCTTCGCACTGGCATCAGGATTGTGATGTGCAGGATAGGTGGTGGGCTTTGAAGCCGGGACGCAAGTCCCGGTGGAGCCTCCCTTGAGATACCACCCTTCGCACTCTTGATGTCTAACCGCGGTCCGTTATCCGGATCCGGGACCCTGCGTGGCGGGTAGTTTGACTGGGGCGGTCGCCTCCTAAAGCGTAACGGAGGCGCGCGAAGGTTGGCTCAGAGCGGTCGGAAATCGCTCGTTGAGTGCAATGGCAGAAGCCAGCCTGACTGCGAGACTGACAAGTCGAGCAGAGTCGAAAGACGGCCATAGTGATCCGGTGGTCCCGAGTGGAAGGGCCATCGCTCAACGGATAAAAGGTACGCCGGGGATAACAGGCTGATACTGCCCAAGAGTCCATATCGACGGCAGTGTTTGGCACCTCGATGTCGGCTCATCTCATCCTGGGGCTGGAGCAGGTCCCAAGGGTACGGCTGTTCGCCGTTTAAAGAGGTACGTGAGCTGGGTTTAGAACGTCGTGAGACAGTTCGGTCCCTATCTGCCGTGGGTGTAGGAGACTTGAGAGGAGTTGCCCCTAGTACGAGAGGACCGGGGTGAACGATCCACTGGTGGACCAGTTGTCGTGCCAACGGCAGTGCTGGGTAGCTATGATCGGACAGGATAACCGCTGAAGGCATCTAAGCGGGAAGCCCCCCTCAAAACAAGGTCTCCCTGAGGGCCGTGGAAGACCACCACGTCAATAGGCCGGAGATGTAAGCGCAGTAATGCGTTCAGTTGACCGGTACTAATCGCCCGATAGGCTTGATTTGATCCAGTAATGGAAAGACAAATCACCAGAAGCATACACACCTTGAACAAGGACAGCGTCGCAGCGCCAAGCCGCGATGTTGGTTGATTATATAACCGTGCGGCAACGCGCCTTTATCTGCGATAAAGACGCTGCCTGCCGCGCGTCGCGCTTTTGCTCCGCAAAAGTCGCGACGTGGGCTTTTCCTCGGTTTGGTGGTCATAGCGCAAGTGAAACACCCGGTCCCATCCCGAACCCGGTCGTTAAGCACTGCAGCGCCAATGGTACTTGGGCTTAAGCCCCGGGAGAGTAGGTCACCGCCAAACCTAGCAAAAGCCCACAATCTCTCTAAAACGATATCAGAATTACCGACCCCGGCCTCAAGTAGCGTAAGCGATAGGCCAACAATGGTCTCAAGTAGCCGAATAGGCGGTAGACCAAACCAAAGTGTCGCGGGATGGAGCAGCCCGGTAGCTCGTCAGGCTCATAACCTGAAGGTCGCAGGTTCAAATCCTGCTCCCGCAACCATTACAGTCGAACGCAGTGTCAGACGAGCCGCCTCAGGGCGGCTTTGTTCGTTCTGAGATGCTCCCAACGCAAGCAAACCTGCCAACTCTCCAACAAGTTCAATCGCATACTTTCCATCATCTGGGATCAACCTGATCTCCGATAGACAGCTGCGAATGATGGATGTCGCTTTCGCTTGAGATGACGGATCGCGCAGTGCCGTGGTCAGATTAGCGACTTGTTCACGATACACATCGGACAATCTGGGATGCAGCAAAACCGGCGGTTCATCTGACACTGAATTGATGATGCCTTCGAATTCGACTTTGCGCGCTTCTAACTCAGTCAGCTTTTCTTTCATGCTGGGGTGGAACATGCCATCGCTGATGGCGTTTGTTAGATTGGCGATCTTACTCTCTACTTTCGCCAGATCGCGTTCGGCCTTACTCCGTTACTGTTGAATGGACCCGGTAAGACGATTGTATTCCTCTTGATAAGCGTTGGTGAATTCCGCGATCAGATCAGGGTGCAGCAACTGTTCCTTGAGGCCGGAGAGAACACGGTCCTCCAAGTCTGTGCGTTTTATCGTCAACCGGTTGTCACAAGTACCTTTGTTCTTATGAGCGGAGCACCCATAATACTGCTTTCCGACTTGGGTGATGCCGCCGCCGCAACGCCCGCAGGTCAGCATGCCAGAAAACAGATGCCGTGCCCGCTTGGTGCGGCCCAACTTCTTGATGCCATCGCTGATCGCGGCGTTGCGCGTCTTTTCCTGCCGTGCCTTCACCGCGTTCCAAAGGTCATCGGACACGATCCGTAACTCGGACACGTCTTCAATCACCCAGTCTTCCGGCGGGTTTGGGCGAGCTTGCCGTTTACCGCTGTCCGGGTCTTTAACGAAACGCTGCCGGTTCCAAACCAGTCGCCCGATATAGAGTTCGTTGTTCAGGATGCCGGTGCCACGCTGGTGGTTGCCGTAGATCGTCGAGGCACCCCATGTACTACGAGGTCCGGGAATGCCCTCTTCGTTTAGATTGGTGGCGATGGCACGTGGGCTCATCCCATGGCTATAGTCGCGAAAGATACGCCGTACGATCTCGGACTGATCCCCATTGACGCGGCGGTCCCCTGTGCTGATGGACCCATCTGCGCCAATGTCTCGCACGACATCGTAGCCGTAGGTGACACCACCGGCTGATTTGCCTTTGCGCACACGTCCCTCAAGTCCGCGATGGGTCTTTTGAGCCAGGTCTTTCAGGAACAGGCTGCTCATGGTCCCCTTGAGGCCGATATGCAGTTCGGAAATCTCTCCTTCAGCCACAGTCACAATCGGGATGCCCTGAAACTGCATCTGCTTGAAGAAAGCGGCAATATGTTCCTGATCCCGGCTGATCCGGTCTAGACCTTCCGCCACAACAACATCGAACTGGTTGTGACGCGCATCTTCCAACAGTCGCTGGTAGCCGGGACGCAGATGTGACGCCCCGCTGAGCCCCCGGTCAGAATAGGTCTCCGCTTCCTGCCAGCCATTGCCATTGATCAAGCGGAGGCAGAGCCGGTGTTGGTCCTCAATGGAGGCGTCACTTTGAAGATCAGTGGAGTAGCGGGCGTAGATGGCGGCGCGCATGTGTCGGGCCTTTCGGACTGAGAAACGAGTTGGCCCAACCCATTATAAGCATGGATTGGGCCGTGTCTTCCACTTTCGATTGCAACCCGTTGCAATGAAAAATGCCTTGATCATAGGTATTTGACCGAACCTGAGATCGACGGGCGGGAGTGAAAGCCTACCGTTTGCGACCCAAGCTCTTCATCTTAGCTTCCAACAGAGATTGGTAGTCGTCACAGGCTGACAGTCCGGTGGCACGATTGTAGTGCTTCTGGGACATGTCCAGCGTCGCGTGGTCCGTCAGCGGGCGGGTCACATAGCGGTCCGACGACAAGCGGTCCAACCGGGGAAGATCGAGACCGTGTTTGTCAATCACGTGGTTCCATGTATCGATCATGGACTGAATGTACTTGGCCGGTTCATTCTTCAGCAGCACAGCGTCGAGGACCGTCAGAAACGCCTGAACCACTTCGCCACCAATGTCCTTGGGCGAGATCGACCGGGCACTGCAATAGCGTGCAAACCGCATCAAGCCCCAAACCTGATGGGTGGATTGCACAGTCGTCAAAAACGCGCCCCACTCCGGGGTCAGTTCAGATTTGGCTTCAAAATCCTGCAACACCCCGACCGCACGCAGGGCACTGGCCAGATCGCTTTTGGTAGTGCTGAGGGTGTTGGGCTTCACCCCGCAGGCGGCAGGATGCAGCGATGCCAGCAATTTGCGCAGTTGCGGAATGTTCGTCGGGATATCCGACGGAGGACGGTTCAGGTATGTACTGATGCGGGAAATCGGGGACAGTTTGGAGCGTTGACGTTTTTTGTTAGGGTCAGGATTGGACTTCAGAACGTCCAGAACCTCGGCCAACGTTGTTGGCGGTTGGATCTCTTGGTGATGTGTCATGATAAACCACTTCGGTTTTGAAATTGGGGACAAAAGGGGACAAACGAGGACAGGCAGACCCACGGCGGCTCTCTTGCAGACATTCGGGAAACCAAGGGCGTGAATTTAAAGCCGAAGTTTACGCACCCGTTTTCCCGAACGCTCGAAAAGCCGAGATTTGTGAGGGCTTTAGAGAACATGGGCCGCTGCCAGATTGCCGCGTTGCTTGGCAAGGGCATGCAAATCACAGCGCGCGATGCGCCAATCGCGGCCCAGCCGGGTTGCAGGCAGATCACCGGATTTGATCCAGCGGCGAACGGTCTTGGTGCTAATGCGAAACAGCGCGGCGACATCGCGCACGCTGAGATAGGCGGACTCCTCCGAAATCGGCAGATCAACCATGATCAACCTCCGGGGCTTCACTGTTGCAACGGGTTGCAAAATCCGAGCGCGCAGCCTCGCGGGCCAACAGGCGCACAAGGCTGATCAAAGGTTCGGGGATACCAAGATTGGGCGGGTTACACTTGGGAGCAGAAGACGAACACGTTATCGATACGTTCCTTCCAAAGGAACCGCTCGAGACAATGATCGCGATGTTCTGGCTTAGGAGCGCACTCCAGACGACAAAACACTGATCTCGATAGAGATCAGGATCATTGCCATCGAGTGCGTCAAGGACGATGAGTCGTCCTATTTTCTCCCAATGATTGCGGCCCAGCCATCACGGCTGGTGGGTTGATAGTACTCTTAACCTATGAGCCGTTGCTTGCCTGTCAAGGGCAGCACGGCGTGGTTACCTCACGGTTACCACTACTGAGATCAGGCCCGACTTCTACATTTTTAACTCAATGAAGTTATTTAAATTTTGTCTGTTTTGACTTTGGGTGGTTATCCGGACGTGATAGTCTCAAGCGCAAGGGTGCCGGGTGAGTGCCTGGATACCTCCTCTCTCTGACAAGCGACGAGGCCACTCCAATCGGCGACCGCCGATATGTGTCAACCCGGCACCCGAACTCTTCAGTACAACTGATAACAAGTTCAGTCCCAGCCCCGCTTGACGGCTCCAGACAGCATCACGGTGATCTTTGCCCCTATCGTTTGATCGGGATTGCGTTTGAACATGAAAATCTTGCTAAAACCGCACCGTGTTCCAAGACTGCGACTGTGCTGGATACGGTAGCCATGGCTCACGCGTTCGCGGACTTCTTTTACCATGTCGTGGTCGTTGATCTTCAAATCCCGGATCGCGTCTTCTTTCAACCGACGTCTAACCCGTTCGGCAACTGCGCCTTCAAGTAGTAGTTGTGCTTCCGGCACAAACACCGCACATCCTTTGACATTTGGCGCGAGTTCTTGTTGGCTTCATTAATCCGGGATTGGCTTCGCGTTAACCGGCCTGCCAGAACCGTAGAGAAGTGAAGGGCCCGTTGCCGATGCTTACATTAAAGTCATGGCTCGAATCTCTGAAGTTGGAAAAATACCTCGACGTGATGGAAGCCAATTCCATTGATTTAGACGTCATCGGAGAGCTTTCTGAGCAGGATTTCGCAAGCCTTGGCATCGCGCTTGGCGATAGCAAACGACTTCTCAAAGCGATGAGGGCGCTGCCGGAGGAGAGGGAAGACCCCGACGTTGCCGGTTTTCAGGAATCCGCCTCCGCCTTCGAAATCGCGACAGAACGGCCGCGAAGGTCCATCGGCGAGTTGCGTCAGATGACGATCATGTTCGTTGATTTGGTCAACTCGACAGGGCTCGTGCAGGAACTGGGGATCGAGCAGTATCGAGACTCGCTCAAGGCCTTTCAGAACCTCTGTGCCGAAGCGATCAAAGAGAATTTCGGCTATGTCGCTCAATTCGTCGGTGACGGGGTGGTTGCCTACTTCGGTCACCCGGTAGCCAACGAAGATGATGCAGAACGCGCAGTGCTCACGGCACTTGCAATCATCGAAAAAGTGAGCGTGATCCCTGTTCCCCCGCTAGAAAAACTGTCCGTGCGCATTGGCATAGCGACCGGCGATGTTCTGCTCGAAGACATTATGCACGGCACACAACAGGTCGACAGTTTCGTGCTGGGGGATATCCCCAACCTCGCCGCCCGCCTGCAGGCGCTGGCCGATCCTGGGCAAATTGCCATATCTGGGCGAACGCGGCGGCTTTTGGGGTACAACTTCCGCTGCACTTCGATCGGCAAACACCAACTGAAAGGATTTTCGAGCCCTGTAAGTGTTTGGCTGGTCAAAGAATCTCGAAAGACAGAGCTACGCTTCGAGAAGCGGATACACGGCGCGCTAACCCCCCTGATTGGGCGTGAAGGCGAATTCAACTTGCTGCGCAGACGCTGGAACGCCGCCTGCCGTGGCGAAGGACAGGCAATATTTCTCTCTGGCGAGGCGGGGCTTGGAAAGTCGCGTCTAGCAGAGGAAATACAGCAAACGCTCGTTCTCCCCATGGGCCAGAGGCTCAGCTTCCAGTGCTCACCCTACCATGAAAACAGCTCGTTCTTTCCAATAAAGTCACATATCATCAATGCTGTCGGCCTTAAGGAAAACGACACTCTCAAAGAGCGTGAATCCAAACTGAAAACGTTTCTGGAAGAGCGCGGCAACGCCTCCGACGAAGTGACCTCACTGTTTTCCAACCTGCTTTCTTTCGGTGCGCCGGAGCAACGCCCGCCTGTGGCGCCCGAAGAGATTAAAACGCGCACTTTTGAGATCCTGCAAAACTACGTCGAACGCGCCTCGCTCAAAAAACCTGTCTTTATCCTCTTCGAAGACCTGCAATGGATCGATCCCTCTTCCGAAGAGTTGCTCAACAACCTGCTGGAGCGAATCGGCAATCTGCGGGTCATGGTACTGGGCACCTACCGCCCTGAATACACACCAAGGTGGTCGAACCTGCCCAAGGTCACCACATTGTCGTTGCCCAGTTTGGGCACGCGCGAAACAGCGCAGCTACTCGAAGCACTGATGAGCGACGGAATGGCACTGAACGGGCTTATGGAAACCATCATCACCCGCTCGGAAGGCGTACCGCTCTTTGTTGAGGAAATGGTGAGTATGCTGGCCCGCTCCGCGGGTTCAATCCGGCCGGACGGCCATTTGAAACAAGAAACACTATTCCCGTCGAACTTGAAGGACCTGCTCCGGGTCCGGCTCGACCATCTGAGCGTCGCACCGGACACGATTTCAATTTGTGCCGCTCTGGGACAGGGCTTTACGAGTGATCTCGTCGCCGCCGTTGCTGGGCGACCGGTAGATGAAATCCTGTCAGAGCTTCAAAACCTCGCACGCGCACAGACCATGGTGGAGAAATTTGAAGGAGGCGAAAGCAGTTTTTCTTTCCGCCATGCCCTGATCAGCGATGTCGCCTACGAGGCGATCTTACCACAACAGGCAAGGAGTCTTCACCTCCGCATTGCCGAAACCATGGTAGCGCGTTTTGCGAACCTTTGCGCACGTCAGCCCGAAATTCTGGCGCTGCACTACAAAAAGGCGGAACAATTCGACGCTGCGCGGGATCGGTGGCACGAAGCTGCCAAGCTGAGCCTGCGCAACTATGCCAGCAACGAAGCAATTGCCCAGATGAGCGCCGCGATCGAGGCGCACAACAGGCTTGAGCACCACGAAACGTCCGACCAGATCGAGATCAAATTGCGCCAGTCTCTCGCCGTCGCCCTTGAAATGCGCAGCTGGGGCTCGCCCGACATCACAAGAAATCTGGAAAAGCTGATCGCGCTTAACGAGAAAAGTGGCGATCACGAAGTGGCTTTTACCAACCTCCACCAGCTCATAGGTGAACACTTGATCGGTGGCCGCCCCGATGCCGCCTGGCCGTATTGCGAACAAATGACTGACATGCTGGCCGATGACCCCAATGCCGCTTTGCACACCTTAAGCGAACACAATAGCGGCTTGGCTTCGCTGCTTAGGGGCGAATTCGACCAGGCGATTTCTCATCTGGACCGTGCACTTGAACATCGCGCCCAGTGCGACTTGAGCGAAATCAACCGATTCTATCCAGCGGATACGGAAATTGTCGATATGGTGATGCGCTGCTGGGCACGCACTCTGCAGGACCCTGAAGATGACAAGGTGCGCTCGGAACTGGAGCAGGCGATAGCCAAAACCCGCGCCGAACGCAGCGAATTCTCCCGCTGCTACGCGTTGAGCATTATCGCGTCCATTTACTGTACCTACGGTGAACCCGCACCCTGTCTAGAATTTGCCAAGGAAGCGTACGAAACCAGCAAAAGAAAGAAATTCAAGTATTGGGAACACTGGTCCGCCGTACTTGTGGGATGGGCCGAGACCAGATGTGGCGAAGCAACGGGTGTCAAGACCCTACGGGACGGGCTTGAAAAATATGTGGAGACAGGATCGGGTCAGATCGTTGCCTTCTCGCACAGCCTGCTTGCGGATGCCTTGCTCCATCAGGGCGATCCGGAAGAAGCCGCCGTGGAAATGTCCAAAGCCCGTGAGATTCTTGCGGTCTCCTCCATCAGGTTCCATGAACGGCTGACCGATACAATCGAAAAGAAGATTAAGGCCCATCCCGCCGTTTGACCACGCTGCACCCTGCAACCCGAAATCCCGTTCACAGTCCACATTTTCCCGCAAACCGGGGGAATTCTTAGATTTTTTAAACCGAACGTGCTACGGTTCCGGCATTACTCGAATTTTGTTGTCGGAGTAAATTATGAAAAGACCCAGTTTAAGTATGTTGCTGTTAACTTGCATTGTCGCTCTTTTTGCCGGTTGTTCCTATGTAGTGGAAGACGAGAAGGGATCATCATTCAACACGATCAACCTGCCCGACCAGAAGGTGGTCGCGGGCGGAGTATCTCCTAACAAGAATCTGGAAGACCCGCCCAAGCCAGTGAAAGAGTTCACGGAAGCGGATTTCAAAAGGCTCCTGTCGCAGCTCAGTGAGCCCCCTTGCGATCCCCAGCAGGAGTTTTGTCCTGCCATTAGCCGGGCGTCGGTTGTCCGTGACTACGGCGGATTTTCCGGGGTCGCAACCGAGCCGGTAGTAAGGGTTGCGAACAACAGGAACCTGTTCGGCACAAGGACAGTGTCGGTCAAGGGGCAGATATTGGACAAATGTCTGCACGACTCTAGGCTCGCCGGGTACTATTATTCGGGCGGCGCAGATGGTCCGTATGCAAAATCAAGCGGCGACCTTCGTCTCTGTGTCCTGATGCGAACCGCAGTCTCGCGTGCTGGAAGGCTGACGCCAGCAGTTCGTTACCAGTATTTCCACGTCGAGGCCGGGAACGCCAGGGTCGACAAAAAAACCATAGAAGACGCGATAAAAGGTGTATTTCATAAAGCCTTTGATGCGACAGAACTGAAGGTCAGCGCTGCCATGGCGGAGCCGTTCGAATACAAGCTTTATGCCGCGAAACAGGACATCAAAATCGTCAACTATTGGGAAGCGAATTGGGAGCTTGGCAAGGGCCGCGCAAAATGGAAAAAATTCGATCAAAGCACAGTTCCACCCGGAAGTCTGAATCGTATCCCCCTGATCTTTGCGGATAACGGGACCGCCTGTATTGACATGATGTTCCCGAAGGAAACGGGCGTACCAATGACACTAAAACCCGACGCCGCGGCCGGTGTCCACTATTGCCTCGGTCGTTGTTCAAAACCGCCCATCGTGAACACGCGCTGACAGAGCGGTCGGTTTGGCGACCCTGTCGCGCGTTGCGTGTTTCAGCTGGCGCCGTTTTTTCTACTTCGCGAAAGTTGCATTTGCCCTTTTAGGCGAGCCGGCATGAACTTCCGTGTCGAAGGCTCCACCAGAGATGTCCCGTAGAAAGCGGGATATAACTACGCATGTGAAGGGTCCTGCGCTCGGATGCCGTGGGGCTTTTCTCGCTTGGTCGTCCTTCATCTTGCTCTGAAATGCACGCAACGCAGAGGCGTCTGTGAACCCATGGCGGACTTAAAGAAACTGGGAGCCGGTGTAGCCGATCCGCAGGCGATCATTCTGATCGAAGGAAAGAACGCGAGTAGGAAGGTCCAGACTTGCTCGCATGTTCTCTTTCAGAATGGGCGTGTGACCCACCTGCTCGAAAACGCACACGGCCTGCATATGAGGACCGATATCACACCGGGTTGGACATCTGATTATCGTGGTTTCGATTTGGTAAAGGTAGACAATCTGCCTTAGCCGCGCGTGTTGATAGCAGATCGCGGCTATGATGCTGACAAAACACGTAGACAGATGAATAGTCGAGATGTGATGACCCAGATACCGATGCGGAAAATCATATGGATGCGCGTTGGTGTCGACCGTTCACTCTACCGGCCGCGAAATCGGGTCTAGCGCTGCTTTTACAGGCTCAAAAACGCTCGACGTGTTGCGACCCGCTACCACAAGACCGCAGAGAGCTTCCTCGGATTCATAGACATAGCGTCCGACCGACTTTGGCGTCGCCATTTGTCAACATGAACTAGTCGCCAGTTCTCTTGATTAACGGCGTAAGTCGCGATCACTACCGCAGGTCACAAAGCCCAAAGCGCTATTCGCTGCGCTCACATAAGCGCATCTCGTTTTTATCGATGCCTCAATTTTGGCGTGCGAGAAGAATTGACCTATCGCGTCGCATCCAAACCCGGTGGAACGCCCTTGCAATAGCCGCCCGCACAAAACACACCTGCGTTTGGCAGCGACGCCGGCACGGAAATGTCAAAACCATTAACCTTATCCACGAACCAAATGTCGATACAGGCATTCCCTACAATCAGGTATGCAGGGTTGTTGGGCGGCAGCGCCGTGCCGTCAATTTGCATAAGTACAAGCTGAATTCCCGTTCCTCTTGCAATAAACCGCTGCTGATACGAACCACCATTGGGCGGCGGGTTTGAAAAGCCGCCTGATTCTTCGACTTTCAGGCTTTGGCCATTCACATTGAATACCCACCGCACATTGATTGGGATGCCCTCTATGTCGTTCGTAAGTAGATTACGACATAGGACAAACTTGGTGGTTCTTATGTCGAATTGGCCACGACCAAGGCCCTCGTTCGCGTCTTGATCAAAAGCGTACTGGACGGCAGTCATGGAACTACGACCCAAAATAGCCGTTTTGTAGATTTCCCATTTGTTATTTGGATTGCCCAGATCTGGTGGGGCAGGCGGAAGCGCCCTACACTTTTCTGCGCCGATGTCAGAAACTGTTAGCATTTCTATCGCTGCCGCGGCTTGCACTCCACCGCCGTTCAGTTCTTCATCTTCAAAATACCCGAGTGAGTCACCAAGGGCTTCCAACCCAGGGTTATCACTTTGTCTAAGAGCATTGATAAAAGCATCTTCGTTCAATGACCTATAACCATCCTCCTCCGAAGCATTTATCGCAAGTGCGGACTCGGAGCTTAGGCCCAACTCGCTTATTTGGTCGGAAAGCTCTTTTAGGTCAAAAAACTTCTTTATGTGGTTACCTTCAGAATCTTTTTCCTCGGACAGATAGCTGTAGAAAACACTTGGCACCGTCACGATTTCGTTGTCCTGACCGCGAACATCCGTCGCAATGGACAATGAAACCAATAGACACATCGGAGTTCCGTAACGAGCCTTGCTAAAAAAGGCTGCGCAAAGACTACTGATCATAAAACCCTCCCGGAAAAACTTAACGACAAAAAAGCAAAGACTTAAAAACAACAGCTATCAGCTGAGTGCGCTTGAACGGCAAAACATTCACGCAATGAACTAACCACTACAGCGGCGTAAGGATAGCACAATTCAGTGTTCGCTGCACTGGGTTTGTGGCAGTGCGTAGTACAGTTGCCCCTTGGGCATTTCGTTTTGGCCGGAAGCCTCATTCTTAGCAAGGAAACCAAGTAAACTGCCAAACACTGCATCAGACAAAAAATATCGGTCAATCATATGGCGACATCGCGAATGTCGGCCTCGACCCGTGCCGCTAGGCCGAGAACTATCATTTTGGGCTAGACCATGCGCGGTGGGCTGAGCTGTCTAAATTGCTTGGTCTCGTGCGCCAAACAAATGCGCATAGCTCGGCCCATAGTGTGCTTCGTCAAGTGATAGAAGCGGTCACATCACCGACAAGAGCACGATCGCTTTGTAAGCATTTAAAAGCGTCCGGCCTCTTTGCTCTAAGAATTGATTGGGTTCAGCGGCATCATAGCCGCCACGTAAGATGCGCGCAAAATGCAGCGTCCGCTGCGGTTTCATTCGCCCCCGTGCCGTTATCGTATCTGACCAGAAAACCCCGAACAATTTCGCGTTTCAAATCGTTCCATCCTTTCGGTCTGGAGTTGGGAAGGCTGGCAATGGTGACCCTCCCGGGCCGCCCCCCTTGCAGGCTTTAATTCAGTATAGTCGCTCAGAATCTTGTCGAAGAGACTCCGAATTTTTTGTATGCCTCTAACTTGGCGTTTCCAGACACTTTTTTTGACTGCCGGTAAAGCTCTACCGCTTCTACGAATAGGTTGTTAACTTCCGCGTCATTGTTTTGTGCTCGCACTTCGAATGCTGAAATGCAAAAAAAGCAAACGCCAGCAGAACGGTTCAACGCATGTGACGCGACGATCCGTTGAAATCACCGCCTATACCTGACATTTCAGTTGCGTTCGGCATCGGTGGTTGCGCCCTCCCGCAACCAAATCCCAACAGCCCGCTCGATCTGCAAACAGTCCACTGGACTGTTTGCTCAACGATCAAACCTCGCCAGGCCAATAAAATGAAGGTCAGAGGTTCAAAGCCTAAGGCGAACTGTGAGAAACAAACGTGCCCAGCGGGTTCATCACGCGGCTCAGGTGGCAACCCAAGACCAGCGGCCAGGAACGCGGCGCCAAGCTCAGCAACCGCTCTTCCTGGGCCTACGATTTAGTCGTAAGCGTTGCATCTGACCCCCTAAATCACCCCTGATCAGCTCGTACCTGGCAGTTTATGATGTCCGAAAAAGGATACAGGCATCATGAATTCTCAAGCTCTAGGTGAACTCGCAAGTGACCAGAAAATCGAAAAAGTCTTCCATGCCTATGGCTACTCAATTCCCGTTGGGAAGGACGGCCGTCGACTGTGGCCCAGAAAATTCAAAAATGAAGTGGGTCAACGCATGAGAACCGGACGTCTATCAACACGCGATGTCGCAAAGACATGCGGCATCTCAAGTGGTACCGCCTCCGAATGGAAAAAAGACGCTGAGCGGAAAGCGTCAGGACCGCACTCTACTCTGAAGGTAAAATCGCAACCTGTCTTTGCAGAGATTAAGGTCGATCCGGTCGAAGAGCCGGTTCCAGAGGCACAAGGGCACATCATCTTCAAGCGTGGCGCCTGTGAGGTCCTTCTTCCTTCAAATTACCCTCTCAATCAGCCCACTGCTTTGATCAAGTCGTTTGAGGGCAACTCATGATCGCACCAGCAGGAAATTTTAAATTCTACGTCGCGACCAGGCCGGTCGATTTCAGGAAAGGTATGGATGGTTTGGCAACCATTGTTATGAACGAATTTGACCTCGACCCATTCAGTGGTGCTATCTTCATCTTCCGTTCCAAGCGGTCGGACCGGCTCAAACTCATCGTCTGGGATGGGACTGGACTTGTGATGACCTACAAGCGGATTGAAGGCAGGGGATTTGAATGGCCGCAGATACAAGATTGCGTCATTAGTCTCAACAAATCGCAGTTTGAAGCTCTATTTGAAGGGCTTGATTGGAAGCGTGTTACACCGCGATACAGCCGGCGTCCCGTGGCTGCATGAAATCCCCTGCTTGTTGCAATGGTAAACTACCGCTGTCCACGACCTTCTGCAGTTTCCACTACGAGCCCAATAGCCGCCTTTGCTATCGAACCAGGATACTGTAAGTGCATTTGACAGCTATGCACCCCAAGTCGATGCGATGTTCTTTATTGATTTGGGATCAGTGTAACCGGTTTGATGTTGGATTTCCTGTATAGACATCCCTGATGCCAACATTCTTGCGACTGCGACTTGGCGAATTTTGTGCCAATCAACTTTTGCAGTGCTGCTCATCGGTTTTCGGAGCTCGACCAGAATCTTTTGAGCATCCCTCGTTGTAAGAGGCTCAGTTTTTATCATTCGGTCGTTCTTTCGCATGACAGGGAACACATAATGCTCCGGGTCATAGCCATCTTCGAAAATTTCCAAATAACGGTATGTCATAGGGCGAAGAGGCTTCGGAATCGGGACGATCGCCTCGAAGGATCGGTCAAAATAGAACCCAAAATTATGCCCAATTATACGATCTGAAAACCAGAAGCGTGTCGAAGTACCAAACGTATCCACTTGATGGACGAAGTAGGTCATTTGCCAGAGCTGAAGCTTCAGCAAGCTACTGATGCTCAAACCGGTTGACCATGCCAACGCGAGTAGAACGCGGTTCCGGCGTCCTCGGATGGAACTATCCCCCGACTCTTTGATGAGCGCCTGGATATCACGATCATGCACCGACAACAGCGGGCCGCCTGGTGGCTTTTCGGCTTCAGGCAATGATTCCACCCATAGATAGAAATTATTTTCCAGCCAGAGATAATGCGTTCCAAATCCGAATGCACTGCTGATATCTGAATCTGAGTGTAAAATCGCGCCAGTGACGCTCGGTTTTGTCTGTTAAAACTCAACAGGTTGCAAAATAGCTCAGAATTCTGAAATTTCGTTGCCGTGTGACCAAATGAGTGCAAGTGTCATATGGATCATTAAAAACCAAGTAAACACAGCTGGTTACAGAGTTTTTCTTCTTGCTGGGGAATTGTCGTTGCGCTTATGCAGTAGCAAAGTCACGATTAGAGACCCGCAAATGCAGGACCTCAGAGAAAGGCATTTGAAGACGAAGTATGAGCTTCAGCGCGCTGGAAGCTCATTCAACGAGGCCGCGCGCGAGCTTGGTTTAAGCCACAGCACAGTGCTGTCAGTGAGCAACTCACGTTCAGTTTCAGCCAAGGTTCAGGCAAGGATCGCGGATAAAATCGGCGTTCATCCAGCTGAAATCTGGCCCGAACGCTACCCCGAATACAAAGGAGATCCAGAATGAGCGGTTAAACTCATGGGCTCTGAATAAGCAAGGCCCAGAGGATTTTGCCGATCCTCAAGGGCCTCAAAATCGTCTAGTACCACGATCTCGCTGACTTCATCCCATCCCCACATCAAAAAATCAAGAGAAAACGCGGTCGGCATGTCGGCCGCGACCAAAGCGGCTGTGCTTGCGGCCAACATGGGATGAATAGGAGCAATGAAGGATATTCAATCTGCCTGCGCGGACCTCGCGGGTTATGCAGATTCGTTCGTGGCCAACGTGGCAGCCCGAATATCGAAGGCTGACCACCAGCGCGAGGCTGACTATGACAATGAGATCGTGCTGAAGGATGCGAAGATTTCGACGCTTTCTGCGGAGATTAGGGTCATCAAAGCTGATAACCGTCGCCTTCGAGCGCAGCTCAACAAACTGGCGGATATGCAATTCGGCCAATCGAGTGAAAAATCACCGAAGCGGAAGGATAAGGGCAACGTTGAAGCAGATCATGGAAAAGTACCACCTGATCCGATGAAGCCCGGACAAGACGGTTCGTCAATCGTGTCCAAACCCGAGAAGGTGTCGAAACCACGAGGTATGAAAGGGAAACAGTCCGTCACTATTCCAGCACATCTTCCCCGAGAAGATCGGGTCATCGAGCCGAAACAGGAGGCCGGGTGCACATGTGGTTGCGCCATGCGACCGATGGGTGAACAAGTGATCGAACGCCTGACCTATAAACCTGCTTAGGTTCGGGTCATTCGGGAGCACTATCCGAAATATGTATGCCGGGTCTGCGATAAATTTGTGCAGGCAAAAGTGCCACCGCGTGCCTTCGACTATACTCGCTTTGACGATCGGTTGATCGCAGGCCTCGCGGTCAGCAAATTTGCAGATTTCATTCCGAACTACCGCCAAGAGCAGATATTCAAACGTTCTGGTGTCAAGTTCCACCGTTCAACAATGGTGCGTCTGATGGATGAACTTGGGGACGCACTCGTACCAGTTCACGCGGCTCTTGCAGCGAACCTGAAGACAGACGTGTGTGGCGTTGGCCTCATACCTCACTGAACTAGCCAATACATCGCATACATCGGCGCTTGTGTTCGATGATCCGGTTTCATCACTCGATCATCGCTGGCGCTCAAAAGTCGCCAAGCGCCTGGCAAAGGAAGCCGGCGTGCGGCAGGTTATCGTGTTCACGCATGACATGATCTTCGTAAACGATCTGGCGCAGCTGGCTTCGGAGCGAAATACGCCGACTGCGCTGGCGCATCTCTCGCGCGGACAGGATGTCGTCGGCATCGTTAACAAGGACTTGCCATGGACGGCCTCTAGTATTCGTGACCGGATTGATAAATTTGAAAAAGAAGCCCGCGCTGCAAAGCGCTTGTTCGAGGAGAACGACGACGAGGGCTACAAAACGGCAGTATCTTCACTCTACAGTCGATTGCGGGCGACTTGGGAACGGGCGCTAGAGGACATCGTATTTGCCAATGTCGTGATACGTCACCGCGACTACATAGACACCAAAAATTTGAAGCGTGTCACAGCCTTGGAAGAGGCCGATGTCCAAACTTTCCAAAATGGATTCAAAAAGTGCTGCGACTTCGTCGATGCGCATGATCCTTCCCGTGGCCATGATCCCGAACCACCAGAGCCATCCGAAGTCATGGCCGACATTAAGTCGTTGAAGGGCTGGTCTGAAGAATTACGAAGAAAGATGAACGGGGTCTCTTGATACCACAGCCTTGCAAGAAGCGTCGGGAAGACGTCCACGACGTATGGGTGCCGCATAACCTTGGTATTTTGAGAGCCGATTCATTCATGATAATTGACAGTAATGAAATCTATAATTTCTAAAAAGCTGCACAGAGCCAAACTTGATCCTTCCAGGAAGCAGACGCTACTCGTCGGTGAAGATAACTGCGGCAATTCGATGAGATCATGCCGGTGCTTCTCGTCTAATTGCCATTGAAGAAATTTGTGGGGGTCAAATGTATAATACTAACTCCGAGAAACCTTTGGACGACGAGCAGTGGGAGCAGGCATGCCTGTGTGCCGAGACCAGAGTTCGCTCAGACATTGCTCGAAATTATGGCCTCAGATTGAAATTTAAAGACATTTTTCTCCCCCTAGAAGGGAGTATCCCAGACGACGTTCTGGCCCAAGCGTTGGAACATATAAAACAGTCTTTCGATACGGAGGCAGAACACAAGAAGTGCCAGGAGTTTCTGTCTAAGAAAAGGAAGGAAGCCGAACATCTCTCCGCTCGTACAGCACGCCTACCTTCTAGTCATTCTCGGGCATGGAAGCGCGACGATTCAAGGCATGTTTTAGGACATCACCGATATCAACTACCGGTCGGTCAGGGTGGCTTCCACGTCGGCACTCTTCGGAACCTTGGACTTTATGAGGCTGTCTGGCGGTCGTCACTTGTTGATGACGCGGTACCTTTGGCCGATTTCATGTATGTTTATGATTGCGGCTCCATCCCTATCGCGGGTGTGGTTGAGGCGGTACGATCGATCGTATCTCGCCGGGTGTCGCGCCGTCTCGACATGCTTTTTGTGTCGCACTTCGATCGAGATCATATCTGCGGCATACCTCACCTGTTACATCAAAAAAAAGGACTTCAGGTCGATACGATCGTGATGCCCTACTTGGATGATGTTGAACGGATTATTGCATTTGGAAGAAGCTCGGCTACAAGCGCCGAACCCCGAGCGGAACGTTTCCATGAAGACAT
The DNA here is from genome assembly GCF_056536245.1 of Ruegeria sp. AJ12. Taxonomy (NCBI): domain Bacteria; kingdom Pseudomonadati; phylum Pseudomonadota; class Alphaproteobacteria; order Rhodobacterales; family Roseobacteraceae; genus Ruegeria; species Ruegeria sp. AJ12. The sequence goes on from NZ_JBQFJJ010000001.1 coordinate 469,055, forward strand.
GGTTGTTGATCCAATTGGAACAATGACCCAGTTCGGTCCGCGGCAGATCGTGATGGTCGCAACGGATGAAGAGGACGATGCTGACTCGGGCTTTTTCGAATTGCCGCCCACGGAACCTCCTCGTTCCGACCCCGACGGTCAGCCATGGAAGAGTAAAGGTTCTGGTGGCCCTAGAAGTGCGCCACCTTCTGCCCGCCGGACGCCCGAGGGTGCCATTGTCGTCCAGAAAGTTGAATTCAACATTGCCGACGGGATCGAAGGCGGATGGTTGTTAAAGCCACATGTGAAAAAGGCATCTCTGAAAGACCGAGAGGCCTTCTGCGCTGCTGTTGAAGTGATGCTGAAATGGCCGAGGGGTAGCTTCCGTAAAAAAGCGCAAAGTAAGAAAGTACGTCGGTTATTGGTAACGAAGCACCGGACTACACTGTCTCGAGCTTACGCCTGGACTTTCGGGGACAAGAACGAAACTTCAATGTCCTTATACTCTGGCCCAACAAAGCCTGAGGAAGCCGGTGCATTAGTATATAAATCTCAACAATACGATCGTGCCCGCGTTGGCTGGCTGGGAACCGGGGATACGTGCTTTCTCGATCCCCAAACGGTGAGGGAATACCAAGATCACTATAGTGAAGAGTTAGACATGATCTCCACCTTCATGCTTCCTCACCACGGTTCAGCGCACAATTTTGATCCTGATCTGCCAGTAGTTGATGCAGAGCTCTGGGTTGCGGCGGCCCAACCTAAAAACACGAGCTGGAAGCATCCGGCGCCGAGTATTGTTGAGGCGATCAAATCAAGCGGCGCTAAGTTCCGCAAAGTAGGTTCCTAGCCGAATTCTCTATTAGTGGAACGAATGGTTGTTTTCTGGCCTGGTTGAAAGGGCCTAGTTGCCAGAATAACGAGAGAATAGCTACTTTGACGGACCCCGGCGCACCATCGGCAAATTTTGGTCAATGGCCAGGATGAGTCGGTAGGGCACGACCTCGGATTTGATCGCGAGTGCTATAGAACCTGATGTTCGCAGAAGATTGGGGCCGTCAAAAGGTCTCGATCCCCAATGTTGCTTTGATTTCTCTTGCTCGATCTGCCAAGGGCGAGTTGGTCTTATAGACGCTGTGGATGAATCTTTGAGCCCAGTGTAGTAGGTCATTTAGGCGCTCAGGTGGATCTGGTCGGTAGGCCTTATTGGCGTGGATAATGTTGTTGCTGATCGTTCTAAGTTGTCTGTAGCAATTATCGAACACCGACTTCTCTTGGTCGAACTCGATATCCACGTAACGGTAGTCCTCGATATTGCCATCGTAGCGGCCTGGAATCCCAATCCCCCGCAATTCTTCAAACAATTCTCTCGGAAGGTCGGGTGGCGCCTCTTGAAAATGCTTGATTGCCCCTTCGAACGCCATCTCGTTCAACACCAGACTAATGATATTATATTCTTGCCTATTTATGCTGCCAGCCCCCACAGGAGAAAAGATGATACTCGTGTGCGCTCAGCGAAGCAATGTGTTGGTTATGTGGTCCGCCCGCTTGATCAGGCAAACACTTAGAGCTGGACTAATGTCGGCACTGGGGTAGCAGCACTGCAGCGTTGACCCTTCTGGCGAATGTCAGGAGAGGGCCGTAAGGACACAAATATGAATTCCTATATTGGCGCATAGCGCCAATATAGGCTTTAGATGCCTATGCTGGAAGACGCCAATTTGGGGGTCAGATGCAACGCTTACATTTAGTCGGTCAACCAGAACCTAGCGGCGGAACCCAGTGATGGTCCAGGCCGGGGCGCACTATATGACCGGAAGTGTTTCACTTGCGCGTGCGCTGAGCAGGCGGCCGCCCTGCGGTGTGACGACGATGTTCTCCTCGTGCACCATCATCAGCCCATCGCCATAGGACAATGACGGCTCAAGTGTCAGAACCATGTTCTCCTGCAGCTCTGTCGTGTCAAAGGCGGCGTGCGACGGTTGCTCGGTCAGTTGCAGGCCCAGCCCATGGCCCAACCGCCCGATATCCCCGCCGCTGTCATCCATTTCAGCAATGATGGCCGACATGGCTTGAAACAGATCGCGAGAGCTGTTGCCGGGGCGTGCGGCTTCAAGCCCGGCTTCTGTTGCGCGCCACAGCACATCATAGGCCTGTCTTGCGGCATCGTAGGCATGGCCGATCGCCCAGTTGCGGTCGAAATCGCAGTAATACCCGTCGTACACCAGCCCCGTGTCCAGCATAAGGACATCCCCAGCAGCCAGGGGTGTGGCATCTGGCGGAGAGATCACATCGGCATAGCCGCCCTGGGCCGCGGCCCCCACCACATAAGGTGCCCCATCCGCCCCCCGGGCCAAGGCCTCGCGGCGGAATGCGCGAAAAAGTTCGTCCAGCGGAATCCCTTCGCGGGCCATTTCAGGCACCTGCGCAAACGTCTCCGAGCCGATGGCGCAGATATGGCTCAGCTTCTCGATCTCGGCGGCGGATTTCACCATGCGGAGCCCCTGGACCAGAGCGGTGGCATCCGCGATTCTGAGATTCGGAAGCGCGGCGATTAGACGTTCCCAATCCCCCAGAGGCATACGCAGATGCGTTTCGTGGCCTTTCATCACACCGATGGTTCCCAAAGGCGACAGCAACTCGGTCAAAAGGCTGACTCCGTCGTCATGGGGGGCGGGTGCGCTCCATGTACGGATATCGTCGATCCAGCTGCGGCGCATCAGGCTGGCCCCAATCTCGGGGATGATCGCGATGGGTTTGCCCGCAGCCGGGACAAAGACAAACCACGGCCGCGTCGGGCTTTGCCAGAACAAAGACTGGAATCCAGTGAAATACTGCACCTCCGGTTCGGTCATCACCAGCAAACCATCCAAACCGATTTCCGCCATTCGGCTTTGCGCGCGCCGCGTGCGTGCTGCGTATTCCGCGTCGGAAAATCCGCGTGTCGCTTGGGAGGGTGTCATACTGACCTCGCTAAAGATGTGGTTGGCACTCGGTGCAAATTATCAGATTGGGCGGCGGGATTTGCTCGAAACAACGCGCGACCGGACATGAAATCATTCCACAAGCCCAGTTCTGGTATTTTTTTCGGAACCAGTTCTTTTGGCCTGGGACAGCGGGGCAACGATGGCGCGGGCGGAAAACTCGGCCAGTTCACCGCGCCAAATCTGGCGGCCAAAACAGAACGGCTGACCATCTGCGTCGAGAATGACCTGAGTCAGTTCCAGCCCGGCCCGGTTCGGCGATTGCCCCAGATGATGAGCTTCACGCGCTGCCATGGCACGCATCCGGATGGTGATATTGCCCGTGCCGACCCGCGTACCGAAATGCTCTTCGAGCAGGAGTGTGGTCGATTGCCGAAGGTCGTGGCCAAGAAGACCCGGAAACCGGTCGGCACTTGTATATTCGGTTTCCAGAAAGGCGGCATGGCCGTCGATGAGAAAAAGCCGCGTGTAGCTGTGCACATCGCTGTCAGCGGGAATGCCAAGTGCCTCGGCAACGGTGGCGCTGGCGGGTATGGTAGCTGCCTCAATTACCTTGATGCACAGATCGCTGCCCGTGGCCTGCGCATCCGCAACAAAGCTGACCATGTGGCTGACATCATAGGATATGCGGGGCGGGCAAACAAAACGCCCGCGCCGCCCCTCACTATAAGCTAGTCCCTCGGACTCAAGCGCCTCAAGGGCGCGCCGGGCCGTCATCCGGCTCACGTGATGGGCCTCGGCCACGGCACGCTCTGACGGCAACGCAGCCCCCGCATCCAGCGCCCCGGTTTTTATCTGTTGCCGCAGCGCATCGGCAATCCGCGCAAAATGCGTCTCGGGTCCGGCGTTGGGGAAGGATGAGTGCGTCATGGGTGATCTGCCTTTGGGTAACAAGATGCCTAGCAGCAATCTTGGTATAGACCAAGGGAAACATCTGGTATAGACCAGATTCGCAAACTGACCCAGACAGGAGAGCCCGACATGGCCACATCCCTTCCCCGGCAGACACAGGTCGTGATCATTGGCGGCGGCATTCATGGCTGCTCGGTTGCCTATCATCTGGCCAAGGCCGGCTGGAGCGATGTTGTGCTGCTGGAGCGCAAACAGCTGACGTCGGGCACAACCTGGCATGCCGCCGGGTTGGTGGGGCAGTTGCAGGGCAGTCATGCCACGACTGCGTTTGCCTCCTATGGTGTCGAGCTTTTGCAGGAGATCGAGGCCGAAACCGGCCAGAACCCCGGCTTTCGCCAATCGGGCTCCATTTCCATCGCCGTGAATGACGAACGTCTTGCGGAGTTGAAGCGCAAGGCGGATTTCGCGGCCCTACATGGCGTAGAGGCGCAGTACATGGCCACCCCCGAGATTGCCGAGCGCTGGCCGCTGATGAATGCCGAGGGCGTGCTGGGCGGGATCTACATGCCCTCGGATGGCTCGGCCAATCCGGTCGACCTGACCCATGCACTGGCCAAGGGCGCGCGGATGCATGGGGCCACGATCTGTGAAAACGTCAAGGTCGAAGAGGTGCTGACCGAAGGTGGCAAAGCCACCGGTGTGCGCACCGATCAGGGCACGATCATGGCCGATGTGGTGGTCAATTGCGCAGGCATGTGGGCACGCGAACTGGGTCAGCAAAACGGTGTCGGCGTGCCGCTCCATGCCTGCGAGCACTATTACCTCGTGACCGAGCCGGTTCCCGATTTGCCCAGTGACCTGCCAGTGCTGCGCTCTTACTGCGACGGCACCTATTGGAAAGAGGACGCCGGCAAGCTGCTGTTTGGTTTTGCCCATTTCCACGCCAAACCCTGGGCGGCAGAGGGCATTCCCGAGAGTTTCGAGTTCGACAGCCTGCCCTTTGTCGAAGACGACGTAATGGAGGTGCTTGAACTGGCGATGAACCGGGTGCCATTGCTGCAAGAGACCGGCATCCGCACCTTCTTTAACGGGCCGGAAAGCTATTCCTATGACGGGCGTTTCACCTTGGGAGAAGCGCCAGATCTGAAGAATTACTATGTGCTGGCCGGGGTGAATTCGACCGGCATTCAATCCGGCTCGGGCGCGGGCAAGGCGCTGGCTGACTGGATCATGGCGGGCCATCCGACGATGGACCTGGCCGAGATGGACCCGGCCCGGCTGGAAGCCTTCCAGGCGCGCGATCCCTATCTGCAGGAACGCTGCCCGGAGACGCTGGTACTGACCTATGCGATGCATTGGCCAAACCGCCAGCGGGAAACAGCACGCGGGCTGAGGCGTTCGCCGTTTTACCACCCGATGAAAGCGCGCGGCGCGTGCTTTGGCGAGGTGCAAGGCTGGGAGCGACCGCTGTTCTTTGCGCCTGAGGGGACGGACCCAAAAATCGAATACAGCTTTGGCCGGCAAAACTGGTTTGATGCTGCGCAGGCCGAACAAAAGGCGGTGCGCGAGGGTGTGGGCGTGATCGACTACACCATGCTTGGTAAGCTGATGGTGGAGGGGCGCGATGCTGAAAGCTTCCTCCAGCGGGTCTGCACCAATGAAATGGGCCTGCCCGTGGGGCGTGTAGCCTACACGCTGATGCTGAACGAACGCGGCGGCATCGAAAGCGATGTAACCGTCGCCCGCCATGGGCCCGAGGCCTATATGGTGATGTCGTCGATCTCTCACACGCGGCGCGATCGCGACCATCTCACCCGGCATATCCGAACCGGCGAGGATGTCCGCCTGCGCGATGCCACCTCTGACTACGCTGTGCTATCGGTCTGTGGACCAAAATCCCGCGCATTGCTGGCCGGCATCAGCGATGTCGATTTGTCGAATGAGGCTTTCCGCTTTAACTCTCTCAAGCGTTTTCATATTGGCCATGCGCCGGTTTTTGCTCAGCGTCTGTCATACACCGGTGAACTGGGCTGGGAGATCTTCATCACACCTGATTTCGCCGAATATGTCCTTGAGACGGTTCTGGCGGCCGGGATGCCGTTGGGTGTGCGGCTGGTCGGAGGCGAGGCGCTGAATGCGCTGCGTATCGAAAAGGGCTTTCTGCATTGGGGCCATGACATGGCCTATGCCGATGCCCCCCATCAGATGGGCATGGATTTTGTCTGCAAAGCCGACAAATCCATCCCCTTTGTCGGACGGGATGCCTATCTTGCCCGCGCGGCCGACGGCACCGGTCCCTTTCTGGCCTCGATCCGGCTGCATGACGCCGAACCGCTGCTCCATCACAACGAACCTGTAATGCAGGGGAACCGGATCGCCGGATACATTACATCAGGGGCCTATTCATATGGGGCAGGCTCGGCGATCGGGCTTTGCATCGTATCACCGGACGATGGTCAGACAGAGCGCGCGGCCTTGCTGAAGGGTGATTGGTCCGTCCTGGTCGAGGGGCAAAAGATCGCCGCCGATCTCAGCCTCAGGCCGCTCTATGACCCCACCGCCAGCCGGATGCGATCCTGAGGCATGCCGAGTTCACAAAATACTCACTCATTTTGTGAATTCGGAACAATTTCATCCAAAAACTCCCAATAATTGATCGCTCCCATCAGGCTGATCCCATATCTTGATTTTGCAGATGTACGATATTGTACTGGATCAAGCGATATGGACTTAACCGATCTTCGGCACGATTTTCATCGCCACCCGGAACTTGGCTTTGAGGAGGTCCGCACCAAGGCACGGGTGGCGGATATCCTGCGCGGCCTAGGTATTGAGGTTCATGAAGGCGTCGGCGTTGTAGGGGTTTTGAAATCGGGAACTGGTAACCGGGCCATAGGCTTGCGCGCTGACATGGACGCTTTGCCGATCCAAGAGCAAAGCAGCCACGATTACGTCTCTCAGACGCAGGGCGTGATGCATGCCTGCGGCCATGACGGGCACATAACGATGCTCTTGGGCGCGGCCGAACAATTGGCGCAGAGCCGCGATTTCGATGGCACCGTAGTGTTCCTGTTTCAGCCCAACGAAGAGCATGGCTTTGGCGCGCGCGCCATGATCGACGAAGGTGTGCTGGAGCGCTTTCCTATTGAAGAGGTTTACGCCATTCACAATCTGCCGGGCGCGCCGACGGGCCATGTCTCGACCCGTGTGGGGCAGATTTGCGCCTCGGAAAGCCTGTTTGAGATCACTATCACCGGGCAGGGGGGTCATGCATCCATGCCGCATGTCGGCGTCGATACGATCACCGTGGGGGCCGAAATGGTCATGGCGCTGCAAACGATTGTGGCGCGCAAACTGCCGCCAAGCGCGGGCGCGGTGGTCTCTGTCACCGAGTTTCTCACGGATGGGCAGCGCAACGTCCTGCCGGGCAAGGCCACCCTCAAGGGGGATGTGCGCGCCCGTCGGCCCGAAGATCGACGCGCAGTCGAACGGTTCATGCGCCAGATCGTGGAAGGCGTGGCCGCCACACATGGCGTTGCAGCCACGATGTCCTTTGACACCGTGTTCATTGAGGCGATCAATGCCGCAGAACCGACGCAGGCCGTAATTCGTGCCGCCACATCGGCCGGGCTTGAGGTCGATGGTGATCGGCCACCGATGAGTTTTTCAGAAGACTTCGCGCATTTCTCTGATGCCGTGCCGGGGTGCTTTTTATTAATGGGGAACGGCACCGAAGGGGCACATGCGCAACCGCTGCATGCCAATAACTATGATTTCAACGATGAGCTTTTACCGCTTGGAGCCGCCTTCTGGGCCACCCTTGTGCGCGAGCGTCTTCCAAAACGACAGGACATCTGATGACAGACCTTTTGCCAGCCGCCAATCTTGCACATATCTCCGTGAAACGCGCCTCGGGCGATGCCGCCCATCGGGTGCTGAGCAAAGAGGGGTTCGACACAGCCGAGGCCGAGATCACCGCATGGGAGGGCTATGCGCCAACCCCGCTCTATGAGCTGGGCGCTCTGGCGGCTCGGATCGGTGTGGAAAAGGTATTCTACAAACACGAAGGTCCGCGCTTTGGGCTGGCCAGTTTCAAGGCGCTTGGCGGAGCCTATGCGGCGCTGCGCGTCCTGCAACGCGAGATTTCGCAACGCACCGGGCAGGAGGTCAGCCTTGCCGACATCCGGCAGGGCAAATATCGCGACGCCTGTGCGCAGATCACACTGGTCTCGGCAACCGATGGAAATCACGGCCGTTCGCTGGCCTGGGGCTGCCAGACATTTGGCGCTCCCTGCCGGATCTACATTCATGCCGAGGTCAGCGAAGGCCGCGCCCAGGTGATGCGCGATTTCGGTGCCGAGGTGATCCGCATCTCCGGCGACTACGACGAGTCCGTCGCCCTGGCCAAGAGCGAGGCCGAGGCAAATGGCTGGTTTGTTGTCTCGGACACGTCCTGGGAGGGCTATACAGAGCCGCCCCGCGATGTGATGGCCGGATACGGGGTGATGACCCGCGAGATTTGCCGCGCGCTGGACCGCGCGCCGACCCATGTTTTTCTGCAAGGTGGGGTCGGTGGCATGGCCGCCGGGGTGATCGCGGCGCTGGTGCAATACTGGGGGGCGGACTCGCCCCGGGCCGTGATCGTCGAGCCCGACCTGGCCGCCTGCCTGTTCGAAAGCGCTCGCCGGGGCAAAGCCACGACGGTGGACATCGCGGAAGAAACTATCATGGCGGGCCTGTCCTGTGGCGAGCCATCCGCGCTGGCCTGGGATATTTTGGAAGAGACCGCCTCGGATTACGTGACCATTCCCGATGCGCTCGTGCCGCCGACAGTGCGGTTGCTGGCGCGGCCCTTGCCTGGCGATCCGGCGATTGAGGCAGGCGAAAGCGCGGTCGCCGGTCTGGCGGCGCTGATTGCAGCGCTGGATGATCCCGCATTGTCCGCAACTCTTGGGCTGGACGCGTCCTCGCGCGTGCTGCTTATCGGGTCCGAAGGCATCACCGATCCGGTGATTTATCAGCAGATCATGGAAGGGTGTACTGCGGCTTGATGCTTTTGATGAATGCTCTTGGGTGTCAGTGACCCAAAGCGTTTCGCGAAAGTCCTGAACGCGGTGCATCGCGAGGCGTTTCAAGACCGGCGTGTCCTCCCACGCCGGTCTTGCTTTTTCGGGCCATTCATTCAGCCGCAACGCGGCGATGTTTGACCAACTGTCGTGCCAGATACTGCTGGAAGTACCAAACGGTGCGCTCTTTCGGGGACAATCGCCCGGGGGCGGCGGCCAGCGCCTTGGCGTTCTGCGCAATGCCGCCGATGATCGGCTTGTCCTCATCATTGATCGCATCGAAGCCGGCCTTCAGTTCGGCGGCATAGGCGGCGCGTTCTTCCGGATCATCCGGTACCGCGCCCGGATAGGCGTCCGCCCCCCAGAACACCTTGACCTTGTCAGTTCCATGGGGCTGCAGTGACAGCCAGAATGTGCGCTCGGCCACGACTGAGAAAACATGGGCTGGAAACACGGCCGACAGCACGGCCTTGCCACGTTCTTCCTCGGTCAGAAGGGGGTTGTCCACCTCCATCTCCGAGGCCCGTTCGTAGGATTTTCCGGGGATACGCCCCTGCTCATAAAGGCTGTAACCCTCACCGCCATGCATCGCATTGGCCAGTCGGGTGGGCATCGCCGGCTCGATCGTTTTCGCGTGCGCCACAAAGAGGTGATAGCCTTCGGTGAAATTCTGCACGAGGATCTTCCAGTTGGTGTCCCAGATTTCCTCTGCCCGAAACAGGGTGCGGTACTTGGGCAGCTGATAGTTGTCCAGCCGCGCCGACAATCCGGCCAGCCTTGGGCCAAGCGGAGCGGCCTCTGGATCGAGCGAGACATAGACCCAGCCCTGCCAGACCTCGACCTGGAATTGCGGCAGGCAGACCTCTTTCTTGTCGAAATTGTCCCGCATATGGGAGGCACCAATCAGCTGACCATCCAGATTGTAGGTCCAGGCATGATAGGGACAGCTGATCCGGCCTTTGAGATTGCCCGAACCTTCCAGCAACGTCGCCATCCGGTGACGGCAGACATTCGACATGGCCCGCAAAACGCCATCACGATCCCGCAGCACAACAACCGGATCGCGGCCGATGGTGGTGGCGCGATAGTCACCGGGGTTTTCATACTCGTCGGCGCGCCCCACGCAGAACCATTCGTGGTTGAAGATCTCGTCCAGCTCCAGCTCCAAGAACTCGGGCGAGGTGTAGACCTGCGGCGGCGTCGCCTCGGCCAGCTCGTCGGGCAAGGCGGCGTTGCGGGCAACGGCGTCGAGCAGTTCGTCAACAGACATACGTGGCTTCATGAATATGCTCCCTTGGGTTGGTGTGCCTGGGGTGTCTAAATCTCGTATTGCGTGGCCGTGTCCTCAAGCAGTTCGCGCAGAGAGGCGGCAAAACTGCGGGGCAGGAACAGGTTGAAGGCATCGCCCGCCCGCCATAGCGTGACACCAACATGGTGAAACCCGGTTGAGGCGACATGGCCATCCGGGAAGGCCCTGTCCGACAGGTTGAGTGGCAGAAAATGGTTGAGCAGCCTGGCTGCCTTTGGCCCGCCAACCCGCAGCCAGATGCGCGATGAACTCAGGTCAAGTGTGACGGCTCCGCTGTGCTCGGGCATGGATGTTACCGGTTCGGTGTGGACCAGCCAGGATTTTAGTGGCTCCACCCGCAGCATTGTGCCGCTGTCTGTGGCCAAGCTGCCTCCGGGGGCGGGCATCGCGGGTATCCGATCCGGCCAGCAGGCAATCTGCGTGATCGTAAAATCGGTGATCTGGTCGATGGTGATCTGAGCAGGCTCAGCCATGCATCCGCCCTCCCTCCGGGTCAAACATATGCGGCGACACGATCTCGACTGCCACGGGGTCCCCTCGGACCGGATCCGTTGCCATCACGTCCTGATCTGCCCAGGCTGCGTGCCCACCCGCGATGAAGCCAAGCCCGATCCAATGCCCAAGCGCGGGCGAATGCGTCACCGCCGTCACCCAGCCATCGCCATGCCCAATCCCGTTGCCGAGCAGGGCACCGCCGTTAAAGCTTTGGCTCCGATCCTTGGGAAAGATACCGACAAGGCGCGCACGATCCGCCCGCGTCAATTCGGGCCGCTGGCTCAGCACCTGCCCGACAAAGGATTTCTTGGTCGAGGCCATCTGACCCAGCCCCGCATCCTCCAGTGTCACCCGCCCGTCCAGTTCGGCCCCGGTGACATGGCCCTTTTCGATCCGCAAGGTGCCAAGCGCCTCCAGCCCGTAGAGGCAGCCGCCCCTGGGCTCGGCCTCGGCCCAAAGCGCGTCCATCATCGCCGGGCCAGCGCCGGATGGCACATAGAGCTCAAACGCGCGCTCGCCGGAAAAGCTGATCCGGGCGATCAGGCCTTCTGTGCCGTTTTTCAGCACCACCGGGGCAACCCCCATGAAGGGCAACGCGTCGTTGGAGATCGCCTCCGGATCGCACAAACAGGCCGCAATCACCGCGCGCGATTCCGGGCCCGCCACCGACACCCCGGCCCAGGCATCCGACACAGAGGTGACATGCACACGCAGTTCGGGCCAGCGGGTCTGCAACAGCTCTTCCAGCCAGACCATCACACGGGCGGCGCCGGTGGTGGTCGTGGTCATGAGGAACTCTTCCTCACCCAGGCGCCAGGTGGTGCCATCATCCATGACCATGCCGTCATCGCGCAGCATGATCCCGTAGCGCGCCTTGCCTACCGCAAGTTTGCCGAAACCATTGGTGTAGATCCGGTTCAGGAACGTGGCCGCATCCGGCCCCTGCACCGCGATTTTGCCCAGGGAGCTGACATCGCAGATGCCCACCGTTTCGCGCACAGTGGCGGCCTCGCGGATATAGGCCTCGGTGATGGTCTCACTTGCGCGTGCGAAGTACCACGGGCGGTGCCAAAGGCCCGCATCGGTCATGGTCGCCCCATGGGCCAGGTTCCAGTCATGCAATGGCGTGCGGCGCAGTGGTTTGAAATGTGCGCCCGTAATGCGCCCGGCCAGCGCACCGATGGCAACCGGCGTATAGGGCGGGCGGAACCGTGTGGTGCCCACGGCTGGGATCTCGCGCCCCAACGCTTCGGCCATCAGGGCCAGGCCGATGACATTGCCCATCTTGCCCTGATCCGTGGCCATGCCCAGCGTGGTGTAGCGTTTGAGATGCTCGACCGAGACAAACCCTTCGCGATGGGCCAGCCGCACGTCTTCGCCAGTGACATCATGCTGCGGATCGACAAACCCCTTGGCCTTGCTGCCCGGCAGGCGCACCTCATAGACCGGCCGGATCGGCGTCTCCCACCCGCCGGGGGCAGGCATCGTGGCGCCCTGACCCATCGCTTTGAGGGCCGCCGCCTCGCCCGAGGCCAGGCAATCGTTCCGGCTCCAATGACCTGCCGCAGCCCCCGCGCAATAAAGCCGCTCGGCACTGTCGGTTGGCAGGAAACAGGCCAGATCGGCGCTCCATTCAGGGACGACATCGCGATGCGAGGCCAGATTGACCACCGGTGACCAACCGCCTGAGATCAGCAGCAGATCACACTCCAGCCGCCCAGCCGGGTGCCATACCTCGCCCTGTGCCTGTGCCATGCGGATGCCGGTGATCGACTGCCGACCCACGGTCGATAGAACCGAAGAACCGATGTAACGTTCCACCCCGTCAGGTGCATCAGGTGTATTCTGACGCGCGTCGAGAACCGTTACCTCGGCCCCGGCAGCGGCCAGTTCGGCGGCAGGTGTATAGGCGCTGTCATTGGTTGTGGCGACCACGATCCGCTGCCCTGGCAGAATGCCGAAGCGGTTCAGATAGCTACGCGCTGCGTTGACGGTCATTACTCCGGGACGGTCATTCCCCGCAAAGGCGACGGAACGCTCCAAGGCACCCGTTGCTAGAATTGTGGCACCGGCCCGCACGGTCCAGAACCGTTGACGCGGAAGACGCGGGTCCGGATTGGCAAGATGGTCGGTCACCCGCTCCACAAGACCCGCCGTGCTTGTGTCATAAAGACCAAAGGCTGTCGTGCGAGTCATCACCTTGACGCCCGCACGTCTCACCGCATCGACCAATGCAAGCCGTTCTGCCTCGCCCCCCGGATCGGACAGGTAATCTCCGCCCAGTTCAAAATCCTGCTCGACCAACATCACATCGCGCCCGACCTCGGCAGCCGTCAAAGCCGCCTGCAGGCCGGCCGGGCCTGCGCCCACCACCAGGACATCGCAAAAGGCATGGCCGTGATCATAGCTGTCCGGATCGGCCTCGCGGGAGGCTCTGCCCATGCCCGCCGCCTTGCGGATCAGCGCCTCGTATTTCATCCAGAGGCCGGTGCCGCGGCCCCATTCAAACGGCGGCAGACCCATGAAGGTCTTGTAGTAAAAGCCAGCAGCGAAGAAGCGGCTGAAGAGGCCGCTTGCCGCCCCCAGATCAAAGCGCACATTCGGCCAGGCGTTCTGCCCCGAAGCGCTCAGGCCGTCGTAAAGCTCTTGCATCGTGGCTTTGACATTGGGTTCAAGCCGCGCGCCGGTTCCGACCGAAACGATGGCGCCGGATTCCTCGACCCCCGCAGACATGATGCCGCGCGGGCGGTGATACTTGAACGACCGCCCCAATACCATCTGACCATTGGCCATCAGGGCTGAGGCAAGCGTATCGCCTTCATACCCGATCAGGGGTTTGCCATCCCAGGTGAAACGCACCGGCGTGGCGCGGTCAATCCGCCCGCCGGTCTTGAGGCGGCGCGCGGTCATTGGCCCTCCTCCAGTGCTGCGGCCATGCCGGGGTGAGCAGGCCTGACGCTGTGGATTTCATGGGTCACGGTATCGCGCTCGACCAGCAGCCACATGCGGCAGCCCTGCACGTGCTGCCATGTCTCGGTCTGGCACCCGCGGATATTCTCACGCAGGAAGACGGCGTCATGCCAATCCTTCACAGGCGCATCAAGCGCGGGGTAGGTGATGGACCCATCGCCGCCATAGCTGAACTCAGAATGGTCACGCGGGCCGCAAAAGGGACAGTTGATCCGGATCATGGCGCGCCTTTCATCCGTGAAGCTTGCAATCGGCACCCGCGCCACGCTCGTCGATCTGCAAGCCGCGCTCAAAGCGGGTCAGGTCGAAATCGGCGATCATCGGCGCAGGGCGCTCATTGGCGATCAGGTCGGCAAACCACCAACCCGAGGCAGGCGTGGCCTTGAACCCACCATAGTTCCAGCCCGCATTGAGATAGAGATTATCAAGCGGTGTGCGGCAGATGAAATGCGTGCCGTCCGTTGACATGTCCACGACACCGGCCCAATGGCGCAGCAGTTTGACCCGGCCCAGGCAGGGCAGCACCGACATGGCTGCCTCGGCCACGTCCTGCACAATCGGCAGATTGCCGCGCTGGGAATAGGACTTGTACCAGTCCAGATCGCCGCCAAACACCATCCCACCCTTGTCCGATTGCGAGATATAGAAATGCGCACCACCCATGCCAAAGACCACAACCTGATCTAGAAGCGGCTTGAGCGGCTCGGATACAAAGGCCTGCAACAGATGCGATTCAATCGGCAGCCGCCCCAACCCAGCCATGGACCACAGGCGCGAGGTATTACCCGCCACGGCAAAACCCACCTTGCCGGCTGTGATCGTCCCCCGCGTGGTTTCCACGCTGGTGATGTGGCCAGCATCGCGGGTCAGGCTTGTGACCTCGCAGTTTTGCAGAATGTCCACACCGCGCGCATCCGCGCCCCGCGCATAGGCCCAGACAACCGCGTCATGGCGCGCCGTCCCGGCCCGCTTTTGCACGGCAGCGCCCATGATCGGAAAGCGGGCATTCGCCGCATAGTTCAGGTGCGGGACCGCCTCTTTCAGCTGCTCCAACCCCCAGATCTCGGCATCGGGCGTTCCGGTCTGGCGTAGGACATTGTAGTTGCGCGCCGCCGCATCAATCGCACCGGGGCTGTGAAGGAGCGAGATATGCGCGCGCTGGCTGAACATGACGTTGTAGTTCAGTTCGTGGCTCAGATCTTCCCAAAGTCGCAGGGAGTGTTCATAGAATTCCCGGTTGCCCGGACGGGCATAGTTCGAGCGCACGATGGTCGTGTTCCGCCCGGCATTGCCGCCGCCGATCCAGCCCTTTTCCAGCACTGCAATGCTTGTCACCCCGTGGGTCTTGGCCAGGTAATAGGCCGTGGCCAACCCGTGCAGACCGCCCCCGATGATCACCACGTCGTAATGGGGTTTCGGCGTGGGGTCGCGCCATTGACGCGTCCAGCCGGTCTGCCCCTTCAGGCCCTGCCTGAAGACGTTCCATGCGTTGAAGCGGGTCATGATTGGATCAGATTGTCGGCTTGAGGGCTTTGCCGGGGTGTTTGAAAATCTGGCCAAACCCCTCCAGTTCATCCATCACACCCGCGCGCCGCAGGCAGGACCACATCTGCGCCTGATTGGAGGTGATCACCGGCTTGCCCGTGATCTGTTCGATCTCCTCAACCGCCTCCAGCGCCCGGATGCCGCCGCAGCTGAGGAAGATCACATCCGCCTCAGGCTGATCAATCTCCAGTGCGAATTTCTTCCAATAGGCGGGGGTCACCAGCCCCATATCCCAGCCGCTGGCGATGTTGAGGCCCTGAATGTCGAGCACATCAAAGCCGCGCTCAACCAGGAACTCCGCCTCGGCGGTGTTGATCTCATCAAGATAGGGCGTGCCGACAACCAGCTTCTTGGCACCCAATTCGTGCAATGCGTCCAGAACGCCCTGCACCAGGCACATGGGTTGTGCCCAGGGCGCGCCCTTGTGGATCTCTTCGAATACCCGCTGCTCACCGATCACGATCGACCCGCTGGTACAGCTATAGCTGACCACATCCGGCTCGGCCTCGGGCTGAATGCGGCTGGCGGCGTCGGCCATATGCTCGATATGACGCGAGAGTGTTTCATTGGTGGTATGATCGTCGGTCTTGAGCCGCGTGATGTAGACAGCGACACCTTCGGGGGCCATATCCTTGAAATCCGCTTCGCCCGAGGGATCGGTGGACATCATAATGAACCCCAGCTTGGCCCGGTGATGGCGGCCTGCATCCATTTCAGGAGTGCGGGGTGTGGATTGAACGGTTTGACCTGGCTGAAACATCAGAGAATGACCTCGTCTACGGATTTCGGATGGTGGGTGAGCGGCTCCCAGCCGGTTTCGGTGATGATGAAACTGTCGCCGACCTGGGCGCGGTAGGTGTCGACCGAGACCGAGCCATCGACTGCCAGCACCATGCCCGGCTGGATCACGGTGGTGTCGCCGGTGACAAGCTGGGGGGCCTCAAGGAAGCTGAAGCCAGTCGCCCGGCCACAGCGGAACGGGTATTCATAGCCCGCGCCCTGGATCACCTCAGCATAGGCGGCATGGACACTTTCCGCCGTCACGCCGGGGCGCAGCGCATCGAGCGCGGCCTTTTGGCTGGCCACGGCGACCTCATAGACCGCGACCTGATCCTCGGGCGCGTCCCCGATCCAAAACGAGCGGTCAAAGCCCAGTTTGAAACGGTGGAAATTGGTCATCCCGCAAAAACACAGAAACACCGGTTCGCCATGCTTCATGATCCGGGTCGAGGCGCGGTGATGGGTTTTGATGATGTCCTTGCCCGAGGCCATGATCTGCAGGAAATGCGTGTTGGGCGACATATCCGTGTCATCGTAATGGGCGGCCAAAAGCTCCGCCGCCTTGCGGGTTCCGGCCTGGGATGTGGCGATGGCCACTTCGAACTCGGGTACGCCGTCTGCGATGGCTGCGCGTCCCGCTGCCATCATCGCGGTGGCAACTTCACCGGCGTGGCGGGCCAGTTGCAATTCCTCTGCCGATTTGATCATCCGCATTTCATTCAGAATCGGCGTCGCGCTGGTCAGCTTGTCCGCCGCCACCAGCTCGTTCACATAGGCGCGCACGGGGGGCGGCATGTGCCCTGGCTCAATCGCGACCTTGCCTGCGGCCCGGACCGCACCGGGCAATTCCTCACGCCATTCATTGCCCATCCCGTCATTCCAGGCGGCAATCCGGCCAACGCGGGCGGCGTGCTGCGCGGAATTGAGATCGATGGTGGGGGTAATCAGCAGCACCTCGCCATCCTTAGGCACCACCAGGATGGTCGGGCGGCCGAACTCCATATGCAGATAGTCGTAATAGCCGGTCAGATAATAGACATTGTCATCATCAGTGATCAGCGCCACATCGATTCCGGCCTCGGCCAGCCTGGTCTGAAATCGAGATAAGCGTTCGGTGAACATTTGCGCCCCTTCGTTGATCCGGCGCAGTCCGCACCGCGTCCATCCAAAGACCCTAGGCGCGACCGGGGCATTTCCAAAGTGACATCTGATCCCATTTTATAATAACTTTGGGTTATGAAAAACTATCGCCGCTCCTTACCCCCGCTGGACTACCTTCTATTCTTTGAGGCTGTCGCCCGATCTGGCAGTTTTACCCGCGCGGCGGATGAGCTGAACGTCAGCCAGGCGGCTGTCAGTAAGCGAATCAAGGTGCTCGAAAACTGGCTGGGCATGGCACTTGTGCATCGGCGGGGTCGGCGTATCACCCTGACCGAGACGGGCAAGCTGCTGGCGGCAGACACCGGCGAGGCGCTGGATTACCTGACCTCATGTTTTCAGCGCCTGAGCCGGGTCAGTACCGGCGGGCGGCTGTCGCTGGGTGCCAATGTCGCCGTATCGCAATACTGGCTGACACCCAGAATCAACGAGTATCTTCTGGGAAGTGATGCGGTACCGGTCACGCTGACGGCCTCTGACAAGGATGCCGACCTTTTTACCCTCGATGCGGATGCGTTGATTTTTTATGGCGCCGAGATCCCGGCGGGCTGGGATGGTGAGTTGCTGTTTCAGGAAATCTGGCAGCCCGTTGCGGCCCCTGGCAAGGGGGGCGAGATGACGGGGCCCGATGCACTGCCGCTGCTGGATTTCGAGAAGCTCACACCGAAATGGGTCAATTGGGGCGATTTCATCACGCTGACCGGGATGAAGAACACACCGGAGGCAGGCCGAGTCAACCTGGGCTCTTACGGCAGCACGCTGGATGCGGCGATCCGTGGGCGCGGGGTGGCGCTTGGTTGTGCAGACGTGCTCGAATTCGAAATCGAGGAGGGGCGGCTGGTGACCCTGCCGGACCATAGTCTTGTCACCGGCCGCGGTTACTTTGTGATCTGGCGTCCGGGTACACTGAGCGATCAGACGCGCGAATTGCTTGCCAAGGTCGGCGTTATCAGGTGACGCTTAGACCGCTTCGCGCACGGCACTCAGAAATTGCTGGGTACGCTCTCTTTTCGGATTGCCGAACAACTCGGCCGGGGGGCCCTGCTCTTCGATCTTGCCGCCATAGAAAAAGCATACACGGTCCGAGATATCACGGGCAAAGCCCATCTGGTGCGTCACCATCAGCATGGTCAGCTTGTGCTCGGATACGAGCCCGCGAATGACGCTGGTCACTTCGCCGATCACCTCCGGGTCCAGCGCCGAAGTGACCTCGTCAAACAGCATCACCTTGGGGCGCATCGCCAAAGCCCGGGCAATGGCCACGCGTTGCTGCTGTCCTCCGGACAGCCGTGAGGGGTGCTGATCTTTCTTGGCGATCATACCAACCAGTTCCAGCAGCTCTTCGGAGCGATCCCGCGCTTCGGCCTTTGGCAGCCCCAGAACTTGCACCGGACCCTCCATGCAGTTTTCCAAAGCGGTCATATGCGGGAACAGGTTGAAATGCTGGAAGCACATGCCAATGTCCGCGCGCCGGGTGCGCAGATGACTCTCGTTCGCGGGGACAAGCCTGCCGCCCTTGAGCATATGGGTCAGCGGTTTGCCATCGACATAGATGACACCGCTGTTGATCGTCTCAAGCGTCATCAGCATCCGCAGCACGGTGGTTTTGCCCGATCCGGAAGGGCCGATGATTGAGACCATTTCGCCCTCTGCCACATCCAGATCAAGGTCATCCAGAACGGTCAGTGCGCCATAGGATTTGCTGACTTTCTGAAAGCGTACCATGGGGGTATCGCTGCCGGTCAGCTCTGTGGGGAAAGTATCAGTGCTTGCCATGGTTTATTGACCCAGCTTGCGGCGCACATAGCCTTCGAACAGCCGGATCAGACCAGCCGCCGGAAGCGAGATTGCCAGGAAAATGATGCCCACCATCGTATAAGGCTCCAGGAAGCGATAGTTCTCGGATCCGATGGCGTTGGCGGTGTGGATGAGCTCGGCAACGCCGATGACGGACAGCATTGGTGTGTCCTTGAAAATACCGACCAGATAGTTGCCCATCCCGGCCAGTGCCGGCGGGATTGCCTGGGGAATGATCACACGGCGGTATTTCTGAGCGGTGGTCATGTTCAGCGCGGTGGCCGCCTCCCACTGCCCTTTCGGTACGCTTTCGATGCCGCCGCGATAGACCTCGGAGAGGTAGCAGGCATAGTGCAGGCCGATGGCGATCATGCCGGACACCCAAGGGCTGAGGCGGATGCCGAATTGCGGGCCCACATAGAAGATGAAGAAGATCTGCAACAGCAGCGGCGTCGAGCGGATGAATTCGACAAACTCGCGCACAACAAAGGTCAGAACCTGATACGGCGTGCGTTGCGCCAGCGCGAGAACGAGGCCCAGAACCACGGCGATGGCATAGCCGATACCGGCCGCGATCAGAGTGTTGCCGGTAGCGTCGATCAGACGCGGCATGATTTCCCAGGCGAAATCCCACTTCCAGTCAAACATGGCCTACGTCCTTCCCCAGTTTGCGGGCCATGCGCCGCTCCAGCCACCGCATGAACGGCGTCACGAAGAAACGGGCCATGATGTAGTAAATCACCAAGGCTGCGCCAAACACCTGGGCGGATAGGAAGGTGGTGGCGTTGATCTGGCGGGATTGGAACATCAGATCGGCGACCGAAATCAGCGAGACAAGCGCTGTGCCTTTCAGCAGTTCGATCATCAGGTTGCCCCAGGGCGGCAGCATATTGACCAGCGCCTGAGGCAGGATAATCCGCCGCATTCTCTGAGCGGGGCTCATGTTGATGGCCTTTGCGGCCTCCCACTGGCCTTTCGGGACAGACAGAATCCCCCCGCGCACCAGCTCGGCCCCATAGGCGCCGATATTCATGCCAACGGCGAGATACCCGGCAGTAAATTTCTCGATCGACAGCCCGAAGAGCGGCAGAACAAAGAAAATCCAGTAGAGCTGTACCACCAGGGACGTTCCGCGAAAAATCTCGATATAGGTGACAGCACTCCAGCGCAGCGCCCGGTTCGCCGACAGCTTCATCAGGCCCATGCACAGGGAAATGGCAATGCCGAGCGCCGCAGCCAGCAGAAACTGCGCAACCGTGACACCGGCCCCGGACAGAAGGCGCGGCCAGTATTGGCTTAGAAATTCAAAGAAGCTCATGAGGTCCCCGGACCCGCTGTCGGGTCAATGGACATGGCGGGTCAGTGGTAACCGCCCGCCATGTCAGATATTGGATCAGCGGTTTGCGCAGACCCATTCAGCAGTCACATCGCCTGGCAGGTTGCCTTCGACGTAGCCATATTCCTCCACCGAGGCCAGCATTGCCTCGGTGCCCACATATGACGCGAGCGCCTCATTGAACTTGGCCATGAAGTCGGCATCCGCATCGCGGAACCCGACACCAACATAGTTCAGTGTCCAGGCGGGCAGGGCGGCCGGGTCAGTCACGTCGATATCATCGTTGGTGACGGCAAAGTGGTTGGCCTCGAAATATGTCATGCCTCCGGCGTCAGCACGTCCGGCTTTGACAGCCGCCAGCATTTCGGACGGGCCGGGCACCTGCATGATCTGGTCGTCGCCCAGGCCTTCTTTCTTGGCCGCTTCCACGGTGTTGTAGCCCGCGCCAGTCACCATGATGGCGCCCGCGTTCAGGATGTCCTTGAACGTATGAAGGTCCTTGGGATTGCCCGCAGGCACGATGAAGGCATCACCGGTCTGCGCGATCGGCTCGGAAAAGGCGATGTTCTGGCAGCGGCTGTTCAGGATATAGAGGCCCCCGGTAATCACGTCATAGCGATTGGCATTCAGGCCAGGGATCAGACCACCCCAATCGGTGACGATGGTTTCGACATTCTCATGGCCCATCTCCCGCAGGATACCCAGAGCGATCTCATTCACAAAACCTTTGGCTTCTCCGCTCTCATCAGGATAGCCCCAGATCGGCACGTTGGAGAAACCAATGCGAATGGGTTCTCCGGCATCAATGCGATCCTGCAGCGGACCGGCAATGGCCGCAGTGCCCGCAAAAAGCGCAACCCCGGCGGCCAACACCGTGTGTGAAATTACATTCTGCATCTTAGTCTCCGTGTTGTTCCGTTTAGAAAGTACGTATTGACCAGCGAAAGAGCTGGCTTGAAGGTGCCGGACCCTTGGCTCAAATGACTTTGAGGCCTCGGGCCGAAAGATGTTTTGATGTGAAAGTTTACCCAAGTCACTTGACGGAACTCATCAAAGAAATAGAAATGAGAAGAAAATAAGTCACAAAATTAAAAAATGACGAGGAAAAAAGTCCTGTGGACGATAAAGATTTAGAGATACTGAGTTTGGTGCAATCCAACGCGCAACTCACGGCCGAAGTGCTTGGCCAGGAGGTAGGCCTGTCGGCTCCGGCCGTGCAAAAGCGTCTCAAGAAGCTGCGCGAGACCGGCGTCATCGAAAAGGAAGTCGCAGTGCTTTCGCCCGCAAAGCTGGGGCGGGAAATGACCGTGATTGTCGGCGTCATGCTGGAGCGTGAAAGCCGCATGCATCTGGATTCGTTCAAACGCCGGATGCGTCAGGCCAAACACGTCCAGCAATGCTATTACGCCACAGGCGAGGCTGATTTCATCCTTGTTGTCGTGGTGGAGGATATTAAGGAATACGAAGCCTTCACACAGGAGTATTTCTTCGACGAATCCAATGTCAGCCGCTTCACATCGTCGGTCGTTATGGATCGTGTGAAGGTATCTTTGGATATTCTGTGACCGTCGTCAGAGCCCCGACGAGTTTTGTTCCCGAACCGGAGTTGTGATCGCGCGGGTCAGCGGTGTGTTTCACCGATGCCAGGAACCACTTTGTCCCGGACGCTGCGGTTTGCCATATCCTTAAGGTGCAGACCCCGATCACCAGTGTTGCCTTCCACGAAGTTAGGGCTGTAGGCGAAGGACCATGCGGCCAGCCAACTTTGGCAGCCTGTGTCTGCTTCGCGATATTGGCGACGGCTACATGTCCGATGACTTGGCCAAATGACTGGAAGATCAGAGCCCTGTGTTTACAGTCTCTGGCGCTCGGTCCCTTGGATACTCCAATCTGCGGTGATCAGCATGTCAGGCTGAACTGAAGTGTTCAATCGCGTCATCGCCACGTGCTCTGCACCTGAGACCAAATACGGATTGCTGCATCGCCAGTTTTAGCCGTGGATGCGGCTTTGTGTAGTAGGAGGATGCCCACGCCAGGGGAAGGCATCGATCAGGGCCAGTTCAAGCTCGTCTCTTGGGTTTGGCTTGTTCCGGCTCAGATATATATGGCGCCCGCCTGCTCTCATCAAAACCTCCAGTTCAGTTTACGAACACAAGTCTCAGATGGTTTTGAATGGGCTTGGTTTTCCGATTTCAGAGGCCTCCTTTGGCGAGAATTGGTCATTTTGACAACATTATCGTAGAATTGACGGAATAGTGTGCCTTTTCGTCAAGATTTGCCCTGCGAACCGAACAGCCGCTGCGTCACTCTTGGAAAAACACCAAAAAAGAGGAGGCACGCGATGAACTGGAATATCTGCGTGATAGGAGCAGGCAAGATCGGGCAGATGATTGCATCTCTGCTCAGGACCTCTGCCAAATATTCGGTAACTGTTGCGGATCGGGATTTGTCCGCATTGTCGGTGTTGAACCGACACGGAATCGCGACACGGCAGATCGATGTCGGCAACGCCACGGAACTGGCCAAAGATCTGTCGGGCTTTGACGCGGTCATATCAGCGGCGCCGTTTTTCCTGACACCCGATATCGCCCGCGCGGCTCAGGCGGCGGGCGCGCATTACTTTGACCTGACAGAAGATGTCGCTGCAACCAACGCGGTACGTGAGCTGGCGCAGGGCAGCAAAACAGCCTTCATGCCCCAATGCGGGCTGGCACCGGGTTTTGTCGGGATTGCCGGGGCGGCGCTGGCCGCGGAGTTCGACGAGGTCGACAGCCTGCATATGCGGGTGGGGGCGCTGCCGCTCTATCCGACCAATGCGTTGAAATACAATCTGACCTGGTCAACCGACGGTCTGATCAACGAATACTGCAATCCCTGCGATGCCATCGTAAACGGCCAGAGGATCAAGACCGCGCCCTTGGAGGATTACGAACGGATCGGCCTCGACGGGGTCGAGTATGAGTGTTTCAACACATCGGGTGGGCTGGGCACGTTGCCGGAAACGCTGGACGGCAAGGCGCGGGACGTATCCTATTGCTCGATCCGGTATCCGGGGCACCGGGACATCCTGCGACTGTTGCTCAACGATCTGGGGTTGGAACGTCGGCGGGATCTGATGAAAGAGATCTTTGAATCCGCCCTTGCGCGTACGGATCAGGACGTCGTGTTGGTCTATTGCACCGCCAAAGGCCTGATAGACGGTGCGTTGCGTGAAAAATCCCTGATCAACAAATCCTTCGCACGCATGATTGATGGCCAGGTTTGGAGCGCCATTCAGATCACCACCGCTGCCGGTGTGCTGGGTGTCGTCGACCTGATGCGAACCGGAGCGCTTCCGTCGCAAGGGTTTGTCCGGCAGGAGCAGGTCAAGCTTGCGGATTTTCTGAACACCGAATTTGGCCGGCTGTATCGCGCCGGCGATGTAACCCCACAAAACAAGGCGGCCTGAGATATGAAAGACATCGTCATGACTGCAGAAACCACGCTTGCAAACCTGGATTTGACAAAAGCGGAGCTGAGCGGCGGTACGCTCAGGGTGACATCCCCCATCGACGGGAGGCTGTTGGCCGAAGTGCACGAAACGCCCGTCGGCGAGATGGACGCTGTATTTGCCCGCGCCAAAGCTGCCTTTAAATCCTGGCGCGTCGTGCCCGCTCCGCGTCGGGGCGAGTTGATCCGCCTGTTGGGCGAGGAACTGCGCGCGGCCAAGGACGATCTGGGTGCTTTGGTCAGCTGGGAAGCCGGAAAGATAACCTCCGAAGGATTGGGTGAAGTGCAGGAGATGATCGACATCTGCGACTTTGCCGTGGGTCTGTCCCGCCAGCTTTATGGCCTGACCATAGCGTCTGAACGACCGGGGCACAGGATGATGGAGACATGGCACCCGGCGGGTCCGGTTGGCGTGATCTCGGCCTTCAACTTTCCGGTTGCAGTCTGGTCCTGGAATGCGGCATTGGCGCTGGTCTGCGGTGATCCCGTGATCTGGAAACCGTCCGAGAAGACCCCCCTGACCGCGATGGCGTGCCAAAAGATCTTTGAACGGGCTCTGGCCCGGTTCGGCGACGCGCCGGACAACCTTCTCCAGACTGTGATTGGCGGGGCCGCGCTGGGCGAAACGCTGGTGGCGAGTGAGCATGTGCCGGTCATCTCGGCAACCGGTTCGACCCGCATGGGCCGCGCGGTGGCGCCGATCGTGGCGCAACGGTTCGGCAAGTGCATTCTCGAACTGGGCGGCAACAACGCGATGATTGTCGGTCCGTCAGCGGATCTGGAAATGGCCGTACGAGCCATTGTGTTCTCGGCGGTTGGAACTGCCGGTCAGCGCTGCACGACACTGCGCCGCCTGATCGTGCACAACTCGATAAAGGATGAACTGGTCTCGCGCCTTAAGAAGGCCTATGCGGGCCTGCCCATTGGTGATCCTCTGGCCGAGGGGACGCTGGTAGGTCCCTTGGTGGACGAGGCCTCCGGCCAGGCGATGACATCTGCGCTTGAGGCCGCCAAAGCCGACGGCGGCGCCGTATTTGGCGGCAATCGCGTAACCCAGGACGTGCCGACCGGGGTCTATATGGAACCGGCGATTGTCGAAATGCCCGCGCAGACAGCGACCGTCAAAACCGAAACTTTTGCGCCGATCCTTTACGTGATGGGGTACGAGGCATTTTCCGACGCATTGGATATTCAGAACGATGTTCCGCAGGGACTGTCGTCCTGCGTTTTCACCCTGAACATGCGCGAGGCTGAGCAATTTCTGACGGCGGCCGGGTCAGACTGCGGCATTGCCAACGTCAATATCGGCCCCTCGGGCGCCGAGATCGGTGGCGCCTTTGGCGGTGAAAAGGAAACCGGTGGCGGGCGCGAAAGCGGCTCGGATGCGTGGAAATCCTATATGCGCCGCCAGACGAACACGGTGAATTATTCGGCAGAACTTCCTCTGGCGCAAGGGGTCAAGTTCGATATCTGATTGCCTGGGCCCGGCGGCGTATGTACGCCTTGCCGGGTTCAATCCAGAAACAGGTAATCCAGCTGCATGATGGCCTGAGCCTTTTCGACGGGCACCCCCAGAAACGCCGCGATTGTGGCCTCGTTCTGTGTTCGCTCCGCAGCTTCGCGCAGCCGGAAATGCCCGTCGAGGTCGGACCCCCGGATCAGCTCTGATTCATAGGCCAGCGAGTTGCGCAAGGCAGGCAGCAGGCGGGCCACCTGCTCAGCCGGGCTGTGATCGCCGGCAAGGCCAACGCGGCGGGCGTGGCCGATCAGATAATCGTCGGAATAGTTGCACTCGATTTCAAGGACATGCGTTGTCGCCTGATCTGCGCAGAAATCCTGTATGATCTCGAGATTTGCCGGATCCACGCACAAAACCAGCTTGTTGGTTTCAAATGCGTCAAACAGCATCCGAACCACGGCCCGCCGGTGGCGGGACCGCTTGGTCAGCGACGTCTCGATACCGCCCAGGTCGGGCAGCGGGGTGTTCTGTTCGTTGAACACATACTCGACACAGGGAATATCGGTTTCCGAAACGATCTGATCAACAAGCCGTTTGGCAACGTGCCATTTCTTGCAAACGATCAGGAAGATGTCCCGTTCAGGGCCGAGCGTGCTACCGGCCTCCCAGAATCGCCGCGCAAAACGGCGACCGACACGTCCGCGCCCAGCGAGAAAATCATAGAGGCTGCGGCCCTCATTCGAAATCTGGAACTCGACCCCTTCGCTGGCGTAAAGCTGGCCCAGCCGTTCCTTGAGCTCATGCGCCTCGGGGCTGATCTTGCGGGCAAACAGGTAATCCTGCCCGAGCAGCAGGTCATAGTGATCATTGTAGAATGAAACCGGCATCCCGTAATCTGAGAACATCAGGAACGTGAGCGTCCGGTTCTCAATCTCCTGCTTTGGAATGAGATGCCGGACCAGCGTCTGAAAAAAGGTTTCGTCGGGAATCCACGTGGTCGAGAAGAACCGGATGACATCGCGGCGCTGACTGAGAAAGTCGAGGATCATCTCAACCGTCCGGCGCCGCAGGCACCACCATTGACTGCCAATCATGACCTGAATGTCCTGCGGGATGTCCCGCGTCAGGCCAAACCGCCTCTGCAACTCGTATGCGGCGTAAAACCGCGCGCTCTGGCTGCGCTCGTTGAAATAGTGGCGATAGATCAGCCGGTCCTCTTTCATGCCGGTCTTGATCCAGTTGCTTTCGAAGAAATCGTGGCTCTCGATAAAGTCCTTGTCGTTGTCGTCCAGGAAGCGATGAACGTATTCGGCTGTTTTGATGGCCATGCAATCGCCGGACAGCATGTAAAAATGCGTGGCCCTTGGGAAGCTGTCGACTGCGGCGTGCAAGGCATTGAGTGTCGCCTGAACCAGTGACCAGGCACCCCAACCGCATTTGACGCGCTTGGCGGCAAAGACAACGTTCCGGTTGTCTTTCAGAGCATTTTGAATGTGATCGTAGTCTGCCGCCTTGGAACGCGCGTCGAAGTGAATTGCCATGCAGTCACCGGCAGCGGTCAACTGCTCTGCCTGCGCGATGATTGCATCAGGGTCTTTGTGGCATAGCAAAATGTAGGCAATTCTTGCCATGTGAGTTACGCAATTTCCGTTTCTGCCCGTTTCCAATGGTGATACTGAGGATGAGCGATTGAATAAACAGAATATTTTTGGTTCTTTGATTTCAAATGCTGGCGCGTCATTCTGAGACCTGACCGGCAAAGGAGGCACAGCAGATGGGTTTTCCCGGTACCTGGATGACCGAAAGCGAGAGCATGGTCTACCGTGTCGTGCCGAAATGCGCCTGCTCGACCATCGGTCAGATCATGTTCTACTCCGACCATGGCCGGTTCTTTGACGGTGACATTCACGACGCCAAGGACGGCATGCACAAATGGGCCTTTGGCCCAAGCCAGGATCAGATTTCCAGCAACGTACGCTCACACGCGTCCTATTCCTTTACCTGTGTCCGCAACCCGTACACCCGCATCCTGAGCTCTTTCTTTGACAAGATCTGCGGGATTCAGCGCAACGGCAAACGGTATCGCGGCAATCTGGTGCCTTCGCTTGTCTACAACTACGGAATCGAAGTTGGTGGCGACGATGGCAAAGGTGAGTTCGATCAGATTGCCAGCTTTCGCCGGTTTCTGCTGTTTGCGCGCGACACGATACGGTGGCGCCGCCCGATGGATCCCGATATTCACTGGTCGGCGATGTCCGGGCATGTGTCGACCTTCATCGTCAATGGTGGACAGTATGACCGCATCTTTTGGACCGAAAAGTTCAATGACGGCATGCAGGATGTATTGAACCATATTGACGTTCAGCATCCTGTAACGCTGTCCGAGATTCCCCGGTTTAACGAATCCGAGGGGCATGGGCCAAAGCGCGCGCATCCTGTCGAAGACTATTTTGACGATCTGTCGATGCATCTGGTCTATGAAATCTACAAACAGGATTTCGAGCTGTTCCGTTACGATTTCGAGAACCCGGCCAACAAGATGCCGGTCGGTGAGATCGATCTGGATGAAATCCACGCCAAGCTGGGCGACTAAACCAGCAAATCAGTGGTGCTCCCGCCCATCGTCAATGTCTCTTGCGAGACATCTCCTCTGGTTGGGCCCGGCGCCGCGCGACGCGCGGCGCCGGGCCCAAGTCCGGACAAGGCATCGGCATAGCCGATGGCGCAGTCCGGACGCGGGAGCGTCCGGTGACTGTTCTGACCCTTGGTCAGAATTCATGTCACAGTTGACGCACGGCTCCCTTGGCGGCACTCGTTGTCAGCTTGGCATAGGCCTTGAGTGCCGTAGACACTTTTCGTTTGCGTGGCTTGGCTGGGACCCAGCCCTTTTCGTCCTGAATTTCGCGCCGCGCCGCCAGTTCTTCGTCTGAAACGGCCAGATGGATTGTGCGGTTTGGGATGTCGATTTCGATCCTGTCACCGGGTTGCACAAGCCCGATCTCTCCACCTTCGGCGGCCTCAGGCGATACGTGGCCAATCGACAAGCCCGACGTGCCACCTGAAAAACGGCCATCCGTCAGCAAAGCGCAGGCTTTGCCCAGACCTTTGGATTTCAGATACGACGTCGGGTACAGCATCTCCTGCATCCCCGGTCCGCCTCTCGGCCCCTCGTAGCGGATCACCACGACATCACCTTCCTTGACCTTGCCCGTCAGAATATCGCTCACCGCCTGATCCTGACTTTCGCAGACATAGGCCGAACCGGTGAATGTCAGGATGTTCTCGTCGACACCTGCTGTTTTCACGATGCAGCCATCGCGGGCGATGTTGCCGAACAGAACGGCAAGCCCGCCGTCCTGGCTGAACGCGTGATCCCTGGATCGGATGATGCCGGTTTCCCTGTCTGTATCCAACTCTTTATACCGGTTGGATTGGCTGAAGGCCTGCGTGGTGCGCACGCCACCCGGGGCGGCCTTGAACAAATCCTGTGCCCTAGGGTTATCCGCAATCTTGATATCCCAGTTGGCAATCGCCTCTCCTATTGTGGTCGAGTGAACCGTGCTGCAATGATCATGCAGCAGGCCGGCACGGCTGAGCTCGCCGAGGATCGAGAAGATACCGCCAGCGCGGTGAACGTCCTCCATATGTACGTTTTCCGTGTTCGGTGCGACCTTGCACAGACACGGAATCTTGCGGCTGAGCTGATCCATATCGGACATCGTGAATTGCACCTGACCTTCATGGGCAATGGCCAGCAGGTGCAGCACCGTATTGGTCGACCCGCCCATGGCGATGTCCAGGCTCATGGCGTTTTCGAACGCGTCGAATGTGGCGATTTCGCGCGGCAGGAACCCTTTTTCATCCAACTCGTAGTGACGCTTGGTGATTTCGACGATCCGGCGCCCGGCCTCAAGAAACAGTTCCTTACGGTCGGAATGGGTCGCCAGCGTCGAGCCGTTGCCGGGCAGCGCCAGGCCCAAAGCCTCGGCCAGACAGTTCATCGAGTTCGCGGTGAACATGCCCGAGCACGACCCGCAGGTGGGGCAGGCGTTTTCCTCGATATGCTTGACTTGCTCGTCGGTAAAGCGGTCATCGGCAGCTGCTACCATCGCGTCGACCAGATCGATCTTTTTGGCATCCAGATCCGCGATGCCGATCTTGCCTGCCTCCATCGGCCCACCCGAAACAAAGATCGCCGGAATGTTCAAACGCATGGCCGCCATCAGCATGCCCGGCGTGATCTTGTCGCAGTTCGAGATGCACACCATCGCGTCAGCGCAATGTGCGTTGACCATGTACTCGACACTGTCAGCGATCACTTCGCGTGAAGGCAGCGAATACAGCATGCCGTCGTGACCCATGGCGATACCGTCATCCACCGCAATGGTGTTGAACTCTTTGGCCACGCCGCCTGCCTTTTCGACTTCGCGGGCGACCATCTGGCCCAGATCCTTGAGGTGAACATGCCCCGGCACGAACTGGGTGAACGAGTTGACGATGGCGATGATGGGTTTGCCGAAATCATCGTCGCCCATGCCGGTGGCACGCCACAGGCCGCGGGCGCCGGCCATGTTGCGGCCATGGGTTGAGGTTCTGGATCGGTACATTGGCATGATGCTGTTTCCCTTTTGCCCTGCCTGCGGTATCTGGGGTCGTATGTTATAACGCACGTAGCATGTGTGCGTTATAGCGCACAAGAGCATTTGCAGGGCGACCGCATGGAAAATCCGGCTGAACCGGGCGACATAACGCTGAAACTGAAGGATGTGAGGGCCGCGTCGGGTCTGAGCCTGTCCAAGGCGGCGGATCTGACCGGTGTCAGCAAGGCCATGCTGGGTCAGATCGAGCGCGGCGAATCAAGCCCGACCATTGCCACGCTGTGGAAAATTGCCAAGGGGTTCCAACTGCCGCTCAGTGCGTTGATCGGCAGTGCCACACTCCGCGATCCGTCGGATGCAGGGTTTTTTCAAACGGTGACCTTTCCAGGCAGCATCGAAGTCAAAATTGTCTTTCCCTTCGATCCGATGCTGGGGGCCGAAACCTTTCACGTAGAGTTGAAACCGAACCAATGCCACGAATCTCCGGCGCATGCGGTCGGCGTGACCGAAGAGGTGTTTGTGCTCGCAGGTACGCTCGAGGTGATGCGGCAAGGAGAATGGGTGCCGCTGCTGGCCGGACAGGGCTTGCGTTTTGCGGCCGATCTGCCGCATGGCTACCGGGCAGGTGAGACGGGCGCGACATTTCTCAATATGCACCACTATGCGCAACCCGCCACAACAGAGCCTGCAAGTTAACACGGGTTCGGACCGAAGACTCAAAAAGGGCAAGAGATGGCAGCGTTCTTGGACACATTAACCATGGCGGATGCCATCGGGTCTTTTGGCGCCTTGATGGTTGTCGCGGCCTATTTCGCCACCCAGATGCGGATGATGAATTCCGACGATCTGGCCTTTCCGGTGATCAACCTTCTGGGCTCGGTTCTGATCGTTTACTCGCTGCTGCATAATTTCAACCTCGCATCGATGCTGATCGAAGGCTTTTGGGTTGTCATCAGCCTGATCGGAATAATGCAGCACATCCGGCTGCGCCGCGCCCGATGAGAGCCTGAAACGGGCCGGCCTGACCGTATCCAGCCTTGAACACGACTTCGGCCAAGTATAGGGAAAACCCTGCGCGCAAAGGGGAGACACTGATGCTGGACGATCCAAAGACCCTGGTTTCCACCGAATGGTTGGCTGCTCATATCAAGGACCCGGATCTGCGGATTCTGGACGGGTCCTGGTACCTGCCGCAGCAGGGGCGCGATGCGAAGGCCGAGTATGACGCGGGCCATATCCCCGGAGCCCGGTTTTTCGATATCGACGAGATTTCCGACCATCGGTCCGACCTGCCGCATATGGCGCCCCCGGTCGAGAAATTCATGTCGCGCCTGCGGGCGATGGGTGTGGGCGACGGCCATCAGGTTGTCGTCTATGATGGAGCCGGCCTGATGTCGGCTGCGCGCGTCTGGTGGTTGTTCCGGCTCATGGGTCAGGAAAACGTCGCTGTTCTGGATGGCGGCCTGCCAAAATGGCAGTCCGAGGGACGCGAGATCGAAGACCTGCCGCCGGTGATCCGCGACCGTCACATGACCGTTCGCGTGCAGAACCAGCTTGTCCGCGATGTGACGCAGGTGTCTGCCGCCGCCAAGCTGGGCGATTATGAGATCATCGATGCGCGTTCGGCCGCCCGATTTGCCGGAGGGGAGGCTGAGCCGCGCGAAGGCCTGCGCTTGGGTCACATTCCCGGATCGCGCAACGTGCCCTTTGGAACTTTGCTGAACAAGAACGGCACGATGAAATCACCGGAGGACTGCCGCGCCGTGTTCGAGGCGGCCGGTGTGGATCTTTCGAAACCGGCGATCACCTCATGCGGTTCCGGCGTGACGGCCGCAATCCTGAGCCTCGCGCTGGAACGCCTCGGTAAAACAGACCACGCGCTTTATGACGGTTCCTGGGCCGAATGGGGCGCCTTCCCGACCCTGCCCGTCGCAACCGGAGAGACCTGATGTTCGAGAACCTCAAACCGCAGCCAGCGGACAAAATCCTGGCCCTGATGCAGATGTACCGCGAAGACCCGCGCGATCAAAAGATCGATTTGGGTGTCGGTGTGTACAAGAACGCCGAGGGCATCACTCCGGTCATGCGCGCGGTCAAGGCCGCCGAAAAGCGCATTCTGGAGGAACAAGAGAGCAAGGCCTATACCGGTCTGGCCGGTGATCCGGCCTATGCCGATGCCATGATCGGGCTGATCCTTGGCGATGCGGTTCCGCGCGACAACATCGCTGCGGTTGCGACCCCCGGCGGCACGGGTGCCTGCCGACAGGCGTTCGAGATGATCCGCATGGCCAACCCTGAGGCCCGCGTTTTCGTGTCGAACCCGACATGGCCCAACCACCTGTCGATCCTGAATTATCTGGGGATGGAGACCGTTCAGTACCGTTACTTTGACAGCGAAACCCGTGGTGTTGATTTCGACGGTATGGTCGAGGACCTGAAAGCAGCCAAAGCCGGCGATGTGGTTCTGCTGCATGGCTGCTGCCACAACCCGACCGGGGCCAACCTGAACATGGTGCAGTGGCAGGAGGTCGTGAACATCATCAACGCGCGTGGCCTCGTGGCGATGATCGACATCGCCTATCAGGGCTTTGGAGACGGCCTTGAGGAAGACGCGCAAGCGACCCGTCTGGTGGCCTCATCCGTCAAGCGCTGCCTGATCGCGGCCTCCTGCTCGAAGAATTTCGGCGTTTATCGTGAACGCACCGGCCTGCTGATGGCCATCAGCGATGATCCGGCGCAGACGGCTCTGAACCAGTCGACGCTGGCTTTCCTGAACCGTCAGAACTATTCCTTCCCGCCAGACCATGGCGCGCGCGTCGTCACCACGATCCTGACCGACCCCGAACTTCGGGCAGACTGGGAAGCTGAACTGGAAGAGGTTCGCTTGTCCATGCTGGACCTGCGCCAACAACTGGCCGACGAGTTGCAGCGCCTGAGCGGGTCGGATCGGTTCGGCTTTGTCGCCGAGCATCGGGGCATGTTCTCGCGCCTTGGCGCAGACCCGGAACTGGTCGAGCAATTGCGAAACGATCACGGCATCTACATGGTCGGCGACAGTCGCCTGAACATCGCTGGCCTGAACGCAAAAACCGTGCCGATCCTGGCCAAGGCGATTGTCGACGTCGGTGTTTGAAGCCAAGTTCTCAAAAAATGAACCCCGGGCGCGAACGCCCGGGGTTTTTTGTTTTTGTTGGGGCGAAGGTTCAGCCCTTTGAAAACTCAGGATAGGCTTCCATACCGAGTTCCGCCATATCCAGACCGTTGATCTCGTCCTCTTCGCTGACGCGGATGCCTAGGGTGGCTTTCAGCACAGTCCACAGGATCAGTGCGCCGACAAAGGTGAACACGCCGTAGGCGACAATACCGGTCAACTGCGTGATCAGGTTGGCTTCGCCATAGAAGATCACCGCGATGGTGCCCCAAATTCCGGCGCACAGGTGGACCGGGATGGCACCGACAACGTCGTCGATCTTGAACTTGTCCAGCATCGGAACCGCGAAGACCACGATGATACCGCCCACAGCGCCGATCCACAGCGCACCGAACAGGGTGGGGGCCAGCGGTTCGGCCGTGATCGAGACCAGACCGGCCAGCGCGCCGTTCAGCACCATCGTCAGGTCAGGCTTCTTGTACAGAACCTGTGTCAGGATCAGAGCAGCGACTGCGCCCGAGGCTGCGGCCATGTTTGTGTTGGCGAAGATGCGCGACACGTCGGACACGTCACCCACGGTGCCCATAGCAAGTTGCGAACCGCCATTGAAGCCGAACCAGCCCAGCCACAGAATGAATGTCCCCAAGGTGGCCAGAGCCAGATTCGAACCGGGGATCGGGTGAACTTTGCCGTCCTTGTACTTCCCGATACGCGGGCCAAGGATCAGACAACCCGCCAGAGCCGCCCAGCCTCCGACCGAATGCACGATGGTCGAACCCGCGAAGTCCGAGAAACCAGCTTCGGACAGCCAGCCGCCGCCCCACTGCCACGATCCGGTGATCGGGTACATGAGACCGGTCAGCACGACGACGAAGATCAGGAAGGGCCACAGCTTGATCCGCTCGGCCACGGCACCCGACACAATCGAAGCGGTTGCTGCAACAAAGACCAGCTGGAAGAAAAAGTCCGAGCCGATCGATGCGTAATCCAGCGCTGCCTCGGCAGGGTCTACGCCCACAGGATCCAAAACGGTGGTCGAAAAGAACGGACCCAGCCAGCCTGTGATGGTCCAGCCGTCGCCCGGGTACATCAGATTGAAGCCGATCAGCCAGTACATGATCGCAGCAATCGAAAACAGCGCGATGTTCTTGGTCATCTGCATGGCCACGTTCTTGGAACGCACCAGCCCGCCTTCGAGCATGGCAAAGCCCGCGGCCATAAAGAACACCAGGAAGCCGCCCATCAGAAACAGCAGCGTGGTGAAGATGTATTGGGTGTGCAGCGCGGCCTCGCCTTCGGCAGCGTCTTGCGCAAGGCCCATCTGCGGCAGCGCAACGAGCGCGGCAGCAGGGATGAGAGATTTCATCAGGTTCATTTTCAGTCCTCGAATGATGTGGATAAAGGGCGCTTACAGCGCGTCCTCGTTGGTTTCCCCGGTCCGCACGCGCAGCGCCTGCTCGACATCGAGGACAAAAACCTTGCCGTCGCCGATCTTGCCGGTCTTGGCGGTTTTGGTGATGGTCTCAACGATCTGGTCGGCCATGGTGGCGGGCACCACGATCTCGAGCTTGATCTTGGGCACGAAGTTCACGGCGTATTCGGCCCCACGGTAGATTTCGGTGTGACCGGATTGCGAGCCGAAGCCCTTGATTTCGGTCACCATCATGCCGCGCACGCCAGCCTGGGTCAGTGCTTCGCGCACCTCCTCGAGCTTGAACGGCTTGATTGTCGCAATGATCAGTTTCACGTCTTTCCCCTCTGCTTCCCCGGTCAGACCGGTTTGTTTGCACCTGCAGAAAAAGAGCGTGACGGAGCGCGGTTAGGAACGTTTTCCACGTCCGAAAGTCAGGAAAAGCTGCCCAAAGTTGCACAATTTTTGCACAAATTGCACAAGATGATTAAAAAATTGGCGGAAGAGAGAGGAGAATTTCCGGAATTTCATACCTCAACATAGCTGTGTCTCCGAGGTATGGTGACGCAAAAGCATAATCGGGCAGAGTTTGAGCATGACTGAGTCCAAGCGCCGCAAACCGACCTTGGTCGCGGATAAGAGATACCCGTCGAAGGGGCGCAAGCCCACGGCGTCCAAGCGTGCTGCCAAGCCGGCAGGCCGTAAATCGACCGCCCGCAAAACAGCGACTCGCAGAACCTCCCGCAAAAAGACGCGCAAGGGGTCTGGTGGCAATGGCGGCGGCCTGTTTCGTCGCCTGTTCCGCTGGATCGCACGGCTGATCTGGGGTCTGACCTGGCGTGTTGGTGCCGTGGTGGCGATGCTGATCGCGCTGGCGGTGGGCGTGGTCTATACCTCGCTGCCCGATGTCGATGCCTTGCTGGATGGTCGCGCACGCGGCTCGGTCACGATGTTGGACCGCGATGGCAAGGTCTTTGCCTGGCGCGGGGACCAGTTTGGCGGGGTGATCACCGCCGATACCGTTTCACCCCACCTTAAGAACGCCGTCATCGCGACCGAGGATAAACGGTTTTACCGCCATTTCGGCGTCAGCCCGCGCGGTGTGGCCAGCGCGGTTCGCATCAACCTGAGCGAAGGGCGCGGTCCGCTCTCGGGCCATGGCGGCTCGACAATCACGCAGCAGACGGCCAAGCTGCTGTGTCTGGGCGTACCTTACGAACCTGCCGCGTGGGAGTCGGAGGCCGCTTATGAGGCGGATTGCCGTCAGGGCTCGCTCTGGCGCAAGGGCAAAGAGGCGATTTATGCCCTGGCGATGGAGGTGAAATACTCCAAGGACGAAATCCTGACGATCTACCTGAACCGCGCATTCCTGGGGGCTGGCGCACGTGGGTTCGAAGCGGCCAGCCAGCGCTATTTCGGAAAATCTGCGGCCGAGGTCTCTCCGGCAGAAGCCGCGATGCTGGCCGGTCTTCTGGTGGCCCCATCGCGCTATGCGCCGACGAACAACCTGCAGCGCTCGCAGGATCGGGCGCGGCTTGTGGTTGGCCTGATGGAGGCGCAGGGCTACCTGTCCGGCGCGCAGGCCAGTGAGGCGCGTGCCCGTCCCGCGCAACTCTCCGAGGCCGCCGCCGCGCGTGCAGGCGGCTATTTCGCCGATTGGGTCATGGCCAGCGGGCCCGAGTTCTTCACCCGTAACACCACCGAGGATGTGGTGATCCGCACGACATTAGATCCGCGCATCCAGACCTCGGCAGAAGAGGCGCTGCAATTCATCTTTCAGGAGAAGGTTCGGGAAGGGTCGAAAGCGCAGGCCGCGATTGTTGTGATGTCGGCGGATGGGGCGGTGCGCGCCATGGTCGGTGGCCGCAAAACCCGCGTCTCGGGTGCGTTCAACCGCGCGACGCAGGCGCTGCGGCAGACCGGGTCGTCGTTTAAGCCTTTTGTCTACGCTACTGCGTTGGAGCTTGGGTATTCGCCCTATGATACGGTGATGGATGAGCCCTACTGCGTAAACATCCCCGGATCGGGCCAATGGTGCCCCAAGAACTACACCAACAAATACTACGGGCAGGTCACGCTGGCGGATGCGCTCAAGAACTCTCTGAACATCCCGGCGGTGAAAGTGGCCGAGATTTCGGGCCTCGACAATGTGCGCACTGTCGCCACCGGTTTCGGGATCGCCAGCGATCTGGCGCAAGGCCCCGCGCTGGCGCTGGGCGCCTCAGAGAGCACGCTGATCGAGATGACGGGGGCGTATGCGGGCATCCTGAACGGCGGTTCCGCCGTGGAACCTTACGGCCTGACCGAACTCAAGCTGCTGGGCGATGACACGCCCGTTATGGTCACGACAACCGGCATCGGAGAGAGGGTAATCAACGACAATGCGGCCAAGCAACTGACGTGGATGATGGAGCGTGTTGTATCGCAGGGAACCGGTGGGCGTGCAAAACTGCCTGGCTGGCAGGTCGCTGGCAAAACCGGCACGACCCAGGCCGCGCGGGATGCGTGGTTCATCGGATTTACGGCGGATTACGTGACAGGTGTCTGGATGGGGTACGATGACAACACGCCGCTTTCGGGTGTCACGGGAGGCGGGTTGCCGGCGGAAATCTGGAAGGAAACCATGCTGCGCGTCACCGAAGGGATGACACCCACACCACTGCCGATGCTGGCGCCCGCACCGCCTGTCCAGGTTGCACAGCCCTCTCAGCCGCGCCGCAGGCAGGGCGGAGGTCTGGAACAGGCCATCAGCAACCTGCTGAACGGGATTTTCGGCGGAAACTGAGGCAGAGGCGGCGCGTCGAGCGCCGCCTATGAGAGCTCTTAAAGGCTGGCGTCCAGCGCTTTGATGATGGCGTCACCCATTTCTGTCGTCGAAACCGGCTCCACGCCTTCATCGGCCAGCAGGTCGCCCGTGCGAACACCGTCGGCCAGAACCTTTTCGACCGCCGCTTCCAGACGATCGGCTTCGGCGCCCTGATCAAAGCTATAGCGCAGCGCCATCGCAAAACTGAGGATGCAGGCAATCGGGTTCGCCTTGCCCTGACCGGTGATGTCCGGGGCGGAGCCGTGAACCGGTTCGTACATCGCCTTGGGACGGCCATTGGCCATCGGTGCGCCCAGACTGGCCGAGGGCAGCATACCCAACGACCCGGTCAGCATTGCGGCGCAGTCTGACAGGATATCCCCGAACAGGTTGTCGGTCAGGATCACGTCGAACTGCTTGGGCGCGCGCACCAACTGCATCGCACCGTTGTCGGCATACATATGGCTCAGCTCGACCTCGGGGTATTCTTTGGCCACGCGATCCACGACCTCGCGCCACAGAATGCCCGATTCCATCACATTGGCCTTTTCCATCGAGCACAGCTTTTTGTTCCGGCGCATCGCCAGTTCAAAGGCCGAGCGTGCGGCACGTTCGATTTCGGATTCGGTGTACCGCTGGGTGTTGATGCCGACGCGTTCATTGCCTTCTTCGAAGATGCCGCGCGGCTCGCCGAAATAGACACCCGAGGTCAGTTCGCGGACGATCATGATGTCCAGGCCGGCAACGACGTCCTTTTTCAACGATGAGAAGTCAGCCAACGCATCAAAGCACTGTGCCGGACGCAGGTTGGAATAAAGGTCCATCTCCTTGCGCAGACGCAGCAGACCGCGTTCGGGCTTCAGGCTGAAGTCGAGATCGTCGTATTTCGGGCCACCAACAGCGCCCAGCAAAACCGCATCTACCTCTTGCGCCTTTGCCATGGTTTCATCCGACAGCGGCTTGCCATGTGCATCATAGGCCGCACCGCCAACCAGATCCTCGCTCACATCGAACTGAAGACCGCGATTGGCGCCGAACCAATCGATGACCTTGCGCACTTCGGTCATAACTTCGGGGCCAATTCCGTCACCGGGCAGGATGAGGAGTGAGGGGTTGGACATGAAGGCTCTCCTTGCGTTTTGTCGCAATGGCCCTAGCCTTTGCGTCGCCTCGGGTCAATGAGACGACGGACCCAAATCAAACGGTCCACGCTTATGGGACGGCAAAAGTCTGTTTGGCGGGGATCGGCCACGTGCCATGCCGCCTCAAAGTGATGCCTTAAGCCCCTCAGCCAGCAGGTCCCAGATCCGGCGGATGCGCGGGGTCTGGCGCATGGCCTGGGGCGAGGCCAGCCACACAGGTAGAACGGGAACGTCGACATCCAGCGGCAGAATCTCGATCAGCGGATCGGCCTCGGCCACCTGGGTCTGACTGAAACCGATGCCGCACCCGGCACGGATCAACTCCCAATACGCGCTTTGCAGATCGCAGCGGGTGGCAAAGCTTTCGCGGCTTGCGGGCCAGCCTTTTTCCCGCATTTTCCTGATGATCACTTCGCTTGCGTCAAATCCAACGAGATCATGCGCAAACAACTCTGCAGGCGTTTCAGGTCGCCCGGCGCGGTCCAGGTAGGATTTCGCGGCACAGAAACACAACGGAACGTCGCCCAGATATCGCGAGACAATGTCCATCTGTTCCGGGCGGTACATCCGCACGGCGATATCGGCCTCGCGAAACAGAAGGTTCTCACTGGCATCGGTGGCAACCAGCTCCAGTTGAATGGCCGGTTCCTGTTGTCTGATATGCGCCAGAATCGGGGGCAACAGATGGTGGGACGCAAAGACCGACGCCGTGATGCGCACAGAGCCTTCCAGTTGCTGGGACTGGCCAGCCGCCGTTAGGCTGAACGCGCTCATGGCGCTGTGCATTTCCTGCGCCATGGGCAAAAGCTGCGCGCCCACTTCGCTGAGATTGAGGCCGCGTGCATGCCGGTCAAACAAAGAGACACCCAGATCCGCCTCAAGCGCCTGTACCTGACGTCCGAGCGTCGGTTGGCTACGATTGAGTTGCCGGGCCGCCGCAGATAGCGACCCGGTTTCCGCAACCGCCAGAAAACTCTGAATCAGGGACCAGTCGGAATGCATCAGGGATCGTTCCATTCAAAAATGAATACACGTTCTTCGCCCCGCGGCAATTCCCCTGACACACTGAATGGTTAAATTGGGGTCAAACAGGAGGGATCCATGACGCAGACGGTTCTGATTCTTGGGGCGACGGGCCGCTTTGGGCGCAATGCAGCGCAGGCATTTGGCAATGCGGGATGGACTGTACGATGTTTCGATCGCAAAACAGAGCAGCTGGAACAGGCGGCGCAGGGGGCGGACGTGATCGTGAATGCCTGGAATCCGCCTTACCCGGAGTGGGCGCGGTTGCTTCTAGGCCTCCACCAGCAGGTGATTGACGTCGCCTCTGATACGGGCGTGACCGTGATCGTTCCCGGAAACGTCTATGTGTTTGGTGCGGGAACGCCGGGTCCATGGTCGGCCGCAACGCCGCATCTGGCGCAAAACCCCCTTGGGCGCATCCGGATTGAGATGGAGGAAGCGTACCGAAGCTCACCTGTGCGCACGATCCTGCTGCGTGCGGGGGATTTCATCGACACGTGTGGATCGGGCAACTGGTTCGACCAGGTCATGATCAAGCACCTGTCCCGTGGCCGGTTGGTTTACCCTGGCAATCCGGATATCCCCCATGCCTGGGCCTATTTGCCAGATCTGACGCGCGCGGCGGTCGCACTGGCAGAGATTCGAGACGATCTGCCTCGATTCAGCGATGTTCCGTTTGGTGGATACACGCTGACTGGCATGGAAATTGCGCAGGCTTTGTCACGTGTGACGGCGCAGAATGTTTCGTTGAAAACGATGAACTGGTGGCCCATTCATCTCGTCCGGCCCTTCTGGCGCATGGCGCCGCATTTGCTGGAGATGCGCTATCTGTGGGACGTTGCGCACAGTCTGGACGGCGCGCACTTGACCGAACTGCTTGGCGACGTTCCCCAAACCGATCTGGATGAGGCGTTGCGTACCGCGATCCCAGCCTCTCTGGTTTTGCAGACATGCAGCGACAGGGTTGAGAGCGCGGTCTGAAAACGCGCTAGGGAAGTTTGATATCCACCCAGACCAGTCGATGGCGACTGGCGCGTTGGGCCATTTCTCGTAGCTGGGTATCTGCTTTCGGCCAGAAAACACCCGAGTCCAGAACCTCCAAATCCGCCGAAGGCAGCACATAGTCGACGCGCATGTCCCCGACGGATTTCCAGTGAACAGTTGTCATTTCGCCGGTCGAATCCTTTGGTTCAGGGTCTTGCAGAAGCGGGTGCGACAGGAGGGTTTGGATAGCCTCTGTCCGTCCGTCTCCCCGATCCGGGTCCAGATTGGCATCTCCGGCGATCACAAAATGGTCCGGTGGCGCGGAACCCAGATCACCGTTCAACAGCACCGACCAGAACCGGATCTCGTCTTGGTTTCGCAGCCCGTTGCGATCTTCGGGCCCGTCGAACACAGGCGGCGTGGCGTGAAAGGTCATAAGGCTTAACCGCCCGGCGGGTGTTTTGATCGGGACGACCCAATGGGCGGTCGAGGACAGGCGCTGGACGTTCTGGGCCTGCGCCGAGGGGTAAGGCTGGCCGTTAACGGTGGGCAGGGTGGCTCCGGGCAAATCTTGCCACAACATATCGGAATAGTCTTGAACCTCTGACTCCACGATCCGGAAGCGGGACAACACCGCCAGCCCACCCGCGCCGGTAAAACGACCCCAGCCCTGTGCATCACCAGGCCCATGGACACGCCCATCCCCATCCAGATCATGGCCCGATTCCAGGCCTGAGTTTGGTCTGGACGAGAAAGTGTAGGGATAGTCCAAACCAGCGTCGCGCAGCGTGTTGGACAGGGCCGAGACGGCCAGACCGTCCAGATCCCAGTCCAGGCCCTGAAGGGCGATGATGTCCGGCTTCACTTCTGACAGGACAGCAACAACGGCCTGCACTTGCGCGTCACCCCGTTGGATGTCCCGCAACAGAAGGCCGGGGCCCTTGCGACTGAGTTCGGTGTTAAAGCTGGCTACGCGCACGACATCTGCCTGTGCCGCGAACGGCACCAGCAGCATAATCAAGACACGGATCATGCGGCCTGAGTTGTCTCGGCAGTGGAATAAGCGCGGCGTTTCTCAACGATCAGGCCGGCAATACGGACGGTCGCCATGCCGCGCATGATCATGCTGGCCGGCAAAAAGGCCCAGGCGCACATGGTCCAGATCAGGGTCTGAGGATTGTTGAGGGAAATCGGTGTGGCGAAGTTGGTGAGAAGCTTAATCACGGCCGGGATCAGGAATGGCAGAAGAATACCGATGCAGATGTTCAGGCGGCCATCCCGCTGCAGGCGGGTTACGACATCGCCCCCCTTGGTCGGGTCAAACAGCG
Organism: Ruegeria sp. AJ12; assembly: GCF_056536245.1. Taxonomy (NCBI): domain Bacteria; kingdom Pseudomonadati; phylum Pseudomonadota; class Alphaproteobacteria; order Rhodobacterales; family Roseobacteraceae; genus Ruegeria; species Ruegeria sp. AJ12. The sequence continues at coordinate 510,717 of NZ_JBQFJJ010000001.1, forward strand.
GCAGGTTGGTCCAGACATTGAATGCGCCATTGCCAGTAGGCCATCCGCGCATTTTCACCGCGTAGAAGAAGCTGGCAATTGTCACCAGCGCCGCGACATAAGCCACGCTGGCAGTAATCCGCACCAGCTCGACAAGCGGTAGGCTTGAGTTCTCAGGCAGCATCAAAACGATCAGCCGTACAGGTGAATAGGGGAAGTCCACCACATTGGCGACGGACAGGCTGATTGAATAGAAGAAGGTGGTCATTTCGGTCGGCGCATAGGCGTTTTTGCAGATCAGAGTCAGAAAGGTGACCATCGACATCAGGCCCACAAACCGCAGCCGGTTCACCGGAGGCGCATCACGGAATTCGATAAAGCTGGGAAACGCAGAGTTGTATTCGGCAAATGTCAGAATGAACGCGAGAATCGCGAGAAAGACCACAATCTCGGTCCCGTTCGTCGAAGAAACAGGCAGGTACAACGCGGGGGTCAGCACCAAAAGCGCAACCAATATTCCACGTATCGCCGCCCCTGTTGTGCGCGCAATCACTATTCCGAACCCTTTCACACCGGACCAGTCGATTCTCCGCCGACTTGGTTCCAACCTGTGCCCGCCGTTCTTTGAATTTTGACGGTTGCCTCTTTAGCGCCAACATGGACGATAAGCGGCTTTTCGCTCAAGCCAGGGTGCAGAAAACACGGAATTTCGGGCAAAAAGATGGCAAAACTGGTGCGTGATTGCATCATTGTTGACGCAAACCCGGCGTGTGTTGACGTCAAACATCTACATGTTGTGGTTGCTGAGATTTTGACCCCAAGAACGCGAACGGGGCCGCTGATGCGACCCCGTTTGGTTGAGTGTCCACAGAATCATCCACAGAATCAGACCCAGGGGCGGGCTTGACTTGCATGGTCCTCGAACCTGTCGATGTGGTGATCCTTTTCCATCGTCAGCCCGATGTCGTCCAACCCATGAATTAGGCAGTGCTTGCGATGGGGATCGATATCGAACTCGATGACCGCACCATCCGAGGTTGTGATCTGCTGATCTTCCAGATGCACGGTCATGCGGGCGTTTTCGCCCTTATGCGCGTCGTCCATCAGAACCGCGTGGTGCTCTTCCTCGACCACGATGGGCAGAATGCCGTTCTTGAAGCAGTTGTTGTAGAAGATATCGGCAAAGCTGGTCGAGATGACGACCTTGATGCCGAAATCCTTGATGGCCCACGGCGCGTGTTCACGTGATGACCCGCAGCCGAAATTGTCGCCGGCCACCAGGATCTCGGTGTTGCGATAGGCGGGCTTGTTCAGCACGAATTCTTCATTTTCGCCGCCGTGATCGTGATACCGCATCTCGTCAAACAGGACGACGCCAAGACCGGACCGTTTGATGGTTTTCAGGTGCACTTTGGGAATGATCATATCCGTGTCGATATTGATCAGCGGCATTGGGGCGGCCACCCCGTGGACTTTGTCAAACTTTTCCATGTTTACACTCCTGCGGGAGAGGGCCGGCCCCGTGCCCCGCGTTTAAGCTTCTTTTGCTTCCGTTGTTTCGTCTTTGGGTGCGTTCTTGACGAAGAACGCCATGAAGATCAGCCCGAACCCGTTGAACAGCATCTCGATGCCCAGCAGGATGCCCAGCAGTTGCAACAGCACCGCCGGTTCTGCAGCGGCGTAGGACCAGATGATACCGGCCAGCACGATGGACAAGATGCCAGAGATCAGCGTGGGCCAGAAAAACTGCGTTCCACGCATCTGGAAGGACAGGATGATCCGCGCGATACCGCCTGCCAGGAACAGGATCAGCACCACGGTGGCCAGTGTCAGTGTTCCTTGCAGCGGATGATCCAGAAAGGACCAGCCTAGAAACAGCATCACCGCACCCATGATGAGTGACAGGATCTTGTTGCCGGTGCCTTCAACTGTGAACCCGCCAACAACCTGAAAGGCACCCGAAACCAGCAGCAACACACCCGTTACAACGGTTACGGCAATCGACGCCACAACAGGCGCGCCCAGCACAAAGATGCCAAACGCGATAGATAGAAGCCCCAGCAGGAGCCATTTGACCCAATCACTCATGTTTTCAATCCCTCAAAAGTTGATTTATGAGGGCAGCTTACATCAACTCTCGGACGTCTGTCAGCCGTCCCGTGATTGCCGCAGCGGCAGCCATTGCGGGGCTCAGAAGGTGGGTGCGCCCACCACGTCCCTGACGGCCTTCAAAGTTGCGGTTCGAGGTCGCGGCGCAGCGTTCACCGGGCTGCAACTGGTCGGGGTTCATTGCCAGACACATCGAGCATCCGGCCAGACGCCATTCAAACCCGGCCTCTTTGAAGATCTCAGCAAGACCTTCTTCCTCTGCCTGGGCGCGAACCAGGCCTGATCCCGGCACGACCATGGCGCGCATGCCGTCCTTGATCTTCTTACCCTTCAGGATTTCCGCCGCAGCGCGCAGGTCCTCGATGCGACCGTTGGTGCAGGATCCGATGAAAACGGTGTCGATTTCCACGTCGCTCAGCTTCTGACCCGCTTCCAGACCCATGTATTCGATGGACCGGCGGGCCGCGTCGACCTTGCCACCTTCGAAATCTTCGGGGTGAGGAACGGATGCGGTGATCGGCAGCACGTCCTCGGGACTGGTGCCCCAGGTCACGACCGGCGCGATGTCTTCGCCGCGGATGGTGACAACCTTGTCGAAATGCGCGTCGTTGTCGGTGTAGAGCGTTTTCCACCAGTCCATCGCCGCTTCCCATTGCGCGCCTTTCGGGGCGTGCGGGCGACCTTTGACATATTCAAAGGTGGTTTCGTCCGGCGCGATCAGGCCAGCGCGGGCGCCGCCCTCGATGGCCATGTTGCAGACGGTCATGCGCCCTTCCATCGAGAGATCGCGGATCGCTTCACCGCAATACTCGATGACATAGCCGGTGCCGCCAGCGGTGCCGGTCTCACCGATCACGGCCAGGGTTATGTCCTTGGCGGTCACGCCCGGCTGCAGTTTGCCGGTGATCTCGACCTTCATGTTCTTGGATTTCTTCTGGATCAGGGTCTGCGTGGCCAGAACGTGCTCGACCTCGGACGTACCGATCCCATGGGCCAGCGCGCCAAACGCGCCATGGGTGGCGGTGTGGCTATCACCGCAGACAACCGTCATACCGGGCAGGGTCCAGCCCTGTTCCGGGCCGACAATGTGCACAATACCCTGGCGAATATCGTTCACCGGGTAATAGTGAATGCCGAAATCCTTGGCATTCTTGTCCAGCGCCTCGACCTGAATACGCGATTCAGGGTTTTCGATCCCGTTCACGCGATCCGGCGTGGTGGGCACGTTGTGATCAGGTACCGCGATGGTCTTTTCCGGTGCGCGCACCTTGCGACCCGCCATACGCAAGCCTTCAAAGGCCTGCGGGCTGGTGACTTCGTGCACAAGGTGCCGGTCAATATAGAGAAGGCAGGTGCCATCATCGGCTTCGTGCGCGACATGGGCATCCCAGATTTTGTCATAGAGCGTTTTGGGGGACATCGGTCCTCTCCCGTAGAAAATGAGAATAGCTGGCGAGTGGCTGGGCGCCGCTTATAGGCGGGCCAGAACCGTGCGGGCAGCCCCAAAGAACCGCTCGCGCAGGCGCGCACGGTCTTGCAGGTCGATTTTCGGGGCCGTATGAGGTCTCATAACCGGTCAGATATAGATACTGGCTGAGTCTATCAAGGTCTTGTGCACCCTCGCAGATGCCGTCAGGGCACAATCCTGCGAGGGCTCAGGCGCCTTCATTGAAATGTCATCGGGTGCTTGTTACCTTATAAGTATCCCGGCGCCGGGGTTTCACGGCGCGTAACAAAGGAGGACTATGTCCTGTCACTACAGTCTCAGGCGGGTTTGCCCGCCGATGATGGGGCCAAAATAATGGCCCACTCTCAGTCAATCAGCGACAAGCTGCTTGAACGTATCCTTTCCTCACTTACCGATGACAAGGCCGAAGATGTTGTGCAGATCAACCTGCAGGGCAAATCGTCCGTGGCGGATCACATGGTGATCGCATCGGGTCGGTCGACCCGTCAGGTCTCGGCCATGGCGGAAAAGCTGACGGATCGCATCAAGCAGGAATTCGGCTTCACCTCGAAGGTCGAAGGCAAGGATGCCGGCGACTGGGTGCTGATCGATACGGGCGACGTGGTCGTTCATATCTTCCGCCCCGAAGTGCGTGAATTCTACCAGCTGGAAAAGATGTGGCTGCCTCAGGGCGGCAGCGCCTCGGCCAACTGAGGCGCTATCCCGGTCTGTATTGAGAGGCCGGAGGCGAGAGAGATATGCGTATCAGCATAGTTGCGGTCGGGCGATTGCGCGCCGGACCCGAGAAAACCCTGCTTGACGACTACCTGACCCGATTTGACCGGACCGGCCGTGCGCTGGGCCTTGGTCCCGCGCGCGTGATCGAGATTGAAGACAAGAAAAACGCGGGCATGGGGGCGGAGGCTGCGTTGCTGCGCAAGGCATTGCCCAAGGGTTCAGTGGTCTGCGCGCTGGATGAGCGGGGGCGCGTGATGTCTTCCCCGGATTTTGCGAAAAAGTTCGGTGACTGGCGCGATGCCGGACGGCAGGATTTGGCGCTGATCATCGGCGGAGCGGATGGGATCGACCCGGCGCTGCGGGCCGACGCGGATTTTTCGATCTCTTTCGGCGCGATGGTCTGGCCGCACATGCTTGTTCGTGTGATGTTGGCCGAGCAACTTTATCGGGCTGCAACCATCCTGTCGGGCGGCCCCTATCACCGGATCTGACATGGCGCAGCTTTTGATCGTCTATCACTCGCGCACCGGCGGTGCCCGGCAAATGGCCGAAGCGGCAACCGAAGCGGGGAAGGACGAAGCGGATATCGTCTTGAAGACCGCAGATCAGGCCGGGCCCGAAGATCTCCTGCATGCTGACGGCTACATTTTTTGCGCGCCGGAGAATCTGGCCGCGATTTCGGGTCTGATGAAAGAGTTCTTCGACCGCAGCTACTATCCCGTTCTCGGCAAGATCGAAGGTCGACCCTACGCGCAGATGGTTTGTGCCGGATCCGACGGAGAAAACGCAGCAAGGCAAACCGCGCGCATCGCCACAGGTTGGCGGTTGAAAGAGGTGCAGCCGCCTTTGATCATCTGTACGCATGCACAGACGCCAGAGGCAATACTGGCAGAAAAGACGATCCCTGAAGATCAGCTTGAGAAATGTCGTGAAATCGGCGCCGCCATGGCGGCAGGCCTGAGTCTCGGGGTGTTCTGATCCTCAGTTCAGGTCGACGACCGTGGTGGTTTCGCTCCACCCCCCCACATTGTCGCGCGCCTGCACCTGCACCTGTGTGACGCCTTCGGGAATGGCGACCCCGCTCAGCGACCGGGTAAAGGGCTGCTCGTCGACATGCGGGTGATGCAGCACCCGCATCCCCAGCTCGGTCCCGTCCATGTCCAGAACACGCCAACCATCCGCATAGTCATCCCAGCCCGTATCCGGATGCCGGATTGTCACGTCGAACCGCCAGGTGTCGCCGCTGCGGCTGGCTGAAACGTTCTCGATCACCGGTGGATCGGCAAAGGCAGGAACTGCCAGAAAAGCTGTGAGAATCAGGTAACGCATACCCGACCATAAGTCGTGGTGCGGGGCATTGGTATCACGACTCTGTGTTGGGCGGCTGTGTCGGCAGGATCGTTCTGGAATGGGACGCGAATTCACGCCGATAGAGCACCCCAACTTTGATCAGTGTTCCCAACATCAGTGCTGCGGGCCCCAGAATCCAGGCCAAAGAGGCCGACGCGAAATAGGTCGCACGCAGCGCACGATTAAGGCTGCAGGCGGCGGGGACGCAGATCTCGGTGGCAGGGGCTGTTCGTGGATAGGCTTGCGAATCCTTGAGGTCATTCGGAACGGCAACCATCAGCACGGCGCAGTACCCAAACAGCGACGTAGTCCATCGGCGGGAACAAAAGCGCGATCAATCCAGGGCAGGGCAGTGACAGGAGGGTCAACTGTCGTAACTTGCCAGGCGGTCTGATGCAGGCTGGCATCACCTTCGGTCGAAACATCCGAACGGCCTAGCCGCCCTATTTTCGCCCCACGATTCATGTATTTCTGGTGTCTCAGAACAGACGCCGGAGACCCTTGTGCGCAACTGGATCATGGCTATTGCGTTGAATTTGCTGCCAATTGCAGCCTTGGCGCAGGATTCCGGGCTGACCAGTCTGGAAACCTCGGATTCGGGCCGGGCGTGGATGGCGGTCGGGCGTCTGGATATCGATGGTACGGGCTTTTGCACGGGCGCGCTTATTTCACCGACGCTGGTCCTGACGGCTGCCCACTGCCTGTTCGACAAAGCAACAAAAACACGGATCGACCCGGCACGGATCGAATTTCTGGCTGGCTGGCGCAGAGGTCGCGCCTCGGCCTACCGGGCGGCGCGGCAGGCGGTCATTCATCCGGATTATCATTATGACGGGAAAGCAACGACGGCCCGGGTGCGCAACGATATCGCTCTGATCGAGTTGTGGCAGCCGGTGCGGAATACGACCGTGATCCCGTTTGACACCGGTGACCGTCCGGCGCGCGGCGAGGAGGTTGGTGTTGTTTCTTATGCACATGACCGCGCCGAGGCACCGTCCCTGCAAGAGGTTTGTTCGGTCATGGCGCGCCAATCCGGTGTTCTGGTGATGTCTTGCGACGTGGATTTCGGTGCGTCCGGCGCCCCGATCTTTTCTTTTGCTGATGAGCGCCCGCGTATCGTTTCGGTTGTATCAGGCAAGGCCGAGCTTGGCGGGCAGAGCGTCGCGCTGGGCACTGCGCTGGATGAATCGCTTCAGTTGCTGCAGGCCGAACTGTCCTCCGGGCGCGGGTTCGGCTTGTCCACGTCCGGCACCGGAGCGGGCAAGAATGTGGGCGCGAGATTCATCAAGCCATGACCAGAGTACTGCTAACCGCATTCCTGTTCGTATCCGCCTTGGTGAGCGCCGCTTTGGCCCAAAGTGACAAGCGCAAACTGACGGACCGCGATGATCTATATGGTTGGGAGGCAATCGGACGGCTGGATATCGGAACAGTTTCGTTCTGCACCGGGACCCTGATCGCGCAGGACATGGTTCTGACCGCCGCCCATTGCGCCTTGGACAAGAAGACCGGCCAACCCTATCTGCCGGGCGAAGTCACGTTTCGCGCCGGGCTGAGCAATGGCAAGGCTCTGGCAGAACGCAAGGTCGTGCAGATCGCGGCGCATCCGGATTATGGCGCCAATGACCTGCTGTCCCCTCAGAGCATTCGGGCAGACGTTGCCCTGATGCGGCTGGAGGAGCCGATCCCTTACGAAATCGCAGACCCCTTTGCGCTCCATGGCGGGCGTGTGTCTGGAAACGAGATCAGCATCGCCTCGTATGGGCGCGGACGAGCAGACGCAATCACACGTGAACGATCCTGCCGCATCCTCGAACGGCGGCAAGGTTTGATCGCGTTTAACTGCGATATCACATTCGGGTCGTCGGGTTCGGCGGTGCTGGCCAGGAATGGGCCGCGCTGGCAGATTCTGTCGGTGGTGTCGGCAGTGGGCGTGCATAACGGCAGAAAGACCGGATACGGAATGGAACTGGCTGGTGTCGTATCGGAACTCAAGGCGATCATGCGCCGCGACGCGCCGCAGCCCAAGGCGTCGATCCGCAGGTTGAAGGTTGGGTCCGGCAAGTCCGAATCGGGCGCAAAGTTCATCAGTTCCGGCGGGTCTTGAACTCAACCAATTTCCTACCCATGTGAGATGTACCGGATCGCCAAAATCGGGGTCCGGTGACTGTCGTCGCCCGTCCGAACGGAGGGCACAAATCGTGAATCGCTCAACATGAGGATACAACACATGCGTAGTTTTGATTTTGCACCGCTGCATCGCGCCACCATTGGATTTGACCAGATCGCAGACATGATGGACCGCGTTCTGACCAACGACGTTGCGCAGCCCAGCTACCCCCCATACAACATCGAAAAAACCGATGCCGACACCTATCGTATTTCGGTGGCTGTCGCCGGATTTTCGGAAGAAGATCTGTCGGTCGAAGTGAAAGAGAATTCGCTGGTCGTCGCTGGCAAGAAAGCCTCTGATGACAAGGATCGCAGCTATCTGCACCGTGGCATCGCCACCCGCGCGTTTGAGCGCCGCTTTGCGCTGGCCGACCATGTCCGCGTTACTGGCGCCAGCCACGAAAACGGCATGCTGAACATCGACCTGAAGCGCGAAGTGCCCGAAGCCCTGAAACCGCGCCGGATCGAGATCGCGTCGTCCAAGGCCATCGAAAAGGATGTCGTTGACGCCAAAGCCGTCAACTAAGGCGGCACAGAACCGAGCGGTAATCTGATCCTCTCTGGATTATCGCAACATACGCCCCGCGTTCCTCCAGACGCGGGGCGTCTTTATTCTGACCGTTGGAGTTTCCGATCGCTCAAACAGCTGTGCTTGAGGCCGCGTGTCGCTCAATTACCTCCAACAGTTCAGTCGCATTTGGGATGTACTCGAAAACGATGGGGCTGGTTACGCGCCCCCACAAGTGGGGCTGACCGGGATGCGTCAGCCCAAGCCCAAAAGGTTGCAATTGGTCCTGTGAGAGTAATGTACCGATTTGAAGTGAAGGATGCGGGCGAGTGTTGATGATTCTATATGGGTAAGTGGCTGAATGCGGACACGAAACCACATATAGGCGCGTGCTTAGCCGCCAGTTTCTTCCTTTGCGGCACACAATGGATCGCTTGTTGGTGACGAAATAAACTAAATTGAAAAGAACGTACTGCCGTTGGCTTGCGGCACTAAATGATATACCTGCAAAAACCACAGTAGCGACTGAAAAAATCATCAAAGCATCTATGCGATCAAATCGAGTTTCGTCCTCGATGAATGGAATTACGCCCCACATCGCCAGCACCCCCACAAGCAGACCAATGTGTAACTTCTTCTCTTCACCGACCGCCTGAAAAAAGCTGCTCCCATAAGCCGGGCAGCCGGACCAGAGCAAAACTTCATTGGTGCGCAGAATATCTTCCAGACGAGTGTGCTCAAAACACTCGATTGACGGGTTCTTCATTCTCTGCCTTCTAATGCCATTTGGAAAAGCCTACTTTCAATACGTGTTCAACGTTTGGTTCAAGGCAAAAAGTGGCAAATGCTCTTTTAACGCCTCTACGCAACTCAAGCCAGAAACACAAAATAGACCAATTGTGTCACTTCTTTGCTAGGGGGTTTTGTTGGGTTCTAACTAGTCTCCTGACAACCCATCGCAGATCTTCTCCAGGAGACCCTGCAATGTTTCCAACTCGCCACGCTCCAAAGTTGTTCCCTGCACCATGCATGCGGTGATGTACGGCGCTTCTTGTTTCAGCGCCTTGCCTTTGGAAGTCAGGTTTACATAGACCTCCCGGCTGTCTTGCTTGCCTCGGGTTCGTTTGACATGGCCTTGCGTTTCCAGCCGCTTGAGTAAGGGCGTCAGTGTACTGGTGGCCATTCGCAACCGCGCGGCAAGTTCTGTCACCTTCTGACCGTCCGTCTCCCAAAGCAGAGTGAGGGTAATGTACTGGGGATATGTCAGGCCCAGGCGCGTCAGGTGTGGTGTGTACGCCCGGTTGATAACGTGTGACGCCGTATAAACGCCATAACAAAACATATCTTCGGCCCGGGTCGGTAACTGATCGGTATCCATGTCTTTTCTCGAATTAGCATCGTGCACGATATAAATCTTGACATGGGGCTTGGGGATCATCAATGTGAAAATACATCGTGCACGACATAAAGAGAGGTAGCATGTCCTGGTTGCCAAGCTTAGAAACGAAAACTCCTGAGGCCGGTTTTGACCTGGCGATTTTGCTGTCCCGCATGGCAGTCAAGAAAACGCAGCCCGATGACGAGGCCCGGAACAGAATGCGCCCGGATTATGCAAACAGTGCCGACAGTTTGACGATGGTGTCCCACGTGGTCGCTGCCAACTTTCGCACAATCGCTCAGGCAAACAATTACTGGCGCTGAACCTTGTCGAGGCCAGGCAATAGCCGCGACAACTGAAAAGCCCCGCAGATACGGTCTGCGGGGCTTTATTTTGTCTCTGTTTGGGGATCAATTCCCGGCTGTCACAGGTCCAATTGACCAGAACATCGTCTCGCCCGAGGCGTCGTCTACACCGTCATTATCCGTCATCACAAATGCTTCGCCCGAGGGCAGGATGGCCAGACCTTCGATCTTGTCCAGAACGTAACCCCCGGTCGAGGTCAGGTCGGGCAGCAGGTCGCGGACCTCTTCCTTGCTGACCACAGGCAACTCGCCACCCAGTGGGGCCGGGGTCATTTCGGACAGTGGGATGCGGTAGACTTTTTTGGTCACAGCGCGGTGGTCATGCTGGTTGTCGCGCTCGATGACATAGACATGATCACCAAAGGCTACGATTTCCGACAGTCCGACCCAGCCTGTTTCCGGGGCGGCCTTGGGATAGTGCACGGCACCCCATTCCTTGCTGTCCAGATTATAGGCGACCAGTTTCACGTGGTTTTCCGGGTCGTCTTTCCACTCTCGCTGAACCGCCATCCACAGGGTGTCACCCACCTTGGTGATGCCTTCGAAGCCAAAGCGTTTTTCAACAGCCATCAGTTCCGGCGGCAAGCCAATCTCGCCCTTGCGGTCCTTGATCAGACCGTCCGGTCCGACGTGATAGATCGCGTGCGGGATGACACGATCGGTGCGGCCTTCGGAAGCGACGTAGAAGCCCCCTTCGCCATCCAGCGTGATGCCTTCCATGTCGATCTTTTGCGCCGGGTTGCCGTCCTGACGATGAACGCGGATCACATCCACGATACGGGCAGGCTGCTGGCTGGGGTCGATCTTGAAGATCGATGGCTGGAAGCCGTAGAAGCTGTCGTTGACCGCATAGATCATGCCATCCTCATCCGCGACCAGACCGGACAGAGCACCCCATCCGATCAGTTCATCCGCGCCAGCGGAGGTCAGGTGAGGATAGGTGGCGGGGGCGTCCTGATACTCGAAGATCGAAACATGTGCACGTGGGCCACCGTCTTCGATCAGGTCTTTTTCATTGGCCGAGATCAGCAGGTTGCGTTCCGGGATCGCCACATAGCCTTCCGGGCCAACGCCTGACGGCAGCAGCTGTTTCAGCACCGGGTTGGCCGGATCGGTAGCGTCATAGACACCGACGACCGAGGCGCGTTCGGCGCCCACAAAGATCATCGGTGTGCCGCCGAAGGTGGCTGCGGTCACGCTTTCCGGCTCTACCCCTTTGGCGTCAGAGCGTTTGTCGGGGTAGTGGCCGATCTGGATGATGGCTTTCTCGAAATCGGTGCTGTTTTCGTAGACAACGGTGCCGTCCTTGTGGAAGATCGTCCAGCCGCGCGACCCGCCCTGATAGTCGCCTTCGTTTGCGGTGGCGAAATGGGTGTCATCGATCCATTTCACCGCGTCAGGCTCGCGCAGACGGCCCTTCTGGCTTTCTGTGAAGATCAGCGCACCACGTTCGTCGGTGGCATCGATGCCGTCCAGATCCACGCTGCCTGCCGAGAAATGGCTGATCACGTTGCCATCTTTGTCTACAACCGCGATGTGGTTGTTTTCCTGCAGGGTCACAACGGTCTCCCCGAGAGCGTTGATGTCAACGAATTCAGGTTCGGGATCGGTCGGGGCGACGTCGGCCAGACCGGTCAGCGAGGCCATTTTCATGCCCGCGCACTCCAGCGCGCCGTCTTTCAACGGCACCAGCGCCAGCGACCCGGCGGGCAACTGCGGGATGATGCCATCGTTCAGGTCTTCGTCCCGCTCGTTCTCGATCGCCACGGCGACAAAGCTGCCATCAGGGGCAATCGCGACACTGTCGGGTTGGCCGCCCAGATCACAGGCTCCGGTTTCGGCCTTGCCTGCGATATCGACCGAGATCAGTTTGCCCGAGGGGGCGGTGTAGCTTTCCGACGTGTTGACGCCCACAAAAGCTGTTGCGCCAACGATCCCAACCGAAGTCGGCTCGCCACCCACCTCCATCGCTCCTAACGGCGCGGGGTTTGCAGGATCGGTGATATCGACCAGGCCGATCACGCCCAGCGGGCTGTCGGTATAGACCAGCGTCATGCCATCCGCGGTCGCCGCAATGATCTCGGGCGAGGTCTCACGGTTGGTATCGGCCCCGTCGGCCATGTTCTTGACGACCGGGAAAGATGCAATTCGGTTGAAGTTCATTTCTGCCATGGCCTGACCAGCGGTCAGGGCAAGGGCAGATGTCAGGCAGACAAAGCGCAATGACATCGGTAGGTGTCCCCTCTCAGTTCAATGAGAGGGGGATGAACGCGGGTCATTGCAGAGATGTGACGTTTTGTTTGCAGTTTTGTGACAAACCGAAGGGGTCCGCCACGATGCGCCGCAGCCGTTTCCTATCAGACGGACAGGCAGACGTATTTCATCTCAAGATAGTCTTCCATGCCGTGATGGCTGCCTTCCCGGCCCAGACCGGACTGTTTGACGCCGCCAAACGGGCCCAGCTCGGTCGAGATGATGCCTGTATTCACACCGACGATACCATATTCCAGTGCTTCGGCGACCTTGTAGACGCGGCTCAGATCCTTGGCGTAGAAGTATGAGGCCAGACCAAAGATGGTGTCATTGGCCATGGCAATGACGTCATCCTCGTCCTCGAACTTGAACAGAGGGGCAAGCGGGCCAAAGGTTTCGTCCTGTGCCACCATCATGTCCTGAGTCACGCCGGTCACGATGGTAGGTTGAAAGAAGGTACCACCCATATCGTGTGGCAGACCGCCGGTCAGAACCGCACCACCTTTGTCGGTGACGTCCTTGATATGCTCTTCGACCTTGGCGACCGCATCATCGTTGATCAACGGGCCGGTTGTGGTGCCTTCGGCCAGACCGTCACCGATCTTCAGCGCTTCGACGGCCGTTTTCAGCTTTGCGGCGAATTCATCATAAACTCTGGCCTGCACATAGATGCGGTTCGCACAAACGCAGGTCTGGCCGTTGTTGCGGAACTTGCACAGCATCGCGCCTTCGACGGCTGCATCCAGATCGGCGTCGTCGAACACGATGAACGGCGCGTTGCCGCCCAGTTCCATCGAGCATTTCATGACCTGATCGGCCGCCTGACGCAGCAGGATCCGCCCCACCTCGGTCGAGCCGGTGAATGTGAGTTTGCGCACGCCCGGGTTTTCGCAGAACTCTTTGCCGATCTCGCTGGCCTGGGACGAAGGCACGACGTTGAAAACACCGGCAGGCACGCCCGCCTGTTCCGCCAGCAGCGCCAGAACCAGCGCAGACAGAGGCGTTTCCGTGGCAGGCCGCGCAACAAAGGCACACCCTGCGGCCAGCGCGGGCCCGGCCTTGCGGGTGATCATTGCGTTCGGAAAGTTCCACGGCGTGATCGAGGCCGCAACGCCGATTGGTTGTTTCATCACCATGATCCGCTTGTCGCGCTGGTGGCCGGGAATCGTCTCGCCATACACGCGTTTGGCCTCTTCACCGAAGAACTCGATGAAAGAGGCGCCATACGCGATCTCGCCAACCGCCTCGGCCAGCGGTTTGCCCTGTTCGGCGGTCAGGATCTTGCCCAGATCTTCGGCGTTCTCGATCATCAGGTCAAACCAGCGACGCAGTATTGCAGCACGTTCTTTTCCGGTCAGTTTGGCCCAGTCTTTCTGCGCGGCTTCGGCCTGTGCAATCGCTCCTGCGACCTGAGCGCGGCTGACATCTGCCACCTCGGCCACCACATCGCCGCGTGCCGGGTTTGTCACCGCAAAGGTGCCATTGTCACCATCCACCCACTGTCCGCCGATATAGGCTTTGGTCACCAGCAAGTCAGGGTTTTTGAGAAGTGACTTCAGATCAGTCGTCGCGTCCAACATGGGGCAGTCTCCGGCAGAAATTGAGTTGTGCGCACCCAATCAGGTGTGGCGAGTTTTGTCTATGGCCACTGTGGTCGGCGGATCAACCCAGATTGCATGTGGGTCGGTATGTCTCAGCGTTGCAGCTGTGCCGCAATGTGCGTCGGTCGGTCAGGTTACGCCCGTGTGCCTTTCATTTCAGGCGCGAGTTTGCCAAAGTTTCCATGATTTTGGGTGTCAAGGGGATGTAAATGGATGTAACATTCCCTATCTTATTGGTTATACAAGAAAAAGGGATAAAAAGATGTCGAACCAGCAGTTTGAGGCGTTGATTCAGGAAACTCAGGACAAAGTGCGTGAGTCGCAATCGCAGATCGAAGGCCTGACCTCTCGCATCGAGGCTGCACGTGCCAAGATCGGCACGGCTGAAGCGGATATCGACATCGAAAACGCAACGCTCGAAGATGTGCACGCTCACACTGAGGTGATGAACGCCAATATCGCCGAGCTGATCATGGGCTTGGACGACGTTACCAGCGCCTTTTCCAAGGATTTCGACGAGATGCGCTCGAAAACCGGATGGGAAAGCTTTGTCGGTATCTTTGCCAAGGCCAAATCCGAGTCGATGCGGCAAGAGCGGATGCGCACGGCCAATACTGATGACAAGTTGCAGGACCTGATCGCCAAGTCCGATGTGATCGTGAAACTGCTTGAAGGGCAGTTATCCGTGCTGGAAGAACAGCGCGTGAAGGTCGAGGACAACCTGACCGTCACGCTGGACGACCGTGAGGCGACTGTCGCGGAACTCGAGGCGCTGCGGGCGGAGATTCAGGGCATGGACCCGGCGATCATCACCTTGGAAAACAAGATCAGCGTCGAACAGGACGCCGCTGCGCGGACCCAGCTGGAAACCGAACTGGCCGAGCTGAACAAGCAATACAACGCCAAGGTTCAGGAAGAGCAGGTCAAGCTGGCCAAGTCTCAGACGCTGGAGCGGTATATCGAAAAGGGCAAGACCTGGGTTGATTCACTACAGAATCAGGCGGCGACGCAGATGGTGCTGATCAACAAGCTGCAGACAGACACGCAACAGCGCGTGGTGCTGTATGACGCCCTGACCAAATCGCTGAAAACCGCGCAGCAGCAGGACGTGGCCCACCGTATCAACGAGATCGGTGTGCAGACCGACCAGGAGGCGCAGACGGCAATGGCCGCTATCGGCACCGCGACCAACCAGAAGATGGCCGACATGCTCGAGGCGCATGAGGACCACATGGTCTTTGCCCGTGACGTGCTGGAGAAAAAGGCCAAGGCGGACGAGCGCTTTGCCCGCCGATTCGCCTCGATTGTCGAGAAGCATGATAAGAATTTATATGGTGGGTGATGCTCAAAAGCCCTCTAGTCAGATTTGTATGCGTATCGCTGGCAATGGTCTTGTCACTGTATTTGGCATACTTGTCCATTGAGAATTCCGTATTCTCATCTGAGGGACCAATCCTACTTCTGTGGTTTTTCCTAGCGGCTTTATGGACTGTCGGTTTTGCTTACTTGTGCGTCCAGTACTGGATGGCAAACATCTGGTTTCTTGCGCTTTGCGTGAAAGGTTTTGGGAAACTCGCGTCGGCTTTTTCCCAAGCCCACCTTTACTTAGTGGGTTTCATGAGTCTTAGAAAAAGAAAAAATGACTGACCCCACCCAAGACCATGTCGGCCTGACCGACACTTTCGCCTCGCGCCGCTATTTCCGCAAATTCGAGGTCATCACCGTCCACCTCCTACGCGTGGCCGCGACGATGGAGGCGGAGGGCGCAATCAGCAAGCAAGAGGTGCGGATCGTGTCACGCTACCTCTCGGGGTTGCTCTACACCTTTCGGGCACTCAGCATGAAATACCTGCTGGTCGGGCGCGACACGGGGCGGTTCTTTGGCAGCCTTGCGATGGACAAGCGCGACAGCGGGTTTCCGGTCGCGGCTGAGTTGCTGACCATGGCCAATGACGCGCAGCAGGCGCAGGTGCATCTGGCGAACATGCCCTCGGAAGACGACCTGAAAACCGATATGGTCCGGACGATCATCGGGGTTCAGGAGATCCCCACCAAGCTGCAATTCGCGCTGTCGCAAAGGCTCTACTACGAGGAATTGCTGAAAGGAGAGCTGTTCTGGGCCCGCAACGATCCCGAGTGTCACTGGATCGGGAATGAGGGCGACCGGCGCAAGTTCATGATCCACTGGGCGGTTTATGACAGCCAGATTAATCTGCCGGTCATCTACCTGATGCAGTTGGAGGATAGCGGCAAGACGGCCCTGCCCAAGGATCAACGCCGCTGGCCCGAGGTACAGGCGCATCTGATGGCGCAATCTCTGGGCGGGTTGAAACTGGTGACCATCGCCAAGGGCTTCGATCTGGATTTCGATGACCTGCACCCCAAACATCTGCGTCGTATCCATGTGGGGCCGATGTATTCCTCGGCCTTTACCGAACAATCCGGCCCACTGCGGCAAGTGCTGGAGGATGCCCAATCTCCGCAAGGACAGGATTGGGCGCTGGCCTGGACCACCGAAGAGCTGCACAGCGAAGAGGTGATCGAAGAACGCGCGGGGTGGTTTTCGACCGTGGAGCGCGAGGTGTTTGCGCTGGATCCCTTCGGCGGGCAAGGGGCCGAGACCGGGGCGACGCGGACCCAGCGCTCGATCATCCTGCCCCAGCGCCCGTTTCAGGTGCTGGCCGAGCGCAACCCGCCGGGTTTTGCTGATGTGCGCAAGTTTGTGGTCAGCAAAACCGGGCAGGTGTTGAGATATTGAAGACAGCAAAGGCGATTTTGAAATGAGTTTGACGTCAGATCAGATGGAATTGCGCGAGGACGACATTCGCAAGCACTATCCCGCCGCGACCGACTTGCTGAACGGGTTTGAGCATGCGCCGCGGATTGCCAAAGCTGTCCAGGCCACCGTTGAACGCTCTCCGGGCGTATCGACCGGACGGCGGTTTCGCTCCACGACACCGGGGTTGGTGACGCGCCGAACTGCGCGGGCAGACGGGGTGCATCTGGTTGACCGGATCGAGGCCTCTGACGATGATGACGCGTTGGTCTCGCCGCCACAGGCCACCACGCAACAGGCGATCCGTCGCGCTGTTGCTATCGCTCTGGCCGTCGCCGAGACATATGCGGAACAGACCCTGCTGGCCGATCTCAAACGGGCCAATCTGGCCGGAGATCTGCCTGCTGCCCGCAAGACCGAGTTCTCGGAATTTCTGACGGCTGAGGCTCTGATCACCTCGCACACATTCGGCAATGCGCTGGCCTATCTGATGTCCTCCCATCTGGGCGAGACCACCGTTGATCTGGGCGAGATCGAAGAGGTTCTGACCGACAACGGCCAACTCGCGCTGCATGGCGCGCTGTGGGAGCTGGACCAGACGCTTGCCAAACACGCGCCCGATGACGCCCATCTTATCGCCGCGACCAGCGCCTATGCCGAGCAACTGATGGAAAAGGTCACCCTGCGCGCCCAATCGGCGGGCCATCTGGCCCCGTTCCAGAACGCGGCCTGGCATATCGAGGCGGATGATCTGACGATCCGGGGCTTTGAACCCGCCTCGAAAGCCAAATCCACCACCCTGACCATGACGTTCAAGAAACCGAACGAAGTGGTGGGCAACCACATCGCCAAGTACCAGGCGATGAAGCTGGCCAAGATGGTGATGGCCTATGATTTCGATCGTCGCCTGAACCCTTTTGCCGAGCTTGGCGGGTTCATCTTTACCTTCATGGGCGACGGCAAACCGGGCACCGGCAAGACGACCCTGATCCAGATGATGGCCGGGCTGATCAACGACTATTGCCAGAACGCGGGCTATCCGTTCCGCTATCAGAACCTGAGCACCGACAATATCGACAGCTATCAGGGCAAGTCCGGCCAGAATGCCAAGGCGTTTATCAACACCATTGTCGACCCCTCGGTTATCGGGTTCGGCACCATCGACGATATTGACCAGCTGGCGGGCAAGCGAGGCGACCGACAGTCCTCGGCCGGGCAGTTGGAAATCACCGCCGTGCTGATGGAGAGCTTTGCCGGTGCCAATACCGTCGTGCGTGGCAACTGCACCTTTGGCATGTTCTCGAACTACCCCGAGAATGTGGACGACGCCCTGCGCCAGCGGGCGGGCGCGCGGTTCCTGGTGGACGGGCCGCAAACGCGAGAGGATTACATCGACATCCTGCACCTGTTGATGGGCCGCAACCACGATATACCCTTAGGCGAACACGATGCCTATGCCGCGCAGGAGATCAAGAAAGCCGTCGCCGCCAGTTTCGAAAGCCATTCCCGCCCGCATGAGGACGCGCTGCTGCAGGTGTATGACCGGGTGTCCAGCGAGATCGGCCAGATGGATACGATTGCCAAACTGGGCATCTACCTCAAGGCGATCCAGCAGGCGGATGAGCGCTTCACCGGCCGCGCGATCAAGAACATCACCGACGCGGTCAAGGTCCGCGCGATGGATTTCGAACTGCCCGACGAATGGATGGAAAACCCCGACCTGTTCCTGTTCCGCGACTACGACACCAAGAAGGCCATGATCGAGGACCTGCGCCAGCCGATTACGGTGGAAATGGTGATACAGGAGATCAACCGCTACGCCGACAGCGAGTTCCGTTATGCCGACAAGAGCGATGAGGTCGCCATCGAGAACGCCGTTCGCGAGATGGGCCGGATGGAAGAGGCCAAGCGGCGGTATCTGGAGGGGAAGGGTTGACTTATTCTGCGCTTGTTATCGCAATTGGCTTTGGTTGGTTGGTGCCGTCAGCCCTTTGGGTTTTCGCTCCTATAGTGAAACGGTCTAAGGTAATACATGGCGTGATTGCTGCGTTGTTGGTGCCGGTAGCCACTTTGGCATCGCTTAATATTCTTCACTCTTTCGGGATTGTCTCTGATGAGCGTATGCCACTTTGGCCAACGGCGATGCAAGCCTCGGTCTATGCGATGGGTGTGATCATCTTTGAAATCGTAAGATTGCACCGGAAGAGCGAAAGACTATGAAAATGTGGAAGCCAAGCCTACAGGTAATCGCGGCGCAGCCGCGACGCGCCCGACCCGCCCCCCAGGGCGGGCGCGTTCCGCACCCACCCTCGGGCCGAGCGCTTCACTACCGTTGCGCGGGAAGGCAAGTGTTGTGATCCGCCTCATCAAAAAAGGCCTGATGTTCGGCAACCTTGTCCACATCTCCAGCCCGGCTCTGGTCGAGCGGTATAACCGTGCGCTGCAGCATTTGGCGGGCAAGACCACTCAGCTTTCGGATTTCCATGTCGATATCTCGGGCTATTCGCCGGAGGTGGGGATTGAGCTGGAGGATGAGGTCTACCTCAACCCCAACGGGGTCAACCGGCAGTTCATCCTGCTGACGACCGAGCAGAAACGCGCGCCTCTGCTGAACGTAAAATTCTCGACCTCGCGCGATATCCTGCGCGAATTCATCGAGATGAACGAGGCGCAGCTGTTCGCCCTGACCGCCACGGATGCGGTGGCCGGTGAGCTGGTGAACTCGGTCATCAAACTCAGTACGCCGCGCGATCTGTTCAACATCCAGAAGATCGAGATTGAGGCGGACACCGCGGGCGGTACCCTGCGCAAGGCCGAACAGCTGGCGGGTATGGTCGAGCGGTTCAAAACCGAAGAGGACGCCTGGTTCGATGATGTGCTGATCGCGAAAATGATCGAAACGGCGAAAGAAACCGGCGACGTCACCCGCAACCCGGTGCGCCTGCGCCACACGGCTTTTGAGCAGCGCAATTTCTGGACGGCGCATTTCGGCGGGTTGTACCTGTTCCCGGACATGGATCACCCGGCAGCGATTTGCATGGGCGAAAAGCCCGACGACCTGCCGATCAAATACATCTTTGATCCGTCGCAGCGAAACCAGATTGCCAAGTTTCTCGACTACAACGATCTGGTCGAACCCATCGTCAAGGCGCGCGGCGTGGACGCCGCCGCGATCCTGCAACAGAAGATGGATTTCCTGACAATCTCGACCGCCGCAGATGCCGATGTCGATCTGACGGAACTGGACCGCAGCGACATGCGTCGTCTGGCCCGAAAGCACTCGGATCGCCTGCCCGAGGCCTATCATGGATTGGCGCAGCTGCTGCGCTGGGCAACGGACGGAGGGCGATGGCCGCGCATCACGTCGGACCATGCGGCCTATTTCTATACCCTGCGCGCAGCCGATACGCCCAGCCGCGATCTGGTCAACATGTTGCTGGCCGAGCTCGCCCCGCTGGACCCGCGCCAGATGTTCATTTGCCACAAGGAGTTGTTCTACAGCACATACGCCAGATGGCCGGAGACCAAGAAAGCCTATGTTGCCGATTTCCTTGCACGCGAGTATCAGGTGGACAAGGCTGGCGCCCGTGCCGCCCTGTTCGGCCATGAACCGGATATGAGCGGTGAGGACCCGATCAGCGATGCCATCATTGCACGGGTCGGGCCATGGGGCGCCGTGAGGAGGGGTTAGAGATGTTGGGAGCACTGCGTCTGTTTCTGATCCTGCTGGTCATCCAGACGGTCGCCTATGTCGCCCTGTCCCTGTATTCGCGGAGCGTGCGCCGCCGCAAGCTTGAGACCTGGTGGGACGAGAAGGGTAAAACCGGCAACAAAGACGCGTTTGTCGAGCGCGGCCTGCATGTCTATGACAATTCGTTCCGGCGCAAACTGATCCTGAGTGTCTATGTTGTGCCATGGGTGGCGATTGGCGCGCTGATCTATATCGTAAATTACATGTGAGGGTATTGGCATGGCCTATGTGAAATGGGCGTTCATCATCATATTCTGGGTCACCATTGGCACGATCCTGCAATACTCGTTGCCGCAGCAAGATATCGTGCGGATCGTCAATACCTATGAGGAGCGGCAAGACCTGAACGATTGGACCCGTATCTTCTGGTCAGAGCCTGATGATCAATCGACGAGCCTGTCAAACCGGGACGTTCAGTTCATTCAGGCGGTGCGCGCAAACGGCAAGCCGATCGTCTATCGGAACGAGGATACCAGTTGGGGCTGGCCGCCCTATTTCAAGTTCGACACGGCAAACCTTTACACCGAAGCCAACGATGCGAAATCCACCAAGGATGACCCGGATTGGGTCGTGGTCACGCATTACGGCTGGCGGAACGAATTCATGTCGATCTTTCCCAACGCGGTTTCCATCCGGCATATCGACGGCCCGGACACCCGTATCATCCCGTGGTTCAACATCATCTTCCTGACCGTGTTTGCCGCACTGGTCTGGGCGCTCTGGGTTCGGTGGCGCAGGTTCCGGCAGGCGCGGATCGATCCGATGCTCGAAAATGTCGAGGATGGGTTTTATGCCGCCGGCGATGCGATTGACGAACGCCGCACCCGCCTTCGCCGATGGCTGGACAGCTGGAAATCGAAATAGCCGACTTCCGCACCGAGTTGCCGCCACCTCCGACGCTCAAAGAAATGGCCTTCTGGAACTGCCCCCGAGTTATCTGACGATGAACTCGGCATGCAGTGCGCCTGCGGCCTTGATCGTTTTCAGAATGTCGATCATGTCCCGCGGCGACACACCCAGAGCGTTGAGCCCGGCCACGACCTCGGACAGGGTCGTGGCCTCGGGGATCTCGGCAAGACCTGTGCCTTCTTCCTCTTCGATACCGGCGATGGTCCTTGGTACGACAACGGTCTCTCCCCTGGCAAAGGGGTTGGGTTGCACCGCAATTGGAGCTTCTTCGACGGTCAGGGTCAGGTTGCCCTGGGATACGGCAACACGCGAAATGCGCACTTCCTGACCCATGACAATGGTGCCGGATCGTTGATCGACGACGACCCTGGCCTTGGTTTCCGGCTCCACCAGAATGTTCTCGATCCGGCCGATCGCATGTGCAGTGGAGATAGCCTGTGTCGCGGCAATATTCAGTTCAACGGTTCCGGAATCCCGCATAATCGCGACGGCACGGTTGAATTCCGTGTTTATGGCCACCTCGATGCGTCCGGCCGTTGTAAAGTCAGGCTCTCTCAAGGCCAGCCGCATCTGGGTCAGAGTTGACAGGTCAAAGTCTATTTCGCGTTCCACCCGTGCGCCCGAAGGGATCACCCCGGATGTGGGAACGCCCTGAACGACGGTTGCGGCGTCACCCTCGGCAACCGCGCCGCCCGCCAGAACCGTGCCCTGAGCCACCGCATAAATTTGCCCGTCCGCCGCGTTGAGCGGTGTCATGATCAGAGTTCCGCCCAAAAGGCTGTTAGAGTCTCCGATCGCCGATACCGTCACGTCGATCTGGCCTCCGACCCGTGAGAAGGGGGGCAGGCTGGCGGTCACAAGAACGGCGGCCACATTCTTGGGCCGGAAATCCTCACCTGTGACGTTAACACCCAGCCGTTCAAGGATGTTGGACATAATCTCTTCGGTAAATGGCGAGTTACGCAAACCGTCACCAGTTCCGTTCAACCCGACAACAAGACCATATCCCACAAGGTCGTTGCCCCGCACGCCGTCGAAATCAACCAGATCTTTCAGCCGGATAGCGCCGGCAAATGCCATGCCGGGCAGAAGGGCCAGAAGGAAAACAAGGACCCTCATCTCAGGAAGTTCACCAGAGACAGGCTCGCATTGCGAACGGTGACGGAATAGAGGCTTTCCAACTGGAACTGCACGGTCTGCAACTTGGTCGCCGTTTCATACGGGTCAGCCGCAATCAACTCGTTTCGGCTGAATTCCAGACTGGTGCGCGCGGCGGCATTGCGCGTGGCGGCCTGCTCGACACGGGCCTCGGCCGCGCCGACCTCGGCCCGGAGTTTGACGGTTTCGTCCTGCGCATTCGCCAGATCGACGCCCAGTTGGGTGAACAGGCTCGTACGCTGGTCCGGTGCCATCGCCAGTGCATCGTCCGAGACAAGCGCAGCGACGGCAACGTCCCTCAGGGCCGCCTTGAACGCTGGATCGGTCGCAGTGATGGGCAGCGTGACGCGTTCGTTCTCGGAAATCTGTATTGGGGCCAGCGTGGTGTCCGACCCCTGATATATTACGGCATCGAACCCGGTCGGGTCATTGAACCAGTTCTCGGCGGCCTGCCGAATATCGGACACGGTGGTCAGACCGGTCAGCTCGGCCTGCAATGCGGTCAGAAGTGTCTCGGATGACGGGAGTGGTGAGACATCCGTTGCCATACCGGAATACAGGCTGCGACCGCCGATCCGTGTATTGAGCGCGGACATCATCGTGTCCAGTTCGTTGCGTGCCATCACCGAGGCCTGCTCGTGGCTCACGGTTTGCTTGGCTGTACCGAAAGCCAGGAGGGACGATGTGATTTCGCCCAGTGACTCTCCAAAAGTCGTCAGGCTTTGCTGCATGGCGTCCGTGAACAGGCCCGCTTCGGCGGTGGCGATCCTGAACGCGTCGAGCCTGCCAAGGCTGCGATCCAGGTCGAGGATCTGGGAATAGTCGCCGCCCAGATGTTCGGACACGTTTTGTACCTTGCCGCTCGACAACTCGTAAGACAGGGTTTCGATTTCGCGTTTGATTTCTGTCGAGCGCGTTTGCAAAGCCATCCCGCGCGCCAGATCTCCTATGGACGTCAAGTTTATCATCACAACCTCAGAAGTGTATCCATCAACTCATCCACGACAGAGAGGAGCCGTGCATTTGCGGCGTAGACCTGTTCGATCTGCATCAGGCGCTGCAGTTCCTGATCGGTGTCCACACCTTGTTCAGCCTCGATCTGTGCCATCTGAATCTGGGCGCCATTTGCGAAGGCTTTTCGCTGTTCCGCCGCATGGGCGCTCGCGCCGGCCTTGGAAAGCAACGCTTCGGTCACTTCGGCGGCACGCATGTTGCCTGTCCCAAACGACGCGCCGACAACGGGGCGTGCGTCGGTCAGAATAGCCGCGAACGCCTGCAACTGCGTGGCATCACCCGGTTCGCCAGGGGTCGCAGAGCTCAGACCCGCGCGCAGTTTCCAACTGTCGCCCCCGGTGTCGGGATCCACAACAGAATTCAACGCAATGCGAGACGCCAGGCCGGTTATCATGGTCGGATCGAACCGGTTTCCGTCATCTGTGAACAGGCCGGGATCGGTCGCTGTGACAGAGGGGTCCAACCCGGCGGTTTCATAGCGTTCGATCAGATCGCGGGCGACTGTATCCAGCTGTATCTGAGCCTCGACGGCCAGCTCATCCCGGATCATGAACTGCGCCATCAGTGCGCCACCGCGAATCTGAGCGGTGTCGCCGCTGGTTCGGACTGGGTGTCCATTCATTTCCAGCCCCGACAGCAGGCCGTTGGCGACAGTCATTTGCGGTTTTGTTTCGCCGGTGGTTGTAAATGAGAACTCCGCCGCTGTCCCCTCCAACAGAATCAGACCGCCATCGGAATAGAGGGACACCCGGTCATTGTCGCGTGCCACGACGTTGACCGGGACCAGTTCATTGACCTGGTCAATCAGAACCTGCCGTTGATCCAGCAAAGCCCCAATATCACCTCCAGAGTTCCGAACTCCCGGGATCTTGTCGTTCAGATTTTCGATATCCTTGAGGACCTGATTCAGGGTTTCGATTTGAGCTCCGATCTTTCGGTCTGCATCAGACCGCGCCTGTCGCACCCCCTCGGATGCTGCGTTCAGGCCGGTCGCCAAATCGCGCCCCGACCGGGCCACCTGGTCGAGGCGTTCCGCGGAATCGGGCAGGCTGGCCGCCATGACGAGGCTGCCGTCAAAGGCGGATAGGCGTGCGGCCAGGGACGTCGCGGCGTCGGCAGGTCCGACCAGTCGTTCAAATCCGGTCTGGAAGTCAGAAATCGCCGTCCGATAAGACATCTCCGCGTCTGCTGCGCGCCGGTTGGCCACCAAAACGGGGTCCTGATGCCGGATTACCCCAACAGTGCGCACGCCGTTCCCGGAAATCGGGCTGGTCGCCAGTTCAAGGGATCTGCGGGCATAGCCCGGTGTCAGGGCATTGGCGATGTTACCCGAGACAACCGCTGCCCCACGGCTGGCCGCCGTCAATCCGCCCAATGCGTTGTTCAAAGCCGTCGACATGTTCATGAGGCGTTTCCTTTCCCGTGGTCAGACCACGGATCAGCGTTTGATATTGGTGGTTTCCTGCAACATCTCGTCCACAGTCTGGATCACCTTGGCGCTGGAGGAATAAGCCCGCTGTGTCTGGATCATCGAGGTGAGTTCCGTCGCGACATCTGTCGTCGATTCCTCGCGCGCGAAGGACACTATTTCCCCGGTCGGGCCTTCTCCGGCGTTCCAAAGGAAGAACGTGCCGCTGTCACGGGACGGTGCATATGTCTGACTGTCCAGAGCCGTCAAACCATTGGGGTTGGGAACATCGGCGAGCGGAATTTGGAACATGCGGCGGCTGACACCGGTGTCATAAAACGCATAGACGTAGCCGTTCTCGTCCACCTGAACACTTGTCATCGTCCCAACCGCGGAACCGTCACGGTCGATAGAAACCGGTACGAACGTATCGGACAGTTGGGTGATGCCGTCCGGATCCCCGATCTCGCCAATATTGACCTCCATCGGACCACCGGCAACGCTGACGACGACGCTGCCGGTTGCCGGGTCATATGCACCCCCGGACACAGTGGTCACAGTGGCCAGAGTGCCGCCGGCGGTTCGGCTGTCGGTAAAGGTCAGCGTATATTCCCCAATGATCGCACCGCCCGACGCCGAATCGCGCATGATCATCGTCCATTCATTGCTGCTGCCGCCGGCAGGAACGGTTGGCACCAACTCGATATCGACGCTTTCAGATTTGCCCAGATTGTCAAAATACTCGACCGACAAGGGTTGCGTATCGCCCGAAGCTCCGGCTTCGGTTTCCGTGGCCGGCAGGTTCATGCGCAGGTTCATTCGTGTCGTTGGAGAGCCCGAAAGCTGATTGGAGCTCAGTTGAATAGGCTCCAGCGCGGCGGGTGTGTCCCGGGGCACGGCCGGGATCGATCCGTCTGCCGCTGCGCGCCACCCCAGCAGGACAAGCCCGGACTCGGTAACCAGATACCCCTGGTCGTTGGTGCGGAAGGACCCTGTTGTGGTCAACAACATCTCATTCGAGCCTGATGCAATCTGGGAACTGGACCGCACGGGCAACATCCCGCGGCCGCGCACCGCCAGATCGGTCGAGTTGGTCGTACCGACAAGCGAACCACGCTGATCAATTAGCCGCTGGCTGGTGGTTCGTACGCCCCCCGCCGAGTAGTTGCCGCCCTGACCGGACGTGACCATTGAATGGAAGTCCGTCTCTACCCGCTTGTAACCGAAGGTCGAGGAGTTGGCGATATTGTCGGAAATCGTGGCCAGCCTGTTGGCGTTGGCCTTCAACGCCGCCACACCGGCATTCAGCGAAGAGGAAATTGTCATCGGCGCGCCCTTCTGTTGCGTCAATCTTTGATGCAACAGGTAACGCGCTTGCCCTTAACAGCGGGCTAACAGGTAAAATGCGGTCTATCCTTTAGGAGCTGCGCAGAAAGATGATCTCGATTCTGTTGTTGCGGGGCGCCATGGGAACGTCGCTGTGCAGTTTCCGGTCCGCGTGACCGGTGACCCGATCAAGGCGCTGCGGCTCTATTCCGTTATTCTGCAACATCTGTCGCACCGTCTGGGCCCGGGCCGTCGATAAATCCCAGGCCGGGTTCTGCGCCAGGACGATCGGAAAAGCGCTGACATGTCCTTCGACGGCCACCGCGTTTGTCACCAGATCCGAGGACCGTGCAACCATGTGTCCAAGTGCGCGCATAACCGGCGTCGGAGTATCTGTGCCGGACTCGAACAGCGGCTGATCATCCGTGTCAAACAGCTCCACGACCAACCCCTCATCCGTCACGCGGGTGACAATGTGCTTTAGGAGCTTGTCCGACACCGTGCTTTCTCCCGTGCGCCCCAGAAGCTGCGCTTCGAGCGAAGAGAAATCTTCGAAGGCGCCTTTGCCGGCGCCATCTTCATCCACACCGGTTGACCCGCGCGCCTCGCGGGATTCTGTCGGGTTGCGGTTGCTGGCGCCCGAGCCGTCCATCACCAGTGTTTTTTCCGAGAACATGTTGTTGCCGCCAAAGGCGCCATCGCCGCCGCCCGACACCGGATTGACCGGAATCGACGGCGAAAAGTAATCCGCCAGACCCTTGCGTTGTTTCTCGGTCGTTGCGTTCAGCAGCCACATCAACATGAAGAACGCCATCATGGCGGTGACAAAGTCTGCATATGCAACCTTCCACGCGCCACCGTGATGACCATCGCTGGCCACGATACGTTTCTTCTTGATGATGATTGGCGCCGCATTGGATTGCGCACCCATCTCCACCACCTTTTCTCACCCGAGTACCGGGGTAGCAGCAGAGATGTTAAGGCGGGCTTAATACATAAAACTGTTCGGGTTTCGCGCGCGGTTCACCTTGGCAAACCAGCCGAGGCGCGGCGGAGAATCAGTGACAACCGGTTGAAACTGTTTTCAACGCCCTCCGCGTCGGGTTTACCAAAGAATTCGTCCAGGTCTGCGTGGACGCGGACGGCCTGATCCAACATTGGATCCGCCCCTTCGGAGTAGAGTCCGGCCCTGATCATCACTTCGGATTGCTCATAGCTGCCCACCAGCTTGCGCGTTTCTGCGATCATCTGGTTTTCCGCCTCGGTAGCGGCCCCCGGCAGACTGCGCGATACCGACCGGCTGAGGTCAATCGCCGGAAAGCGGCCGCGTTCGGCAATGTTCCTGCTCAGTACAACGTGGCCGTCCAGAACGCCCCGCAGGATATCTGCAACGGGTTCGTCCATGTCGGACCCGGCAACCAGAACGCTGAAAACGGCAGTTATATCGCCCTGATCCTGGGTACCCGGCCCGGCGCGTTCGCAGAGATTGGCGATCAAGGGGGTCACGGACGGGGGAAAACCGCGCAGCGAAGGCGATTCTCCCATGGCCACGGCGATCTCCCGATGGGCTTCGGCAAAGCGTGTGACGGAATCCGCCAGGAACAAAACGTTCAGGCCCTGATCGCGCAGGAACTCCGCCACAGACATTGCCGACCACGCGCAGCGCCTGCGGGCCAGTGCGGACTTGTCCGACGTTGCGGCGACAACCACGGATCGTTTCATGGCCCCCGGGCCCAGCGCGCTGTCCACAAACTCGTTCACTTCCCGCCCGCGCTCGCCGATCAGGGCGATCACGACCGCATCCGCTTGCATGGATTGCGCCAGCGTAGCCAGCAGAGAGGATTTCCCGACACCAGAGCCCGCAAACAGACCGACTCGCTGTCCTTGGACGATGGGCAGGACGGTGTTCAGAACCGCCAGGCCAGTAGCCATGCGGTCGCCCAATGGCCTGCGGTCAACAGCCGGTGGGGGCGCCTGCACAATGTCGCGGTCCTGTGGTCCGTTCAGTAGTGGCTTTCCGTCCAGCGGTTGACCGAAAGGATCAATGACGCGGCCCAGCCAGTGCATGCCCGGCGCGAACCCAGGTGAGGGGTCCAACACCACGCGATCCCCAAGACTGACCCCGTCAGGTGCGGCCCCCGGCAGCATGTGAATATGGTCGGCGCCGACATGCAACACTTCACCCGCCAGATCCGGACCCGAGCGGCGCCGCAATGTCAGAAGATCTCCGATTCTGGCCTGTGCGGTCAAACCGGCCACTTCGATCACGCCTTCGGCCACGCCGGTCACTAATCCGACATGCCGGACCGCACTCATCCTGTCGAATTCACCTTTCAGAAGCATCGGGTCGAGATCGGACATCGCAGTGTCTCCAATTGGTTTCTGAAAACGGTTTCTAAAGGAATCGGGGTTAAGCCTTGATTGAAATTGATCGAGGGAGAAGCCCCGATGTTCTCGGACCTGAACGTCTTTAAGACAGCGTACGCAATGGCAACCCATGCCGGGCAACGGCAGGCTGTCATTTCGCGCAACATGGCCAATGCGGATACGCCGGGCTACCAGCCGCGCGACATCGAGGCTTTCAAAACAGCTTATGAAAACACCGGTCGCGGGCATGAAATGACAGCAACCCGGCCCGGGCATTTGCATGGCACCGCACCGATTGGTCAGTCCTGGGCGGAACATGTTGCCCTGCCGTCGGGTGATCCCAATGGCAACGGTGTCTCGTTGGAGCAGGAAATGCTCAAAGCGATCGAGGTTAAACGTCAGCACGACCGCGCGTTGGCGATCTACCGCACGTCTATCGGCGTCCTGCGATCCAGTCTGGGCCGGGCGTAACAGAGGTTGATATGAGTGATTTTTCCCATTCCCTGACCGCGTCAGCCAATGCCTTGCGGGCGCAAGCCGCCAGGTTGCGCCACGTGTCTGAAAACATCTCGAATGCAGATACGCCGGGTTACAGACGTAAGACAGTCCCGTTCGAAACGGTCCAAAAAGACGGCAAAGATGTCGTTCAGGCTGGTCGCGTGCGGCTTGACCGCAGCGATCTGAGCCGCGTTTACGATCCCGGCCATCCGCTGGCTGACGAATCCGGCCATTATCGCGGATCAAATGTCGATCTGATGATCGAAATCGCTGACGCGCGAGAGGCTCAGCGCAGTTACGAGGCCAACCTCAAGATGTTCGACCAGGCGCGGCAGATGTCGTCGAGCCTAATGGAATTGCTTAGAAAATAAGGAAACCCAGAATGGATATCCGATCACTGACTGCTGCGCAGAACTATGCGTTTGCGCGACCCGCGACGCAGGCCGACCCTGACCACAGTGGTGTCGCCCAAGGGATGCGATCCGCATTTCAGGACTTTGCCACCACCCTGAAACACAGCGAGCAAATGGCCGAGACGGCAATGACCGGTCAGGTTGACCCGCATGCCTTGGTTCAGGCGCTGGCGCATACCGAACTTGCCGTCGAGACCGCCGTGATCGTGCGCAACAAGGTGGTTGAAGCCTATCAGGAAATCCTGCGAATGCCGGTCTGAGCGATGCTGAGCGAAGGTCTTTTCTATGACGTTGTGCGCCAGGCGCTTTGGATCGCGGTCATTACCTCGGTTCCGATCCTGGCAATGGCGCTTCTGTCGGGTCTGGTCGTGGGCCTGTTTCAGGCGTTGACCTCAATCCAGGAAATGACCCTGACCTTCGTTCCGAAACTCGTCGCCATTGTCATCGTGTTCTGGATTTCTATGGGATTCATGACCCAGACGCTTGTCACTTTTTTCACCGGGACGCTTGTTCCTTTGATCGCAGGAGGCCGCTGATGGATACGGCTTACACCACATTGTCGCGCCAATCCGGGTTAATGAAGGAAATGCGTCTGGTGGCCAACAATATCGCCAACGCAAACACAACCGGGTACCGCCAGCAAGGTCTGGTTTTTTCGGAGTTCATCAAGGATCTGCCCAACTCCCCCTCGCTGTCGATGAGCCGGGCCGAGGCCCGCAATACCTCCCTGCAACAGGGTGTTCTGACGGAAACCGGCGGCCAGTTCGATTTTGCCATCGAAGGCGAGGGGTTTTTTCTGATCGAAACGCCGGCAGGCAACCGTCTGACGCGGGCGGGCAGCTTCTCTCCTAACGCTCAGGGTGATCTGGTGACGATGGACGGCGCGCGGGTGCTCGACAGCAACGGATCGCCCATCTTCGTGCCGCCGGATGTCGCGTCCATCGATGTCGGCAGTGACGGCACGCTGAGCATGAACGGGCAGTTGTTGGGCCAGATAGGTGTTTATCGCGTGGGGGAGCCAAGGGATCTGGTACGCGAAGGCAACACACGGTTCCGCGCTCAGGGCGATGTTGAACCGGTTGAAGAACCGGTTGTTCTGCATCGTTTTCTCGAAGGATCGAATGTCAATGCCATCGAGCAGGTGACCCGCCTGATCGAGGTTCAGCGCGCCTATGAACTGGGCCAAAGCTTTCTAGAAACCGAAGACGAGCGTCTGCGGGGCGCGTTCAAAGCGCTGATGCGCTGATTTGCTGACACAGGAGACACTGACATGCGTGCACTGAAAATTGCCGCCACCGGCATGACCGCGCAACAGATGCGGGTTGAGACGATTTCGAACAATCTGGCGAACATGAACACCACGGGCTACAATGCCCGCCGCGCGGAATTCGCGGATCTGCACTATCAGCAGATGGCGCGCGCCGGAACCGTGAATGCCTCGGACGGGACTGTTTTGCCAACGGGCATTCAACTGGGCCTTGGTGTGCGTCCTGCCGCCGTCACCGTGCAACTGGCGCAAGGCGCGTTGTCCCAGACCGGCAGCGATCTGGATATAGCGATTGAGGGCCGAGGATATCTGGAGGTGACCCTGCCGAACGGTCAGTCCGCCTTTACCCGCGATGGCAGTTTGAAAAGGTCGGCAGAGGGTTTGATCGTGACCTCCGATGGCTTTGCCGTGGCGCCCGAGATTACGATCCCGGATGATGCCAGGTCGATTTCGATCAACGCGGTGGGCGAGGTTTATGCCTATTTCGATGACACCGCGGAAGGGCAGTTGCTGGGTGAGTTCACTCTGACGAGTTTCTCGAACGCCAAGGGGCTCGAGGCAATTGGCAGCAATCTTTTCAAGGAAACCGAGGCTTCTGGGGCGCCGGTTGTGGGATCGCCGGGTGAGGACGGTCTGGGCACCTTGCGGCAAGGCTATCTGGAAGACAGTTCCGTCGACGCCGTTCGTGAAGTGACAGAACTGATCGAAGCGCAGCGCGGGTATGAAATGAATGCCAAGGTCATTTCGGCCGCGGATCAGATGATGGCCGCAACGACCCAGGTGCGGTGATGCGTGTCCTGCTGCTCCTGTTCCTGGTAATGGCCGTGCCCTTGAGCGCGCAGGCTGACATTGTCGTGTCGACCCGAACCATTCGCGCGAAGGAGATCATTGCCGCGGCAGATCTGGAGACACAGCCCAAGACCATACCGGGCGCTGTCTCAAAAGTAGAGGTTTTGATCGGACAGGAAGCCCGCGTGGCGCTCTATCCCGGACGCCCAATTCGCGAAACGGATGTCGGTCCCCCAGCTATCGTTGATCGAAATGATCTGATTCTTTTGGTATTCAACCGCGCATCTCTTTCCATCACCACCGAAGGTCGCGCTCTGGGGCGCGGAGCCGCTGGCGACCGCATCCGCGTCATGAATCTGTCGTCGCGTACGACCGTGTCGGGCCGTATTCGGCCCGATGGTCAAATCGAGGTAAACTGATGTCTGCGTTGTCAAAATCTCTTGTTCTCACGATATTTGCCCTGTCTTCCTGCGGGCGTCTGGATCACTTGGGGAAGCCACCAAGTTTCACGCCGCAGGAAGAGTCGCCCGAGCAGGTCGCCATGCTGTGGCCCGGCCTGCCCCTGCACACCCAATCGCAGCGCAATGTCGACAGGGCGTCGCTTTGGAGCGGCGGTCAACACTCGCTGCTGGGCGATCAAAGGGCCATCAAGAAGGGCGATATCCTGACGGTTGTCATCGAACTGGACGAAGAGGCCGAGATCTCCAATAACACCAACCGCTCCCGGTCCGGTTCGGAAAACCTTGGGGTTGTCGGTCTGTTCGGTCTGCCGCAACGGGCGCAAAACAGCTTGCCAGAAGGCGCATCGCTGGAAGAGGCGGTCTCGATTGACTCTGATGCGTCCAGTTCGGGGCGCGGGTCGGTCCGGCGGAACGAGAAGCTGACATTGCGCGTCGCTGCGACCGTGTTGGATGTGCTGCCAAATGGGGTTTTGTCGATCTCAGGCTCACAGGAGCTGCGCGTGAACTTTGAATTGCGGGAGCTGCTGGTCGCCGGATACGTCCGCCCGCAGGATATCTCGCGCAAGAACGAGATCACCTATGACAAAATAGCTTCGGCGCGGGTGTCCTATGGCGGGCGCGGGCAGATAACCGACGTGCAGCAGCCAAGATATGGCCAGCAGGTCCTCGATTCCCTGTTGCCGTTCTGAGGTCTGGCCGTGACAAAACTGCTGATACCCTTGATGTTCATGGTTGCCGGGCTTGGAGCCGGAATCGGTGCGGGTATGTTCCTGTCACCATCCGGCGAAGGAGATGACCTACCAGCGGACAAAGACGCCGGTGTTAACTCAGAGCAACTGGTGGACACGCCAGCCAAACCCGATTCAGAAACGGTTGACAAACCCGGCGGGTCGGCCGGGTTCGATTACCTCAAAATGACCAAGCAGTTTGTTGTTCCGGTTGTCGAAGACGATGAAATCAGGGCTTTGGTCACGATGTCCTTAAGCCTTGAGGCGCATCCGTCCGTCACCGAGACCTTTTATGCGATCGAACCAAAACTGCGGGATGGGTTCCTTCAGGTTCTCTTCGATCATGCCAATACCGGCGGATTTGACGGCACGTTCACGCAATCTGACAATCTTGACGTGTTGCGCAAGGCGTTGTTGGAGGTGGTTCGCAAGGATCTCGGCAACGATGTGTCTCAGGTTCTCATCACAAGCGTCAACAGGCAGGATAGCTGAGTCGGAAACGGATTGCATTCTGAACCTGGTTCAGCTGTTTCTATTGCGTTGATCGCTTTTTGACCAAGGCTCGCCTGCTGGCGTCTTGCATACCAACCGACAGGTTTTCAACCGCCCGTTTGCGTCCGAATGCTTGACGCAGGGCGTCCAACGCTGCGAGTTTCTGAGACCGCAGCCGGGCGAGTTCCATGTTCAGTTGGCGGCGGGTGGCGGATTCCCATCCGTTCCACAGGATATCCGCGCCCGAGACTCGGTACCCGTCGCTGCCGGCACTGTCCTTGCGCGCCTGATGCAGTTGCTCATCCAAACGGGCCAATTGGCGCTGAAGCCGCGCTTCGGCCTCCAGCACCGGGCGGAGCGTTTGGAACTTCTGCTGAAACATCGCTTCGGTCACGGTTTCGAGGTCCTGCAGTTTTGAGCGTCTCATTGGATCTGTCCTTTCGCCCGTTTGCGCATCGCTTCTGCAAACCGGATGGCAGCGGCCACCGGACGGTAGAGGTCTTCCGGGATTTCCTGTCCGATTTCGACGGTCGCGTGCAACGCACGCGCGGTCGGGGGATCGGCGTGGAGCGGAACATCAGCCTGCTCCGCTGCCGACCGGATTGCTGCAGCAACCTCATCCACGCCTTTTGCCACGCAGACAGGTGCCGCGCCGGCGGCGCGTGACCACTTGAGCGCAACGGCAAAATGCGTTGGGTTCACGATGACGACATCGGCGGTCGGGACATCGGCCATCATCTGGCCTGCAGCTATTTCCTGGGCGCGCTGACGTCGATGCTGTTTGACGTGGGGATCGCCTTCGGCATCCTTGGTTTCATCCTGGATTTCCTTTCGCGACATCCGGTTCTTGCGGATATGTTCCGCATATTGCCAAAGGTAATCGACAATCCCGATGGCCAGCGCGATCACGATGACGATGAACAGAAACCGAAACAGCAGGTTCATCATCAGCAAGATCGAGGATCGCGACGGCGCCGCGCTGGCCGACAGAATCTCCATCAGGTTTGCCCACAGAAAAAGGGCCAGGCAGGTGCTGTAGATGGCAAGTTTGACGAAGCTTTTTGCGAACTCGAAAAGACCGCCGCGTCCGAATTTGTTCTTTGCATTTGAAATGATCGAGACGCGGGACAGTTTTGGTTTCAGCTTGTCGGGCGAAAAGACAAGCGCGCGCTGGGCGATCAGGCTGAGCACCACGGCAGCCGCCGGAAGGGCAAACAACAGCATGACCGGAACAAGTGTTCCCCTGAGCAAGCCACCAACCGGGGCAGAGGCGGGACCAATTGTCATCAGGTGCGACAATGGCTCAGACTGGTCGAAAAGAACCATGAAGGCCGTGCCCAGACGCTCGGCCGCGTATGGCCCTGCGGTCAGCAGGGCGATCAATAACCCGGCGTAACCGGCCACGCCGGACAAATCTGTGGATTTGGCGACTTCGCCTTTTTCCCGCGCTTTTTGAAGCTTTTGCGGTGTTGGGTCAAAGGACTTGTCGCTGTCGTCGTCCGAGGGGTTCATGGCAGTGGCCCGACCGGGTTCCGGATGAAGTCGAACAACGCATCCGACCAGACCGACAAGATCAAAGGTGCCCCGGCAAACAGCAGGAAGAGGCCCGCAAATGTGATGGCCGGCGCGCCGACAAACGCCACCATCAACTGCGGCATCGCCCGGTTGATCACGCCGAGCGCCAGATTGTAGATCAGGGACGCGATGACAAAGGGCGTCGCCAGGGCAAAGGCCAGTCCGAAACTGCGCGATATCTGCTGCACCCCCCAGCGCGACAGGTCCGGTGCCGGAAGAGCAAGGCCGGCAGGAAACAGGGCGTAGCTGTGGATCAGGAATTGCGCCACACGGACATGAAGGCCCAGCAAAACGGCCAGGGCCAGACCCGCCAGCGTCAGCAGGTACCCCATTGCCGGGACCGGGTCGACGGCTGCACCGCCCAAGATTTGTGCCAGCGACGTGGACTGTGCCGCAATGGACCCTGCGGTCTGCAGCGCCAGGACAAAGAGGCGCAGACCCATGCCCAGGGCCAGTCCGATCAATATTTCCGTTCCCACCATTCGCGCCATCGGCAGAAGTCCGGGCGCAGCAGCGGGAATGGAGACAGCCGGCGTCACGATCAGCGTGAAGGCCACAGCGATACCCAGTTTCACCCGGGTGGGTATGCTGCGTTCACCGAAGGCGGGCAGCAGGGAGACCAGAGCAGAGATCCGAAGGAAAACGACGAACAAGTGCCACAACCCCGCGCCCAGTTGAGGCAAAAGCTCGGGTGGCAGAGCGATCACGCGGGCACCGTTCCGACCAGAGCGGGTCGCGCCTCTAACCCGATTTCCTCGAAGGACAGAACCGGGTTCGACACGCCACGCGCCTGCATGATGGTTCGCAACAGACGGCGACGTCGAGTGGATGTGACGACGGCGGGAAACAGACCCTGGTCGGCCGAACTTGTGACCGTACCGACCACGCCATCCGCCAGTTTGTTAAACAGGTTGGGCGGCAACGCCACGTCCAGACCGGCATTGGGTGTGTCGATCTGGTAGGTGGTGAACGTGTCCTCCCATTCCGGATCCAGCTGAATCAGTGGGATTGACCCATCTTCGCGTTTCATGTCGGCGACCAGTTGGAACCCGAGCCTTTGCCGGACCAGCTCGCAGATCCCTTCGGGCTGGGTTGTCGACAGACGCGCTTCGGCAACGGCCTCCAGGATCAGGGTCATGTTGCGGATCGAAACCCGCTCATCCAGCAGCAGGCGCAGCACTGAATGCAACGTGTCGATCGGTACCTTGTCGGGGATCAACTCGTCTAGCAGTTTGCGGTTGGCCTCGGCCCTGACCGGATCGCTGAGCCGGGTCATCTCGGACAGCAGGCGTCTCAGGGATTTCAGGGTCAGCAGGCGGGAGAAATTCTGTTTGATGATCTCCAGCAGATGTGTGGCCAGAATTTCCGGAGGCGACACGATGGTCGCCCCGCTCAACGCCGCCTCCTCCTGATCCTTTGGCAAGATCCAGCGTGCCGGTGCGCCATAGACAGGCTCGGTCACATCATTGCCGTCGGGCAGAAGGTCGGGCCCGTCCTGCACCAGCGCCAGCACCAGATCCGGGTTCAACACGCCGCGCGCCTGTTCCACACCATGCACCTTGATCACATAGGTTCCGGTGGGCAGATCCGCGCGGTCGGTCAGGCGGATATCCGGCAGGATCAGGCCAAAGGTCGAGGCCACATAGGTGCGCATATTTGCGATCCGGGCATCCAGCCCCGTCCCGGCGTTCAAAACCATACTGATGAGATCGGGTGCGAATTCCAGATGCACGTCGTCAAGGTCCAGAATGTCCCCGATGGCCTGTGATACGGGTGTATCAGACTCCGCAGGCGTCGTGTGCTCTGCTATCTCTTCGGCCTGTTGCTTCCGGTGGACCCGAAACGCCGTGAAACCCAAAACGGCGGCCCCAAGGATGAAGGGCAGAAACGGCAATCCGGGCACCAGGGCAAACAGAAACATCAATACGGCAACGGTGCTCAACGCGGCTGGGTGCCGGCCCAGCTGCGAGAAAATCGCGCTATCGGTTGCGCCCTGCGTGCCGCCGCGTGCCAGCAAAAGGGCCGACGCAATGGAAATGATGACGGCGGGGATCTGCGACACCAGCCCATCCCCGACGGTCAGAATCGCGTACGTCTCGAAAGCCGACGAAACCGGCATGCCATGTACGATCACGCCCATCACAAGGCCCATGACAAGGTTCAGCAAGGTGATCAGCAACCCCGCGACGGCATCGCCCTTGACGAATTTCGACGCCCCGTCCAGCGAGCCGAAAAACGTCGTTTCCTGTTGTTCCCGTTCGCGCCGTTCCTTGGCCTGCTGATGATCGATTGCACCTGCGGACATGTCGCTGTCGATCGCCAGTTGCTTGCCCGGCATTCCGTCCAGCGCAAATCGCGCACCGACCTCGGCCATACGAGCAGCACCTTTGGTGATGACCATGAAATTCACGATCAGCAGGACGCCAAACACGACGAGGCCAAGGAAGATACTGCCGCCCATAACGAACTGGGCAAACCCCTCGATCACGTCCCCTGCCGCATTGGGGCCTGTATGACCCTGGCCGATGATCAGCTTGGTGGACGAGACATTCAGCGACAGGCGGAGCATCAATGAGGCGAGCAGGATGGTTGGAAAGGACGAGAAATCCAGCGGCCGCTCGATAAACAATGTCAGGGTAAAGATCAGGATCGCCAGCGCAAACGAGGCGGCCAGCCCAAGGTCCAGCACCCAGGCAGGCATCGGCAGGATCATCATCACGATGACCGTCATCAGCGCCAGCGCCAGCAGGACAGTGGGTGAAAACAGGGTCCGGGCGTCGATTTTGGGCAATCGAACCTCCTAGTTGAACGCGATAAAGGCGGCGGCAGAGTTTGCTACAGGCACCAGTGACCCCAGCATCCCGTGGCTGGGGGGCGTTGTTGAAAACGGGATCAATGGTGCGGCCGCTCGAGTAAAAGGATCGCCGGACATAGCCAGGGCTCGCTCGGGTTCTGCGCCATCCAGACGAGCAAGGACGTCTTGGAAGCGGCCCCGATAGGCCTCTGCCAAGGACGGCGTTCTTGAATGATACGCACCGGCTGCGGCGGACCAGGATCCAAGCTCGGCATATAGCTCTGTCAGAAACCGGGCCGCATATGTGGCGTTTTCATCCGGATCAAACATTGCATCAATCGACCGGAACGCCTTGCCATGCCAGCGGTAATTGATTTGGAAACACCCGACATCAAAGCTGCGCTTGCCCGCCTTGAAGATGTCGAAGACGTAAGATTTCGCCTCAATTTCCGATGTGAACCAGTGACCCTGCCCCTCGACATTGATGGTCCAAGGCCAGGGTTCCAGGCGACCGTCCCGCGCACGCCCGGTTTCCACGCGCGAAATGGCTCGTAGAACATCCAGCGGCACATCCTCGGACAGGGCCGCACGACGGGCGGCCTGATCACACACCGCTGCCGTGTGCGCCCTCGGCATAGCAAACCCCGGCTGAGCGGCAAGCGTCAGCGCCAAAAGGAGGTAAAGGGGGATCTTTCGATTTGGCATTCTGCCGGTCCGGGATTCTGATCACTCCGGGCCAAGCTAGCCAGTCATTGGTTTACAGCCGGTTATCGGCTGGTCAGTTTCGGTCGATGCGCCGACCAAAAACAACGCTCGTGTTGGTGCGCAGAACTCCGGGGATCTTCGCGAGGTCGTCCACCAGAATGTCCAGATCCTCGATCCGTGGCGCTTCGGCGGACAGCAACAGGTCGAACTCGCCATTGATCGACAGGCAGAGTTTGACCTCGGGATACGCCTCGAGCCGTTTGATGATACGGGTGGTTTCTTTCTGCTGCACCTCCAGCAGAACGACAACCTGAACCCGCGGGGCGTCCTCGGGACTGTTGAGCACGACGGAGTAGCCCGCGATCACCCCGCGATCCTGCATCCGGTTGATCCGCTCGTGCACGGTGGTTCGGGCAACGCCCAGTTTTGCCGCGATCTTGGTGGTCGACTCGCGGGCGTTGTGCTGCAGAGCGGCGATGATGCGGCGGTCAAGCTGATCCATGAGCTCTCCGTTTCGTGGTCTGTCCGGTGTAGTTCAGGTTCGCGCCTCTGCTCAAGACTGATGCGAAACCGGCACCGGGTCCGACCGGGGCCAGATGATTACGGCTACGGTCAAGCCCAGCACAGCGGCGATGGTCATCCAGGCGAGGGCAACGGTTGCGCCAAACCGGGTCATCAACCACCCGGCCAGCGGGTACAGGACCAGCCAGCAGGCGTGCGACAGTGTGAATTGCGCGGCGAAAACGGCTGGTCTGTCTTCCGGGCGGGCAGAGCGGGTCAGCAGGCGCCCGGATGGGGTCAAGGTCACGGAATAGCCAAAACCGACACAGGCCCACACCGTGGTGAGCAGCATCAGTGACATCGGCGTTGTCGCTGACACTACCGCGGCGGTCGCCATGGCTGCGGTTCCGACCGCCGCGCCGCTCAGCATCACGCGTCGGTCTTCGAACCTGTCCAAAAGCGGGGGCAGGATAAATGCCGCCAGCATTGATCCCCCACCAAAGCCTGCCAGCGCAATCGCCACGGCACTTTCAGACAGGCCCAGATCGGTGCGGACGATGACGACCGTGTTGACGATGACCATCGCGCTCAGCGCCGCAGCATTCCAGTTGAGTGCCAGCAATCCGCGCAG
This sequence comes from Ruegeria sp. AJ12, assembly GCF_056536245.1. NCBI lineage: Bacteria > Pseudomonadati > Pseudomonadota > Alphaproteobacteria > Rhodobacterales > Roseobacteraceae > Ruegeria > Ruegeria sp. AJ12. The sequence continues at coordinate 550,180 of NZ_JBQFJJ010000001.1, forward strand.
ACGTGTGGTTGACAGGTAAATGCGAATGCCCCGTGTCGTGCGGTCATAAACACCCGTCTTCTTGGCAACTTTGGGAGAGGGCAAAACCACCGATACGACCAGAATGGCAGAGGCGACAAACCCAAGACTGGTGCCCCAGAACAGCGTGTCAAAGCTGAGAAAGACCAAGAGGGCGGCAGCCAGCATCGGGCTCAGAAGGCTTTCCATGTCGACCGCAAGGCGGGACAGCGACAGGGCCCGCGTGTAGTCGTGTTCGTTTGTCAGAACGTCGGGGATCGTTGCCTGAAACGCCGGGGTGAACCCGGCAGAGGCGGATTGCAGCACAAAGATCAGGGCATAGACCTGCCAAACCTCGGTCACGAAGGGCAAACACAAGGCGACAGCGGCGCGCACCAAATCCAGAACCACCAGCATTCGGCGACGGTCGACCTGCTGCGCAATCGCCGCCGCCAAAGGGGCAACCCCCACATACGCCACCATCTTAATGGTCAGTGCCGTGCCCAGAACCATCCCTGCAGCGTCGCCAGCCAAATCATAGGCCAAAAGCCCCAATGCGATTGTGGCAAGTCCGGTGCCCGTCAAGGCGACGACCTGTGCGGCCAGCAAATGGCGATAGGTGCGATTCCGCAGAATACTAAGCATGGGTTACAGGTATTTGGTTATGGCTTTGAAATCCTCGACATTTGGCTCTCCGCCGCTGGGCGAAAGGCAATGGTCGATGTGATCATGAATCAGAACGCGCTTTGCATTGGTGATTGCTTTTTCGACGGCAAAAAGCTGCTGGGCGATGTCCGAACAAGGCGCCCGATCCTCAAGCATCGCGATGACTTTTGCCAGATGCCCATGCGCCCGTCTGAGACGCGCGGTGATTTGCGGGTGTGATTGATGCAGGGTATCTTCCATATTCCATCCATATCCCCCCCATAAGGATATAGTCAAATGGCTCGGCACCGAATGGCGTGTACCAAAGCGATGGCGTTGAGTTTGCAGGCCAAACCGCCTATCTCGGGATCGATACCGCACAAAGGATACTTCTGTGGCGAACCATTTGTACAAAAACGATCTGCCGGACGGGTTGGATCTGGGTCCTGTCGTGGCCATCGATTGTGAAACTATGGGTCTGAACCCCCACCGGGACCGCCTGTGCGTAATCCAGATGTCGGGCGGTGACGGCGACAGCCATATCGTGCAGGTCGAAAAGGGACAGACGTCCGCGCCAAACCTGTCCGCGATGCTGGAAAACCCTGATGTTCTGAAGCTGTTTCACTTTGGTCGCTTCGACATCGCCGCGATGTATCATAGCTTTGGCGCGCTGGCCGCGCCGGTTTATTGCACCAAGATCGCCAGCCGTCTGGTCAGGACCTATACCGACCGGCATGGCTTGAAAAACCTGTGTCAGGAACTGATCGGCATCGATATCTCCAAACAGCAGCAGATGAGCGATTGGGGCGCCGAAGTCCTTACCGAAGCTCAACTGGATTATGCCGCGTCGGATGTCCTTTACCTGCACCGTTTACGCGATGAGTTGAACAAACGTCTGGCGCGCGAAGGTCGTGCCGACATGGCGCAGGCGTGTTTTGACTTCCTGCCGATGCGTGCGAAGCTGGATCTCGCAGGCTGGCCCGAAACAGATATCTTTGCGCACTCATGACCGATAACGAGTCCTTCCTGAAAACCGCCAAGCAAGTTGTCAGCGACGAGGCCCGGGCGCTGGATGTTTTGGCCGACAGCCTGGATGCACCCTTTGCCGAGGCCGTGCAGCTGATCCTGAACGCGACCGGTCGCATCATCGTTAGTGGGATTGGCAAATCCGGCCATATCGGGCACAAGATCGCGGCAACATTGGCCAGCACGGGGACACCGGCGTATTTCGTTCACCCGGCCGAGGCCAGCCATGGTGACCTGGGCATGGTGTCCAAGGGCGATGTGGTGCTGGCCATCTCGAACTCAGGCGAAGCGCCGGAACTGGCCAATTTGCTGGCCTTCACCCGGCGGTTCGGGATTCCGCTGATCGGGTTGTCCAGCAAACCCGAAAGCACATTGATGAAGCAGGCGGACGTGCACCTGTTGATCCCGTCTTTGGGCGAGGCCTGTGGGTTCGGCATGGTTCCATCGATCTCGACCACGCTGACGCTGGCCATGGGCGACGCGCTGGCGATTGCTCTTATGAAGTATCGGGATTTCAAGCCCGAGAATTTTCGTGACATCCATCCTGGTGGAAAGCTGGGCGCGCAACTCAGCAAAGTAAGCGACCTGATGCACACCGACTCGCCAATTGTGCCAACGGGTACTCCGATGAGCGAAGCTTTGCTGGTGATGAGCCAGAAAGGCTTTGGAGTGGTAGGGGTGACCGATACCGAAGGGCGATTGCTTGGTATCGTGACGGATGGTGACTTGCGTCGCAACATGCAAGGGCTGCTGGATTTGACTGTCGACCAAGTCATGACCGCTGACCCGCGCACCATCGGACCGGATGAACTGGCCGAGGGTGCGGTGGCATTGATGACGATGCACAAACCAAAGATCACATGCCTGTTTGTCGTTGACCCAGAGTCAGAAGGTCGTGCGCAGGGAATCCTGCACATCCATGATTGCCTGCGCGTTGGTTTGGGGTGAGGAGGTCCGCCGGTGGATCGTCATTCCCGATGGGTACAGTTCCTGAAGGTGGTGTTGCCGCTGGCGGCCATTTTGCTGTTGTCCACCGTGTTCCTTCTGTCGCGCAGCATCGAAACGGATGTATCTGTCCCATTCACGCAGAAAGACATCGATGAACGTCTGGCCGGTCAGGTGGTGACGCAACCGTATTACCGGGGCACCACCCGCAAGGGCGAGGACGTTCAGATTGAGGCGACCCAGGCCACGCAGGGGACGGAAGGGTCTGTGCCCTCGGCCGCAGAGTTTCGGGGACGGTTCGGCCTGTTGAATGGCGGGGTCATAACGCTCGATTCCAACGAAGGCCGCATCAGCCCGGACAAGGGGGTTGCGACTTTCGTAGGCGATGTCCTTATCACCACGACGGACGGAATTCAGATACGAACCGATCTGTTAAACACATCGCTCGATGAAATCCGGGGCGACACGCCGGGTCAGGTGACCGGCACAGGGGCCATCGGAAACTTTTCTGCGGGCCGAATGACATTTGGGACGGAAAATGACGATGGTCCGGTCCATATTCTTTTTACAGATGGTGTGAAGCTGGTATACGAGCCGGCAAAAGCAGAAAGATAACACGTGTTTGATTTTCGATTTTTTCCTGTTTGCATTGCCTTGCTGGCAGGTTCTGTTTCTGCAACCGCTCAGGAAGCGCAGGTAGCGTTTGGATCTGTGAAGGCGGACCCGAGCCTTCCGGTCGAAGTGACATCGGAAACCCTGAACGTGAATCAGGAAAACGGATCTGCCGAATTTGTCGGGAACGTTGTTGTTGTTCAGGGCGAAATGCGTCTGACGGCGGAACGGGTGCTTGTCATCTACAACCAGGAACGCTCGGCCATCCAACGCATGGAAGCGACCGAGAACGTGGTTCTGGTCAGCCCCCCGGACGCCGCCGAAGGCGACTATGCCGAATACACCATCGAGTCCGGTGTCATCGTGATGAAGGGAAACGTTCTGCTGACGCAGGGGCCAAGCGTTATCAGCGGTGATCAGATGAACGCGAACCTGACGACAGGCACGGCAACGATGACTGGCAACGTCAAGACGATCCTGCAGCAAGGCGAGAACTGATGGCCAGACCAAACCTTTCCGTCGCACAGGGCAGTCTGGGTCTCAGGATCGAAAAACTGCGCAAGTCTTACCGCAAGAAGACGGTCATCCGTGACGTATCCATGACCCTCGACAGGTCCGAAGTGGTGGCCCTGCTGGGTCCAAACGGGTCGGGTAAAACAACCACGTTCTACTCGGTGGCAGGCCTGGTTTTCCCCGAGGCGGGTACCGTCACGATTGATGGTCAGAATGTGACCACGCTGCCGATGTATCGCCGTGCGCGCATGGGGATCGGCTATCTGCCGCAGGAAATGTCGATTTTTCGCGGTATGAGCGTCGAAGACAACATCGCGTCGGTTCTGGATATCACGGTCAATCACGCGCACCGCCGCAAGGAGCGGCTCGAAGAGCTGTTGTCTGACTTTTCTATCGAACATCTGCGCCGGGCGCCCGCGCTGGCCCTGTCGGGCGGGGAACGCCGTCGGGTCGAGATAGCACGCTGCCTGGCGGCTGATCCCAAGTATCTTTTGCTGGATGAACCCTTCGCGGGTGTCGATCCGATCAGTGTCGGAGACATCCGGCATCTGGTGGCCGATCTGAAGAAGCGTGGAATCGGTGTTCTGATCACCGATCACAACGTTCGCGAAACGCTGGAAATCGTGGATCGCGCCTACATCCTGCATGACGGACAGGTGCTGATGTCGGGCACACCGGACGAAGTTGTCGAGAACGAAAACGTGCGCCGCGTCTATCTTGGTGAAAATTTCCGGATTTCATGACCTTGCGACAAAATGCGCGCGGCGCATAGGCGGATTTCGCGTATATACACGCCCTGTTTCGATTGACTCTTCCGCCGTCTCTTGCCTCAATTGGGCCATGGCATTTCCTCGGTTCCAGTCTGGATCTCGATGTCCCTTCGTTGAAGGGCAGAGTCTGGGACAATCCGGGTTCATGCCGATATCCCCCACCCGATAAAAACAAGCGCGTCACGTGACGTGACGTCAGAAATGGGTGTGAATTGTGAAGGAGATCACATGCGTTACCAAATCAGCGGAAAACAGATCGACATCGGCGCGGCCCTGCAGACCCATGTGCAGACCGAACTGGGTGAGGTCGTGGGCAAATATGCCCAGCGTCCGACAGATGCCAATGTCGTCTTTTCCCGTTCGGCGCATGAATATGTATGCGAAACCACAGTGCATCTTTCGACCGGCCTGACCGCTCAGGCCAAGGCACACGCGACCGAGATCTATGCGGCGTTCGAGGCGTGCTGCGACAAGATGGAGACGCAGTTGCGTCGCTACAAGCGCCGTTTGAAGGATCACCACAAGGATCGCGCCGAGCCGGTTGAACTCTTCGGAGCGTCCTCTTATATCCTCGCCTCTGACGAATCGGAGTCGGCTGCTGAACCCGAATCTCTGCAGCCGATGATCGTGGCTGAGATGGAAACCAAGATCCCATCGCTGAGTGTTGGTGAAGCCGTTATGCAGATGGAACTGGCTGGTGCCCCGGTGCTGGTGTTCCGCAATGAGAACAAGGATGGGTTGAATGTCGTGTACCGTCGGGATGACGGTAACATCGGCTGGATCGATCCTTAACAGGCAATGAGAACGAGGCACGCCCCTGCGACCGCAGGGGCAATGCCAATGGAGCATGATCATGGAGCTTTCGAGCATTTTGAAGCCCGAAGCAGTACGTGTATTGTCCGCCGCTTCCAGTAAGAAGCGGCTGTTTCAGGAAATCGGCGATGTTGCAACCGCCACGCTGGGCCTTGAGGCCCAGGCCGTGGTCGATAGCCTTCTGGAGCGTGAAAGCCTTGGGCCCACCGGTGTAGGGCATGGCGTTGCCCTGCCGCATGCCCGGTTACCGGGGCTTGATGCGGTTTCGGGCGTCTTTGTCATGCTGGAAAAACCAATCGATTTCGGATCGGTTGACCGTCAGCCGGTGGATATCGCATTTTCGCTGTTTGCACCCGAAGACGCAGGTGTGGATCACCTCAAGGCGCTGGCGCTGGTCTCCCGGACATTGCGCGACACATCGGTCTGCAGCAAGCTGCGCGCGAACCCGGATCCGGTGAAACTATATGCGATCCTGACAGAAGCCCAATCCATGCAGGCGGCCTAAGGCCACAAAAAAGCCCCCGAAAATCGGGGGCTTTCTTTGAAGTTCTGTCTGCGGTTCCTTACCCGCCGGTTCCCATTTCCAGAGTCCACCAGATCTTGCCGCCCCCTTCCTGGTGCCAGGCAAAGCCCATTTGTGTGGCTTTCGGGTCCATGATGACCGATCTGGGGCCGGGTTCCTGCATCCAGGCCGCCAGCGTCTCGGTCTCGGTTTCATAGGTTTCCGAAATCGCCTCGCCCAGGAATGTTCCGAAATACCCGACGCGCTGGGCGCGATCCAAAGGCGAGGAACCGTCGGACCCGAAATGCCAGGGCCGGTTCTGTCTTGCCATGTCCTTGGAGTGTGTTGCGGCGGCGGCGTTGAGTTGCGCGTTCAATTGAACGGATTGCAGACCCGAGGCCTGCCGCAGCGCGTTGACCGAATCGAGCATGCGAAATTGCAGCTTTTCCGGGTTGCCGCGAATTTTGTAGACCGTCGGCAGGGGCTGGCCATCCGCACCCAACGTGGTTGGCCGGGTGTCTGTGCATGCCGCCAACGCGACAAAGCAAATCAACAGTAAAGAAACGATACGCGTCATGATCGACCTGATTATTGTGTCGTTACGGGCATAGCGTGCCTGATCGTGCTGGGCAAACGCACAATGGCCACATTCTGCGTGATTCTGCCGGTTTGATTTGCGACTGAAGCATTCTGGCAATAAATTGGAGCAGATTTCAGTTTTTGCCATAGCAAAGGACCGCCTGTGATGGTCAAGAAACGTATTCCTTCATCCACCCGCCGAGGTTTTCTTGCCGGCGCAGCAACTGCGTTGGCGACGCCTGCCATAGCGCAATACATCCCCGGTGACCCGCTGCGCCCTGCGCCAGAGGTTGAACCGGCCGTGCGCCGCAACATTTCGGGCTTCAGGGCGCTCGACTGGCAACCCTATTTCTCGAACACCCGGAATGGGGCCATTCTGGTCGATACAGTGTCAAGGGCGCTGCATTACTGGTCCGACGACCAATCCGTCTATAAACTCTACCCGTCCTCGGTGCCCCTGACCGAAGAAATGACGCGCCGTGGACGCACCAGCGTGATCCGCAAAGTCGAGGGCCCCAGCTGGGCGCCGACGCCGTCGATGAAGAAAAGAAATCCCGAATGGCCGGACTATATCCCGCCCGGACCGGATAACCCTTTGGGAACACACGCTTTATATCTGAGTTGGAAATATTATCGTATCCACGGTACCCACGACACCCGCAAAATTGGCCGCCGATCTTCGAATGGTTGCATCGGGCTGTTCAACGAGGATATCCAAGAGCTGTTTTCTATGACGAAGGTTGGCACGCAAGTGTTGCTAATTTGACGACATTTTGGCGCGCGAACCCGCTTGCAGGGCAAGTTGCAATTGCAATCCCGCCGCTTTGCTGATTAGAAAAAACTCACGAGGTAAGTCTTAGGTGTGCGGCTCCGGGTAAAGGAATCGCGCAAATTCTGGAGGTTAATATGAAAAAACTCGTTCTCGCCGCTGCTTTGACTGCTGCAGCTTCGACCGCATATGCAGGCAACCTGGAAGAGCCGGTTGTTGAAGCACCTGTTGTTGTCGAAGAGACACAGGGCACTTCGCAGGGCATCCTGCTGCCGCTGATCCTGCTGGTCGTTGTTGCCGCAGCTGTTGCAGCAAGCTAATTTGACGCCAGTCATCTAGAGAAAAGGCGGTGGAAGTCTCCACCGCCTTTTTTCATGCCTGAATGATGCGGCCGGCTAGTCCAGCCACCCCCGCAGGTTGTTTTCGATGATCGTGCTCAACGCCGCAATGTGCGAATCGTCGTCGTTGAGGCAGGGGATATAGGTGAAATTCTCACCGCCCGCCTCTTCAAAGCTTTCCTTGATCTCTTCGTTGATCTCTTCCAGCGTTTCGATGCAGTCGGCGGAAAAGGCCGGCGCGATCACCGCTATGTTCTTTTTGCCTTGTTGCGCCAGGTACGCCACATGATCCACGGTGTAAGGCTTGAGCCATTCTTCGGGACCAAAGCGCGACTGAAATGTCGAGACAATCTGATCGTCCGCCCAGCCAAGGCGCTCTTTCAAAAGGCGTGAAGTCTTGACGCACTGGCAGTGGTAGGGATCGCCCTGCTGCAGATAGCGCTCGGGCATGCCGTGATAAGAACAGACCAGAACATCAGGTTTGCTGTCCAATTCGGCGTAAGCGCGCTCAACCGATTGCGCCAGAGCTTCGATATAGGTCGGTTCGTCGTAGTAGGCAGGTACGGTCCGGCTGGCCGGCTGCCAGGCTTCTTCCATCAAGGCGCGAAAGAACTGATCGTTGGCAGTGGCGGTCGTGGCGCCTGCGTAGTGCGGATAGAGCGGAAAGAACAAAATCCGGTCGCACCCTTCGGCCACCATCTGACGCACCCTGGATTTGGTCGACGGATTGCCATAGCGCATGCAGAAATCCACCATCACCTGATCGCCATAGCGCGCCTGCATCGCATCACGCAGTTTTGCGGTTTGGTCCTTGGTGATGGTCATCAAGGGGCTTTCGCCCTTGTTGTGGTTCCAGATCGATTTGTAGGCCGCGCCGGAGCTAAAGGGGCGTTTAGTCAGGATGATGCCTTGCAGGATCGGCTGCCATTTCCACGCCGGATAGTCGATCACGCGCTGATCCGACAGGAACTCGTTCAGATAGCGACGCATCGGCCAATAAGTGTAGTTGTCCGGCGTGCCCAGGTTGGCCAGCAGGATGCCGACGCGTCCCATCTTGACTTTGGGATGGTCGGCGGGCGCATGCACAGGGCGGGTGGCGTCAAACATAAGGGCTTCCTGACTTTACGAGTTCTGACCTGAGATAAAGGGAAATACCGGGTCGTCAATCGGGCAGTTTGCCCTCATTCGTGCCCAGCGCGTCGGCCAGACGCGTTTGCGCTGATCCGGGGCGCAAAGGTTTCGGTTGGCTGTCATCGGGCGACCACCCCGTCAGGCAAATCAGTTCGAAGGTTGCGGGCAGTTTGCCGTCGCGTGTTGCGAAGTGGTCATTGTAGATCTGCTGCGCTGTGTCGAACACCCGGCGTCTTGTGGGGTGTTTGAGGCGGTTCGACAGGATGTTGGTCTCACCCATCGCACGCAGATCATGCATCAGGTGAAACAGATCACGATACTCGGCCGTCAGCGAGGCGGCGTCGGCCACCGGCAAAGCCAGACCGGCCCGCTGCAGCAGGGCGCCCAGATCGCGCAGTTCGGCCATCGGGGCGATCCGGGGGCTGAGCCCGCCAGTGACCGCAATTTCGGCCTGACCCAACGCCGCACGCAGCTCGTGCAGGGTTTCCCCGCCCAGACATACCGCCAACAACAACCCATCCGGGCGCAAGGCCCGCTGGCATTGGATAAGCTGGCCAACCGGATCATTTGCCCAGTGCAGGGCCATCGCGTGCACGACAAGATCGTGACGTCCTGCATTCAGATCCAGAACCTCGTCGTCGGGTTTGACGTTGGCGCCATCGATCACGTCGGCCCAAACCCTTGGAAAAGGGGTCACGATCACCGGATCCGTAAAGGATCTGTTAACCATAGACAGCCGATCCTGCACCTCGTCGACAGCGGCCTGGTGAAGGAACAGGGCGTCGTCCCGGACCCGGGCGCGTCGCTGGGCCAGAACCGGTCGATCAAACAATGAGGGTGCATTGGACGCAGGCAGTTTCATAGGGCGCAACTATCGCATTTGGCAGCGAGTTCAAACCGCTCTCCGGCTGGTTTATCCGCCGCGCTGCCTTGGGTGCGGACAGTTGACCGAATCGGATTTTGGCCTGTGCGGGCCATGCTGGCGTGACACGCCCTTTATTGGCGGCGCGGTATGTGAGAGCTGCGGAACACCTGTTCCGGGTGCCTCCGATGGTCACCGCATAGAATGCGATGACTGCCTCAAGACGCCCCGCCCATGGCGCGCCGGGCGCGCTGCGCTGTTGTACCAGGGACGCGCCCGATCTCTGATTCTGGCTCTGAAACACGGAGATCGGCCCGAGCTGGCCCGACCCGCGGCACGATGGATGGCGCAGGCCGGGCGCGACCTGTTTCACCCCGACATGCTGATCGCTCCGGTTCCGCTGCACTGGTCCCGCCTGATCAAGCGGCGCTACAACCAGTCGGCCTTGCTGGCCCAGCATCTGGGCCGCGAAACCGGGCTGGACGTCTGCCCCGATCTGCTGCAACGCCCTGCGCGAACGCCGGTTCTCGACGGAAAGACCGCAGCAGAACGTGCGGACACCCTGAGCGGGGCCATTTCGCTGCATCCCAGGCGAACAACCAAACTAAAGGGGCGGGATGTCCTACTGGTCGACGATGTCATGACCTCCGGCGCGACCTTGGCCGAATGTGCGCGGGCTTGCACCGCATCAGGAGCAAATCATATTTTCGTGTTGGTGCTGGCGCGCGTTGCCAAGAGTGCCTAATTCGCCGAAAGTCATGCGAAACCCATAGGGACGGAATATGAAACCGGTTGAAATCTACACATCGCCGCTGTGCGGCTTTTGCCACGCGGCCAAGCGCCTGCTCAAACAGAAAGGCGTTGAGTTCAAGGAAATCGACGTGTTGCTGCATCCCAAACGCAAGCCTGAAATGATCAGCCGTGCCGGCGGTAAACGCACGGTGCCGCAAATCTTCATCGGTGCCGATCATGTAGGCGGCTGCGACGACCTGTATGAGTTGGACCGTCAGGGCAAGCTGGATCGCCTGCTGGCTGCCTGATGAAGACGGCACTGCTGCAAATCACGTCGTCGGATGACCCGCCCCAGAACTTGGACGTGGTCCGTGCCATGATGATTCAGGCTGCCGATCAGGGTGCGCGTTTCATACTGACGCCAGAGGTCACGAACTGTGTGTCGACCAGCACAACCCGGCAGCGCGAGGTCTTGCAGCACGAAGAAGACGACATCACGCTAGCAGGTCTGCGCGAACAGGCCGCCGCATTGGGTGTCTGGCTGTTGATCGGCTCGCTCGGGGTCAAAACCCACGATCCGGATGGGCGCTTTGCCAACCGCTCCTTCATGATCAACCCGCAAGGGAAGGTTGTGGCGCGGTATGACAAGATTCACATGTTTGACGTGCAGGTCACCGAGACCGAGACGTTTCGCGAATCCTCAAATTACCGCCCCGGGGACAGGGCGGTGATCGCCGATACAGAATTTGGCAAGGTTGGTCTGACCGTCTGTTACGACATCCGCTTTCCGCATCTCTATGCGGCTTTGGCGCGGGCGGGTGCACGGGTTCTCACCATACCAGCCGCGTTTTCCCCCGTCACCGGGGCCGCGCATTGGGAGACGCTGCTGCGCGCGCGGGCGATCGAGAATGGGTGTTGGGTGATTGCCCCCGCCCAGACCGGGGAACACCCGAACACCCGCGGAAAGACGCGATTTACCCACGGTCACAGCATGGTAGTGGCCCCGTGGGGTGAGGTGCTGATCGACGCAGGCACCGATCCGGGCATTCACTTTTTCGATTTGGATGATAGTTCTGTGACAGAGGCACGCCGCCGCGTGCCGTCTTTGACAAACGCCCGCTCTTTTGAAGGGCCCTGATCCAGTATCGGACCATGACGGACGAACACAATGCTCTGGCGGTCACGCTGTTCAGCGAGATCCTGACTGCCGATCAACTGTTGCGCAACCGGCTGAGCCGGGTGCTGCCCAAGGGCATGGAAATCTCGCATTTCTCAGTGCTGAACCATCTGGTCTTTGTCGGCGACGAGCGCAGCCCGGCGCAACTGGCCAATACGTTCCACGTGACCCGAGGGGCGATGACCAACACTTTGGCCAAGCTGGAATGGGCCGGATACATCCACATCCGCCCCGACTGGGACGACGCCCGCCGCAAGATGGTGGCCATCAGCCCCGCCGGTCGCCGTGCACGCGATCAGGCGATTTCGTCGATCGCCCCGCTGATCAACCGCGTGGTCGGAGAGCTGGGACTGGAGCGGGTGCGGAGTACGTTGCCCGTGCTGCGGGATTTGCGGTTGCAGTTGGAGGGTGAGTAGGGGCGAAATCCGTTGTCCTATGTCAGACCGAAGACGACCGTGGTCAGACGTGAAGTCTAAGAATTTTTGGACTTCTTGGTAGTTAACGAGCCACTGTTCACCTTTTGTCCTTGGGTTTGGAAGCGATCTGCTTTTAAGCACAGGTTTTTGTATTCACCTTATTCCCAAGATCAACGCATCTAGAAGCCGCCGCAAATCATTGGCCTCCATTTTTGGGTTGCCTTGCAAGCCAACCCCAGCAGCAGCAGCCGCTGCGAATAGAAGACAGGATTCTATTCCATCCACGCCCTCGAATTCACCGCCATGGATAAGCCATATCAAATACTCACCTTTTACATCTTCATTAGTAGCGCTTATTTTTCCTACGTTGCATCCTTCGTTGGAGAGTTCGTGTGAAGCAAATGGTTTTGTGGCTTCCTCCGATAGTTCTAAACCAACTGGTTTCACAAACTTGCCTTCCGAAACTATCTCGGGGTCAATAAACACAAAAAAATACAACGCCCTTACCAGATCATACTTGTTCGAACTTGAGCCCAAGTACCGATCTGCAATTTCATGAGTCGCCCCAGAAACCTTAGGATCGCTTACATAGCCATACAGCGGAACGCCTTCATGCTCGTACACGAACCCGCCGGCTACCTCTTGTGATGTGGCTAGCGGGCTATTGAATATGGTAGCAGCGAAAATTGCAGCTCCAAAAAATACTGCGCGCCACAGCGCGTAACTTAAAGATCGAGTCAAAAAATCTTCCTTAATTCGGCTTCACACTCGCCGTCACATAATTCACGCTCAAATCCCGGTCCGAGATCGACCAGCTCCACAGGATCGGGTTGAAGACGAACCCCTTGCGGTCCGCCGGGTCCAGCCCGGCCTGACGCAGCAGGTCGAACAGCTCATCGGGGGTGATGAACTTGTTCCACTCATGTGTACCGCGTGGCAGCCAGCGCATGACGACCTCGGCCCCGATGATCGCCATGGCATAGGATTTCGGGTTGCGGTTGATGGTGGAACACACCTGTAACCCGCCGGGTTTCAGCAACTCTTGTGTCGCTGTCAGATACGCCTGCGGATCGGCCACATGCTCGACCACCTCCATGTTCAGGACCACGTCGAATTGCTCACCTGCGGCGGCCATATCCTCGGCCGTGGTGTGGCGGTAGTCAATGTCCAGCCCCGATTGCTCGGCGTGAATGCGCGCGACAGGCAGGTTGCGTTCCGCCGCATCCGCACCAACCACATCAGCCCCCAGCCGCGCCATCGGTTCGCTGAGCAATCCGCCACCACAGCCGATATCCAGCACGCGCAGGCCTTGGAATGGTTCTAAAGTTTTCAAATCTCGGTCAAACTCGCCTGCGATCTGCTGGGTGATGTAGTCCAACCGGCAGGGGTTGAGCATATGCAACGGCTTGAATTTCCCATGCGGATTCCACCATTCCGCGGCCATCGCCTCGAATTTTGCGATCTCGGACGGGTCCACCGTGTTCGGATGCGCTTGCATTCCTGTCTCCGTGTGCTCTTTTACGCTTAAGGACTATATAGGGCCATAATGGACAAGTACCCGGACCAAAAGCGCGCAGTTCAGTATCTGTACCCGCCGATCGATCCGTACGATCAGCGCATGCTGGGTGTCGGCGACGGTCACCAGATATATATGGAACAAAGCGGCAATCCGGATGGGTTGCCGGTTGTAGTTTTGCATGGCGGCCCGGGCGGCGGATGCAGCCCGGCGATGCGCCGGTATTTCGACCCGCGCATATTCCGGGTGATTCTGTTTGACCAGCGGGGATGTGGGAAATCCCGCCCCCATGCCTCGGTCGAGAATAACACGACATGGCATCTGGTGGACGATATCGAGCGCTTGCGGAGCTTTCTCGATATTCCGGAATGGACCGTGTTTGGCGGCAGCTGGGGCGCAACGCTTGCCCTGATCTATGCGCAGTCGCATCCCGACCGTGTCAGCCGTCTGGTGTTGCGCGGTGTCTTCCTGATGACCAAGGCCGAGCTGGATTGGTTCTATGGCGGGGGTGCGGGAAAGTTCTGGCCCGATCAGTGGTCAAAGTTCACCGCTCTGCTGTCTGAGAGCGAGTTGTCCGACACGATAGGTGCCTACAACAAGCGCCTGTTTTCTGGTGATCGCGCAACGGAAATCCTGTATGGGCGGGCGTGGTCCAGTTGGGAAAACGCGCTGGCGTCGATCCATTCCAATGGAACCACGGGTGAAAGCCCCGGAGAATACGCACGCGCCTTTGCCCGTCTCGAAAATCACTATTTCATCAACCGCGGATTTCTGGAGCGGGATGGGCAGATTCTGGACAGGATGGACAAGATTTCTCGTATCCCCGGCCATATTGTGCAGGGACGGTATGATATGATTTGTCCGCCGCAAGCCGCCTGGAAACTGTCCGAGCGATGGCCGAATGCAGAGCTCAAGATGGTGCGGCACGCAGGTCACGCCTTGTCCGAACCGGGAATCAGCGCTGAGCTTGTACGTATCATGGACCGGGTGGCGGAGGGCGTGGCATGACGCGTATTGACCGCCGTGCTCTGTTTGCATCGGGTGCTGCGGCGGCCCTGCTGGCGGCCACTGGCACGTCGCTGGCGGCCACGCCGAAAACCGGTGGCACATTGCGCCTTGCCGTTCCGCGTGATGACAGCCTGGAGCAGGTGGCGCGCGGTGCCGTGTTTGACACGCTGACCGAAGTGGCCCCGGATGGAACCCTGCGCGGCGAGTTGGCCATTAAATGGCAAACCGATGCCGAGGCGCGGATCTGGACGTTCGATCTGCGAGATGACGTGACCTTTCATGACGGTTCACCGCTGCAGGTTGAAGATGTGCAGGCCGTACTGGCCGAGCTTGGACGCGCGGAGTCTCTGACTCCGCATCAGGTGCGACTGGAGTTGGCCGAGACCAATCCTGGTCTGCCCTTCCTGCTGGCCGATAGCCGTTTCGTCATTACGCGCGCCGGGCAGGGTGTGACGCCGCTCGGGGCGGCCAACGGCACCGGATGCTATCGCGTGGAACGGGCCGAAGATGATCGGCATTTTTTGGGACGCCGCGTGGCAAACCACTACAAAGACGGACGTGCCGGTTGGGCGGATGAAGTCGAAATCATCGTGATCCCCGACGATCGCGTTCGGGCCGAGGCATTGCGCGATGGATTTGTGGACGTCGCTGTCCTGCCGAATCCCGAGGATGCGCGCCGTATTCGGGGCCTGCGATATCACCCGTCCGAGAGCCAAGTGGCGCTGGCTGCGTCAGGCACTGTTGGTATGCCACGGCAAATTGGAGGTCTTGGGTGTCTGGATGACGGTCGTATTGCAGAGCGGTGGTGGATCGCCTGACGGCCCCCTGAATCGGCTCTGATCTGCCATTGTCCGATTGCAGGGGTTGCAGACTCGGAAACTCCTGCGTATATGCAGTTTCAACAGCGGCGTGTCGGACTTCTGGTCCGGGGCTCCACCGGAAAAGATCGACGGGCCGCGCGCCCGTTTTTTTGTGCCCGACGACAGGGTAGAGAACCAGATGACAAACGACCTGATAGCCAAAGCTGCCATCGACCGGCGACTGGCCGAGATCATCACCCCTGTGATCGAGGATCTGGGGTATGAATTGGTCCGCATCCGCTTGATGAGCGGCAAGCAGACCACGTTGCAGATCATGGCCGACAAGCCCGATGGCGGCATCGAAGTGGACGATTGCGCCGAAATATCGAACGCGGTCAGCGCCACTTTGGATGTCGAGGATCCAATCCTTGACGCCTATACGCTGGAGGTCTCCAGCCCCGGTATCGACCGCCCTCTGACCCGCCTCAAGGATTTTGAGATGTTCGAAGGGTACGAGGCGAAGATCGAGACCGCTGAGCTGATAGACGGTCGCCGCCGTTTCAAAGGCGAACTGGCCGGCATCGAAGGGGATGAGGTCCTGATCAATATCCCCGAAGGGGATGAAACGATCACCATCGGTCTGCAATTCGACTGGCTGAGCGATGCCAAGCTTGTCCTGACCGATGATCTGATCAAGGAAATGCTGCGCCAGCGTAAAGACGCCGGTGCCCTGAACGAAAACGCTTTCGACGAGATTGAGACCGAAGGGTCCGAAGAGGAGACGAACTGATGGCAATCACCTCAGCCAACCAGCTGGAGCTGCTGCAGACCGCCGAGGCCGTGGCCCGCGAAAAGATGATCGACCCCGGTCTGGTTGTCGAAGCGATGGAGGAATCGCTCGCCCGTGCCGCCAAGAGCCGCTACGGCGCCGAGATGGACATTCGCGTCAGCATCGACCGCAAGACCGGTAAGGCGACCTTTACCCGCGTCCGTACCGTGGTCGAGGATGAAGAGCTTGAGAACTATCAAGCCGAAATGACCGTCGAACAGGCCAAGCAGTACATGGAAACGCCTGCGGTTGGTGACGTCTTTGTTGAAGAAGTGCCGCCGGTTGAAATGGGCCGTATCGCGGCTCAGTCGGCTAAACAGGTCATTCTTCAAAAGGTCCGCGAAGCCGAACGGGATCGTCAGTACGAAGATTTCAAGGATCGTGCCGGCACAATCATCAACGGTGCCGTCAAACGCGAGGAATTCGGTAACGTCATCATCGATCTGGGTGGGGCCGAAGCCGTTCTGCGTCGCAACGACAAGATTGGCCGCGAAAGCTATCGCCCGAATGATCGCGTGCGTGCGTATATCAAAGAAGTCCGCCGCGAGGTCCGTGGCCACCAGATATTCCTGTCGCGCACCGCGCCGGAATTCATGGCCGAGCTGTTCAAGATGGAAGTGCCGGAAATCTATGACGGTATCATCGAGGTGAAGGCCGTCGCCCGTGACCCCGGTTCGCGCGCAAAGATCGCCGTGATCTCGTATGATGGTTCGATTGACCCCGTCGGCGCTTGCGTTGGCATGCGCGGTAGCCGCGTGCAGGCCGTTGTGAACGAGTTGCAGGGCGAAAAAATCGACATCATTCCATGGAATGAAGATCAGCCGACTTTCCTGGTGAACGCGCTGCAGCCCGCCGAGGTCTCCAAGGTGGTTTTGGACGAAGAGGCTGGCAAGATCGAAGTTGTGGTTCCGGAAGAACAGCTGAGCCTTGCCATCGGCCGTCGCGGTCAGAACGTGCGTCTGGCCAGCCAGCTGACCGGTCTGGACATCGATATCATGACCGAGGCCGAAGAATCGGCGCGTCGTCAGAAAGAGTTCGAAGCCCGTACCCAACTGTTCATGGACAGCCTCGATCTGGACGAATTCTTCGCGCAGTTGCTTGTGTCGGAAGGATTTACCAATCTGGAAGAGGTTGCTTACGTTGAGATTGAAGAACTGCTGGTGATCGACGGTGTCGACGAAGGCACCGCGCAAGAGCTGCAGACCCGGGCGCGTGAGTTCCTGGAGGCGCAGGCCAAGGCCGCTCTGGACGCGGCCCGCGCGCTGGGCGTCGAGGACAGCCTTATTGAATTCGAAGGCCTCACACCCCAGATGGTAGAGGCGCTGGCTAAGGACGATGTGAAGACCCTGGAAGACTTTGCAACCTGCGCCGACTGGGAACTGGCCGGCGGCTGGACGACGGTCGACGGTGAGCGCATCAAGGATGACGGCGTTCTCGAACCCTTCGGTGTTTCGCTGGAAGAGGCGCAGGAACTGGTGATGACGGCCCGTATCATGCTGGGCTGGGTCGATCCGGCTGACCTGGAACAGGCCGAAGAAGCAGACGAAGGCGAAGCGGCTGAAGAGGAGGCTGAGGCCTGATTCAGGCCTCGGGTGGCGCGTATGGGTCGCGGTGGCGTCCATAAGGATCGGTCTGACGGACCAGAGCGGAAGTGCATCGCCACAGGCGAAGTGCAGCCCAAATTCGGGCTGATCCGCTTTGTAACGGGTCCTGACTGTCGGGTGTATCCGGATGTCGGGGCCAAATTGCCGGGGCGTGGTGTTTACGTTTCGGCCGATCGTGAAGCGTTGGACAGGGCCATCGGCAAAAAGCTGTTCGCGCGGGGGTTCAAAGCCCAGGTATCGACGCCTGAGGATCTTGCGAACGACGTTGAAAAACAACTCGCACGCCGAGTGATCGAATTGCTCAGCCTTGCGCGCAAGTCCGGCGACGCGGTTGCGGGCTATGAAAAAGTCAAGACGTGGCTGGACCGGGAAGAGGCCGAAGTGTTGATTCAGGCCGCAGACGGGTCGGGGCGTGGCAAGTCCAAGTTAAGCACGCCGCATTTCGGCAAATACATTGGCTGGCTGACCGCAGACGAGCTTGGACAGGCTTTTGGGCGCCAAACGGTGATTCATGCGGCCTTGGCCTCTGGCGGACTCGCCAAACGTGTTGTAGAGGAAGCGCAGCGCCTGCGTGGCTTGCGCGAAAAGGATGACGGCGGCAAGGGCCGCTCGGAAGGGTAAGAAGCTTTATGAGCGATAGTGACGGCAAAAAGACATTGGGTCTTCGTGGTGGGGCACGCCCCGGAAATGTGAAACAGAGTTTCAGCCACGGACGGACCAAGAATGTCGTGGTGGAAACCAAACGCAAGCGCGTGGTGGTTCCTAAGCCGGGCGCAGCAAAGCCCAGCGGCGGCGCTGCGCCGTCGAGCGATCCGTCGCGTCGTCCTGCTGGTATCTCGGATGCCGAGATGGCCCGCCGGATGAAGGCGCTTCAGGCCGCCAAGGCCCGCGAAGCCGACGAGGCCGCTCAGCGCGAAGCACAAGAGAAGGCGCGCGAAGAAGAGCGTGTGCGCCGTCGCGCCGAACAAGAGGCCAAGGAACGCGAACAGCGTGAAGCTGAAGAGCGTGCGAAAGCCAAAGCCGAGGAAGAGGACCGTCAGCGCAAGGCTGCGGAAGAAGCGGCTCAACGTGCCGCTGCGGCCCCCGCTCCGGAAGAACCGAAGGCGCAGCGCAGTGCGGCCAGCAAACCTGCGCCTGCAGCCGCTCCGCGCAAGCAGGATCGCGAACGCGAGCAACGCGGACGTGGCAAGGGGCGTGATGACAACCGCCGTTCTGGCAAGCTGACATTGGGTCAGGCGACCGGTGGCGAGGGCAATCGTCAGCGTTCGATGGCAGCAATGAAGCGCAAGCAGGAGCGTGCGCGCCAGAAAGCCATGGGCGGCCCGGTTGAGCGGGAAAAGGTGATCCGCGATGTTCAGTTGCCCGAAGCGATCATGGTGTCGGAACTGGCCAACCGTATGGCCGAGCGCGTGGCTGATGTGGTCAAGTCTCTGATGCAGATGGGCATGATGGTCACGCAGAACCAGACCATTGACGCAGACACCGCCGAACTGATTATCGAAGAATTCGGCCATAAAGTGACCCGCGTTTCGGATTCGGATGTCGAAGACGTCATCAAAGAGGTCGAAGACGACGACAAGGATCTACAGCCGCGTCCGCCCGTCATTACCATCATGGGTCACGTTGACCACGGTAAAACCTCTTTGCTGGATGCGATCCGCGACGCACGTGTGGTGGCCGGTGAGGCCGGTGGCATTACCCAGCATATCGGGGCATATCAGGTCCAGACCGATGGCGGCACAACGCTGACCTTCCTGGATACGCCGGGCCACGCGGCCTTTACCTCGATGCGCTCGCGCGGGGCTCAGGTCACGGATATCGTGGTTCTGGTTGTTGCGGCGGACGATGCCGTGATGCCGCAGACCATAGAGGCAATCAACCACGCCAAGGCGGCCGAAGTGCCGATGATCGTGGCGATCAACAAGATCGACAAGCCCGATGCCAACCCGGACAAAGTGCGTACCGACCTGCTGCAGCACGAAGTCATTGTCGAGAAGATGTCCGGTGAGGTGCAGGATGTCGAAGTTTCTGCCATCACCGGTCAGGGTCTGGACGAGTTGCTGGAAGCCATCGCGCTGCAATCCGAGATATTGGAACTGAAAGCGAACCCGAACCGGGCTGCCCAGGGTGCTGTGATCGAGGCCCAACTGGATGTTGGCCGCGGTCCCGTTGCTACCGTTCTGGTTCAGAACGGTACTTTGCATCAGGGCGATATCTTTGTTGTGGGTGAGCAATACGGTAAGGTCCGTGCGCTGATCAACGACAAGGGCGAACGTGTCGATGAAGCTGGCCCGTCGGTTCCGGTCGAAGTTCTGGGCCTCAACGGCACGCCAGAGGCTGGTGACGTTCTGAACGTGACCGAGACCGAGGCGCAGGCCCGTGAAATCGCCAACTACCGCGAACAGGCCGCCAAGGACAAACGCGCCGCAGCAGGGGCCGCGACAACCCTTGAGCAGCTGATGCAGAAGGCAAAAGACGACGAAAACGTCTCGGAACTGCCTATTCTGGTCAAAGCGGATGTGCAGGGCTCTGCCGAGGCCATCGTTCAGGCGATGGAGAAGATCGGCAACGACGAAGTGCGCGTGCGCGTGCTGCATTCGGGTGTTGGTGCCATTACCGAGACCGATATTGGCCTCGCCGAAGCCTCGGGCGCGCCCGTCTTTGGCTTCAACGTCCGCGCCAATGCCTCTGCCCGGAACACGGCGAACCAGAAGGGTGTGGAAATCCGCTACTACTCGGTGATCTACGATCTGGTCGATGATGTGAAGGCGGCCGCCTCGGGTCTGTTGAGCGCCGAGATCAAAGAGAACTTCATCGGCTACGCCGAAATTCGCGAAGTCTTCAAGGTCACCGGCGTCGGCAAGGTAGCGGGTTGTCTGGTCACCGAAGGTGTCGCCCGCCGGTCCGCAGGTGTACGCTTGCTGCGCGACAATGTGGTGATCCACGAAGGCACGCTGAAGACACTCAAGCGCTTCAAGGACGAAGTGGCCGAGGTCCAGTCGGGTCAGGAATGCGGTATGGCGTTCGAAAACTACGACGACATCCGTCAGGGCGACGTGATAGAAATCTTCGAGCGCGAAGAGGTCACCCGCACGCTGGACTAATCCAGATAAGCATTGAAACAGAAAACAGCGGCTCAGACGAGCCGCTGTTTTTACTTATTTCGGAACGTCGCGAACCTGTTTGTTTTTTGAGTTTTTCTGAAGCTGATCGCTGAGGCGCATAATACAATCCCGGCTCAAGCGCCAAGTCAGTCTGACTCAATGCTGGCTGTGCGGACCTTGCAGCCGTTGACATTGTAAATTTGAATGGCAGCTTGCACCCAGGTTTCTACTGGGCTAGCCGTGGCATACCTAAGTTGACTGCCACTACGGGCTCCCAAATAGGTTGTTTCGATTGAGAGATGATAGTTCACTGAATTTGCCAGAACGCCAATTGGCCAACGAACTCGCCTATCAAGTCGCGGAAAAAATGTGGCATGAACTAGGTCAAGAAGGCAGCGATAAAATCTACAACTCAGGGCAGTCCAACTACGAGGCTGGTTGTAGCGCACTCGACCGTGTCGGTATCTACAAACAGGGCGCAAATCATACGCTCTACGAGGCCATCGTTTCTGCGGACGATGTGCATAAACACATGACGGGTTTGAGTGATGTTCCCAGATCGGCTCTCGATGCACTTCTTTCTGCGTTCGTCGAAAACTATACAACATACGGTGGTGGGCTGTCCGGCACGCGAGGCCGTTTTCCAGTCCCAACGAACCTCAGAAAAGTTCTTAACCTGTTGGTTTTATGCGGCTATGCGGAAAAGCTTGGGGGTGGCTTCCGATGGACAGATAAAATCGCTTCTGTCATGCGCAAATGGTGCATCTGGGATGAATATGGAAACTCCAAGGAAGATCAGCTCAGTTCTCAAGAGGCCGAGGTCGTCGACAAGCTAGATAAAACAATGCCGAATTCTGTGCGACGCAAGCTGCGCAACGCAATGCGGTCCAACGATGCGCTGAAGGTTTATGAGGTGCTTAAAGTACACCTGTATGGGGAGGACTGGTGGGAATTGCCAAAAAAGAAGCCTCTGACAAACTATGTCAGAGGGGAAGGATTGGATCTCAAGATTATTGAGGCTCTGTTGCGACGCTTAGAAGAAAGCTCTTGAGCTTCCGGCAAGGCTAACTGCGTCCTGCCTGAATAGGCGGTAAGCTGCACAATGCAGACACTCGCAACCAT
The DNA here is from genome assembly GCF_056536245.1 of Ruegeria sp. AJ12. Lineage (NCBI taxonomy): Bacteria > Pseudomonadati > Pseudomonadota > Alphaproteobacteria > Rhodobacterales > Roseobacteraceae > Ruegeria > Ruegeria sp. AJ12. Next base: position 571,990 of record NZ_JBQFJJ010000001.1, read on the forward strand.
TGCTGCATCGGTGTGAATGGGCTCAAACCGGACACTTCCCAACACGTCACAAGCGTGTGGTTCGTAGCGGTTAAGTTGCGCTGTGACGCAAAGGCCAAAATTGACTGACGTCTAACATTTTTGGGCTAGCGAGAAGCTGCTAGAAACGTCCCCGGATGCAGGATGATATCAAAATGATGCATCCCCTTTTTCAGGTCGAAACTGACTGAATGGCCGTCCTTGCGCAGCAACTCGGCATAATCCCGGCTTTGGCGGATGAACTCGGGCGTGTCGCGCTCAGCCACTGCCACGTGATAGCGCGGGCCGGGGGCGGGTCGGTGCCGGATGGGTGACAGGTCGTGCACCTCAACCGGGGTCAGTTGCAGAGGGTCATTCGCAGAGGTCAGGCTGATCGGCTCAAGATCGTAGACGCCGCTTATCAGGATCACATCGCGCACGCGCAATCCGGCGCGGGCCAGCGCATCGGCTGAGGTTGCCATGACCATGGCCACAAGATGCGCGCCGGCACTGTGCCCCGACAGGGTGATCCGCGATGGATCGAATCCCAGCCAGCCAGCCTCGGCGGCAAGCCACAAAAGCGCATCGCGGCATTCGTTTATCATCTGGTCCAGTCGCGCGTCCGGAGCGAGCGTGTAGTTCAAGGTCGCAAAGGATTGCTCGGCCTCTATCAGTGCGGGTGCCATCATCGCCGACTCGCGTTGGCTGAGCGCCTGCCAATAGCCGCCGTGAACAAAGATATGCAGCGGCGCACCTGCACCTTTTGCGGGAAAGAAATCCAGAACCTGCGTCGGAGAATCGCCATAGGCGAGGTTTTCTTTCACCGGCAGGCTTGCCCGGTGCTGCGCGCTGAGTGCGGCATAGCTGTCAAGATAAGGTGTCAGATCGCCGCCGATCATTGAACTGGGGGAATATTCCTGTTCAAGCTCTTCCTGCGAAAACCCGCGATACAGCATGATCAGTTCTGCCCGCTGTACATCAGTTCCGTCCGCACATCGTAGAGATCGTGAAAGAACCTCAATTCGAGTGCCTTGCGCAGAAAGGCCACGCCGCTGGAGCCGCCGGTCCCGGGCTGCATGCCAATGACCCGTTCAACCGCCGTTGCGTGGTCAAACCGCCAGCGCTGAAACAGGCTTTCGACATCCATCAGCTTTTCCGCGAGCGCATAGAGGTCCCAATACCTGTCGGTGTTGCGGAACACCTCGACCCAGAGCTTGACCACACGCGGGTCCCCGGAATAGGGCTGCGCGTAGTCCCGGTCGATCAGGTCCTGCGGCACATCGAACCCTTGGCGCGCCAGCATGTGAAGCACTTCGTCGTAGAGCGAAGGCTTGGTCAGCGCAGCGTTCAGCATCTCCATAACGTCCGCGTCATGTTCATGGACCTTCAGGGTCGAGGCATCCTTGTTGCCCAGAATGAACTCGATCTGACGGTAGCCATAGCTTTGAAACCCAGAGGAATTGCCCAACGCCTGCCGGAAGGTCATGTAATCGGCAGGCGTCATGGTCAGCAGGGTTTCCCAAGCCGCTATCAGTTGCCGCTGGATCGCCTTGATCCGGTCGAGGTTTTTCATCGCCGGGCCGAATTGATCCCGCTGCAGGAACCTCCGAACTTCGACCAGTTGATGATGCATCAGCTTCAGCCACAGTTCGCTGACCTGATGAATGATGATGAACAGCATCTCGTCGGGCTGCGCGGGGTCCTGAAAGGTCTTCTGTAGGTTCAGGAGCGTCTTGAGCTGCAGAAAGTCGCCATAGCTCTTGCGATGGGTGGCGGCGAAATCGGTGACAAGAGACTCTTCGATCCCACGTTCCAGAAACCTGTCGTCATTGTCACTCATCTCGCCCCTCCGATGCGGTTTTTTGCACCTGTGTAGGGGCTCAGTCTGCAACTTTCCAGCGTGTCACGTCCAGTCCAGCACAACCTTGCCCGAAAGCCCGGACTTCATCGCGGCAAATCCCTTGGCAAAGTCATCGACGGTGAATCGGTGCGTAATCACACGGGATACGTCCAGACCATTCTGCAGCATGGCAATCATCTTGTACCAGGTCTCGAACATCTCACGCCCGTAAACGCCCTTGATGGTGATCGCCTTGAACACGATGCGCGACCAATCCACCGGGGATTTACCGGGAGGGATGCCAAGCAAGGCGATCTTGCCACCCATCACCAATGCTTCGACCATCTGATCCAGGGCCGCCTGTGAGCCAGACATCTCCAGGCCCACGTCGAACCCTTCCTTCATGCCAAGTTCGGCTATGACATCTCGCAGGTCTTCATGGCTGACATCAACCGAGCGGACTGTTGGAACAACGTGCTCGGCCAGTTTCAGGCGATCGGGGTTGATATCGGTGATGACCACATGCCGTGCGCCCGCGTGCCGCGCCACGGCGGCGGCCATGATCCCGATCGGGCCTGCGCCGGTGATGAGCACGTCCTCTCCCAACAGATCAAAGCTGAGCGCCGTGTGAACCGCATTGCCCAAGGGGTCGAGGATTGCTCCGATTTCATCCGGGATATCGTTCGGCAAGGGCACGACATTGAAAGCGGGCAGTTTCAGGTATTGCGCGAAGGCACCCTGCTCATTCACTCCGATACCCCGCGTGCCGGGGTCAAGGTGGAACTTGCCGGCGCGGCTCTGCCGGCTGTCGGTGGTGATCAGATGACCCTCGCCCGAACACCGTTGACCGATCTCCAGACCGGTCACGTTGCGGCCGATCTCGACGATCTCGCCGGCGAATTCGTGGCCGGTAATCATCGGAATCGGAACCGTGGCCGCAGCCCAGTCGTCCCAATTCCAGATATGGATATCGGTTCCGCAGATGCCGGTTTTGTTGATGCGGATTAGAACCTCGTCCGGGCCGATCTCGGGCACCGGGGCCTGCACCATCCAAAGGCCTTCTTTGGGTTTGGATTTTTCCAGCGCTTTCATCGTGTTTGGGGGCATCAGATCACCCCCAGATCGGTTCCGACCTTGCCAAAGGCCGCCAGTGCCCGGTCCAACTCATCTCTGGTGAGGGCGGCATTCATCTGCGTTCTGATCCGGGCCTGCCCCCTTGGGACGACGGGAAAGAAGAAGCCCGAGACATAGACGCCTTCGTCAAACAGGCGCGACGCCATCTCCTGCGCCAGCGTGGCCTCCCCCAGCATGACCGGGATGATCGGGTGTTCCCCCGGCAGCAGGTCAAAGCCCAGTTTTTCAAGTCCCGCACGCCAATACTTGGCGTTGCCGAACAATTGGGCGCGTAGCATGTCGCCGTCTTCGACAAGGCGGATCGCTTCAATCCCGGCAGTGACAATGGAGGGCGGCAGCGAGTTTGAGAACAGATAGGGCCGCGCCCGCTGCCGCAGCAGGTCGATCACTGGCTGCGGCCCGGCGATGTAACCGCCGATTGCCCCCCCAAGTGCCTTGCCCAGAGTTCCCGTCAGAATGTCGACATCGACATCGAAATGGTCAGGTGTGCCCGCACCGTTCGGTCCCATGAAGCCGGTTGCATGGCAATCATCCACCATGACAATGGCATCGTATTTGTTAGCCAGTTCGCGGATTTTCGGCAGATTTGCCAGATATCCATCCATTGAGAATACGCCATCTGTCGCGATCATGATATGCCGCGCCCCATCCGCGCGCGCCTGCTTCAGCCAGGCCTCCAGATCGTTCATATCGTTGTTTAGGTAGCGATAGCGCTTGGCCTTGCACAGCCGAACGCCGTCAATGATCGACGCGTGGTTCAGGCTGTCCGAGATGATGGCGTCTTCGGGTCCCAGCAAGGGTTCGAACAGCCCGCCATTGGCGTCGAAACAGGCGGCGAACAGGATCGAATCGTCCTTGCTCAGGAATGTCGCTAAGCGTTGCTCCAATTCGCGATGGATGTCTTGGGTTCCACAGATGAACCGGACCGAGGCCATGCCGAAGCCCCTGGGCTCCATCGCGCCTTTGGCGGCGTCGATCAGCGCCGGATGGTCGGCGAGGCCCAGATAGTTGTTGGCGCACAGGTTGATGACATGCTTGTCGCCCACGGCGATTTCGCCGCCCTGGGGCGAGGTGATCATTCGCTCGCGCTTGTACAGGCCTTCTGCTTCGATCTGTGCGAGCGTGTCCGTGATGTGGGACAGGAATGCGTCTGCCATGGCGATCTCCTTGCGGTGAGTCGCATATCTAACATAACGGACAAGAATCCCAAATAGGGGAATTACAGTATGAAGGAAAAATTTCCGTGAAGGCGGAAAAGTGCCAGGATCAGGCGTTTTTGACGATCAGGAAGACGCGGGCCGGATCCTTGGCAGAAATCGAATGGGCAACGTCTGCGGCATAGCGCGCCGTGTCGCCGTGATGCAGTTCCATCACCGCCGAACCGGACCGGACTTGAACCGAGCCATCCAGCACGGTCAGCTGTTCCCTTGCCCCGCGTGTGTGGGGCTGGCTGTTAAGCGCACCGTCTTTTTCGAACTGGACGTCATAAACTTCATGCCCGCCTGCCTCTTCCGGCGGAGACAGGATGCGAATACGGCAGTTCTGTCCCATGTTGTCGATGCTGGGCACTTCGGACTTTCGGAGCACTTCGATGTCGTCAGCGATGTCTGCGTCTTCCAGCAATCCGGCAAAATCCACCTGTAAAGCTCGGGTCAGGTTCCACAGGGTCGAGATCGTGGGGCTGCTCTCGCCGCGCTCAATCTGGCTGACCATGGATCGTGATACGCCACTGAGGTTGGCCACCGCTTCCAGCGACAACCCTTTGGCTCGGCGCGCCTCTTTCAGGCGGGCGGGCAGGCGTGTCAGGATATCGTCTGTATTGTCCGTCATGACGGAATCTCATGCGCCCTGAGCGCCGCATTGTCAATTCCGCCTGTGACGGGACGTCTCAGGGGACAGCCCTGAGCACCGGGTGCATACTGTCGCCAAATCCAGGAGGAGTGATCCATGACCGACATCGTAATTTTGGACGGTGCCCGCACCGCAATCGGCACTTTTGGCGGGGCGCTGGCCTCAACCGCGCCTATTGATCTGGCCACCGTCGCGACCGAGGCGGCGCTGGAGCGTTCCGGTGTCGAAGGGGCACAGATCGGGCATGTGGTGTTTGGTCATGTGATCAATACCGAACCGCGCGATATGTACCTGTCCCGCGTTGCCGCGATGCAGGCAGGCATTCCCAACGGAACGCCAGCGATGAATGTGAACCGGCTGTGCGGGTCGGGTGCTCAGGCTGTCGTGTCGGCGGTTCAGTCTTTGATGTTGGGCGATGCGGAGTTTGCGGTCGCAGGCGGCGCAGAGAGCATGTCGCGCAGTCCTTACATCGTGCCTCAGGCCCGGTGGGGCGCCAAGATGGGAGATGTGACCTCGCTGGACATGATGCTGGGCGCGCTGAATTGCCCGTTTGGGACAGGTCATATGGGGGTGACTGCGGAAAACGTCGCCGATGAGCATCAGATCAGCCGCGAACAGATGGATACGTTCGCCTTGACCAGTCAGACCCGCGCGGCGGCGGCAATCGATGCGGGATATTTCGAAACCCAGATTGCGCCGGTTCAGGTGAAGGTCAAGCGAGACATGGTCGGTTTCAAAGTCGACGAGCATCCCAAGGCCACCACTGCAGAAGCACTGGCTGGGCTGCGGGCTGTGTTCAAGAAAGATGGCCGTGTGACGGCCGGTAATGCTTCGGGCATCAATGACGGGGCGGCGGCAATGGTCTTGGCCACAGCCGATGCGGCGGAAAGAGCGGGTTTGAAGCCAAAGGCTCGTATTCTCGGATATGCCCATGCGGGTGTTCGGCCCGAGGTGATGGGAATCGGCCCTGTTCCTGCAGTTCAGAATTTGTTCCAGAAGACCGGTCTGTCTGCCGATGATTTCGATGTCATCGAAAGCAACGAAGCCTTTGCGGCGCAGGCATTGGCCGTGAATCAGGAACTGGGCCTGGACGCGTCAAAGGTAAACCCGAATGGCGGGGCTATTGCTCTGGGCCACCCTGTTGGCGCAACGGGCGCGATCATCACGCTCAAGGCGCTCTATGAACTGGAGCGGACCGGAGGGTCCAAAGGGTTGATCACCATGTGTATCGGTGGCGGTCAGGGTATTGCCATTGCCATTGAGCGGCTTTGAGCTGGAACCGGTTGGGGGGCTGTCTGCCCCCCCCATCGCGTCAAGACGCGATTCCCCCCGAAGGTATTTTTGGCCAGATGAAGCAGGCGGTTCTGCGTTAGCCGAACATCACGATCAATAGCGTGACTACAGCGCCCGCAGCGGCACCCAGGACCGCTGGCAGAAGGCTTGTTGCAAAGCGGTTGTTGTCATGGTCGTCTTTCTGGGTCTGCGCGATCAGGGCGTTTTCCACGAGGGTTGGCAGGCGCGGTCCGAAACGAGCCAGAACCATGGCGGTTTTGCCCAGGTCGCGCAGGGCGGCGCGGGGACCGATGGAGCGTTTGATGTAATCCTCGACCACCGGTCGGGCGACTTCCCAGATGTTCATATGGGGGTCGAGTGAACGCGCAACGCCCTCGACCACGACCATGGTGCGTTGCAGCAGGATCAACTCGGTGCGGGTTTCCATGCCAAACCGCTCGGTTACTTCGAAGAGGTAATTCAACAGGCGACCCATCGAGATATGCGACGCATCCATGCCGAAGATTGGCTCGCCCACCGCCCGCAGGGCACGGGCGAATTCATCAACGTCCTGATGTGCAGGGACATAGCCAGCTTCGAAATGCACCTCGGCCACGCGTTTGTAATCGCGCCGGATGAAGCCGAAGAGAATCTCGGCATAGACCCGACGTGTGTATTCGTCGATATGGCCCATGATGCCGTAGTCGTAGGCGATGATATCGCCATTTGCGGCGACCTTCAGGTTGCCCTGATGCATATCGGCATGGAAAAACCCGTCGCGCAGGGCGTGCAACAGGAACATCCGAAGGACTCGTTCGGCGAGATCGCGGCGGCTGTGACCCGCCGCATCCAGCGCGCCGTTTTCTCCCAACGGGATGCCGTCCGCCCAGCTGAGCGTCATGACGCGGCGGGCTGACAGGGACCAGACAACAGGTGGCAGCCAGAACCCGGCATCATCCTTGGTGTTGGCGGCGTATTCCGAGGCGGCGGAGCTTTCCAGCCGCAGATCCAGTTCACCCCGAACCACGCCATCAAAATGCTCGATCACTTCCATCGGGCGCAGTCGGCGTGCGCCCGGGGCGAAGAGTTGCACGATACGGGCTGCGAAGTAGAACGCATCCACGTCCTTGCGAAAGGCGCGCTCGATACCGGGGCGCAGGACCTTTACCGCCACGTCCTCGCCGGTGCTGACCAGCTTGGCCTTGTGGACTTGTGCAATGGACGCAGCCGCGATCGACTCGCTGAACTCCGAAAAAATCTCATCAACCGGCTGGCCCAGTTCTTTTTCAACCTCGGCCATCGCCTCGGCTTGGGAAAACGGGGGCAGCTTGTCCTGCAGAACGCGCAATTGTTCCGCCAACTCGTCGCCAACCACATCCGGCCGAGTCGACAGGACCTGGCCAAACTTGATGTAGGCAGGGCCCAGGGCCGTCAGGGCACGGGTGGCGGGCGGCATTTCGGGATCGCCTTTGTAACCCAGCCACTGAAAGGGCTTGCCCAGTGCATGCGCGACGAACCTGAGCGACCGTGGCGCCTCGAACGCGTCGAGCACCACGTTCATGGCGCCGGTCCGTTCCAAGGTTGCGCCTGTTCGGATCAGGCGGATAATGTTGTGGGGACCGCGCATGCGTCAGATCTTCCAGCCGGAATGCAGTGCGGCGATACCCATGCTGAGGTTCCGGTACTTGGCGTTTTCGAACCCGGCCGCGCGGATCATGCCCAAAAAGGTCTCCTGATCCGGGAAGTTGCGGATTGATTCGACCAGATACTGATAGCTGTCGCGGTCGCCTGCAATCGCCTGCCCCATGCGCGGGATGACATTGAAACTGTAGAGATCGTAGAGTTTTTGCAGCCCGTCATTCGGCAACTGACTGAACTCCAGCACCATCAGGCGACCGCCTGGTTTCAGCACGCGAAATGCTTCGTTCAGGGCGTCCTGCGGGCGGGTGACGTTCCGGATGCCGAAGGAAATCGTGTAGACGTCAAAGCTGTTGTCTTCGAAGGGCAGGGCCATGGCGTCGCCTACAACCCAGTCGAGACGGTCGGCCATTTGATCGGCCTCGGCGCGTTGGCGGCCTTCGATCAGCATCGGTTCGGTCAGGTCCAGAACGGTGGCATGGCCGTGGCCAGCGCGTTTGAGAAATCGGAACGAGATATCTCCGGTGCCGCCTGCCACGTCCAGCAAGCGCTGTCCGGGCCGCGGCGCAAGCCAGTCCATCATCGCATTCTTCCAGACACGGTGGATGCCCATCGACATGACGTCGTTCATCACGTCGTATTTCGAGGCGACCGAGTTGAACACGCCCTGAACACGCCCCGCCTTCTCGGCCTCGCGCACGGTCTCGAACCCAAAATGGGTGGTCTTGTCGCTGTTATCGGACATAAGCCTTGCCGTTTGTCGAATTTCGCCTCTGTTATAGGGCCCTGACACCGGGGCACAATGCGGCCCTTTGAATTTGGAGACCTGTAATGCCTGAATTGCCCGAGGTCGAGACAGTACGACGCGGCCTGACACCGGCAATGGAAGGGGTGGTGATCGAACAGGCGGATGTGAATCGTCCTGACCTGCGCTGGCCCTTCCCGGATCGGATGGCGGAGCGGCTGACCGGGCAACGGGTCAATCGGCTGCGGCGCAGGTCGAAATACATTCTGGCCGATCTCAGTAGCGACGAAACCCTGTTGATCCATCTGGGTATGTCCGGGCGCATGACGGTTTCAGGAGATCCCCTCGGGCAGTTTGTGCATGAGCATCCGATGCCTGAGAAGCATGATCATGTCGTGTTTCACATGGCCAATGGCGCGCGTGTGACATTCAACGACCCGCGCAGGTTTGGCGTCATGGATTTGCTGCCTACGGCGAAGGCTGACGAACACAGGCTTCTGTCCGTTCTGGGGCCGGAGCCTCTGGGCAACAGCTTTGACGAAGCTCACCTGATCGAGGCGTTTCGGGGCAAGAACACACCAGTCAAATCAGCCCTCCTGGATCAGGGAATCGTTGCCGGGCTGGGCAACATCTACGTGTGCGAAGCGCTCTATCGTGTGGGTGTGTCGCCACGTCGCAAGGCTGGCCAAATCTCCCGGCAGCGTGTCGCGGCACTGGTTCCGATCATCCGTCAGGTGTTGCAGGATGCGATCGAGGCAGGCGGCTCCTCCCTGCGGGATTTCCGGCAAGCCGATGGAGAACTTGGATATTTTCAGCACAGTTTCGACGTATATGGACGCGAGGGGGAACCCTGTCGGACAGACGGTTGCAGTGGCAAAATCAAGAGAATCACTCAATCCGGTCGCTCATCCTTCTATTGCGCGCAATGCCAAAGATGACTTGATCCAGCATTGTCGCGTGATAAGGAATCGTACCTGAACGGAACAACCGGAAGCTTACACCTCATGGCTTTTGAGACGATCATCGTCGAAATCGAAGACCACGTCGCCCTAATCAAGCTGGATCGACCAGACGCGCTGAATGCGTTGAACACTCAGTTGATGAGTGAACTGTGCACCGCGCTGGAAGAGGCGGACGCAAACGACAAGGTGCGTTGCATCGTCATCACCGGCTCGGACAAGGCATTTGCCGCAGGTGCGGACATCAAGGAGATGTCCGAAATGAGCTTTGTCGACGTCTACGCCAACAACCTGTTCGGGGACGCCAATGACCGGATCTGCGCGATCCGCAAACCGATCATCGCGGCTGTTGCCGGCTATGCGCTGGGCGGTGGCTGTGAATTGGCCATGCTGTGCGATTTCATCATCGCGGCGGATACGGCCAAGTTCGGCCAGCCGGAAATCAATCTGGGCGTCATTGCGGGTTTGGGTGGCAGCCAGCGGCTGACGCGTTTTGTCGGCAAATCCAAATCCATGGATATGAACCTGACCGGCCGTTTCATGGACGCTGAGGAGGCCGAACGGTCCGGATTGGTCAGCCGCGTCGTCCCGGCCAAGAAACTGATGGACGAAGCCATCGGCGCCGCCCAGAAGATTGCCGAAAAATCCCAACTGACGGCGATGGCCGCGAAAGAGGCCGTCAACCGCAGCTACGAGTTACCGCTGAGCGAAGGGATGCTGTTCGAACGTCGCGTGTTCCATTCCATGTTCGCGACCGAAGACCAGAAAGAGGGCATGGCGGCGTTTCTGGAAAAGCGCGCGGCGCAATTCCGCGACAAGTAATCGACGCCAGGATTCAGACAGGACAAGGCGGGCAGATCCCGCCTTTTTCATGCTCACTAGGCGTCACAGAAGAATCGGCTTGGCAAACCCCGCAAACTTGGATAACTAGCGCCGCTATACATGCGCGTGCGGCCCGCTCTGGCCCGACTCACACTCGTGATTCCTGATCCGGTGCGGATAGACCCGTGGCGCGCAACCCAGATAACCGTACCGAACAAAGGTCAGAGAAACACATGGCAAACTCGCCCCAGGCTAAGAAACGCGCGCGTCAGAACGAAAAGCGTTTCGCTGTTAACAAAGCGCGTCGTTCGCGCATCCGCACCTACCTGCGCAAAGTCGAAGAAGCGATCGCCTCCGGCGACAAGGAGGCTGCAACCGCCGCTCTGCGCGCGGCGCAGCCCGAGCTGATGCGCGGTGTCACCAAGGGTGTCTTCCACAAGAACACGGCTGCTCGCAAAATGTCGCGACTGTCTTCGCGTGTCAAAGCGCTGGGCTGAGTCCTTGATTGACCTTGGGTCACGTAAGCAAGGCTGAACTAATTCGAAAGGCGTCGCGGGCTGCGGCGCCTTTTTCGTGTTGCCGGAAAACCGCGCCTTCACATTACTGAGAGATTCTTTCGGCCAAAGTGCCGAGTCAATATCAGAGTTTCGTTGCCGCGCCCCGCTTGGTCTTGTTACGACTGAATCCAGCGATTCACTCGCTTGGGGGGACAGGCAGTCCCAGCAATCCTACTGACGGGCATCAGGACGATTGCGGGACGATTGTCGTCAACCGGCAAAGCCGGGCTGCCGATCTGCTACAGGTCTCGGGACAACCGAAGATCTTGGCCCTGTCGAAAAAACGAATGCGACGTGCAACCCGGTTTTCGGGACACCCCTGTTTTGGGGCGTTTCCGGGATCAGGCAGCGCAGAGCTAAAGAAGGAAACCCGCCGGGCCGATTTGGTCTGGCGACGGGAACCCTTTGTGCGTGTGAATTCATAATCCGGGCGACCGGTACACAGTTAATAAGGCCGACAGGCCAATAAAGAATGGGATGCGTGAGGCGCTGAATGACACAAGAGAAATGGGGACTACTGCGTAACAAGTTGCTGAAGACCATTGGTCGGAACAACTATACCACCTGGATCGAACCTCTGGAGTTTCAGGAGTTGCAGGACGGTGTGGCCGTATTTTCGGTACCGACCAATTTCATGGGCAATTACGTCAGCCAGAATTTTGCCGACCTCATTTTGTACGAACTCAACACCTCGGGCGAGACGGTGCAGCGACTGGCCTTTCGCGTCGCCGCCAACTCGCCGGCTCGGCCCACACGCGGGACCGAGCCCTCATCCGAAGCGACCCGGGAGGTAGGTGTTGTGCCGCAGGTAGATAATCCGCAAAGCGCGTTGGACTCATTGCAGGCCGCACCGCTGGATTCCCGATTTACATTTGACAGTTTTGTCGTCGGCAAGCCCAACGAACTGGCACATGCCGCTGCGCGCCGCGTGTCCGAAGGTGGCCCCGTCACGTTCAATCCGCTGGTGCTGTATGGCGGTGTCGGCCTTGGTAAAACCCACCTGATGCATGCCATCGCGTGGGAGTTGAAAACCAAGCACCCCGAATTGAACGTTCTGTACCTGTCGGCTGAACAATTCATGTACCGGTTTGTCCAGGCCTTGCGCGAACGCCGTATGATGGACTTCAAGCACCTGTTCCGCTCCGTCGATGTGCTGATGGTCGATGATGTGCAGTTCATCGCCGGCAAGGATTCCACGCAGGAAGAGTTCTTTCACACATTCAACGCGCTGGTGGACCAGAACAAGCAGATCATCATTTCCGCGGATCGTGCGCCGGGCGAGATCAAGGATCTTGAGGACCGGGTGAAATCGCGCCTGCAATGCGGTCTGGTCGTGGACCTGCATCCGACCGACTATGAGCTGCGTCTGGGCATTCTGCAGAACAAGGTGCAGCATTACAGCAGCACGTACCCGGATCTGGTCATCGCCGACGGCGTGTTGGAGTTCCTCGCTCATCGCATTTCGACCAATGTGCGAGTGCTTGAGGGCGCACTGACCCGTCTGTTTGCGTTTGCCTCGCTGGTCGGGCGCGAAATTGACATGGAGCTGACGCAGGATTGTCTGGCGGATGTTCTGCGTGCGTCCGAACGCAAGATCACCGTCGAAGAGATCCAACGCAAAGTCTCGGATTACTACAACATCCGCCTCAGCGACATCATCGGACCCAAGCGTCTCCGCTCCTACGCGCGTCCGCGGCAGGTGGCAATGTACCTGTGCAAGCAACTGACCAGCCGGTCGCTGCCCGAAATTGGCCGCCGTTTTGGTGGGCGTGACCACACGACTGTCATGCATGGTGTCAAGCGGATCGAAGAGCTGAAGCTGACCGATGGCCAGATCGCCGAGGATGTCGAAATGCTGAGGCGGTCTCTGGAAGCCTGAGTTTTCCGTATCTGCCATTCAGGAAACGCCCCGGTTCCGCATTCGGGGCGCTTTCTTGTGCGCAATTGCCCACGGTTGGAGAGGAACTGTGTCGCATGGACAACGTGCCCCTTGACGCTGTGGCCTTTCCGACCCAGAAATCCGTAAAAAATCCTTGTGCCTCAGGGCTGAACCGCTAACGTTCCAGTCCCGCCCATGTAAGCACTCAAGTCAGAGGAATTGAGGGTATGAAGATCAGCATCGAACGCGGCACCCTTCTCAAGGCCGTTTCGCAGGCCCAATCCGTTGTGGAACGCCGCAACACAATTCCGATCCTGGCCAATGTGCTGATCGAGGCCGAAGGCGATCAGGTACAGTTCCGCGCCACCGATCTGGATATTGAGGTGGTCGACAAGGCACCCGCGCAGGTTGAAAAAGCCGGGGCCACAACCGTCGCGGCAACGACCTTACACGAGATTGTGCGCAAGCTGCCGGACGGGGCGCTGGTGACTCTGACAGCGGACAGCGCGGCGGGCCGCCTGACGGTTGAGGCCGGTCGGTCGAACTTCTCACTGGCGACCCTGCCGAAAGAGGATTTTCCGGTCATGGCGTCCTCGGAGTATCAGTCGAATTTCACGGCGACAGCGGCCCTCTTGCGTCGGCTGTTCGACAAATCGAAATTTGCGATTTCGACGGAAGAGACCCGCTATTACCTGAACGGCGTTTATATGCATGTCACCGAAGGGTCCGACGGTGGAAAAGTCCTGCGATGCGTGGCAACTGACGGGCACCGTCTGGCACGGATCGATGCGGACTGCCCCGAGGGCGCCGCAGACATGCCGGGCGTAATCGTCCCGCGCAAGACTGTGGGCGAGTTGCGCAAGCTGCTGGACGACGATGAAATGGATATCGCTGTATCGGTCAGCGAAACCAAAGTGCGCTTTGCGACGCCCGACATCACGCTGACATCCAAGGTGATCGACGGAACTTTCCCCGACTACACCCGCGTCATTCCGCAGGGCAACACCCGCAAGATGGAGGTGGACGCGGCAGAGTTTGCGCAGGCGGTGGATCGGGTTGCAACCGTTTCCTCCGAACGCTCGCGCGCGGTGAAGCTGCAATTGGACGGTGACAAGCTGGTTCTGTCCGTCAATGCACCCGACAGCGGCGCCGCCGAGGAGGAGTTGGCGGTTGCCTATGGTGATGAGCGGCTGGAGATCGGCTTTAACGCCAAGTACCTGCTGGAGATCGCATCCCAGGTTGATCGCGAGAACGCAGTGTTTCTGTTCAATTCGGCAGGTGATCCCACGCTGATGCGTGAGGGGAACGACCAGAGCGCGGTCTATGTAGTCATGCCAATGCGCGTCTGACCGCCCGGGCGCGCGATGTCTTCGGCGCAAGTATCTTTGAAAAGATGAAGGGAGGGGTCATGGCGTTGGCCCTGACCGAACTGACGGTCTCACATTTCCGGTCGCACAAACTGGCGCGTCTTGCGCTGGATGGACGACCGGTCGCGCTTTACGGGCTGAATGGCGCAGGCAAGACCAATATCCTTGAGGCGGTTTCACTGTTTTCACCCGGTCGCGGATTGCGACGGGCCAGCGCGGCTGAGATGACGCGACACCCCGAGGCGCTGGGTTGGAAACTCACCGGCGTGCTTGAGGCGCAGGGGCAGACATACGAGATCGAAACCTGGTCCGAAGGGGGCGCCGCGCGGCAGGTCAGGATAGATGTCAAGGCCGCCAGCCAGATCGATCTGGGTAAACTGGCGCGGATGGTCTGGCTGATCCCGTCGATGGACCGGCTATGGATTGAAGGGGCAGAGGGGCGCCGCCGGTTTCTGGACCGGATCGCCCTGAGTTTCGATCCTGCACATGCCGAAGCGGCGCTGACATACGAAAAAGCGATGCGGGAACGCAACCGGCTGCTGAAGGAGCAGGTGCGGGATGCCCATTGGTATGCCGCCTTGGAAGGGCAACTGGCCGAGACGGGTCACCAGATTCACACCGCGCGGCTGGCGGCGTTGGATCACATTAGGAGCGCGCAGGTTCAGGCGGAAACCGCGTTTCCTTCGGCAGAGCTTGAATTGGTGCAGACCGAAGGCGAAATGCCAGAGACACGCGATGACCTGCGTGAGGCGTTGGCGGAGAGCCGGTTTCGCGATCTGGCCGCAGGTCGTACTCTGGTCGGGCCGCATCGAACCGATCTGTACGGGGTGTTTGCCGCAAAAGGCGTGCCCGCGCGGGAGTGTTCAACCGGCGAGCAAAAGGCACTGCTGGTCTCGCTGATCCTGTCCAACGCCCGGGCCTTGGCCGGGCTGATCGGCGCGCCACCTATTGTGTTGTTGGATGAGGTCGCGGCCCATCTGGATGCCGACCGCCGAGCCGCGCTTTATGATGAGATATGTGCTTTGGGGGCTCAGGCCTGGATGACGGGTACCGGGCCTGAGTTGTTTGTGGAACTGGGCGATCGTGCCCAGTTGTTTTCCGTCACCGAAAGCGATGACGGCTCGGTCGTGACCGCTTAGGCGGGCTCGGACACTTTGCGTTCCCAGAGAAAGCCGCGCATGACTTCGTCAACAGGTGTCTGTGCCATGTGATTGACGTAGTTCGACATGGTTTTTTGCGCGAGGCCCAACACGACGTCCAGCACCGCGCGGTGCGAATAGCCGGCATCAAAAAACGCCTGCAACTTTTCGTCGGAGACGTTGCCGCGTGTTTGCATCATCTGCAGTGTGAAAGTGCGCAACGCTTCCAGCTTGGCATTGGGCAACGGGGTTTCATTGCGCAGGGCTTTGGTGATCTCGTCCGACACTTTCATCATCTTGGCGATGCCGGTGTGGGCTGGAACGCAGTAATGGCATTCGTTTTCCACATTGATGGTCTGCCAGACGACCGTCTTCTCATCATTGTCGAAATCGGTTTGCAGGAACAGGTGATGCAGAACCTGATAGCCTTCCAGATGTTGCGGGCTTCCGGACATGACTTTGTGCAGGCCCGGCAGCCGGCCAAAGGCGGCCTGAGATTTTTCCAGCAGCGGTTTTGACCCTTCAGGGGCGGATTCGAGATCGTGAGAGGGGAAATTTGCCATGTCGGAACTCCTGTTTTGGCGCGATGAGTCGTATTTAGGGTTTCTTGAGTGATCACTCAAGTATATATTTGAGCGAATGTTCAAGAATTGGTGAAGTCAATGCCCCGCAAACCTGCCTATGACCGAGATGCACTGATCGACCAGGCCAGGGATATCTTCTGGCGTCAGGGTTGGGCCGGTACCTCACTGAAGGATCTAGAGCGTGAGCTGAACCTGAAGCCGGGCAGCTTTTACGCAGCCTTTGGGTCCAAAGACGCGCTTTATGCGCTGGCGCTGGAACGATACGCGCAGACGGGTGTCGCGCGCATGACGGCGCTGGCGGAAGAGCTGGGGCCCAAGGCGGCCCTACAGGCGCAGCCCCGGCTGGTGATCGAGGCTGCGGGGCTGCCTGCCAAAGCATGTATGTTGGCTAAGACCTATGCCGAGTTGCAGGCCAAGGATCATGAACTGGCCGAGAAGGCGGGAGTGCATATGGCTGAGATGAAGGCCTGCTTCGCCGCCCTGTTCCGGCGTGCCCAGCAGGCGGGCGAGATCGGGCCGGAACACGACCCCGAGCGCTTGGCGGCGCGCTATCAGTCTGACCTGCTGGGGCTGCGTCTGTCTGCGGAACGCGATGATGTGGATGCCTTCGCCATTGCTGCGGATATTGCTGCGGATATCGATCGTCTCTGACGCCGCACAAAAGACCAGTCTCAAACACAAAATATTGGGGGATCGCGTGACAATCCCCACCAGAGAACGTATAAGATAGCAAAATAATAAAGGTACTGACGGCATGTCCGAAGACGCACAGGCACCCCAGGAATACGGTGCAGATTCCATTAAAGTTCTCAAAGGGTTAGAAGCCGTTCGCAAGCGCCCCGGCATGTATATCGGAGACACCGATGATGGCTCGGGCCTGCACCACATGGTGTATGAAGTTGTCGACAATGGAATTGACGAGGCATTGGCCGGTCACGCCGACCACGTAACGGTAAAAATTCACGCCGATTCCAGCGTGTCAGTCAGCGACAACGGACGTGGAATTCCGGTCGATATTCACCCCGAAGAAGGCGTCTCGGCGGCTGAGGTCATCATGACTCAGCTGCACGCGGGCGGGAAATTTGACAGCAACTCCTACAAAGTTTCGGGCGGTCTGCACGGTGTGGGTGTTTCAGTGGTTAATGCGCTGTCCGATTGGCTGGAACTGCGCATTTGGCGGAACGGTAAAGAACACGTTGCGCGCTTTGAGGGCGGCGAAACAGCAGAGCACCTGAAAGTCATCGGTGATTGCGGTGACCGCACTGGGACCGAGGTGCGGTTCCTGGCCTCGACCAATACATTCTCGAACCTGGAATACTCTTTCGAAACGCTGGAGAAACGTCTGCGCGAACTGGCTTTCCTGAACTCGGGTGTGCGCATTATTCTGATCGACGAACGTCCGGCGGAACGCCTGGAAACCGAGTTGTTCTACGAAGGCGGCGTCAAGGAGTTCGTCAAGTATCTGGATCGCTCGAAGACGGCCGCAATGCCCGAGCCGATCTACATCAAGGGCGAACGCGACGAGATTGGCGTCGAGATCGCGATGTGGTGGAACGACAGTTACCATGAATCGGTGCTGCCCTTTACCAACAACATCCCCCAGCGGGATGGCGGCACTCATGTGGCCGGATTTAGGGGGGCGCTGACCCGGACCATCAACAACTATGCTCAATCCAGCGGCATAGCGAAAAAGGAAAAGGTCAGCTTTACCGGCGATGATGCCCGCGAAGGTCTGACCTGCGTGTTGTCGGTCAAAGTGCCGGATCCGAAATTCTCATCCCAAACCAAGGACAAATTGGTCAGCTCGGAAGTGCGCCCGGCAGTCGAAGGGATGGTGAACGAGAAACTGGCCGAATGGTTCGAAGAAAACCCGAATGAGGCCAAAATCATCGTCGGCAAGATCATCGAGGCCGCTCTGGCCCGCGAAGCTGCCCGCAAGGCCCGCGAACTGACCCGTCGCAAGACGGCGATGGATGTGAATTATCTGGCAGGCAAGCTGAAAGACTGTTCCGAAAAAGACCCGTCCAAGACCGAAGTCTTCCTGGTCGAGGGGGATTCGGCCGGCGGCTCAGCCCAGACCGGGCGCGACCGGCTGACTCAGGCCGTCCTGCCCCTGCGCGGCAAAATCCTGAACGTCGAGCGCGCGCGATTTGACCGGATGCTGTCATCTCAAGAGATTGGCAACCTTGTCATGGCGCTGGGCACCGGCATTGGCCGCGATGAGTTCAACATCGAAAAGCTGCGGTACCACAAGATTGTGATCATGACGGATGCGGACGTGGATGGAGCGCATATTCGGACGCTGCTGCTGACCTTCTTCTATCGCCAGATGCCGGAACTGATCGAAGGCGGGTATCTCTACATCGCGCAACCACCGCTTTATAAGGTTTCGCGCGGGAAGTCCGAGGTTTACCTGAAGGACCAAGCCGCACTGGATGACTACCTGATCAATCAGGGCGTTGAAGGTGCCGTACTGCAGCTCGGGTCCGGTGAAGAAATCATCGGTCAGGATTTGACCCGCGTTGTGGATGAAGCCCGCCAGTTGAAACGCGTTCTGGATGCTTTCCCAACGCACTATCCGCGTCACATTCTGGAACAGGCCGCTGTCGCAGGCGCTTTTGTCCCTGGCGCGGTCGATACCGACCTTCAGGGCGTGGCCGACAAGGTCGCCGCGCGGCTGGACCTGATCGCACTGGAATACGAACGCGGCTGGCAGGGCAGGATCACACAGGACCATGGCATTCGCCTGGCTCGCATCTTGCGCGGCGTCGAAGAGGTTCGCACGCTGGACGGTCCGATGTTGCGTTCAGGTGAGGCCCGCAAGACCGGCAGCTTCACCCAAAGCCTGCAAGAGATTTACAACACACCGGCCACATTGATCCGTCGCGACCGCAGCCAGGTGATCCACGGGCCGCTGGACCTGTTGAGTGCCATCCTGGAGGAAGGCGAAAAAGGCCTTTCCCTGCAGCGTTATAAGGGTTTGGGTGAAATGAACCCGGATCAATTATGGGAAACAACGCTGGACCCGGATGCACGCACGCTTTTGCAGGTTCGGGTTGATGATATGGTCGAAGCCGATGATCTGTTTACCAAGCTCATGGGCGACGTGGTCGAACCCCGCCGCGAGTTCATCCAGCAAAACGCTCTTAGCGTTGAGAATTTGGATTTCTAAACCGCTTGTAGGTGCGCCCAAAACTTTGCATTTCGCCTAAAGAATTGCATCTTTGGCCCAAAGCCTTGGGCGCAATAGTCAACCACTGAATTTCGAATTCAACGTTAATTTCGCACAGTGCAAACTTTGGTTGTTCCCATGCCATGGTCGTAGGCCTCGTGAAGCGTGACGATTGCCGCTTTAGCCCCAAAGCAGCCACTCGTTCTTGAGGTGACATCGCGTTCAGCTGCCAAGCAACTCACCAAAGTTTCAGATAAACGTCTCCGACCACGGCCTGCGTTATGTCCAGCGTTGGAATTGCCAATAGTAGGATTCCGGTGATGCCCAGACTTAGTGATACGAAGCGCGCCGAACGAAATGTGTGCATCTCTCCTGTCCACCATTCTCGCGCCAAGTAGCTGATATAGTCGCCATGTCGCGAAATCATGTGAGAACGAACATCAGGTCTGTGGCCGGACACCACCGGTTTCTTACTCCTGAACTTGTCATGCACTTTCCAGAACAAAGGTAATCTGGGCTTCCAATGGTCGGAAAAAACATGTGCTTCCATGTCCGCAAGCTCGTGGACGCTGTAACGTTCTCCAACTCTGGCGGCAAACTCAATGTCACCTTTGGCAAGCCCTAGAACCTGTGGACGAAAGGTCTTGAAAATTAAATTTGAAATAAGCAATAGCAGACTACCAAAGAAAACCAGCCTCATCTTGGCTATACCAGTCAGGTAAAACGGTGTTTCCACACCCGGTTCAACTCCAGCTAGCATTCGAAATGAAGCTATTTCTGCGATTTGGTCGTTGAACAGGATCAGACTACCCAATGATCGGCACCAACGCGACGACACGCGTTAGGGTCAGGACTCATAGCCAATAGATGACCAGAGCGGCGAGTGCGATTGCGGAGAGGAAGACCTTGGGACATCTGTCGTATCGTGTGGCAACACGCCGCCAATCCTTCAGCCTGCCGAACATGATCTCAATCCGGTTGCGGCGTTTGTAGCGGCGCTTGTCGTATTTTACGGCTTTCTTGCGCTGTTTCCGACCTGGGATGCAGGATCTTACCCCTTTGTCTTTCAACGCTTCTCTGAACCAGTCGGCGTCATAGCCTCGATCCCCAAGCAACCACTCGACCTTGGGCAAGCTGCTCAGCAACGCCCGTGCTCCGATGTAGTCGCTGACCTGTCCGGCGGTGACGAACAAGTTGAGTGGCCGCCCCTGACTGTCGCAGATGGCGTGCAACTTGGTGTTCATGCCGCCTTTGGTCCGACCGATTAGGCGCCCACGCCCCCCTTTTTGACGCCCATGCTGGTCGCTGTTCGGTGGGCCTTGAGATAGGTTGCGTCGATCATCACGGTCTTCTCTTCGCCGTGGTTGGCCGCCAGACCGGTCATCATCTGCGCAAAGATGCCTTTATCGCTCCAGCGCTTCCAACGATTGTAGAGCGTCTTGTGAGGACCGTACTCCCTCGGCGCATCACGCCACCGTAAACCATTGCGATTGATGAAGATAATCCCACTCAACACACGCCGATCATCGACGCGGGGTTTGCCGTGGGACTTGGGGAAGAAGGGCTCAAGACGCGCCATCTGCGCATCTGTCAGCCAGAATAGATCAGACATATTCACCGCTCGTTTTTACAACTGTGAATCATGCTGCCGTGCGGAAATCAATGGGTCCTGACCCTAGTCATTTGCTTTGGTGGTTGTACAAGTGGAGTTCAGCCGATCTGCTGAAATTTCACCGGCCAGCCCCACCTCAAACAGGTCTGGTATGCCCGGAGACAATCGAATGCACAAACTTTAGAAGATTGGCCAAATCGCTCTTTTCCAAAGGAAAAAAACGTGGTTTGAATCAGATGAAGGGGCAGAATCTTGCCCACTGCGGAGCGTGACTGGTGCCCGCAATACGTCAAGGATGAACCGCAGAACTATGCGCAGATTTGGCGCAAAGCTTTGGGCGGCAAGTGCTGGATTTTCCTTTGCGAATGAATAAGGGCCCCGCAGCGCTTCGGGCGGCCCTACAACCGCTGTACGTCGCCTCGTGGATCAGGGGCGCTCTATTCTAAAATGTCGACGATCTCGGTATGGATTTCCAGATCCGCCATTGCGCTTTCAACCAAGGACCTTGGGAGCTCTGCCAGGCAAGGTCGCGCACCCGCATTCATGTTGTTACACTCTCGCAGGATTGCGCGGCACATGATCCCGGGCACAAAGGGACCGTGTCCTTTTTCAGCGATCAGTCTCCATTTTCGGGTTACGTCATAGCCGTTAAGCTTTCCGGAAACACGCACCTGCATACCGCCTCGGTCACTGCCGAAGGGATAGAGCACTTTCGAGAGAACGTAGAGGGCTGAATAGGCCATGTCCGGTAGCTCAAAGCGCCCGTGCCGCCTTAGTTTGGCCAGCAGACTTAAGGACCAGTTCATCAACGGAAGCTCAAGGCCTGCGCGAAACATAACGCTCCTCGCACCCGTCATTTCCGGAAGAAGCATGATGTCGGGAACGTTAACGCTGTATCCAGCGCGCATCATGCCCGGCTTCAGCTCATACAATTTGCGATCCGTCCA
This sequence comes from Ruegeria sp. AJ12, assembly GCF_056536245.1. Lineage (NCBI taxonomy): Bacteria > Pseudomonadati > Pseudomonadota > Alphaproteobacteria > Rhodobacterales > Roseobacteraceae > Ruegeria > Ruegeria sp. AJ12. The sequence goes on from NZ_JBQFJJ010000001.1 coordinate 593,505, forward strand.
TCCGGTGGCTGTCTGCCAAGCGCGGTCACGCCACACCTGATAGGGCCGCCCGACCCCGCTCACGATGCTCTTGATAACGGACATGCCTCGCGGTGCCCGATTGCCTGGCAGGATTGCGATGTCAATAAGGTCGACTTCGTCCAGACGCCCCATCAAATCTTTGACGATACTTGAGGACAGGCCGGGTACGCTGGACGCACCGGAAAGCGCAAAAACACTTGCTGCCATCGCTTCGGTGTTCAAGTCTTCAATACCTTTCGTGAACGCGGCGCAGTCCGACAGGTCGAGATAGTGGCAGCCATGGGCGATGCAGAGCCTCGGAACCAAATAGGGGTCGTCGCCATAGTGTTGGAACGGCCCTGCGGCATCAATAACAACGTCCGGCTCAACTTCAAAAAGAGCGTCCGGAGCTTTGCGGATGTCCAGCTTCAGGGTCTGCGCCCCTAGGTCTTGAGCAAGAGTGCGGCCCTTTTCAGGGCGTCGCCCGGCCAGCCAAAGCTGGTGCCCGTCACGCGCCAGCAATCGGGCCGTCAGGGATCCAAAAACACCATACCCACCTATGATAACGACCTTCATGATCGAACGCCCCCGATGATTTCGGCATCGTGGAAGGTTGCGTCCTGCCAGATCAGCTCGCCAAAAAGCGGATGTACCAGTTCCAAGGTAAACCGGAACTGCCCATCCCCGAGCTCCTCGTGGCCTACCAAAAGCCTTACCGGACAGATCTAACATGGCAGAGTGAGTCGTCTTTGCCCAAGCTTCAGGAAATACCGGTCGCTGACGAAATAGAGCCCGTTTGTTGTACTTTCAAGCCTCAGAGAGATGCCAATTCCGAAGCCGATGTATTCTTCCAATCCGGTGGGTCCGGCAAAGCGTTTCGAACTGCCAACCATCTGTGGAAATCCAGCGGCCCGACCATATTGCCGGATCCAAAACTGTCCGCCCGTTGCCGCGTCTTCGGTGACGGTGACCACAGCGGATCGACCGATTGATGTACGATCAAACGGCAGCGGGGCTCCTAAAACGCGTAGGGCAAATGCTAACGCGCGACCAACGGGGTTCATCCGCATTTCGGTCACGCGGCCCTGATAGGCAAGGCTGGCATCACCCAGAAGCCGCTTGCTAAACCTGCGTTGAATTGTCTTGGGCAGGCGGGCCCAGGCCTTGGCCCCAAGCAGGTCTTTGAACCGATCATCCTGGCTGCTGGCCGCATCGGGTTCCATTTGAGCTGGCATCATACCAGGCGGGGTGGCTTTTACACTGTTTTCGTACATTCTGTTGTTTCCGTTGAAAGAGAAATTTTAGAACAAATTTTTTAACGGGTCTTTTTGCCTCCGGCGAAGTTGAGCAGAGAGACAACTTTGGTTCCCATCTTCATCAACAACACAAGCTTAGGACGAGGCACCGTGAGCATGTCGCGGAACCACGTGTCGGCCGTTACCAGGAACTCTTCCATGTCTTGCATCCGCCGCAACGCGGTTGGGTCAAGTCCGTTTTCGGTTTCAGCTTGGGCGACGCAGGTGCGAAGGGCTTGTGCCGCCGGATCAATCTCGCGTTCTTTGCGCCCTTGGGCGATACGAACACCCATTTCCCAGACGTCCACTTCGGCCTCATAATGCTCGCGCCGGTCCCCTGGAACGGGAATGCGACGAATGAGCCGCCAGCTTACCAATTCTTTGAGCGAGTTGGACACATTGGATCTTGCAATGCCTAACGATTCCGCAATCTGCTCGGCATTGAGAGGTCTTGAGCTGAGGAAGAGCAGCGCATGGATCTGCGCGACGGAGCGATTTACGCCCCATTGGTTGCCCATGTCACCCCAGTACAGGATAAACTGACTTGCCGCGTCAGATTTCGTTATGTCACTTATTTCTGTCACAACAGAAACATCAGACAAAACTAAATCAGAATCAAGAGCTAATTCGGTTTATTGACAGGTAATCCCTTGAGGAAGCGGCGACCTCTGTCTCAAAACTTGATCATTTGACTGACCGAAAGCAGTGTACCTTCGCGGCGGCCTCGGCGATGGTAAGGTCAATGCACGGTTGGAAGGCAGGCATAGTGCACGCGCGTATTGCACCCATCCGCAAGCGATGGGCCCATTTGTCTGAACACCGTGACCATGTTCTGGATGTCATACGAAAGGGTACGGAGCGGGCTGTTGTCAAGAAACGCATAGTCGCGTGTGCTCTGGGGTTGTTTCGGCTTTGATACTGCAAAAATGGCCGCGCCCGTGAAGGGACGGTTCACTGCAACTCCGCGTACAGTGCGAAGAGTGTTGGCGACCGGATTGAGTCCCAGAGAAGCTTTCACCTAGAGCGATTGGACTTGGTCGAATGAAAACCTGTGCGCTTTCGATCCGTACGGCGTTAGGAACCCATGATACGTTCGAGTTTCGCGCGATCGACCTTGGATGCATGGCGTTTGTCCATGGGGATTTTCTCAACTGTAATCACCATGGGTACGCCAAATCCAAGCGCAGAGTCACGCCAGACGTCGACGTGATCTGTACATCCCTGAATGCAAAGTGCCGGGCCTGTCTTCGTATTGACAAGCGCGCATCGATCCACGCCCGGCCATTGTTGCGCGGCGACTTCGATGGCAAAGGGGAACAGCGCGCCTGAAGCGACGTCAATTTCGGACCCCACCCGTCCCCACAACCACAAGCGTCCGTTGTTATCCAGCGTGCCGGCATCGCCGGTTCGATGCCAAACGACTTGGCCTTCCGTGATCTTGTTTTCCTTGGAATGAGCCGGGTCGAGGTATCCGTCATTGACATGAGCGCCTGCGACCTGAATCTCACTATTCCGAATGCGGAGCATCACTTCGGGCGCCGGATATCCCACCAGAAGCCCCTTTCCGCCGGCCATCTGGCGATGATCCTCTTCCGAGATATCCTTTGCATCGAGATGAGCAATTGGTTCAGCCTCGGTCGATCCATAGACGCACATAACCGATAGCCCGTGCCGGGTTCGCAGCGCTTCGACAAGGTTAGGGAACACCGGACCGCCGCCCGTGAACACCGTATGCAACGGTCCGGTGTCGTCCGATTGGTTCAGTTTTTCACATAGCGACGGCGGGATGAGGGCGCGGGTGATCCCCTGGTTTTGTATCCAGCTTTCCATCTGCTCAGGCGACAAACGGTCAAGCTTGCTGAGCCTCCAATTTGGCAGAACAGTTGTGCGCCCGGCCGCCAGATTGATCAGCGTGAATACCGGAAAGGCCACCAGATCGCGCTCTGCCTGATCGCTGTCGAGGAGGGGCGCGATTGCATCGTGCTGCGCCATCAGAAACGCGTGAGACCGTGGAATGGCCTTTGGCTGGCCTGTCGTTCCAGACGTGAAGGATATTAGCGCGATATCGTCCGACCGAACATTGTGTGATGGCGGGTCGCGGCGGCTTTTTCCAGGCTTCAACAGGGGCAATGTCCAAAGATCCGGAACCAGAAGCTTCAGCAAAGTAAACGCGCCTGCCGCGCAGAACGCCTTAGGCTCTGTGGTCCGGGCGGCGTGGCGCAGACCGGCCACACCCATTGCCGGTTCCGGCAGAACAACCGTTGCGCCAAGGGACCATAGGGCCGCGAGGCTGGCATACAAATCAGCATCAACTGACATGGCCAACAGCACGCGATCTCCGGACTGGATGCCCTGTTCAAACCATCGGCCCGCTAGGTCGTGAACGCGTAATTGAAGGTCCTTAAAGCTGATCTGGCGGCCTTTGCCATCCACTATGGCAGTTCTGTTCGGAAAACATTCAACCGCTGCCGCAAAATGGGTGAGCAAATCAGCCATTCAGCTTAAGCCCAAGCAGGGTGTAGCGCCTGAATATAGTCGCACCTTCCGCTGCACTGCGATTTGCCGATGTGTTGTCGTCATGGATCAGGGCATGAATGGCGCTTTGGTATCCCATGCTAAACGCCGCCTTGTGAAATCTGTGGGCCAGATGCCGCCCGGCGCCCGGCTCGAGACTTGCGTAGGTCTTGAGGATTGCGGATGTGGGGTCGGGCCCTTCCGCATAGTTGGGAATACCGAACAGAAAACCGGCCAATGTCCCATCAGGGCGACGCGCAAAAAGGATCAGGTCGCGTTTCATCAATGGTACAACCGGCGTGTACATGGCCAGAAAATCCGCCTCGGAAATCGGTTTGTAGAACGCGTTTTTTGAAAAGGCCCGAGTTGACAGCGCAAAGACCTGACGGAACAGGGCTTCGGGGTCAGTTCCGTCCCATTCCTCCACCACAAGGCTATCGGTCTCAGGCGGTGCCGCCTTTGCAGCGTCCTCCAGTGTCACACGGGCCGAGAAGTACCGGCTGATTTCCGTAAAGCCTGCTGACCGGAATACACCCGGTTCGTGGGGTTTGTTGTTGGGTTCCATCAAGAAAGGAGCGGACCCGTCGCTATCGGAAACAAACCGATAGCTGTGCCAGGTGTCGCCTGACATCGGACCGATGATACGGTCGATACCCGCGTTCCTGACCCGGTCTATCCCCTTGTCGAGAACTTCGGCACCGGCCTCGGGAGACTTGCAGGAAAAATCACCGAATGTTGCGGCAGGGGTGCCATTCCAGTCCGGGCCGTTCAGGTACACGGTCAGCCTTGCGTCAGCTGTTTTGATTGTTTCTCTGCTCATGAAGAAACTCCGACAAAGAACCCTGAATCGACCGACACCAAGACAGCCCAAGCATAGTAAATCAACGGGGGGATGAGGGCCAACACAGTCAATTTCAGTACCCGATCTTTTTCGAACCAGTCTGGCCGCATTAGTGGCACCGCACTTGAGCAGAGCAGTGACAGCAGAGCCAAAGCTGTCAACGGTTCCGCCCAGCGGGATGGGTCCGGGTTCAATGCAACGACCGAATGCCTGACGACAAGAAGGGCTGCGGCCATGGCCAGAACTGCAAGGATGTTGCCCCGCAACGCGAGAACACTGAACCCCATCGCAAGCCCCATTGTAGAGAGCCCGTAGAAGGATACTGCGTTCCATCCGGTCGCGTTTCCAAGCGCCAGCCAGCCGAAGCTGACAAGCCCGAGCGAGGCGACGATATCCAGATCGGGGTATTTGCCGTCACAAGGGTTCAGGACGCGCGCCCAAAGGTGCATGACGAGCACCAAAATGGGCAGAACAGCATTTTGAAGCGCGGTAACCGACAAGACCAGAAAGACGGTAATGACATAAACGCGGGTAGCATGTTTTGTAAGTCTCAGCTTTGTGCCGAGAGTGCTGAATCCGGCGATCGAAGTCAAAAACACAGCAGCGATGGTCGCCAGTTCGACAAGAGAGTTGTCGGAATGCACGCTCAAAAAAATGAGCAGGCCAAGTGGCAGGAACAGGTTGTCAAAGCCACGCCAGCTTTGTGCCTCGACCAGCGTTCCGAAGGCTGCGACCATAACGCAAAGCATAAGGGTGTTTGTCGGCGGCAGGTCTGACATGAACAGAAAACAGATGATTGCGATCAACAGCGTCACAACGAAGAAAACAACTGAACCTTCAACGCTTTTGTGCCCGTCTTCGACTATGAAACGCCTTGTTCCATAGGTGGTTCCGGCCAACGCGGCGGCTGCATCCGCCAGCGTCAGGACCGCGATTGGAAGCACGTAGAACAACGTGTTTTCCCCCGCCAACAGGAAGCAAAGTCCAACGGACAAGGCGAGCAGAAAGTCACCATAGGATGTCCGCTCGACCCCGTGCAGGGTTGCGCCAAGACCTTTTGAGAAACGCGGCAGACGCAAAAGAAGCATCACAAGCATTGTCGCGGCAATCAGCATATAGACTGGCCACCGGTCGGGAAAAAGCCAGGGTAGGAGCAACGCAAATAGACCCGTGCTGACATGCATCATCTTGCGCTGTACTTCAGCGCTCAGGCCCGCAGCCTTGGCCAGCCGGCGAATGACCATCATCACCCCAATCAGCGCCAGCACCGATCCCGCTGCTAGCAGGATCTGCAGAAGAATGGTCAAGGTTGCACCTCTTCGACTACGAAATCCGAGTAAAAAAACGCCATGTCGCGGGCTTTCAGTTGGGTTTCGATGTCGGCTAGGGTTTTCACCTTTTCTAGGTACACCAGCGGGACGCGCCGGGGGGCCATCATGTTCCAGTAGACCAACCGTGCGCTTGGTTTTGCGGCCGTCAAGATCGCGCCGTAAACTTCCCTGAACGTTTCAGGTGACATGTATTCAAAGATGTCAGACAGGTTGAACCCGCTGGCTTTCTCTCCCGTCGCGACAAAGGCCTCCAGCGACCCAAGCCGGATATCCAGGCGATCCAGCCGGGACCGGATCGTTTCATAGTGCTCAGGGCGCCATGCCATCGGCAGTGTATCGCCATGATTGCCCGTGAGGATCCAGCGCAGATAGGGGTTTTGCGATGGATCGGTATCAACCCCCGCATGACGGATGCGGCGGGCGACATGTTCGGCCGGGCTACCCTCGACATGGTCGAAAAATGCGCTGTCGCGGCCCATGCGTCCCATGATGAAGCGAGAGAAGAAGAATTTCAGCAAAAGCCGCCATCGGACTGTATTGAATTGTGTGTCGAAAAAGACCTGCCGCGCTTCTGGGGTGCGGGGAATGAAAACGTCATCGATGGTTTGGTGCGAATGCACTAACGGCAATAGCCAGGTCCGAAAGATACGAAAATAGCGTTCGAACTTGCCGACGCCGCCAATGCCATACCTTTCGACATCCGGTGCCAGAGCCTGCCAGAAAACCCGGATATCTGCTTCAGTGACCTCCAATGCCCGGTTCAGCAAGTCAATCCGTCGGTAGCTTGGGCGGGATCCAGTGAGTTCGATGAACTCGGAATGCGACAGTGCCTTGTAGGCTCCGATCCTGAGCTTGAGGCAGGCTATCTGAGCCGGTGACAGGTCCAGAACCACGACACGTGCGGGATCGAGTGTCAGCATGGCCAGCGCGTTGTCCCCCGCCGAACAGATGGACACCAGAGTCTGTTCTGCACAATCTCCCAAGGCAGAGGTCAGGACATCTGCGTCCTCCCACAACTGGGCGTATCGAATGTGATCGAAATCCGCTTTTTTCTCGATTTCGCTGCTACGCATCGCATCGTTCCACCGTGCCGCTTGCCCCGTCAACCGACAGCATCTCTCGATCTTCGATCCAGTGTGTGGCCCCTTTCAGCCCGACAACGCAGGGAATACCCAACTCCCGTGCGACAATGGCAGAGTGGGACAACAGTGAACCTCGTTCGACGACGATGGCAGACGCGTTTGAGAACACCGCGATCCAGCCCGGGTCAGTATGACGCGCCACCAGGATTTCTCCGGGGCTCAAGGTTTCGGTGCGGGGGTCGCGGATCACGCGGGCCGGTGCCGTGACCTGTCCCGCAGAACAGCCCGTGCCGTGTTTCACCCGTGTTGTATCTGCCGGAACATCAGTCCCCTCTGACCAGACCGGTGCGATGGCTGGGCCGCGAATTTCAATGCGTTCCGGCGGGTCAGGACGTCGGGACGAGGCTTCATCTTCCTTCTTACGCTGTGCGACGATGCCTTTCAGATCGGGCGATAGGCTATTACCTTCGACGGCACCCAAAACCTCTTGCGTGGTCAGAAAAAACACATCCCTTGGCGTTTCAAGCAAGCCGTGCGCCGTAAGTTCCCGGCCCATTCCCAAAAACACGCGCCGTGCATACCCGAAGATGCGCGTGCGCTCAAAACGCAGGTTTTCGCGGTCGCGTACGCGTGCTTTGGTCCAGCTCAAAACCCACTTTGCCAACCGCCGTTTGATCGGGTTCGCCGCAAACAGCGTCTGCCAATCCGGTTCTGTGTTTTCCTGATGCGTGGTGGCGGAGCGTTCGGCGCTTGCAGCAATGGCCAGCAACAGGCTGGTCGGGTCGTCGCGCAGTGGAATACTCTCCAGCTTGAGTTCTTCCGTGCACCGGTCTCCGAACCTTCCAAGATATGCCTCTACCTCGGTTTCGATCTGCGGGTGGCCAGTCAGGGCGGGCATGTGCGGATTGGTCCTCAACTGCTCGGCCAGACCTGCCTGACGAACCATCGCACCCATCCGGGCAATGCGTTGTGCGGGCTCGGCCGAAACAATGTCGCCTTGCCCGATCATGAGGTCGTTGTGCAATGCCAAACCTTTGTCACCCAACCAGTTCTGCAACAGGTTGCGCGACCCACCAAAGGCGATCATGCACAGAAAATCATTGATCAACGGGGCGTCCCAACGATCCAGAAGGGTACCTTCAATGCGGCGATACTCGGCAGCCAGTTCGGTTGCATTCGAGGTGTCGACATCCAACCTGGCCTGTAAAATGCTATTCAGACGCTGGTAAAAGTCGCGCCGGGTTCGTGGCAGGCGGATGGCTTGCCAGATCAAACCACCTGCGACCTTGGCCACTTTTGCGTAGTCCAAGACCCGGTGCCAGCCGACTGATGGGGGCGGGGCAAGGGCATCGGTGACCTCTCGCGGCATCGGTTCAGAGACACCCATCATCGTTTCCATATAGTCGCGGTTCAGTGAGAACCCTGGCAACAAAGCCAGCGCGCGGTACCAGTTGATCAGGTTGTAGTAGACCCGCCCATCGATCCGCCCGAGCAAGTTGTCCAACAAAACAGAGTTCTGGTCGACGGTTTGCCGGGGAACGCCCAATAGCCTGACGAATGCTCGGTAAACCTCGGAATAGACGTGCAGGGCAAAGGAGTAGGTCAGTGGGCTGACGATGCCCGGATAGCTTTCGACGATATTGGAATTGTCGAAAATGGTCAGAGTTTGGTCTTCAAGGGCTGACGGACGCAGGGCTGTAGTGATCGGTCGGGCCTGTAGAATATGAAGCCCCTTTCTATCAATGGCCCACTCAATATCCTGAGGTGATCCGAACAGCGCCTCTGCTTTTCTGGCAAGGGTTGCGATGGATTGCGCCTCGCTCACTGTCAGGTGTGACGGAGTACCCGGAGTGTTTTCCGCTTCACCATCGGCATCGATGATCCAATCTTCTCCATCTGCTTCACCCGAAACCAGTTGCTCTGCGAGGCCTTCAACGGCTGAGATCACGACCACGTCGCGTCGTCCGCTGACCGGGTCGGCGGAAAAGGCAACACCTGCGGCTGTCGCATCGACCATGCATTGCACTATGATTGCGGGCGCTTCAGCCTCGCCGCCGGATTTGACCGCGCGGTAGGTTTCGACCGTTTTCGAGAATCCGGACTGCCAGACCTGTTTGGTCGCCGTCAGCACAGATTTGGCAGGGACGTTCAGGACCGTTTCATATTGGCCCGCATGGCTATGTTCCACACCATCTTCGGCCTTGCCAGAACTGCGAACGGCGTACGGACCCGGTCCAATGGTTTCAATTGCGGCGGTCACGGCCGCGCGCAGACCCTTTTGGGCAACGGGTCCTGATTGCCCTATGCGAAACGCGTCATTGGTGACGACAAAAAAAGCTGGTGGGGCAAAGCCGTGCTTCGCGAGATGCGACAGTGCGGCTGCTTTGCCTCCGACAACGGAAATTTCGTTAGCGTCCGTTTGGGCGACAATGAAAGTCATGCATTGGCTCCGATCAGGAACGGCAGGAAACCCGCTGTGGCATAGCAGAAAAACACCCACAGACCTGAAACAGTGTCCATCCTCGATTGGGCTTTTGCCGTCGGCGATTGAATGTAGCGATGGGCGGCCAGCCCACAGGGAACCAAGGCCAGCGCTCCGATTAGGGCACTTGGCCAACCAACGCCGGTGGCAATGCCCGTGCCGACAAGGAACGCATAGGACAGTAAGGCACATCCGAGCCAGATGCGCGTCGCCTGACGAGGCCCCCAAAGGGCCGAATAGGTGTCCACCCCGGCAATCTCGTTTTCGGGAGCCCACAACTTTCGCCCAATCTCCAAGACGCAGCCATTCACAAAGGACAGTGCCAAAAACAGCCATAAGTAGGATGCAGCGCCGCCTGCAGGCAGCCATTCGATGCCCGTGAGCAACAGGTCAATCAGGGGCATGATCGCCATATGACTCAGCAAGTACAGAGCCGGGCGCGCCTTCAGCCAGGCCGGGGCGCCGAATTCGACCGTCATCGCTGCAAGCCAAATCCAGACGATGCCCAGCAGCCACAAGACGGATGGGTCCCAGAACCAGGCAGCAGCCACGGCCAGAGGAATGGTCAACAAGCCGAGGCGCAGAACCTCTCGTTCAGACACCAGACCGCGCGGGATCGGTCTATCTGGCCTGAAGCGACGGTCGTCCTCGGCGTCTTTGAACTCGTCGCAGACCCGCATCTGGAAGAACAGCGCCAGTGCCAGCACAAAACCTGCCGCAAATGCCGGCCATTCCGGCAAGGGACGGTCCGCCAGACGCGCGGACACGCAGATACTGGCGGCGGAAAACACAAGTAGCAGCGGGACGGTTTTCTTCAGCGGAAATCGCTCGGATTGATAAATCCAGAATCGGTTCTGAAAACTCATCTTTGGCGGGCCAGACTTTCATGGGCGCGGGTGAAATGACCCGCTGCAATCGCTGCAACGATGGAGATTTCACCGCATAGGCATGTGGCGGCGGCCACCTCGGCCAAAGCCGTGCCGCATCCGTTGCCCCTGAGGCCAAGTATGTTCAACGCCGCAGCCTGGCTTGGCAAACCGGTTCCGCCACCGACCGAACCCACCAAAATGTTTGGCAGGGTCACTGAACAAAACAGATTGTCACCCCTTGGTTCCATCCGTGTGACGCCCATCGCGCTTTCAGCCACGCACGCCGCGTCTTGGCCCGTCGCGACGTAAAACGCCGCCAGCCCGTTGGCATAATGCGCCTGTGCGCCAAACTGGCCCGACAAATGCGCCCCCAGATTGGCAACACGCCCATAGGCCAGCATCGCCTCGACCGTTGTGCCCAATGTCTTTTCGACAATATCGGCGGGAAGCGTGACCGAGGCGCTGACCTTGCGTCCGCGACCCGTCACGAGCCCCAAAGCCGAGGCTTTTTTGTCGCCCGAGAAATTGCCTTCAATATACCAGTTCTCAATAGGTACAGGGCAGTTTTCCGCAATCGCGTGACACAACGCGTCGGTGGCGATCGTCACCATGTTCTGACCGGCGGCATCGCCTGTGGTATAGCGACAAATCAGGAAGACAACATTGGTGTCTATGAAGGGTTCCAGCGATACAAGCTTGCCATAACGAGTGGTCGTTTCGGCCGCAGATTTGAGCGTGTCGACATTTGTGACGACCCAATCCACGAACTGCCCGGCCTTCAGCAAGCTCTCGAACACAAAGGCAGGGGTCCGTAAAACGCCTTCGTAAAGCACGGCAGTGCTGATACCGCCAGAACGGGTGGCGACATATGCACCCCGGGCGTAGGACGCGACCAGAGCCGCCTCGGTCGTGGCGAGCGGAACATGAAAATCCCCGTTAGCATTCATCCCATTCAGGCGCAGGGGTCCTATGACGCCAACGGGCAGCTTAACTGTCCCGATGAAGTTCTCGATATTGGCTCCATAGATTTCCGCCGCTTCAACGGTTGTCGGATCCGCGATCTGCGCTTGATCTTCCTCACTGGCTGTGGGTCTCAACTTGTCCCAAAAGCGCGCAACCATCTCTGCGGTGGTCTTGCGGGACGGGCGCAATATTGAAAACTCAGCGTCGTTTGGCGCCATCTGCTGCGGTATCTGATCGGCGTCAAATCGTGCCTTTATGCGTTGAAGCATTTCCCGAACGTGAAACGGAACTACCAACTGCGTGCTCCAATAGATTTTCCGCGAAGTAGTGTTGCAATCAAGAACCGACGCCTGTGCAAACTAACAGTCGGTGGGCTGATATCCAGTCAAATATTTTTCCACCAAGTATTTGATCCGAAAGGGTCTCGCATTTGTCCCAATTAATAGCATCGTTCTGCTCGATATGCGCGCGCATTGGCAAGAGTTTCACTGCCTACGAGAACTGAACAGTCTTGGAACCTGAAAACCGCGACCTTGAACCTACAGTATTTTGACGTTCTGCTTTCCGAAACGATGGAACGGCTAGACGTCCCTATATGTGGCGCCAGTTTCAGAAGAGGATTATTGGCCACATAGGTGTTTGCAGGAAAATCCCGTCCAATCGGGCTGCTTTTCACCGCAGCATTCGTTCAGAAACGTCTTCCAACATATCATGCAGGTCAACGTCCCCGGCCTTCTCGGCCAGACCCTGATCACGCAGGATGAAGGACAGCCCGTGAACGAAACTCCACAACAGAAAACCACGACGGCGCACCTCGTCCGTGATTTCAGATTCACCCAGGCATTTTGCGATTTCTGACAGCAGAACGCCAAAAACCTGTTGGCCCGCATCATCAAGACGCGGGTCGGTTATGCGATCGGTGAACCCACCGAATTTCAGGCGGAACACACCGGGTTCCCGAAGCGCAAAGGCCACATACTCCATCCCAATTGCCGTGACGCGTTCGGGGGACCCTTCGGGGATCCCTTCCAGTGCCGCGAGCATGTTTTCACGGTGTCGCGCCATTCCACCCAGCGCCGCAGCGACCAGCATTTCTGTCTTATCTTTGAAATGCTTATATGGGGCTGCCGTCGAAACGCCAGCCAGTTTACAGGCGTCGGAAACCGAAAAGCTGTCCGGACCTTTCTCCTCGACCAACTGCCGCGTCGCCTCAATCAACGCCGCGCGCAAATCTCCGTGATGGTAGCCCTTCTTCGTAGCCGCCTGATGCTTAAAACTTGTGCGCAAAGCCTGATTTTTTTCTGTGCCCGTCATGATCCAACATGTGGCAGATCGCGTATCCCTTGTCAAAGTGAGAAGAACTAACATATGTTAGAGTCACTAACTTAACGAGGCCCCGAAATGACGGAACCTGCAAAGTCTCCCTCAACGCAACCCAGGCGCAGCCTTTTGGCGCGCATTATCCGTGGTGGAGTGCGGTTTGGTCTGACCCTCAGCGTCATAGCCGCCGCCGCTGCCGCGGTTCATTTCGGGGCCTCGGAATTGACACGTCGGGCCGAGGCCGTGCCTGCGCCCGATGCGGCTGCGGTTACGCCCGTGTCGGCAACGCCGATCACTCAGGAAACCGGCTATCTCATAGATCGCGTGTTTATCGGCCAGGTCGAAGCGCAGCGGTCCGCCGACATCTCCTTCGAACTGAGTGGAACGCTGGACAAGATACTTGTCGACGAAGGTGATGGAGTTGTGAAAGGGCAGCTGTTGGCCACCCTCGACATTGCCTTGCTGGACGTTGAGCGCGACCGGTTGACCGCGTCCCGCGACGCGGTCGAAGCCCAACTGGTGTTTGCACAGAAAACGGTTGAACGAAACGCGAAACTGATCGAGCAGGGATTCACCAGCCAGGCGCGTCTGGACGAGGCGGTGGCCCAACAGGACGAATTGATGTCGCGAATGGGTGAGCTTGATGCCGCCCTTCAGGACGTGACAGTTCGGATAGAAAAATCCAGTATCGAGGCCCCATTTGCTGGTCGCGTCACGGCCCGGCATGTGGATGGAGGAGAGACTCTGCGACCCGGTGATCTGGTCCTTGGCATGGTCGAAGTCGTATCCCCCCAGGTTCGGATCGGCATTCCGCTGGATGTGGATCCGATGCTGTTGTCGGAGGTGGAAATTGAAATCGGTGGCGAAGAACTGACCGCGAACCTGGCGACTCTGCGGCCCGACATTGATCCGCTGACGCGCACACGGACCGCCCTGTTCAATTTGCAGGACGGCGTCGACGTTGCGTTTGGGCAGACAGCGCGCGTCCATATTCGCCAACCGGTTGAAAGCGCAGGTACGTGGGTGCCGACGACGTCCCTGAAAGAAGGCACCCGGGGCCGGTGGACGCTGCTGGTGGCCGACCCCGAGAAAACCGTGCGCGTGGCGACGGTTGAAGTGCTGCATGCCGAAGACGAGCGTGTCTTTGTGCGCGGTGCCTTTCCGGACGGAACGGTTCTGATCGATCAGGGTCCGCAACGGGTGACCGTTGGGCAGCGTGTCGCCTTTGAAATGAACGAGTGACGGAGCCGTCAGATGGAAACGCTCACCTTTCGTCACCCGCGGCTGGTCGCTCTGATCATCCTGGTTCTTGTCTCTGCCGGGTTGTCCTCTTTCCTGTCGCTGGGGCGTCAGGAAGACCCGACCATAACCAACCTTTTTGCAACGGTCACCACGCAGTTTCCGGGGGCTGACCCGGAACGGGTCGAGGCCCTGGTCACCGCAGAAATCGAGGAAGAACTGCGCAAGATCGCCGAGGTGGACGAAATCAGTTCGGTGTCGAGATCGGGCGTGTCCGTGGTGTCGGTTGAATTGCTCGAGACACTGGACGAAGCCACCATCGAGCAGGTCTGGTCCGAAGCGCGCGATGCCGTCGATGATGCAACGCAGAATTTTCCGGCAGGCGTCCTGCCGCCGGAATTCGATGCCGAAGGTGTCTCGGCCTATTCCGCCGTCATTGCGGTTACCGCAGGCAGCGCCGATTATCCCGTTACGCTTCTGTCCCGCCATGCCGAAGCGCTTGGCGACAGGCTGCGCGCAATTCCTGCAACCCGCGCAGTGGATTACTTCGGGCAACCAGAGGAAGAAATTCTGGTCAGTGTCGATATGGACAAGGCCACGGCACTGGGTCTCAGTGCGACGGAAATCTCGCAGCGTATTTCCGAAGCGGATGGAAAAACTCAATCCGGCCGGCTGCAATCCGATGTTGATCTAACCATCAACATCAGCGGTGAAATCGAAAACTTGGATCGCATTCGGAACATTGTGCTGCGCGAAAGCACCGGAGGCGCCGTTGTCCTGCTGGGCGACATCGCGCATGTCGACCGTGGGGCGCGCACGCCGCAATCGGCGATTGCGGTGGCCAATGGAATGCCGGCGGTTTTGATTGGCGTGCTGGCACAAGACGACGTTCAGATCGACCGATGGATGGGCTTTCTGCGCGATGAACTTGCGGCCGGTGCCGACTCCGTGCCTTTGGGCATTCAGGAATTGCTGCTGTTTGATCAAAGTGGATACACAACCGATCGCCTGACCGAGGTTGGACTCAACATGGCCATCGGCGTCGGGTTGGTTGTGGCAGTGCTGCTCATAACGCTGGGTGTACGAGCGGCGGCCATAGTGGCTCTTGTGCTGCCCGTTGTGTCCTTGGCGACGCTTGCGACCATGAACATGATCGGGTTGCCGATCCACCAGATGTCTGTCACCGGATTGATCGTCGCGCTGGGTTTGCTCGTGGATGCGGCAATTGTCATGACGGACGAGATCCGGCGCCGTCTGCAGGACGGGATGGAGCGCATTGCCGCCGTGAGGGATGCGGTGCGCCGTCTGGCGGCACCCCTTTTGGCGTCGACCGTAACCACGGCTTTGGCATTCATGCCGATGATACTATTGCCGGGGCCTGCCGGGGATTTTGTCGGCGCCATCGCCATCGCCGTGGTTTTGATGCTGGTGTGGTCTTTGTTTGTCGCTCTGACAGTGACACCGGCCATCGCAGGCTGGGTTCTGTCGAGCAAACCTGACGCCGGAATGCTGAGCCAGGGTATCCGCATTCCCCCCCTTGGCCGTCTGTTTGAGGCTTCGATCCGATTGTCCGTCGCCAACCCGATACGGTCCATTGTAGTGGCCCTGATCCTGCCGGTTCTGGGGTTTGCGGCGTTCCCGACCCTGACAGCGCAGTTCTTTCCCGGCGTGGATCGGAACCAGTTCTACATCGAAGTTGACATGCCCGGGGGCACGTCCATCGCAACGACGCGGAACACGGCCCGTCAAATCGACGACATGCTGCTGAGCGACACCGGGGTCAAAAGTGTCTACTGGACCGTCGGAGAATCCGGCCCGGCCTTCTACTACAATATCGTGGGGAACCGGTCGCGCGAGCCGGGATTTGCGCAGGCCATGATCACCACTGAAACCGACGCCGATGCTGCACGCCTTGTCGGAGAGCTGCAGGCGCGCTTGGATGCCGACTTTCCCGATGCTCAGATCATCGTTCGGAATCTGGTTCAAGGCCCCCCCGTTGCGGCGCCGGTCGAGGTCAAGATTCAGGGGCAGGACATCACGGTCCTGCGCAACCTCGGGGACGAGGTGCGGTCCGTGATGGCCAATCTCGATCTCGTGACACAGGCCCGCGCCAGCGTGAATGGCGGCAATCCGCAGATTCGTTTTGAGATTGATGAGGTCAAAGCCCGTCTGTTGGGCCTGGATGTCACGGATATCGCGACGCAGCTGGATACGGCTCTTGTCGGGGTGACCGGAGGGTCGTTGATCGAGGGGACGGAACAGCTGCCGGTGCGTGTACGTCTGGGCGAGGACGTGCGATCCGACCTCAGCGCGATCGCCAGCATGCCCATTCTGTTGCCAGACGCGGCGGCGATTTCGGCCACCGGTGCTTTTCCCGCCGTGCCTCTGTCAGAACTGGCCAAGCCTGTCATCGAACCTGCAGAAAGCGTGATCACCCGAACGGATGGCGTGCGCGAGAACACGATCCAGGCGTTCATCGTTCCGGGCGTTCTGCCCGAAGAGGCATTGCAGGATGTCTTGGAGGCGTTGGATGCATCGGGCTTTGTGCTGCCGCAAGGATACTCGATCTCCTTGGGTGGTGACAGCGATGCACGGTCGAACACGGTTGGCAACCTGATGGCATCGGTTGGCCTGATCGTCACGCTGTCGATTGCAACCATTGTGCTGACCTTCAATTCGTTCCGGCTGACTCTGGTGACTTTGGTTGTCTGCGTCCTGTCGGCGGGGCTGTCGATGCTGTCGCTGGCCGTCATGCAATTTCCCTTTGGTATTCAGGCCATTATCGGGGTGATCGGGTCAATCGGTGTTTCGATCAATGCTGCCATCATCATCCTGACCGGCCTGCAGCAAGACCCCGCAGCCAGTCGCGGAGATCGCGCGGCCATGGCGCGTGTGGTCACCGGGTCCAGCCGTCACATCATCTCGACCACCGTAACAACGTTCGGGGGTTTCCTGCCGCTGATCCTGGACGGAGGCGCGTTCTGGCCGCCATTCGCGGTTGCGATTGCCGGTGGCGTGCTGCTGTCGACGGTCGTTTCCTTCTATTTCACGCCGCCCGTATTTGCGCTGGTTTACCGTGGGCGGTTTAGGGAAAGCCAGCAAAGCGCCGCTGCGGGTCCAGGAAAGGCCGTTGCAGTGCACAGTTTGGCGGTTGAATAAGGGTCTGGGCCCCGCGCCGCAATTCAGAGGATCGGCAAAGGGCCGCGTGTTTTGGTCTGGCGCAGAACAAAATTGCTGCGGGTGTCTCGGACAAGCCCGGATTTCAGCAGGCGCTGCATGATGAAAACTTCCAGATCTTCCGGGGTTTTGGCGTACACCTTCAGGATGAAATCATGATCCCCGGTGATCGAGGCGCATTCGACAATCTGTGGTTCGGTTTCCACAAGGCGCAGGAAGTTGGAAATGCTGTCTTCCTGATGGTCGCGCAGAGCCACGTGAACATAAGCGATCGCATTCAATCCGACAGCCTTGGCCGCGACCTGCGCGCGGTACCCTGAAACCACGCCGGATGCCTCAAGATCACGCACGCGTCGCCAGCATTGCGAGGCCGACAGTCCTGTTCGTTCCGCCAGTTCCTGCATCGACAGGCGGCCGCTGATCTGCAATTCACGCAGGATGGTGATATCTGCTTGGTGAAGCATTTGATCCGAATTATCTCCAATTTCGATATGTTTATGCCAATATACTTAGATTTCTGCCGATTTCCAAACGAAACGCTCCACAGCTGAGGTGTATCCTGTTTTCGAGCAGGAGGATGCCTATGCCGAAATCGACCAAATACACTGCCAAAGTGGCAGATGAACGCGGCCATATTGACTACACCCCCGAAGAGGATGCCGTCTGGGCGGACCTCTATGCGGCACAGCAAGAAAATGTGCAGCGCTACATGGCGCGGGAGTATATCGACGGTCTGGCGCGGCTGGACTTGCCAAAGACGGCTGTGCCCTCCTGCACCGATATCTCTGACCGGCTGATGGACATGACCGGGTGGCGCGTGCAACCGGTCCCGGCGCTGATTGGATTCAAGACCTTCTTTGGCATGCTTGCAGATCGGGTCTTTCCGGCGGCGTCTTTCATTCGCTCGCGCGAGGATTTCGACTACATCGAAGAACCCGATATCTTTCACGAGATCTTTGGCCATACACCGTTGTTGAGCGATCCCCGGTTTGCGGCATTCAGCCATGCAATCGGGCGCGCCGGTGTCCGGGCCGATGCTGCGGACTATTCCTGGCTGATCCGGCTGTATTGGTTTTCGATCGAATTCGGCCTGCGCTGTCAGGATGGTGAGATCAAGGCGCTAGGGTCCGGGCTTGCCTCTTCCCCAACCGAACTCGTCTACGCGGTGACCAGTGACATCCCGGATCGGGATGAATTTGACATTCTGACCATCCTCCGGACGCCGTATCGGATCGACATGCATCAGATGGGATATTTTGTGCTGAACGATCCGGAGGACCTGTTTGCTGCGGCGGAGCGTGACCTTTTGGCAGATGTGCGCCAGGCCCAAGCACTCGGGTTGCTGCCGAACAAGTTCCCTGAAAAAGTCACGGTTGCGGAATAGGCTGGCGGTTGGCCAGAGCCACCGCAAAAGCAGGCGATTCCAAGCCGGCTAGCTGAGATCCTTGTACATATATGTTGTTGGTTCCAGCCGATCCTGAAACGGATTGCGGCAGTAGTTCGGGATTTCGCCTGCAATCTGAAACCCAAGGCTTTGGTACAGCAGGCGCGAGGGATCCGAACTGCGCGTATCCAAAACCAGCAGCGTCCGACCCAATTGTTCTGCCCGCTCGGTCAGTGCCTGCATCAGCGCGCGCGCCAGACCGCGTCGCCGGGCGTTCGGATGAACCAGCAGTTTTGCCACGTCCGCCCGGTGCGGTTGGTTGGGCATGTTTGCGGGGATCAGTTGCACGGTTCCTTGGATTTGGCCCTCTCCGTAAATCACGAACAGGTCCAGTGCCCCCGAGGCCAGATCGGGCTTCACTTTCGCTGTCCAATACGATCTGGCGTCCTCAGGTGCAAATGGCAGAACAAAGCCGATGCTGGCGCCGGTCTGAACACAGGCATGCAGAATATCCGTCAGATCATTCAGCGCATCTTCGAAATAAGCGGCCGTCAGTCGGGTGATCATATCAACACCAGCAGGTAGCGGGCGCCGCGTTTCACACCTGTTTCAAATCGCGTCGGACCAGACAGGTGATAGCGCAGGCAATCCCCGCCGCTGAGTACATGTGGCGTACCGTCGACAGTGAGCGTCAACCCACCGTCCAGCATGATCAGGTGATGCTCCTGCCCGGGTTTGGGCGGTGCCTCATAGGCGATCACCGTGTCGCGTGGCAGATGGCATTCCAGCACTTCACCAGTCAGCCCGTTTGCTGGGGGCGAGACAGACCGGCGCGTGAACCCTGTCTCAGGGTCGCTCCATTCCGCCTGGCGTTCAAAAGGAACCTTGGGGTCAAAGCTGTCTTCGACCATCATCAACAAGCGGGACATCGGCAAACCATACGCTGCGCACAGTCGGCCCAGGTTTTCCGCCGTCGGACTGACTTCGCCTTTTTCCATGCGCGACAGGGTCGCGCGGCTTATCCCACTGTGGTTCGACAATTGGTCCAGTGACCATCCGTGGTAGTGGCGCAGTTCGTTCAGGCGTGTCGCAAGTCGGTTCGAAAGGGTATCAAGCATTGCTCATATCAGAGAAAAAAGATCGAATACGAGAAATCTATTCTGAAAATATAGAAATGCAACCAAAAAAGGGCGCAGAATACTCCGCGCCCTTTGCTCTGCCTGTATTTTGGAAAGGTTACTTCCAGCCCACTTCGTTGTAGATTTTCTGAGCCTCGGGCACATTTTTGGCAACCGCCGAAAGATCGACAGGATCGGCCTTGTAGTCACCCAGTGCGGAAACTGACTCGGACAAGGCAACGCCCTCAACCGCTGGGTATTCGTCATTGCCGGCCGAGAAGTACTCTTGTGCCTGATCGCTCGCCAGATACTCGAGGAACTTTATGGCGTTTTCCTTGTTGGGGGCATGCGCTGCAACACCGCCGCCAGACAGGTTCACATGCGCGCCGTTGCCGTCCTGATCCGGAAAGACCCAGCCGATCATCTCACGGTCTGCAGAAACGCCGTCCACGTCTTTGCGGATTGCGCGGGCAAAGTAGTAAGTGTTGGACATGGCGATGTCGCACTCACCGGAAACGATGCCACGCAACTGATCGGTGTCGCCGCCCTGCGGTTCGCGGGCAAAGTTTGCAACGACACCTTCCGCCCAGTCTTTTGCAGCGTCAGCGCCGGCATGTTCGATAATCGCTGCCAGAATCGTCTGGCTGTAGACGTTGGTGCCGGACCGGATGCAGACCTGACCTTTGTACTTGGGGTCCGCCAGATCGGCATAGGTCTGCGGTGGTTCGCTCACTTCGTTCTTGTCGTAGAACAGAATCCGCGCGCGCTGCGAGAAGCCGAACCACTCGTTTTCACTGTCCTGCAGGTTCGACGGGATACGCTCTTCCAGAACGGCGCTGTCAATCGACTGCAGCACGCCGGCGTCTTTGGCGCGTTCAAGGCGCGAGGTGTCAACGGTCAGCAGAATGTCGGCCGGCGAGTTTGCGCCTTCGGCTTCCATCCGTGCAATCAACTCGTCGGCCTTGCCTTCGATACGGTTGATTTTTATTCCGGTTGCCTCTTCAAAATCCGAATACAGTCGTTCATCGGTGTCGTAGTGGCGCGAGGAATACAGGTTCAGTTCACCTTCCGCAGCGGCGGAGGTGGCCATCAGCGCTGTCAGTGCGGCGGCGATGCAGGTCGAGGATTTCAACATAGTGTCTCCCAACGTTAAAAATCGTGGCGGATCTTAATCCGACTGATTTGCTCAATTAAACGATTTCCGGGGAGATGCAAGAAAATCTGACAGATTTAGTTGGTCAAAAAGCCGCACACGATCAGACATCAAGTTTGGATGGATACAACCGATAAAATGCGCGTCCCATCGCGCAATCCGATCCGCGATTTGGCTAGGGGGATCGAAGGTTCGCGACCACCCGGCGCATGTAATCCAACAGTTGCGCCCGCTCGGTTGCATCCAGAACGCTGAGCGCGTCCGCGTTCACGCATTCGGCGCGTGTATAGGCTCGATCTCGTAATGCGACAGCCTTGGCCGTCAACCAGATTTGCTGGGTCCTGCCATCCGAAGGATTCTTGGTCCGTTTAATCAGACCGTCCCGTTCCATGCGGTTCAGGGTGTTTGCCAAAGTCGCCTGCTCGACGTCGATCTGTTTCAACAGGTCCTTTTGTGAAACGCCGTCCTTTTGCCACAGCTCCAACAGAACGGGAAACTGTCCGACAACAATGCCGAGAGGCGAAATCTGGTGCTGCAACTCGCGGGCGAACAGGCGCGCCATGTGATTGACGAGATATCCGGCCGAGTCTTCCTTTTGAAAAGCCATGCTTTGATTTAAGGCTTGAATAGCAAGCTATGCAATATTACATAGCTTGCTATCTAATTGTTTGGCACACCGCCGACCGCTCGGCTTGAAGTGTCGGACGCCAAGACCGGAGCGTTGAAATGTTGAGAATAATACACCCCATTGCCGGGCTGATCGGGTTTTTGACAATCCTGGTTTTCTGGACCTCCACCGTCTTCACCGAAGTGTTCGGAACCTATGCGGCCGTTGCGACCGTAAAATCGATGGTTCTGTATGGGCTTTTGATCCTGGTCCCGGCGATGGTGATTGTCGGCGCGACCGGGATGTCGATGGGACGGCGCCGCAGGGATGCGCCCGCGATGTCCAAGAAACGGCGCATGCCGATCATCGCCGCGAACGGGTTGTTGGTTCTTGTACCGGCAGCGTTCTTCCTCAGTTCCAAGGCAAACGCAGGGGCTTTTGATACCAGCTTTTACGTCGTTCAGAGTATCGAGCTCATTGCCGGTGCAACCAATCTGACACTGATGGGTCTGAGCATCCGGGATGGGCGTACAATGAGTGCAAGAAGACGTGCAAAGGCATTGACCTGAAGGCCAGCCTCGCTGACTGGAAGAGTGCCGCTATAGACCCGTGTCGCAGGGGTTCAGCAACGTGCACACTGGTTACACCAAGTACAAAAAAACCGCGCTGGAAAAGCGCGGTTCTTTTTTTGAAGTATGTGCAGTTCTCAGCCCTGACGAGCTTTGAACTTTCGCTGCGTCTTGTTGATCACGTAGACGCGGCCTTTGCGACGCACAACCCGGCAATCACGGTGCCGGTTCTTGAGCGAGCGGAGCGAGTTCTTGACCTTCATGGTCCGTCTCCAATTCCTGCGGCGCCTTCTTCTGCGAAGTGGCCAGCGCCTGGGTTAGCGGGTGTCCCGGACGTCCGGAACAGCGAATAGATGGTGGGCGGTACAAGGATCGAACTTGTGACCCCTTCGATGTCAACGAAGTGCTCTACCGCTGAGCTAACCGCCCACGAACCTTTGCGAACCCTGCCCCATAACGAAATGGGGCGCGGAACTCCGCGCCGGTAGCGGGGTCTATAAAAGGAGTCGCAAAGGGGTTCAAGGGGTTTGGAAGAACAATTTTCCGGTCTATGTTGAGTGCGAAGACGGAGGGACCATGCAGAACCCAGCCTATTTTTTGGATATGCCCGAAAACCGCAGGTCCTGCGCGGTTTTTTCGTCACCGCATAGCGGACGTGACTATCCCGACGCCCTTTTGAAGCGCTCTGTTCTGAATCAAAGTGTGATTCGTTCTTCAGAGGACGCGTTCGTTGACCTGCTGTTCGCTCCGGCTGCCGAGTTTGGGGCACCTTTGATCACAGCCGCCATGCCCCGTGCTTACCTGGATCTCAACCGCAGCGCGGATGAGTTGGACCCGGCGCTCATTCAAGGTGCCCGCAGGCATGGGCATAATCCGCGCGTGGCGTCCGGGCTGGGTGTGATCCCAAGGGTCGTGGCAAACGGGCGGGCGATCTATCGCGGTAAGCTGACGATGGATGAGGCTCGGCTGCGGATCGACACCTATTGGCGACCCTACCATGCCCGTTTGAAATCGCTGCTCGCCGAGGCGCACGAGCTGTTTGGCCAGGCGATCCTGGTCGATTG
This sequence comes from Ruegeria sp. AJ12, assembly GCF_056536245.1. NCBI lineage: Bacteria > Pseudomonadati > Pseudomonadota > Alphaproteobacteria > Rhodobacterales > Roseobacteraceae > Ruegeria > Ruegeria sp. AJ12. The sequence goes on from NZ_JBQFJJ010000001.1 coordinate 616,513, forward strand.
TCATTCCATGCCACATGAGGCGGTCGCCATGGCGAGCACAACACGCAGCAAACGGCCCGAGATTGTCCTGGGTGATCGGTTCGGAGCGTCGGCATCCAGTGAAATCGTCGACCGCATCGAGGCTGCTTTTGCCTCCGCGGGTCTCAGTGTCGCCAGAAATGCCCCTTTTGCAGGGGCTTACGTCACGCAAACCTACGGTCGGCCGGGGCGTCAGCAGCATGCAGTCCAGATCGAGGTTGATCGTGCGCTGTATATGGACGAAGAAAAGATCGCGCCCAACGCCAATTTCACGGCCTTTTCCGACGTTCTGCGACAGGTCATTGGTGACATTGCGGAAATCGGGTCAAGACCACTGCGGCTGGCCGCCGAGTAACGCTCAGCGCAGCGCGCGGCCTTTTACGATTGCGTCGGTGCCAAACTTTTTCCGGATTTCGTCCGTTGCACGCTCGGCTTGCGACCGGCGCGACGCTCCCGGGTCGAGGAGGTCCCCGGATGTATCGGCCTGATCCGACGGGCAGAGGTCGGACAAACCGCATCCCAACAATCTATACGGTCCCTCATCACCGACCTGATCAAACAGCCCCCGCGCCGTCCTGTAAATCCGATCAGCGATCTGGGTTGCGTCCCGCAGGGACACCCGCCGGGTCAGAATCTTGTGATTGGCTTTCTTTAGCTTCAGCGTGACCACGCGTCCGGCCAATCCCTTGGCCTTGGCGCGGTCCGATACTTTCAAGGCCATACGCCACAGGTGACCATCCAGAATGTCCAGGCTGGCGGTGTCTTCGAAAAATGTGGTCTCGTTGCTGATCGACTTCATCGGTTCGTGGGCGGACACGCGGCGTTTGTCCTGCCCGCGCGCCAGGTTCCACAGGCGATAGCCCATCGACCCGAAACGCGCCGTCAGGGCTTCCTGATCCCAGCGCAGCAGATCGGCAAAGGTCCGGATACCCGCACGCTCCAGCGAATCCTGCGCAGCCGGGCCGATGCCCCAGATCAGACGCACGGGCTGGTCATGCAAAAAACCCGCTGTCTCGGCCCTGCCAATCACCGAAAACCCGCGCGGCTTGTCCAGATCCGAGGCAACCTTGGCCAGAAACTTGTTGTGGCTGAGACCGATGGACCCGGTCAGACCCAGTTCATCCTTCATACGCTTGACCAACCGCGCCAGCATGACCGCAGGTGGGGCGCCGTGCAGGCGTTCCGTGCCTGAAAGGTCCATGAACGCCTCGTCCAGTGACAGTGGTTCTATGTCGGGCGTCAGTTCGTCCATCATTGCACGAATTTCGCGTGATGCTTCGGCATAGACGGACATGCGTGGTTTTATCACCACCGCGTCGGGGCACAATGCCAACGCCTTGAACATCGGCATGGCCGAACGCACACCACGAATCCGGGCCACGTAACAGGCCGTGGAAACCACGCCGCGCTTGCCGCCTCCGATGATCACGGGTTTGTCTGCCAAGTCGGGATTGTCGCGTTTTTCGACCGAAGCATAGAATGCATCGCAATCCATATGCGCAATGGACAGGTCGAAAAGCTCTGGATGCGATGTCACACGCGGGCTGCCACAGGACGGGCAGCGCCGTTCGTGTTTAAGTTGGGTCAGGCACTCTCGGCAAAGACCGGGCATCCACGTCGTCCCGCAATCCGCGCATCAGTCAGGGCGTTCTTTATAGCACTCTGGCCACATGATCCTAGACCAGACAGTGCAACGACGCGCTTGAATGCCGGAAAAGAAGACCCCCCGCTGGTTTGGCGGGGGGGAGGTAACGAACCTCAGGAAGAAACGGTTCGTTGGGGAGTGTTTCGCATTCAGATTCGCGCAAATCGCTATATTTAGATAGGTTCAAGCCGTTTACCCCTAAACTTGCGTCACTGATGTGTACTTTCGGGCACAGGGCAGTTTTGTTCGGAATGTGCCCAAATTGACGTAAGGTCAAGATTTCGCGTGAATTTCCGGCTCTGACCCGGTTTGATTCCGAAAAGGGCCTAGTGACGTGTCAAAGAATTTAACTCGTTCAGAACCGCCTCTGCTGCGGCTTTTGGGTCATCCGCCCGATAAATCGGGCGGCCCACAACGATGTGGTCGGCACCTTCGCGGATGGCATTGGCAGGGGTTGCGACCCGTTTCTGATCTCCCAGATCGGCACCTGCAGGGCGGACGCCGGGGGTGACGATCAGGCAACCTTCGGCCTGAGGCAAGGCACGGATCAACGCAGCCTCTTGTGGGCTGGCAATCACGCCATCGGCCCCGGCCTCAAATGCCCGGGCCGCGCGCTCGACCACCAGATCCTGGACGTCGCCCGGTTTCAGCAGACCGGCATCCAGATCATCGCGGTTCAGTGAGGTCAGAATGGTCACCGCCAGAATCTTCAGGTCCTTGCCTGCGGCACCTTCTTTTGCGGCGCGCACCACATGCGGGTCGCCATGCACCGTCAGAAAGTCCAGATCGAACTGAGCCAGCCCACGTACCGCGTTTTCCACCGTGTTGCCGATGTCGAACAACTTCATATCCAGAAAGATGCGCTTGCCATGATCCTGTTTCAGTTCATTGGCCAATGCCAGACCGCCTCCAGTCAGCATACCCAGCCCGATCTTGTAGAACGAGACGCTGTCCCCCAATCGCTCGGCCATGGCCAGACCCTGCAAGGCGTTCGGGACATCGAGGGCTACGATCAGACGGTCATCGGACATGGGGGCGCTCCTTTTTGGCAAACGTTTGCGTCCTAGCCGGTTCGGCGCGCTCTGTCCATGATTGAGCCAGCGTGATCAAAGTCACCGTGCAGATTTTCGACTGTGCTATGGTGCCGTCCACTAAGGCGAACAGCGTCAAAGAGGGACAGGAAATGAAAAAGTTGCTTTTACTTGGTTTGGTGGCAGTCGTTGCGGCCTGTGACAAGGCCCCGCAGAACGGCACCCCGGACACCGGGGCCGCACCCGCGCCGACAAATGACGATTTGCGATTGGTGGGCGGCTACCGATCAGAAGATGACTGGTGTCAGTTGACGGGTGAGACGTCCTTTACCATCGAGTTTTTGGATCACACCGCCGATCTCGTATCCTGCCCGACCGGCAGCGCCGCCGCGCAATCGCTGGTCGAGATGTATGATGCTCGGCAAGTGGCAGAAACCGGTGGCTATTCGGTCTACACGATCCCGCGCGGATGAGGCCGATTTCTGTGTGCTAGCCCCTTGAACGGTCGAAGACATTTCCCAGATTGAATGTGAGGCCCAGACCGAGGCGTGCCGCTCAGCGGGCGCATCAGACATAGGGCGCTTTGAAAAAGGAGAGAGCAATGGACTTGAACAAGTTCACCGAGCGGGCACGGGGATTCGTGCAGGCGGCGCAGACGATTGCGTTGCGCGAGGGGCACCAGAGACTTGCACCCGAACATATACTCAAAGCATTGATGGATGACGATCAGGGGCTGGCCAGCAACCTGATCACACGCGCAGGTGGTGCGCCGAACCGCGTGGTCGAGGCGCTGGATGCCGCGATGGGGAAAATCCCGAAGGTCAGTGGCGACGCGAGCCAGATTTACATGGATGGCCAAACCGCCAAAGTTCTGGACGAGGCCACCAAGATCGCCACCAAGGCGGGCGACAGCTTTGTGCCGGTCGAACGCGTGTTGATGGCGCTGTGCATGGTGAAATCCAAAGCCAAGGATGCTTTGGACGCTGGTGCCGTATCCGCTCAGAAACTGAACGAAGCGATCAATGACATCCGCAAGGGCCGTACCGCCGATACCGCGTCGGCGGAAGAGGGCTATGATGCGCTCAAGAAATACGCGCGCGACCTGACCGAAGCGGCAGCCGAAGGCAAGATCGACCCGATCATTGGGCGGGATGAGGAAATCCGCCGCTCGATGCAGGTTCTGTCTCGTCGGACCAAGAACAACCCGGTTCTGATCGGGGAACCCGGCGTCGGTAAAACCGCGATCGCCGAAGGCATGGCCCTGCGCATCATCAACGGAGACGTGCCTGAATCGCTGAAGGATAAAAAGCTGCTCGCGCTCGACATGGGCGCGCTGATTGCGGGCGCGAAGTATCGCGGTGAGTTCGAAGAGCGCCTCAAGGCTGTTCTGACCGAAGTGACCGAGGCCGCCGGTGAGATCATCCTGTTCATCGACGAGATGCACACGCTGGTCGGTGCCGGGAAATCCGACGGCGCGATGGATGCCGCCAACCTGATCAAGCCCGCGCTTGCCCGGGGTGAGCTGCATTGTATCGGCGCGACCACGCTGGATGAGTACCGCAAATACGTCGAAAAAGACGCGGCTCTTGCGCGCCGCTTCCAGCCTGTGATGGTCACCGAGCCGACCGTCGAGGACACGATCAGCATCCTGCGCGGCATCAAGGAAAAGTACGAACTGCACCACGGTGTGCGCATTTCGGACTCGGCGCTGGTCTCGGCAGCGACGCTCTCGCATCGCTATATCACCGACCGCTTCCTGCCCGACAAAGCCATCGACCTTGTCGATGAGGCGGCGTCGCGTCTGCGGATGGAGGTGGACAGCAAGCCCGAGGAGCTCGATCAGCTGGATCGCCAGATCCTGCAGATGCAGATCGAGGAAGAGGCGCTGAAGCTTGAGGACGACGCGGCCTCGAAGGACCGACTGGAGACCTTGCAAAAGGATCTGGCCGACCTGCAAGAGCAATCCGCCGAGATGACCGCCCAATGGCAGGCCGAACGCGATAAACTCGCAGGCGCACGTGATCTGAAAGAACAGCTCGACAAGGCGCGCGCTGATCTGGAGATCGCCAAGCGGGAAGGCAATCTGGCCAAGGCGGGTGAGCTGTCCTACGGCGTCATCCCTGAGCTTGAGAAAAAGCTGACCGAGGCCGAGAACGCCGAAAGCAACGCCATGATGGCCGAGGAAACGGTGCGTCCGGAACAGATTGCCTCCGTCGTGGAGCGTTGGACCGGTATTCCGACCTCGAAAATGCTGGAAGGTGAGCGCGAGAAGCTTTTGCGGATGGAAGACGATCTGCATTCCCGCGTGATCGGTCAGGATGCAGCAGTGACCGCCGTTGCCAATGCCGTGCGCCGGGCTCGTGCGGGCCTGAACGACGAAGGCCGTCCGCTGGGCTCGTTTCTGTTCCTCGGGCCGACCGGCGTGGGTAAGACCGAGCTGACCAAGGCCGTGGCAAACTTCCTGTTCGATGACGACAACGCGATGGTGCGCATCGACATGTCCGAGTTCATGGAGAAACACGCGGTCGCCCGTCTGATCGGTGCCCCTCCGGGCTATGTCGGTTATGATGAAGGGGGTGTGCTGACTGAAGCCGTGCGGCGCAGGCCCTATCAGGTTGTGCTGTTCGATGAGGTCGAAAAGGCGCATCCGGATGTGTTCAACGTGCTGTTGCAGGTTCTGGATGATGGCGTGCTGACCGATGGTCAGGGCCGCACCGTGGACTTCAAACAGACGCTGATCATCCTGACGTCGAACCTCGGGTCTCAGGCGCTCAGCCAACTGCCTGAAGGGGCCGACAGCGCGCAGGCGCGGCGCGATGTGATGGACGCGGTCCGGGCGCATTTCCGACCGGAATTCCTCAACCGTCTGGACGAAACGATCATCTTCGACCGGCTCAAGCGCGCCGATATGGATGGCATCGTCGACATTCAGATGGCGCGTCTGCAAAAACGTCTGGCCGCACGCAAGATCGAGTTGGTCCTGGACGATAGCGCCAAGGAGTGGCTGGCCAATGAAGGCTATGATCCGGTTTTCGGAGCCCGACCGCTGAAGCGTGTGATCCAGCGCGCCTTGCAGAACCCGCTGGCCGAGGCACTGCTTGCCGGCGACATCAAGGATGGCGAAACCGTTCCTGTATCCGCCGGGGCCGAGGGCCTGATCATCGGCGACCGGTTGGGAACGTCAGACCGCCCGCGCCCGGACGATGCGGTAGTGCATTGACCTGAACTTAGACACTGGAAAGGCCCGCCAAACGAGCGGGCCTTTCCAATGGAACATGCGATCAAACCATCGCGAAAATCCGCGCCGGTCCGCCGGTTCCCCCGGCATGCTTGGGCGCGCCGATGACAATCGTCGCCCCCGCTGCGGGCACGCGGTCCAGCCCGGCGAGGCATTCGATCCCGAACCGCCCCGAGGGCAACCAAGCGTAGTGGGTCGCAAAATCAGCGGACATGCCGTGATCCAGAGACAACGTATCCACCGCAATCGACCGCGCTCCTGTGTCTTCCATCAGCATTTGTGCTGCTTCGACATGGAAACCGGGATAGTGCTGCACCTCTCCGTCAAAGTTGCGGAACTCGTCGGTGGCCGTTTTGCTGCCCCAGCCGGAATGCATCGCCACGCAGGCCCCGTCAGGGATATCGCCATTGGCCGCAATCCAAGCCTTCAAATCGTCCGGCGTCACGCGGGTGTCGGCATCGTCGGCTGCACGCGCGGCGATATCAACGACGCAGAGAGGCGCGACCAGATCTGACACAGGAATCTCGTCGACGGACAAACCATCGGCAGAAAAATGCAGGGGCGCGTCGATATGCGTGCCCGTGTGTTCACTGATCGACAGGTTGAACAGGTTAAAGCCGTGATCACCGAAATTGAACGCCTGTTCTGCCGAAATGCCGGGTTCACCACCCCAGGTTGGGAATTCGGGGCTGAGAGTGTGGGTCATATCTTCGACCCCGCCATGACCAGCGGCCAATGCGGCGGGCGCGGAAACCCCTGTAGTGGCCGCGGCCACGCTGGTTGCGGCGGCGGCTTTGAAGAAGCTCCGCCTTGACAGCATTCGGTCCTTGACGGTGTTCATGACGCAGATGTCACACATTTGATGATCTCCCTTTGCTGCAGTCTGCCAACCTGGGAGGCTGGCTTTTCTGTCGTTGAGTTCTTCGTGTGTTGCCTGACAGACTGCAGCGTGGGTGGGACACTTGTAAAGAATCCAGGCCGGAGCAGACCGACGTCTTACCGGGTCAGCCATCAAAATGGCGCGAAATCCTGCGTATTGTGTTGAACTAGGGCTTGGTTTGCCTGCTTTTTCGCAGGGCGCGCAGTTCTTCGGCGCTCATACGCGGGCCTGAATTTGCAACAGGTGTGGGTGTGGGTTGCGGGTCCGGATCATCAGGAACAGAGGTCACTGCGCGGTCCGCCCCGGCGTGCAACTCCAGATATCCCAGCACCCCGCCAGCGCACTGCAGACTGAAACTCCACAGGGCGATGACAACATATACTATGGCTCCGACGATCATCACCCAGTTGGGTCGAAACGGTGCGGTGCCATCAATCATCGCGGTCAGATCCTGTATCTGACCCTCCAGTGTTCCACTCGCTGCAAGCGCGAGGAAGACTATGAAGGACACGGCATAAATGATCACCATGCCCAGATAGCTGAGCAAAACGAGCGAAAACAGAGGCCAGAACGAGGCCCCGAAATTCCGGAACGGAGTGTAAGCGCGATTGTCCGGATCCCGCCCGATCGAGGCCGAGGCCATAGGCACCAGAAGACAGGCCCGGATGCCGCAAATGGCAATCATTGGAATGATTGCCAGGGCCAGGAATGGTCCGGACGCCTTGAGCATCTCGGCAACTGCGGCATCCTGCGCGGTGGCCAGATCCAGATTGCCCGGTGTGACCCATAGCAATGTGGCCCCCAGAATCGGCACCAGCGCCAGAGCGATAATCAGGGTTTCAACCGCACCGTACATAAGCGCCGGCAGGATCAGCTTTTTGTAACCGCCGCTGGGTCGAATGTGCCTGGATTGAAAGCCAAAACGGGCCCCGACCAGGATCGGGATGACGCTTGAGGACGCGCTGACCAGAAAGACGACCAGAACGTTTGCACCTGGGAACAGAAAGCCGATCAGCAACCCGATCAGCCCGCCCAGAAGCCCGTACAGACCCAGCCCTATGACAAGGACCGGAAAGGTCACGACAAAGCGCCAAAGAATGGAAAACGAAAACGGGATGGCCTGAACGACGAGCACAGTGATACTCTCTGATCAACTCTTGGATGTGCCCGGGTTACCCAAACGCCGCTATAGGGACCAGCGATTTCTAACGGGCCAGATAATTCTTCTGCCGGGCGGGGATTGGTGAGCACACCGGCGTCTGATGAAGGATCAGGCTGCGAAGGGCGCCAGCCGCAGGCTTCGTTACAATCCCGTCTCTCAATCGTGACGCCGGTTTCCTTGGCTCTGTGCTATCACGCATTAACTCAACACTCAGGTTGATGAATTTCGGAGAATCAAATGGCGCATCGCTGGACCAACACGTTGACGCGTGCAGACGTGACCCCAAAAGCCGCGTTCCTGAACCGGCGGCAGGTCATCGCCGGGATGGCAGGTGTCGGACTGGCGGCCATGTCCAAGCCCGTTGCGGCACAGGACGCTTTGGAGCCGAACACGTGGGAAGAGATCACAACCTACAACAACTATTATGAGTTCGGAACCGGCAAGGACGATCCGGCCAAGTACGCTAGTGCCCTGACGACTGAGCCATGGAGCATCAAGATTGACGGTCTGGTCG
>NZ_JBQFJJ010000001.1:630000-980000 GCF_056536245.1 Ruegeria sp. AJ12
TATAATGGGTCATCGACTTGGTCTCACGAGCAAGCTTAAGCCGTTAGGTGTAGGCGTAGCGAAAGCGAGTCTTAATAGGGCGAATGAGTTCGTGGGATCAGACCCGAAACCGAGTGATCTAGGCATGGCCAGGTTGAAGGTAAGGTAACACTTACTGGAGGACCGAACCCACATCCGTTGAAAAGGATCGGGATGAGCTGTGCCTAGGGGTGAAAGGCCAATCAAACTCGGAGATAGCTGGTTCTCTGCGAAATCTATTTAGGTAGAGCGTCATCCGAATACCCCGGGGGGTAGAGCACTGGATGGGTAATGGGGCCCCACAGGCTTACTGATCCTAACCAAACTCCGAATACCCGGGAGTACTAGATGGCAGACACACTGCGGATGCTAACGTCCGTAGTGGAGAGGGAAACAACCCTGACCTACGACTAAGGCCCCCAATTCATGGCTAAGTGGGAAAGCAGGTGGGACGACCAAAACAACCAGGAGGTTGGCTTAGAAGCAGCCATCCTTTAAAGATAGCGTAACAGCTCACTGGTCTAAATAAGTTGTCCTGCGGCGAAGATGTAACGGGGCTCAAGCCATGAGCCGAAGTCTAGGGATGCGTAAGCATCGGTAGCAGAGCGTTCTGTGAAAAAACGTCCTGCCTCTTCATAAACCTTTGTTTGACGGAAGATCGGGCCGCCGCGACGCTGGGGCGGGTTCCTGTGGAGAGATCTGCAGGGCCTCAAGTAGCGAAGCGATAGGCCAACAAAAGATCTTCTGATCTGCAACATGTGGTTTATGCGCAGGCATGGACGTTTGCGATGAAGCCAGGCTGTGAGGCACTGGTGGAGCGATCAGAAGTGAGAATGATGACATGAGTAGCGACAAAGAGTGTGAGAGACACTCTCGCCGAAAGTCCAAGGGTTCCTGCTTAAAGCTAATCTGAGCAGGGTAAGCCGGCCCCTAAGCCGAGGCCGAAAGGCGTAGGCGATGGGAACTAGGTTAATATTCCTAGGCCAGGAGGATGTGACGGATCACAGGTGTAGTTCAATCTTATCGGATTGATTGGGCTGCTGAGTGGTTCCTGGAAATAGCCCTCCATCAGACCGTACCCTAAACCGACACAGGTGGACTGGTAGAGCATACCAAGGCGCTTGAGAGAACGATGTTGAAGGAACTCGGCAAAATACCTCCGTAAGTTCGCGAGAAGGAGGCCCGGTTCCTAGGCAACTAGGGGCTGGGGGCACAAACCAGGGGGTGGCGACTGTTTATTAAAAACACAGGGCTCTGCGAAGTCGCAAGACGACGTATAGGGTCTGACGCCTGCCCGGTGCCTGAAGGTTAAAAGGAGAGGTGAGAGCCTTGAATTGAAGCCCAGGTAAACGGCGGCCGTAACTATAACGGTCCTAAGGTAGCGAAATTCCTTGTCGGGTAAGTTCCGACCTGCACGAATGGCGTAACGACTTCCCCGCTGTCTCCAACATCGACTCAGCGAAATTGAATTGCCTGTCAAGATGCAGGCTTCCCGCGGTTAGACGGAAAGACCCCGTGCACCTTTACTACAGCTTCGCACTGGCATCAGGATTGTGATGTGCAGGATAGGTGGTGGGCTTTGAAGCCGGGACGCAAGTCCCGGTGGAGCCTCCCTTGAGATACCACCCTTCGCACTCTTGATGTCTAACCGCGGTCCGTTATCCGGATCCGGGACCCTGCGTGGCGGGTAGTTTGACTGGGGCGGTCGCCTCCTAAAGCGTAACGGAGGCGCGCGAAGGTTGGCTCAGAGCGGTCGGAAATCGCTCGTTGAGTGCAATGGCAGAAGCCAGCCTGACTGCGAGACTGACAAGTCGAGCAGAGTCGAAAGACGGCCATAGTGATCCGGTGGTCCCGAGTGGAAGGGCCATCGCTCAACGGATAAAAGGTACGCCGGGGATAACAGGCTGATACTGCCCAAGAGTCCATATCGACGGCAGTGTTTGGCACCTCGATGTCGGCTCATCTCATCCTGGGGCTGGAGCAGGTCCCAAGGGTACGGCTGTTCGCCGTTTAAAGAGGTACGTGAGCTGGGTTTAGAACGTCGTGAGACAGTTCGGTCCCTATCTGCCGTGGGTGTAGGAGACTTGAGAGGAGTTGCCCCTAGTACGAGAGGACCGGGGTGAACGATCCACTGGTGGACCAGTTGTCGTGCCAACGGCAGTGCTGGGTAGCTATGATCGGACAGGATAACCGCTGAAGGCATCTAAGCGGGAAGCCCCCCTCAAAACAAGGTCTCCCTGAGGGCCGTGGAAGACCACCACGTCAATAGGCCGGAGATGTAAGCGCAGTAATGCGTTCAGTTGACCGGTACTAATCGCCCGATAGGCTTGATTTGATCCAGTAATGGAAAGACAAATCACCAGAAGCATACACACCTTGAACAAGGACAGCGTCGCAGCGCCAAGCCGCGATGTTGGTTGATTATATAACCGTGCGGCAACGCGCCTTTATCTGCGATAAAGACGCTGCCTGCCGCGCGTCGCGCTTTGCTCCGCAAAAGTCGCGACGTGGGCTTTTCCTCGGTTTGGTGGTCATAGCGCAAGTGAAACACCCGGTCCCATCCCGAACCCGGTCGTTAAGCACTGCAGCGCCAATGGTACTTGGGCTTAAGCCCCGGGAGAGTAGGTCACCGCCAAACCTAGCAAAAGCCCACAATCTCTCTAAAACGATATCAGAATTACCGACCCCGGCCTCAAGTAGCGTAAGCGATAGGCCAACAATGGTCTCAAGTAGCCGAATAGGCGGTAGACCAAACCAAAGTGTCGCGGGATGGAGCAGCCCGGTAGCTCGTCAGGCTCATAACCTGAAGGTCGCAGGTTCAAATCCTGCTCCCGCAACCAAATCGGAATAGCCCAGATCAGCCCGGTCGATCTGCAAGTAAGCCCCAAGATCAATCGCTTGATCCTTCCTTCGCGATCTTGTTTGGGTGTGTAAGCAGGCTGTGATTTCAACCGACATCTGAACGGTAGCCTCCGGATAGGTTTGACGGCAACGGCGTGTTACCCTCGATCCGAAACTGGTTGATACGACGGCGATCTTCACTGGGGGTGAGGCCAAAAGCGGAACGGTAGTGTGTGACGAGGGGGCCAACAGAGCTGTATCCGATTGCCGTGGCGATATCGGCAATTGAATCCCTTGTATAGATAACCATCTGCCGAGCGGCCTTCATGCGCATTGCGCGATAGTAATGACTGGGGCTCAGCCCCGTTGCTTTTTTGAACGCGCGTTCAATCTGGCGAGGTGTCACACCCGTCCGAACCCCGATCTCTGCGATCGAGATCGGGTCACCAATGTGACTTGCAAACAAATCAATGCAGGCTTTCACGAGCGCTGGCAGCTTTTCGCCCGTGTCTGACCGGGTGGTGTTTGGCACCTCTTGTCTCACACCCGCCCCCCGCATCAGAGGGTGCTGAAACCAGCAGGCAACCTCGTGCGCGATCTCGCAGCCCAAACGGTGTTCGATCATATGCAAAGCCAGATCAAACGCAGCCGCCGCGCCGGCCGCAGTGTACCGTGAGGCTTCTGACACGATCACCTCGCGTCGCGCATCAATTTCAGGAAACTCGGCTGTAAATGCAGCTTCGTAGCACCAATGCACTGACACTGAGTGGCCGTTCATGACGCCGGATCGTGCCAAGGGGAAAACGCCTCCGCTGATGGCCCCGAGAACAGTTCCGTGACGCGCCAGGGCGCGCAGCTTGCCGTCACCTTGCCCCGGATTCTCAAACCCCGAGGTTGGGCCGCCGAGCAAGAATAATACGTCAACTGATCGGCAATCGGACAAGGCGAGTTCAGCTTCCAGCCGGACATTCGCACTCGATATGACTTTGTTTCCATCCTCAGTTACCAGCGACCAGGAAAACGCAGCCCGTCCAGCAATCTCGTTTGCTGCTCTAAGAGGTTCGATCACCGAAGTTAAGCAGGCCAGCGGGAACCCATCGAACAGTAAAAATCCAATCCTGCTTCTTTTTTCTGTCGGAATTGTCATTAAGCTATCGGGAGCAAAGATGTACAAACGGTCAATGCCGGACGTCCACCCCTTGGCGCGTTATTGCAGAACTGGTTCGCGCAAGTGTAGCAAGATACTGAAAGAACAGAATAGAAAAGTTGCAATGCAGAAATGGTGAAAAACCTGACGCAAAATCCACATTCCGTTCGGACGGGTGAAAAGGAAAAAGTGCTCGAGGTGGCAATCGGGCGCGAAGTACGCACCTTTCGTAAACGGCAAAACATCACTGTCGCAGAGTTGGCCCAATTGACGGGGCTGTCGATCAGCATGTTGTCAAAAATTGAAAACGGCAACACTTCGCCGTCCTTGACGACATTGCAGGTCTTGGCGGACGCGCTGTCAGTCCCGTTGACCGGCTTTTTTCGCCAGTTTGAAGAACGCCGCGAAGCGGTGCATACCAAAGCCGGAGAAGGCGTGGAGTTGGAACGCCAAGGAACGCGGGCCAACCATCAATACAATCTCTTGGGGCACCTAGGTGCAAACGGGTCCGGTGTGATTGTCGAGCCATATTTGATTACGCTGACCGCAAAATCGGATGTATTTCCGGCCTTCCAGCACGGAGGTATCGAGACGCTCTACATGTTGGAAGGTGAAGTTGACTATCGCCACGGGGATCAGATTTATCCTCTAAAACCGGGCGACACGCTGTTTTTTGACGCCGATGCTCCGCACGGTCCGGAACGATTGGTCGTTCTTCCGGCGCGTTACCTTTCGGTGATCAGCTACCCTCAGACAAGCTGATCAACCTACATCACGCAAAGTCACTGGGTTCGTCGTTGCGTTGATGCGCACACCAGCAAGCGAGAATTCGAACTCTGATAAGACGGCCTGGTTTTCTGTGGGGTTGCGCGCGTTTCCAGTTCCGGGACCGAAGGCCGAGCAAACACAAGGCGGGTGCTTGATGCCGTGTTTATTTCCTAGAGGGAAATAAATTTTCCTTAAAATATTGATGTCATGCAGATTTGTTGGTACCGTCCGCCCTTGATGAAAAGTTCAAGGAGGGCTGTCGGTCATGTGCGGAATTGTTGGATTGTTCCTGAAAGATCAGTCTCTTGCGCCCCAATTGGGCACGATGCTGACGGATATGCTGATCACCATGTCGGATCGCGGGCCCGACAGTGCAGGGATTGCCGTTTATGGCGATGCTTCACACGGGCAAACCAAACTGACAGTTCAATCCGCCCGTCCTGAAACAGATTTCGCTGGTCTGGCGGAAGATCTGAGTGAAGCCTTGGGTGCGGCTGTGACACAGTCAGACAACGACACGCATACAGTTTTACACATTCCGGCAGACCAATTCGATGCGGCGCGTGCCGCGCTGGCTGACATCCGTTCCTCGGTCCGGATCATGAGCCGCGGCGAAGTGCTGGAAATCTACAAGGAAGTTGGCTTGCCGAAAGATGTTGCTGATCGCTTTGGCATTCGTGACATGTGCGGAACGCATGGGATTGGTCACACGCGTATGGCAACCGAGTCTGCAGTTACGACGATGGGTGCACACCCCTTCAACACCGGACCAGACCAGTGTCTTGTCCACAATGGCTCGCTTTCGAACCATAACGCCTTGCGTCGCAAACTGCGGCGCGAAGGTGTGATCACCCAGACCGAAAACGACACCGAAGTTGGCGCTGCCTACCTGACATGGAAGATGATGAACGGTGCAAGCCTGGGCGAGGCTTTACAATCCGGTCTGAGCGATCTGGACGGGTTCTTCACCTTTGTCGTCGGTACAAAGGACGGCTTTGGCGTTGTGCGTGATCCAATTGCATGTAAGCCGGCTGTCATGGCCGAAACAGACGAATATGTCGCATTTGGCAGTGAGTACCGCGCCCTCGTGAACTTGCCGGGCATCGGGCATGCAAGAGTGTGGGAACCCGAACCCGCCACGGTCTATTTCTGGTCCCATGAAAACAGTCCCACGACCCACGAAAGGGCGGCCTGACATGCAAAGGTATGATCTTGAAGCAGATGGCCTGCGGGGGCTGAATTCAACGCTGCAGTCGCAGACCGTTGAGACCAATCAGACGAGCTGGGAAATTGTCAACCCAAAGGGCAGTCATGCGATTGCTGTTGGATTGGATGCGGCAATCGAGGTGACCGTCAAGGGCTCGACCGGGTATTATTGCGCCGGCATGAATCAACAGGCGACCATCAAAGTTGAAGGGTCCGTGGGGCCGGGTGTCGCCGAAAACATGATGTCCGGTCAGGTCATCGTTGATGGCGATGCAAGCCAATACGCCGGAGCGACGGGTCATGGCGGGCTGCTGGTGATCAAGGGTAACGCAAGCTCGCGCTGCGGAATCTCGATGAAGGGGATCGACATCGTGGTGCACGGCAATATCGGGCACATGTCGGCTTTTATGGCGCAAACCGGAAACCTGGTGGTTTGCGGCGATGCGGGGGATGCGCTGGGGGACTCGATTTACGAAGCACGCTTGTTCGTTCGAGGCTCAGTCAAAAGCCTCGGTGCCGATTGTATCGAAAAAGAAATGCGCCCTGAGCACGAAGAGATCCTACAGGACCTGTTGGACCGCGCTGGATCAGATGCAAAACCGGCAGAGTTCAAACGCTACGGCTCGGCTCGTAAGCTGTACAATTTTGACATCGACAAAGCCGCCACCTATTGAGCAAGAAGGTTACTAAAACATGAGTGACAAGCCTCCTGGTACGCTGCCTGTTCAGTCGGCAACATTCACCAATCCGATCAATTCTGAAATCCGCCGTGCAGCTGCGACCGGAATTTACGACATCCGAGGTGGTGGCGCTAAGCGTAAAGTCCCACATTTCGACGATCTGCTGTTTCTAGGTGCCAGTGTTAGCCGGTATCCCTTGGAAGGCTATCGAGAACGTTGCGATACGTCAGTTACACTGGGAACACGATTTGCCAAAAAACCGGTTGAGCTGGATATCCCGATTACGATCGCTGGTATGAGCTTTGGCGCCTTGTCGGGACCGGCGAAAGAGGCTTTGGGCCGCGGTGCCTCCATGGCCGGAACATCCACGACCACCGGAGACGGCGGTATGACACCCGAAGAAAGAAACCACTCTTCCAAGCTGGTCTACCAGTGCCTTCCTTCGCGCTATGGAATGAACCCAAACGACCTGCGCAAAGCAGATGCGATTGAAATCGTTGTCGGTCAGGGTGCTAAGCCAGGTGGCGGCGGGATGCTGCTGGGTCAGAAAATCAGCGATCGCGTCGCCGAGATGCGCACGCTGCCCAAAGGGATTGACCAGCGCTCGGCGTGTCGTCACCCGGATTGGACCGGGCCGGACGATCTTGAGATCAAGATTCTGGAACTGCGAGAAATCACCGATTGGCAGGTACCTATTCATGTCAAGGTTGGCGCGACGAGGCCCTATTATGACACGGCGCTGGCTGTGAAGGCCGGGGCCGATGTGGTGGTGATGGACGGGATGCAGGGCGGCACGGCGGCAACTCAGGATGTATTCATTGAACATGTCGGCATACCGACGCTGGCCTGTATCCGCCCCGCAGTTCAGGCCCTAGAGGATCTGGGCGTGCATCGCGAGGTACAGTTGGTTATTTCGGGTGGCATTCGTACCGGAGCCGACGTGGCCAAGGCGCTGGCATTAGGCGCGGATGCGGTCGCAATCGGGACTGCAGCCCTGGTCGCGATTGGCGACAATGATCCAAAATGGGAATCCGAATACCAGAAACTGGGCAGCACTACCGGCGCCTATGACGATTGGCACGAAGGTCAGGATCCGGCAGGTATCACGACACAGGATCCGGACCTTGCCGCACGTTTGAGCCCGGTCGATGCCGGTCGTAGATTGCGCAACTATCTCAAGGTGATGACGCTTGAGGCACAGACTATCGCACGTGCCTGTGGCCACAACCACCTGCACAATCTTGAGCCGGAGGATTTGTGCGCCTTAACGATCGAGGCTGCCGCCATGGCGCGGGTTCCGCTGGCAGGAACCAATTGGTACCCAGGCAAGGAAGGGATTTGAGAGAAGATACACGGCCACCGAACGGTGGCCGTGTTTCACTGTAAAAGACGAATAATCAACAGGGAAAGGAAAGCAATCGTGACGACAGATCTCGCAGCTTTCGCAAAAGAAAAAGATATCAAGTACTTCATGATCTCGTTCACCGACCTGTTCGGCGGACAGAGGGCGAAACTGGTTCCGGCGCAAGTCATCTCCGAGATGCAGGAAGATGGTGCGGGCTTTGCCGGGTTCGCCACTTGGCTAGACATGACACCCGCTGATCCGGATATGCTGGCGCTGCCGGATCCGTCTTCGGTGATCCAATTGCCCTGGAAACCCGAGGTCGCCTGGGTCGCAGGCAATTGTGTGATGGAAGGCAAAGACGTGGCCCAGGCCCCGCGAAATGTACTGCGACGCCTGATCAACGAAGCCGCCGAGATGGGCTTGCACGTCAAAACCGGTATTGAGGCCGAGTTTTTTTTGTTGACCCCGGACGGGGACCAGATCAGCGACGCGTACGATACAGCCGAAAAACCGTGCTATGACCAGCAGGCCGTGATGCGGCGCTATGACGTTGTGCGCGAAATCTGCGACTACATGCTCGAGCTTGGTTGGTGCCCATATCAAAACGACCACGAGGATGCGAACGGGCAGTTTGAAATGAACTGGGCGTTCGATGACGTTCTGCGCACTGCCGACAAGCATTCCTTTTTCAAGTTCATGACAAAATCAGTTGCAGAAAAACACGGATTGCGGGCGACATTCATGCCCAAGCCGGTTGAAGGCTTAACCGGCAATGGCTGCCATGCCCATATCTCTGTTTGGGATGCGCCGGGCGACGCGGCCACAACCAATGTTTTCGCGGGGGAAGGAAATGGTCCAACTGGTGAGGTTGGTTTGGGTGAACTGGGAAAACACTTCCTCGGCGGGATCATGAAACACGCCAGCGCTCTGGCGGCGATTACAAATCCCACGGTCAATTCCTACAAACGTATCAATGCGCCTCGCACACTGTCCGGTGCGACTTGGGCACCGAATACGGTCACATGGACCGGCAACAACCGAACTCACATGGTTCGCGTCCCAGGTCCCGGCCGGTTTGAACTGCGCCTGGCCGACGGGGCGGCCAATCCATACCTTCTGCAGGCGGTCATAATAGCGGCTGGACTGTCTGGTATCCGCTCGAAGGCTGATCCGGGGCGGCGGTATGATATTGATATGTATGCAGAAAGCCATATCGTCACCGATGCACCCAACCTACCTCTGAACATGCTTGATGGATTGCGTGAGTATGACAACGACACGGAATTGAAAGCGATGATGGGGCAGGAGTTTTCCAGTGCGTTTCTCAAGATGAAACATCGGGAATGGGACTCTTTCGTCTCCCATTTCTCGCGTTGGGAAAAAGATCATACGTTGGATATATGATCCACTGAAAGCCACATCACAAGAATTGGGGTTGAACCCGCACCTGCGTGTTCAGCCCGAGATTCTGCTATGCGACCATTCGCAGGTACAAAATCTGCCCAGTGAAATCGAGTTTCGGTCGCTAACTCCCGCCATGCCGATCTGACCAAGCGAACTTCCAGCGAGGGTGTGATTGAAACAGCTGAGGCGGGACACGCACCTCCGATCTCAAAGCTACGTGATCCTGTTTCCTGTGCCAGGTTGCCTTTTGCCGATTACATGAATCAAGGCATCCACGGCAGTTACACTGCTTTCATACACGAACAGCGGGTTGATTTCGATCTCGGCAATGTCCTTGGCATGGGCCAAAGCAAAATCGCCCAGTTCCACCAGCCGTGCGGCCAGCCCGTCCAGATCCACTTTGGATCTGCCACGGAACCCGCTCAGAAGTTTGCTGAGCTTCAGCCTTTCCAGCGCGCGCCGAATATCCGCCGCGCTTGTGGGCAAGAGCAGCGTTTCGGTGTCCCGCAACAATTCGACCAACACGCCGCCGCTGCCGATAGTCATCGCCAAGCCGAATTGCGGGTCATGGCGAATGCCCACAATCATCTCGGCTACCGGCTGAGCGACCATACGCTCAATCAAAAACAGATCCGAGACGGCCTCGGGATTATGTCGGGCCACTGTTTCTACCATTGCGGCAGCCGCTTCTGCGACCGCTTCGGCGCTGTTCAGGCCCAGTCGCACGGCGCCTGCTTCGGTTTTATGCGGCAGCTTGGGGCTCATCATCTTAAGCGCCACCGGAAACCCAAGTCCGACGGCCGCCGCAGGTGCATCTTTCTCGCAGACCAAAGCGCTGTCGGGCAGGGTCACTCCGCTACCGTCGAGAAAGGCCTTGCTGGCGGCTTCGTGCAGGACCATAACCTGATCAGGTGCTGGTGTCTGGAACAACGGCTCGGGAGGGCAGGCACTGATACGGTCGCGGGCTTTGGCCCAGCTGGCTGCCTGGGCGGTGGCATTCAACGCTTCGTGAATTCCCATCATTGGCGCGATACCGCGCGCGATCAACTCAGTCCTCGTGCCCACATCCATATTTTCATGGATTGTGGAGCAGATCGCGGCGGGCAGTCCGATTTCCTGTACCGCATCGGCCAGTGCCATTGCATCGGCAAGGTAACAGGGCCTGGTCTCGTCCAAACCCGGCGCTGGGTAATCCTGCACAAGCATAACGGAATCTGCGCCTGACCGGGTAACCGCTTCGGAAAAGACAGGTCTTGTATGGTCCGGCTGGCCCCAGATCGGCGTGGTGTAATCCAGCGGGTTGGACACAGTTGCAATGTCGGGCAGCAGGTCTTGCAGAAACACCCGGTCGGTTTCGTTGAATTCAGGGTAGGAAAGCCCGATGGTTTCAGAGTGATCCGCCAGCATGGTTGCGCCGCCGCCGGAGCAGGTGAACCCCATGACGTTGGGCCCTTCCGGCGCCCCGGCTACGCACAGGTATTTCAGTGTTTCCACAAACTGCGACGGGTTGGAAACCGCGATCACACCAGTTCGATCAAAAAGCGCATCATAGAGTTCGTTGGCTCCCGACAGTGATCCGGTATGGCTCTCGGTCAGTGCAGCACCGATCTGAGAGCGACCGGTTTTGAGTGCCACGATGGGGGTGCCGCTCCGGATTGCGTCCACCGCCGCGCGTTCAAAGCGGGCCACATCGCGCAAACCTTCGATATGGAGGCCAATGGCCCGCACGGCCGGGTTGCCGGCCAATACGCCGACAAAATCCTCAAGCGCCAGTACCGCCTGATTGCCAGCCGAGATCATATGGGTTAGCGGCAGCGACCGCTGGCACATGGTGATGTCAGAAGAAAACATGCCCGACTGGGTGATCACTGCAGCACCATATCCAGGACAGTCTCCGCCGTGGGCGAACGGCCACAGCGCTGCGGCGTCCAAGTAGTTGATGATGCCGTAGCAATTGGGGCCGATCAGAGCCATCCCGCCCGCTGCTTCGCGCAATGCCGCCTCGCGGATGGTCCCGCGCCCTCCGGTTTCCCCGAAACCGGCTGTGTAACAGACCACCCCTCCTGCGCCAAGGGTTGCAAGCTTGCCGACAGCTTCAATCGCTGGCTCTGGCGGAATCGCCAAGAATACGGCGTCCGGGGCGCAGGGCAAATCATCCAGCGAAGCAAAACAGGGCAGCCCGGCCATTTCAGTTCTACGTGGGTTTACAGGCAAAATGTCGCCCGCATAGCCGCGACGCCGCGCCTCGCCGATGGCCACGATGGCGTCCGCCCCACCGACAAATGCGATCTGTCTCGGCCGCAGCAGGCGTTCAAAGTTTCGTCTCTGTTCCGGTGTCATGCGCCAAGCGGCCTCAGGATCGAGCGCGTCACGATGTGACGCTGAATCTCGCTGGTGCCATCCCAGATGCGCTCGATGCGGCTGTCGCGCCACATGCGTTGCACCGGAACCTCCTCCATCAGCCCCATGCCGCCAAAAATTTGCACCGTGTCGTCGGCGACCTTGTTCAGCATCTCAGAGCAGAACACCTTAACCATGGCTGCGTCTTCGTCTTTGAGACTGTCCGCATCGGCCCGGCGCACCGCATCCCAGACCAGAAGATCGGCCGCCCGCAGGTTGATCGCCATGTCGGCCAGCCGGAAACCCGTCGCCTGGAAACTGCCAATGGGCTTGCCGAACTGCCGGCGCGTGGCAGCCCAGTCCGTGGCCATCTCCATCATCCGTTCGGCTTTGCCGCAGCACGTCGCTCCGACCCAGATCCGGCCCATCCCAAGCCATTGACCGGCCAAATCAAACCCGCGACCTTCTTCGCCGAGCACCTGATCCGGCCCCAGTCTGACATCATCGAAAATCAGCTCGTAGGTCCTGTACCCCCGGTTGGAGACACATTTGTTGCCTTCCCGGAACGTGACGCCCGGCATATCCCGGTCGACCAGAAACGCCGTTACCCGTTTGCGCGGACCGCGTGGGGTATCGTCTTGTCCGGTCGCCGCAAAGACGATGGCAAAATCCGCTAGGGTCGGAGCTGAGATGAAATGCTTCATCCCGTTCAGAATCCAATCGTTTCCGTCCCTCTTTGCATTCGACTTCATGCCCATTGCGTCTGACCCGGCCTCAGGCTCGGTCAGGCCAAACAGTTCACGCTTTTCCCCGCTCACGCAGGGCAGCAGGTATTTTTCGACCTGATCGCCGTCGCACGCGAGCAGCAATTCGGTCGGGCGCGCAATCCAGGAGTGCAGCGCATGGCTGGTGCGGCCGAACTCCCGCTCGATGATCGACATCTGGGTATGGTTCAGACCGCCGCCGCCGATCCGTTCCGGCAGATTTGCAGCAAAGAGCCCCAACGCCTTTGACTTGGCCTCGATATCGCGACCGATCTCGTCGGGCACCTCGCCCAGACGGTCGACCATCTCTTCATGCGGCAGGACATGATCGTCGAGAAACGAACGTACCGTATCGCGCAGCAGTTCATCTTCGTGGGACATGAGAATACTCACTAGAGAGTCCTCCTTGGAATGGATTGCTAAGGGCTGTTGCGCCGCCGACCCAGCCAGGCCGTGAGCGCAAAGATGACGAGTGTCAGGGCCACCAGTACGACAGCGGCGGCCGCCACGGTCGGATCGGTGTTCTCACGAATGCCGTTCCACATCCGGCGCGGCAGAGTGAAGACCGTGAATTTCGAGATGAACAGCGAGACGACGATTTCGTCCCAGCTGAGAATGAAGGCAAACAGCGCCCCTGCCATCACGCCCGGTCGGATTGACGGAATGATGACCCGGCGCAGCGTTGTGAAGCCACTGGCACCCATCCCGCGCGAGGCCTGTTCCAGCTTGGGATCAAAGTTGGCCAGCGAGGCGCTGACTGTGATCAGCACCATCGGCGCCGCCAGGATCGAATGCGCCAGGATCAGCCCGGCATAGCTGTCCAGCAGGCCCAGAGGAATCCACAGCCTGTAGAAAGCCATTGCCGAAATGATCTGCGGAATGATCAGCGGCATCAGCAGCAATGCACGAACCAGTTCGCTGTATTTCGAGGTGATCCGCCACAGGCCAACCGCCGCCAGCGTGCCCATTACGGTCGCCAACACGGCGGTTGACGTGGCAATGACCGCGCTTTGATAGAAGCTCGACAACCATTCGGGGCTGGTGAACAGGTTCTCGAAGTGGCGCAGCGACACCTCTCCGCTTGGAAAAGACAGGAACCGCTTTGGCGTGAGCGAAATCGGGATGGCGACCAGTGCGGGCAGGACCAGAAACAGCAGGAAAGCCCAGGCACCTGCGCGAAGGAGGCGTGTCATGGCGGACGGCCTCATTGCGTCGCCCCCCCGAACACCGTGCTGAGCTTCATAAAGCGCGACATGATCCACAGCAGCGCCATGACACCAAGCAACATCAGCGCCGCCAGCATCGCCGCCGTGCCCCATTGCAGGGTCACCAGCAGTTGCACCGAAATATACTCGGCCGCCATCAGCACCTTGCCGCCGCCGAGGATGGCAGGGGTGACATAAAAGCCCAGCGACAGAATGAACACCAGCAGCGACGCGGCAACGATACCGGGTCGGGTCAGCGGCAGATAGATGCGGCGGAAGGTGACCGCGCCAGAGGCCCCCAGATTGCGCGAGGCCTGAAACACCCGCTGGTCCAGCCCCTGCATATTGGCCAGCAGCGGCAGCACTGCGTAGGGCACCATGTAATGTACCATGCCGATCAGCACGCCAAGCTCATTCCGAACAAAGGCAATCGGCTCGCTGATCACGTTCATCGCCTCCAGCGTGTTGTTGATCAGCCCGTTATTTCCCAGCAGCATCAGCCAGGAAAACGTACGCACCAGAACCGAAATCCAAAATGAAATCAGCAAAAGCGCCAGCATCACGTTTTGGTTTCTGGCATCCGCATGCACCATCGCGTACGCGATCAGGTACCCGATCAACACGCTGAACAGCGTGGTCAGGAGGCAGATGCGTAACGTGGTCAGGATAATCCGGATCAGGGCCTCGCTGGTCGCCAGTTCCACGTAATTGCCCAGACCGGGCTCAGGGTCGGTGAAGCTCAGCCAAAGGATGTTCAGGATCGGGCCGATATACAGCGCGATCAACACCCCCAGAAACGGCAGGACCAAAAGCCAACCCGAGTCGGTCAAGGATCTTAGACGATTTTGCACTTGGCTGAGTTCCGTTTCAGGTGGGGGTTTGCGCCGCCGCGCAAGGTCAATCCTTGCGCGGCGGTCTTGGGCGGTGCGGGCGACGGGGAGAAGGGTTCGCCCGCTCCCGGTTAGCTGATCGCTTCGAGGAAGGCGTTGACCGCGTCACCGGCATGCTCGGCCCACCAAGCGGGGTCGTTAAACACCACGTTCCCGACATTCTCGGCCGACGTGATCGCATAAGGGGACAGGGCCTCGGGGATCTGCGCAAAGGCCTCGGGGTTCGACGGCGTCATACCCAGGCATTCCAGCAGCGCAAGCTGCGAAGGTACTTCCTGGGCCTGAGCAATGAATTTCATCGCATCGGCCCCACCGGGGTTGCCGCGTGGCACCACATAGGCACCGGGCATCGCCAGTGCCTCATTCATAACAAGCTTGAACCGTCCATCGGTATCTTCCTCGATCGCGCGGGCGCGGTTCTGCCAGACCATGCCCATCACGACTTCTTCGTTCACGATCATCGAATGCGCCTCGGATCCTGAGCCCCAATACAAGCTATCGTCCTTGATCGCCTTGATCTTGTTCAGGGCGCGGTCCATGTCCAGCGGATACAACGCATCCTTTGAGACCCCGTCTGCCAGCAATGCGCCTTCCAACGCGCCATTGGCCCATTTGTACAGCGATCGCTTGCCGGGATAGTTTGCGGTGTCGAAGAAATCCGCCCACGAGCTTGGTGGGTTGTCGCCGAACTTCTCGGTATCGTACATAAAGGCATAACCGTAAAAGATGACCGAGACCCCGAATTCCCAGGCGAAACCGTCCAGAACCCTGGTCTTGTCAACCACACTGTAGTCAATCGGTTCCAGATGGCCCGATTTTCCCAGCGCGATTGCGTCGAACGCATCCGCATCGGCAACGTCCGCAGTCACGTTGCCAGAGTCGACCATCTCGCGGATCTTGCCCTGAAGCGGGCCCGATGTGTCGATCCTGAGTGGAATTCCCGTATTCGCTGAAAACGGCTGCCCGATCGCTTCGCCGTGGCAGCGTTCCGCGTCACCGCCCCAGTTCCATAGTACGATCTGGTCTGCTGCAGCCTCGGCGTCTCCGGCAGCCACAGCGGAAACCGCAACCCCCGCCATCGTACACAGCGCCAGAAAGGACCGTCGGTCCATCCTTCCGGCCTTGAATGCCTTGGCGCCTTCAACCGCCGCTTCCTTCATGAACGTTTTATCAACCATGTTTTCCTCCCGATCTCCGTTGGATGTGGCTGTGTGGTGCACGGTTTTCCGTGTCTGTGCGTTATCTGTCAGCGACCGGTACCGGAGCGTCATCGCTCCAAAACAGGTCAACCTCTTGGCCTGGGATTGGCTCATCGCTCTGGTGCCACCCGACCAAGTCGATTTCAAAATCGTCCTCACCTTCAACCTGAACCATGCATTTCAGCATTGACCCAAAATAGGTTACCGATCGCACTGTACCCGCCTTTCGGGCATGCTCTGTTCGGGACCCTGACGGCGCCAGATTGATCTTTTCGGGCCGCAGCGCGTAGAGCCGTCCGTCCGCGTGCAAAAAATTGCTTTTGCCCAGAAAGCTTGCGGCGAAACGTGTGTCAGGTCGTTCGTAAAGCTCTTGCGGAGTGCCGACCTGCTCAACCTGGCCATTGCGCATGATCACGATCCGGTCGGACATCGACAAAGCCTCTTCCTGATCGTGGGTCACGAAAATGAAAGTGGTGCCAATGCGGTGGTGAATGTCCTTCAGTTGCTCCTGCACCTCGATGCGTAACTTCTTGTCCAGCGCACCCAGCGGTTCGTCCAGCAGCAGCACCGGCGGTTCAAAGGCAATCGCACGGGCCAGGGCCACCCGCTGCTTCTGTCCGCCCGACAGCTCGTCGGGCTTGCGGTGACCAAAGGCCTCAAGCTGAACCAGCGCCAGCATCTCATCCACCCGCGCCTCGATCTCCGAGCGGGGTCTTTTGCGAATCTCGAGAGGGTAGGCAATGTTCTGACGCACGGTCATGTGCGGAAACAGCGCATATCCCTGGAACACCATGCCGAAGTTTCGTTTTTCGGCCGGTGTGCCCGCGATGGAACGGCCCGCCAAGGCGATGTCGCCCGCAGTGACATCGAGAAAGCCGGCGATCATCATCAGCAACGTTGTCTTTCCGGAGCCGGACGGTCCGAGCAGGGTCAGAAACTCACCTTGCTGGATATCCAGATCGACGGCGTTCACGGCCTGAAACGCGCCAAAGCTCTTGGATACTTTTTGCAGCTGCAAATCGCCCGCACTCAAGCCGTCTCTCATCCGGCAGCCTTTCCACCGCGCAGCTTCAGCTTGTCGCGCGCCTCTTGGGGCGTGACGGCGCGGGCCCCCATACGTTCGATGATTTCAACCACCCGGGTCACAAGCTGCCCGTTGGAAGCCAGAACCCCGCGATCCAGGAACAGGTTGTCCTCCAGACCAACCCGGACATTACCGCCCGCCGCCACGACAGCAGCCGCCATAGGCATCTGCATCCGACTGATCCCAAACCCGGCCCAAGCGGCATCCGCGGGCAAATGCGATTTCATCGCCATCAGAGTTTCAAGTGTCTGATCCGCGCCCCATGGAATGCCGAGACAAATCTGGTACATTGCGGGGTCGTCGATCAGCCCTTCGGACTGCATCTGCCGCGCAAAGCGAATATGGCCCAGTTCGAAGACTTCCATCTCTGGCTTGACGCCCCACTCGCGAATCTTCGCTGCCATGTGCCGTAGGGTAGGTGGGGTCGAGATGTAGATGTTGTCTCCATCTCCAAAGTTCAGCGTGCCGCAATCCAGCGAGCAGATTTCCGGGCGGCACTCCTCTATATGGATCAGCCGGTCATCGGCACCGATCATGTCGGTTCCCGGCCCCGGCATGGCGGGGTTTTCGGCGTCCGGAACCCAGTCGCCGCCCATGCCTGCAGTCAGGTTGATGACAACATCGGTTCCGCTGTCGCGCACCCTGTCCACCACCTCCTTGAACAGTTTGGGATCTCGAGACGCCCGTCCGGTTTCCGGGTCGCGGACATGAATATGAGCAATTGCCGCCCCTGCCTCTGCGGCTTCAATCGCGGCTTCGGCGATCTGTTTTGGTGTGATCGGAACCTGTTGGCTGCGGTTGGTGGTGTCCCCGGCACCGGTAACGGCGCAGGTCACGATGACCTCGTGATTCATCAGTTTCTCCAATATGCGTTATGTTCACGATGTCGCAGGAAATCTGCGGAAATGTTCTTTTTTTCGACACCAATTAATTATATAAGGCGAAAAAAGACAAAATCTGGATAAATATCTAGTAAGAAATGTATCTATGGAAATGATGGATGCAAAGCACGAGACGTTCGGACAAATCTGGAACTGTGCTTTCGTGCTGACGCCGCGTTTCAACATGATGACACTGAACTCCCTGATCGAGCCGATTAGGGTCGCCAACTACTTGTCGCTCTCCAAAATCTACGAGCACGGTCTTTATTCTTTTGACGGTACTGACGTGCCGGCCAGCAACGGTCTTTCCACCAAATGCAGTCTGCCCCAGGCGATTCTGCCTCGGAACACGACGGTTTTCCTTCTCGCCAGCTGGGGCGGCGAGAACTACAGGAATCAGGAGTTGATGGCATGGTTGCGGCGCCAGCATCGGAACGGTGTCCAGATTTGCGGTGTTGAGATCGGCGCCTACATTCTGGCCGAAGCGCAGCTTCTGACCAATCTGAAAGCGACAACTCACTGGTCTTACTTGCAGGGGTTTCGCGAGCGCTTTCCCAATATTCATGTTGTTGAACAGCTCTACACCGGAATTGGCCCTGTGATGACTTGCGCCGGAGGCACTGCGGGCTTCGACCTGATGCTGAGTTTCATTGAAACCTATCGTGGTCGCGCATTGGCTGGCGAGATCGCCGATCAGATCATGCACCACCCCTTGAGGCCACCGGAGACACCGCAGAAAATCACCCACGGGCGCGGCTTGGCCACGCTCCCGGATGGCGTGCGCGCGGCTGTGCAACTGATTGAGGAACACATCGAAGACCCGCTGCGGATTGGCGAGATCGCTGCACGCATCGGCATCTCACAGCGACAGCTGGAGCGTCGGTTCAACGCGAATTTTAGCTGCAGCGTGAGCCGTTTCTCTCAACTCCTGCGGCTGCAGCACGCCCGGGTTCTGCTGGTGTCGACAAGTCTCGGTATCGGTGAGATTTCAGTGGCATCCGGCTTCAACACCCAGTCGCATTTCAACAAGGCCTTCAAGGAGTGCTTTGGCCGCAAACCCAGCGCTTACCGCAACGCCTGGCCCGACAGCGAGCCGAACCCGCAATGGCCGGGAACATTGTCCTCGTTCATCGAATCCGTGCGCCAGGCTCCCCCGGACTGAGCGACCACAGGCCCGTGTCAGCCCGGGTTGCGGATTGCATTCAGCAACGCCACGATCTGACGGTCCCGCTGTTCGGCCATTTCTTCAAACCCTCGGCCCGCAGCGATCTCATTGCAGCCGTCCACCATTCGGTCACGCAGTTCCTTGGTGAGTTCCGGCGCTTCCAGCCGAGTCCAAGGCAGCTTCAGCGCCGGACCGAACTGATCTAGGTTGGTGGCCATGCCACCCTCTCCGCAGGCCGTGTGAAAGGCCATGCACTGCCCTTGAACCACCATCCTTGGCGCCGGTCCATTCATAAGCGCGATATCGATGTCCTCCGGTGTCGCTTCGCCATTGGCAACCATATGCAGTGCCTCGCGCCACAAAGCCTCTTGCAGGCGGGTGGCGACAAAGCCAGGGATTTCCTTTTTCATCACCAGCGGCGCCTTGCCCGCCGCTTTGTAGAATGCGGCGGCCCAGTCGACGGCCCTGGGGTCAGAGCGCTTTCCGCCTACGATCTCGACCAGTGGCAGCAGATAAGGCGGGTTGAACGGATGTCCGATAACCGTGCGCTCTGGCGTTGCGCACCGGGCCTGTATCTCGGTCATTGTCAGGCCCGAGGTCGAGGAGCCGATCACGACGTTTTCCCGCACCATCTCTCCCAACTGCTGATACAGCGCCTGTTTGATCTCCAATCTCTCCGGCGCGCTTTCCTGAATGAATTGCGCCTCGGCGACCGCCTCTTGAAGGTCGTGCACAATCCGCAACCGGTCCAGTGACGCGTCGGGCGCCAGACCCAGACCCGTAAGGCTGATCCAGGCGGTGTTCAGGATGGCCTGGGCCGCGGGGACTTCATCTGCATCGTGCAGATACAGCGTCACATCATACCCGCGGGCCAGAAAATGCGCCGCCCAACCCACACCGATCGGGCCACCGCCGATTGACGTGACACGGGTAATCTCTTCAGGCTTGGGATACATGCGTCACCTACCCTTGAAGTTGGGTTCGCGTTTTTCCACGAACGCTGCCACGCCTTCGGCGGAGTCCTCGGATTTCAGCATCTTCCGGTAGGTTTCCAACTGATCGCCGCGCATTTCCAGGAAAGCTTGTTCGAGGGGGCGGCATTCAATGGCGCGCAGCACCTCCTTGACACTCTGCATCGCCAGCGGCGCAGAGCCAGCGATCTGGTCGGCCCAAGCGCGCGCCGTGTCCATAAGATCCGCCATGGGCACAACCTTGTTGATCAGTCCATAACGTGCAGCTTCTTCCGAGGTCATACGACGACCCAACAGGAACATCTCCATCGCGATGTTGTGCGGGATACGCCGTGGCAGGCGCTGCAACGCACCCGCATCCGGCACAATGCCCAACGGCATTTCCGGAAGTCCAAATTCCACGTGATCGGCGGCAATCAAAAGGTCGCACGACAGGGCCAGCTCAAACCCACCGCCGATCACCAGGCCATTCAAAGCTCCGATCACGGGTTTGTTCAGTTTCCAGTTCTCGGTCAGCCCGGCAAAACCGCCCTCGCCATAGTCCGCAGTTTCCCACCAGTTATCTAGCTGCATTTCGCCATCATTCAGCGCTTTGAGGTCCCACCCGGCGGAAAAAATCCGCTCGCCCTCGGCGGTGATGATTCCGACCCACAGATCTGGATCGTCGCGCAGTTCGGCAAAAGCGGCCCCCAGCGCTTGGCTCATGGGGATGTCAATGGCGTTGACCTTGGGCCGGTTCATCTTGACCTCCAGCACCCGACCCCGCCGTGTGACCTCCACTCCGTTTGTCATAGTAGCTTTCTCCAACCTGTTGAGTTTACCGGCGCTTTGCGACCGGGCATTTCTTTGCCTTAAAGGAAGTTCGGCATGACTTTGTCACAGAACAGCTCGAGCGAGCGTTTCTGTTCCTTGTGCCCAAGGCCAAGGCTTGCGTAATAGATAAAGCTGTCCACTTTTAATGCCTCGTATTTGCGAAGCTTTTCAGTGACTTGCTCGGGCGTGCCGAACATCAGATTCTCCGTCAGCATATCGGCATCGTATTCGGCCCGGTTCTCCAGGCTTTCCAGCGGAATCTGCTTGGCGAAACCGTTTTCGACATCGCCCAGATTCTTGAACAGGTTTTCGAACTGCCCCAGCTGGCGGCGGGCGGCGGAGAGCGCCGCATCATGGCCCTCGGCCCCGTCATAAGCCGCAGTGTGCCGCATCATCGCCATACGTGGACGACGCTTGCCGGGATGAGCGGCCATCGCATCCTCAAGACGCTGAACGTAGAGCTCCGCTTCGCTCATCGGGCGGGTCAGAGGCCAGGACATCACATCACAGCCGTTCTGCACTGCGTATTCATAGGTGATGGGCGCACGCGCAGCGACCCAGACCGGCACTTCCTGCTGCACTGGCTTGGGCACCGACGTGGAGGCCGGGAATGACCAGTACTCGCCATCATGGGTGTAGTCACCTTGCCAAAGCGCTCGCACCGCAGGTAGCATTTCCTGCATATATCGCCAGGCATCGGACTGTTTCAGCCCCGGATGCATCCGATCGAACTCCCGCTGATATGCGCCAGACCCGATGCCGAACTCTAGCCGCCCATCGGTCAGGAGATCGGTCATCGCCGCCTCACCCGCCAATCGGATCGGGTCCCAATACGCCGCCACCGCGCAGGCCGTACCCAGCCGGATCCGGCTGGTGTTTTCTCCCCACCAGGTCAGGATCTGGAACGGGTTCGGCGCAATGGTCATTTCCATCGCATGATGTTCCGCCGCCCAGACAATTTCGAACCCGCCTTCGTCGGCCATCCTGACCATATCCAGCGTATGGTCCCGTACGGCCTTCATATCCAGAGACGGGTCCAGCCGTTCCATGTTGATCGCCAGTTGAAACTTCATTGAGAGTGTCTCCCTGCAAAAGAGTGGACGTTTTTAGTGTTTCGAGGATGAGTGACACCGGATCCGCCGTGCTGTGACGGTCCGGCAACTCACCGCATGACAAAGGGGTTGGCCATCGGCTCATCCGACGTGTTCATCCAGACGGTCTTGGGTCTTGTGTAGTCATACATCGCCTGAAAGCCGCTTTCGCGGCCATAGCCGGACCCCTTGATGCCGCCGAATTCGGCAATCGGCGACACCGCCCGGTAGGTGTTGACCCAAACGATCCCGGCCCGCACAGCAGCGGACAGGCGTAGCGCGCGGGCGTTGTCGCGGGTGAAGATGCCGGCCGCCAGCCCGTGCGTCGTGTCGTTGGCCAGTTGCAGCGCCTCGTCCTCGGTCCGGAACCGTTGCACGCACAGTACCGGGCCAAACAGTTCCGTATCGACAATCCGCATGTCCTGGCGCGGGCATTCAACGATGGTCGGCTCATAGAACTGCCCGGCCATATCCGGGGGCCGTTTCCCCCCGCACAAAACCTTGCCACCCTGCTCCACCGCAAAGGCGACCTCACGTTCGATATGCGCCAGTTGGCCGGGAGTGCAGAGCGGCCCCATTTGAGTGTCTTCTGCCAACGGGTCGCCAATCTTTACTGCCTTGGCAATGGCGACCATCCGCTCCAGAAAGTCATCGGCGATATCTTCGTGCAGGTACAGCCGGGATCCCGCGACACAGCTCTGGCCCGCAGCGCCGAAGATGCCAGCAACCGAGCCGTTCACGGCACTTTCGATATCGGCATCCGCAAACACCAGAAACGGTGACTTGCCACCCAATTCCAGGCTGACTTCGGCAAAATTGTTTTTTGAGTTCTCCAGAATCATTCGCGCCGCGTTCGGCCCGCCGGTAAAGGACACCCGTGCAACCAGCGGGTGGGCGGTCAGCGCCCGCCCGCAAGGGTCTCCGTGCCCGGTGACAATATTGACGACACCGGGCGGAAACCCGGCCTCGGCGATCAGTTCGCCGAATTCCAGCATTGCGGCGGACGCATATTCTGACGCCTTCAACACCACCGTGTTGCCCGCCGCCAATGCCGGGCCGATCTTGACCGCGACCAGGAACAACTGAGAGTTCCACGGCACAACGGCGGCAACCACGCCCAGCGGCTCCCGCCGGGTGAAGACAAACAGGTCGGGCTTGTCGATGGGCAGTGTCTCGCCCGAGATCTTGTCGGCGCAACCGGCATAGAATTGAAAGAACTCGGCAATGTACTTTGCCTGCCAGCGGGTCTCTTTCAGCATCTTGCCGGTGTCGACCGCCTCGGTCCGGCCGAGTTGCTCGGACCGTTCGGCCAGCAACTCGGCTAGACGGCGCAGACACTTGCCGCGTTCGCTGGGCGACATCTTGGGCCAGGGGCCTTCGAGAAACGACCTGTGCGCCGCCCGTACCGCGCGATCCACATCTTCTTCCGTGGCTTCCGGCACCCGGCACCAAACATCACCCGTGGCCGGATTGACGCTGTCGAACCGCCCGCCATCTGACGCATCGCACCAATCCCCATCGATCAGCATCTTGTAACCGGGCACGTCGCTCACAGTTCTTCCTCCCACTCGTTTCCGCTCATCGTGCGTTTAATCTCAGCCGGAGTTTTCGCTTTTTTCGTCGCTATGCGACGGGAAATCCCGAGTTCTGCGTCGGGAAAACACCAAACTGGGAAAAACGCGAGGAAACAGAAATGACCCAAACCAAACAGATCATCGGCGGCCCGCTTGAAATTGGCGGTCGCGTTCTGACATTGTCCCGCGCCATTCGCGCAGGGGATTTCGTTTTCCTGACCGGACAGATTCCGATGCGCGACGGCGCTGTGCTGACCACCGGAGACATCGAAGAGCAGACCCGTGCCGTTCTGGATGACATCCGGGCGACCCTGGCCGAGGCGGGCTGCGACCTGGCCGATGTGGTCAAAGCCATGGTGTGGCTGCGCGACCGGGCGGACTTCCCGGGTTTCAATACTGTGTACGGAGAGTATTTCCCGGACGAACCGCCCACCCGTTCTGCCGTTGTCAGCGACCTGCTTGTTGATTGCCGGGTCGAGGTCGAAGTCGTCGCCTACAAACCCCAACCGACGCCGGATACCCATGCTTGAGCGGTTGCAGGACGGAACTGCCGTCGCCTCTGTCGGTCCTGAGCAGGCCCCGGCTGTGGTTCTGATTCATGGTCTGGGGCTCAACCGGGACTGCTGGCAATGGACCGTGCCTGCCCTGCTGGAGGCCGGTTTCAGGGTCATCGCCTATGACCTGCACGGCCATGGCGGCAGTACACCGCCGCCGGATCGGCCGTCGCTGATGCTGTTTTCCCGGCAACTTTGCTGCGTGCTGGACCACTACAGCTGCGACCGGGCAGCCATCGCCGGGTTCTCATTGGGCGGAATGATCGCCCGGCGGTTCGCACAGGATCATCCTCAACGGGTCGCCGCCCTGGCCATCCTGTTTTCCCCCCACACCCGTTCACCCGAGGCACAGGCCGCGATCCTGAAACGGGTCGAGCAAGCCCGCGAAAGCGGCCCGACCACGACCGTCGAGGCGGCGTTGGAGCGGTGGTTCACCGCCGCCCACCGCGCCGCCCACCCTGAACAGATGGATCTTGTTCGGAGCTGGGTTCTGGCCAACGATCAGGCAGTTTACCACCGTATTTACAGTGTCCTTGCGGATGGGATCGAAGAAATCGTGGCCCCGCACCCGGCCATTGTCTGCCCCGCGCTGGTGATGACCGGAGAAGAAGATTTTGGCAACGGCCCTGACATGTCGCGAGCCATCGCCGCCGAAATTCCCGGAGCTGAACTGCATATCCTCAAAGGCCTCAGACATATGGCGCTGGCCGAGGATCCGGAGGCCGTCAACGCGCCTCTTGCCGCTTTTCTGAAACGGGTCTACGCACGGAGCGCCACAAAATGACAGCACTTACCCAACCCAAGGGCATCCTGCATGGTATCCGGGTCATTGACCTGTCGCGCATGCTATCGGGCCCCTATTGTACCATGATGCTGGCCGATCACGGCGCCGAAGTGATCAAGATCGAAGGCGCCATGGGCGACACCAGCCGGTCCAACGGCCCGTGGCGCGACGATGATCCCGAGCGGGAAATGGCCGGGTACTTCGTCAGCCTCAACCGCAACAAGAAGAGCGTGCAGCTGGACCTGAAAACCCCAGACGGTCAGGAGGCTCTGAAACGCCTGGTCGCCAGCGCCGATGTCTTGGTGGAAAACTTCCGCCCCGGTGTGATGGAGCGGCTGGGTCTGGGGTATGAAACCCTGGCCCAAATCCGTCCCGGGCTGGTTTATGCCGCGATCCGAGGGTTCGGCGACCCGCGTTCCGGTGAAAGCCCCTATGCGCACTGGCCCTCGTACGACATCGTGGCTCAGGCAATGGGCGGTATCCTGTCTCAGACCGGCCCTGATCCCGAAACCCCCTGCAAGGTCGGTCCCGGTATTGGCGACGTGTTCGCAGGCATGATGATGAGCTTCGGTATCATGGCGGCCCTGCGCCAGTCCGAAGCGACAGGCGAGTCGCAATTCATTGACGTCGGCATGTATGACGCGATTCTCAGCCTCTGCGAACGTGCGGTATACCTACATGATATCGAAGGAAAGATTGCAGGACCCGAGGGCAACGATCACCCGCTTCTGGCGCCTTTCGGCCTGTTCCCTGCGCGCGATGGACAGGTGGCCATCGGGGTTGTCGACGACAGCTTCTGGCAGGCGTTGGCGCAGGCCATGGACCGCCCGGATCTGGCATCCGACGCCCGGTTTGCCACCCGCCACCAGCGGGCGCAGCATACGTCGGCTCTACGGCACAAGGTATCCTCCTGGACTTCGACCCGCAGCAAGGCCGAACTGACGGCTGCCCTGGGTGGGGTGATCCCGTTCGGGCCCCTCAATACGGTTGCAGACATCATTGCCGATCCACATACCGCGGCCCGTGGCCTGCTGGCACAAGTCCCGCATCCCGACCCGGCGGCGCCGCCATTCACGGTCGCAGCCAATCCGCTGCGGTTCAGCAGCTCGCCCCTGCCGTCGCCACAGGCTGCACCGTTGCTTGGCGCACATACCGAACACTATCTTTCGAAAGCCGAGCCGCCCCAAATGAGCGATGACCGCAAGAAGGCGCTGCGCAACGCATTTGGAACCTTCCCAACCGGGGTGACGGTTGTCACCACCCGCCAGCACGATGGCACGCCGCGCGGGTTTACAGCAAATTCCTTTACCTCAGTATCGCTGGACCCCCCGATGCTGCTGGTCTGCCTGGCCAAGACTGCCCACAGTTGCGAGATCTTTACCCAGGCGCCACATTTCGCGATCAATATACTGACAGAAGACCAGAAGGAGATTTCCAACCTTTTTGCTTCGCGCAGTCCCAGCAAGTTCGACCAGGTCAGCTGGCGCCCGGGCCCCTCTGGGGGCGCACCGCTGGTTGACAACACGCTGGCCTGGTTCGAATGCGCGCGGCACCGGTTGGTCGATGCGGGCGACCATCTCATTCTGATCGGCACCGTGTCAGGTTTTGATACCTCAGACAGCAACCCGCTTGGATATCATCGGGGCGGCTATTTCTCGCTCGGCGTGGGAGACACACTGGTGGAGGCCGCCGCCAAGCACGGCCCCGTGCGGCTGAGCGCTTTGCTGCGTATCGGCGATCAGGTGCTGCTGCGGCAAGAGCTGGACGGTTCGGTCTCGGTGCCCAAGGCTCCGCCCGGCGCATCCACGCAACAGGCCCTTATGCGCCATCTATGTACGCTTGGGCTGGCCCCGGGTTCACAGGCACTTTACGCGGTCTATGACGATACCGATGCCGGGTTCTTGGGTGTGGTCTTCCGTGGTACTGCCACAGGGAATGCCCCGCCCGGGCACCTGCTGTTCCCAATTCAGGATATCCCCCTGGATCGCGTGCCGGACCCAGCCGAACGCAGCATGCTGGAACGGTACGCCGAAGAAGCCCGGATCGACGATTTCGGCATCTACCAAGGCACTACGGCCAACGGCACTGTGCACCAACTTTCATCCACCTGACATCGTGAACCAAGGAGATTACATGCTTCCCGAATTGCGCAAGATCGTCGCCTTTGACGAGGACATTTACCGTGACGGCGACAGGGCCGCAGACCCGACCCTGCGGGTGATTGGTGTTGCCGCGGTTGTCCGCAACCCGTGGTATGGCAAAGGCTATGTCGAGGATCTGAAACCCGATATCAATCGCATGGCCCCGATCCTGGGTCAGGTACTGACCAACCGGCTGACCGATCTGGCTGGCGGTGCCGACAAAATCGAGGCCTATGGCAAAGCCTGCGTGGCCGGCACGGACTGCGAGTTGGAACACGCCTCGGCGTTGATCCACACCCTGAAATTCGGCAACTTTTACCGCCAGGCTGTAGGCGCAAAATCCTACCTGGGGTTCACAAACACTCGCGGTCCGGCGGGTATTCAAATCCAAGTGCCGATGATGGGTATTCACGACACCGGTCGCCGCTCACACTACCTGACATCACAATTCTCGATTT
The DNA here is from genome assembly GCF_056536245.1 of Ruegeria sp. AJ12. Lineage (NCBI taxonomy): Bacteria > Pseudomonadati > Pseudomonadota > Alphaproteobacteria > Rhodobacterales > Roseobacteraceae > Ruegeria > Ruegeria sp. AJ12. The sequence goes on from NZ_JBQFJJ010000001.1 coordinate 657,324, forward strand.
ATGATGCCCCGGGGCATGACGAGCTTGTTGTCGCCCTGGCGGGTGCCACCGGTGGTCGGCCGCATCACCGTATTGGTGATCGGTACTCGGATTTGGAGGAAGTCGGGGCAGAGGTTGATAATCCCGCGGGTGTCTGACGGGGCTTTTGTGCCACATCCGGAAATCGCTGCTGTATGGCACAGTGCGGGCATTTCGACCCAAGCTTTAAGGATGCCTGCTGTGTCCTTTCGACAGTTTCACCTGCTTTGTCCGGATGTCCGCCGATCTCTGTTCCTTGCGAACAACACAAGGCATATGCGTGTCGAACGCGTTCCAAAGGTCATGGGAGAGACCATCAGTCTCGTGCTGGTCGTTTTGGGTGCGGTTTTGAGCGTGCTTTACATACACACTTCTGCCAGCCGGCATCGTGGTATCCGACTTAAACTGGATAATCGCCCTCAGGGCTTGGGTGCTGGGACGGGGCGGCTTCGGTGTCTCCGTCCCGGTGCCAAAAGCCTCGGTCGAATGGCAATTCAAGGGCATCATCGCCACAGGCAATTTGCAGTACATCGCCGGTCTTGGTGATCCGGTCGACGCTGTGCCAGTTTGACGGGCGAGGTATAGCGCCGATCACATGGTGCAACGTCGCGGTTCCGCCAAGTTTCAGGGCTGACGGCCAACCAAGCGCATTGACACGGTTCGGTGCGAGCGCCGCACTGTGGCCGCTGTGAATACCACTCGCCGCGTCTTCGATTCCCAATACTCCCCGATGCCGACCGTTCCAGGGGGGATCCATTCTTGCGCCATGCGAATACCAGTGCAGTGTGACCGGTAACTCCGTGGGGCGTTTTAACACGAACAGGATGTCATCTTCTGCCTTTCGCATCACTGCTGTCCATCCGATCTCGGCACCTGGGCGCTCAACCAGGCCCACAATATCCTCATGTTGGTCTGCCAATGGGAAACGTGTGAGATCGGCGATGCCGCCTGTTCGTGTCGGAAACGAACAAAGCTGCCGCGCTTCTTCCGGGCAGGCCAGGTGGTTCAGCCCTGGATCAACTGCAGACTTGGGCGACAACGCGACGAGCTTTGGCGAATGAAAGACCCGGCCACCCGCCGCCATCCGCGTCATTACGTGATGCGCAACCGGTACCGCACCTCTCCCGCCAATGAACCGGTGCTTTTGGTACAGCAGCGGCGCGTCCATTGCGCAAGTCAGGGTTTTTTCGACGCGTGCCCCCATGACTTTGCGACCAAGCGCAAATGTGCTGGTCCGGTCACCCTCGGCCACAAGAAACCAGGCGCTGTTGGCCGTCCAGCCATGTGGTGGCGCGGGCTCTATATCCGACTCTGCAAACGGTGCGCAAAGGAAGTCGCCGGACAAGAGCCTCTCGACAGGTGGCGAATTGTCCGGAAACTCGGCATCCGGGGCATTGACCCAAGGTGCCGTGTGCAGCGGCGAAAACTGTAGCCCGTCCCAATTGAATGTGCAGTCGCACAGATGTCCGACGCGGTCGTCCAGCCCGACGGACACGTGATCGGAACGCAGCCGGTGGATCACCCGCTCCAGCCTCCGTCAATCGCAATCGCCTGGCCGGTCATGAACCGAGAGGCATCTGACAACAGATACAGGATAAGCGGTGTAATATCCTCAGGTCTGGCGATGCGACCCATCGGCTGACGGGCTGTAAAAGCGGCCAGTGCCGTTTCGTAGTCTCCGGTTGCCTGTAGCCTTTGTTCCAGAGACGGGGTTTGTACTGTGCCTGGGCAGACTGCATTGCAGCGCAATCCTTGCGTCACATAATCCTTGGCCACCGATTTTGTCAGGCCTATCACGGCTGCTTTGGTACTGGCGTAGACGCAGCGATCCGGTGCGCCAACGACAGACGAGACCACGGAGGCCATATTCACAATGGACCCGTTGGCCGCCAGCAAAAGCGGCAAACTTGCCCGGATGCAGTGAACAGCGCCCAGCACATTGACGTCATAGGCGAGTTGCCAATCTGCATCAGTTGCTGTTTCAACAGTGCCTGAATGCACGATACCCGCACAGTTGAACAACCCGTCCAGCCGGTCGAGCCCACCGATCACCGTCTGCACCTGGCTGTCATCCGTGACGTCCATTGCATGCGCCTCCACCCCGTCGAGCCCGGCCAGTGTGTCCGGATCACGGTCTGTCGCAATGACACGAACACCTTGGGCCAAAAGCGCCTCGGTCACATCGCGGCCCATGCCTTGCCCGGCTCCTGTAACGAGCACTGTTTTGTCCTTCACGTCGCAATCTCCTGTGCTTGAGCTGATGCAGGGCCTTAGAATATCGCGGTGAGGCCGCCATCGACCGGCAGATTGGCCCCGGTTACGTAGCTTGCCGCGTCCGACAGCAGAAAGAGAACAGGTCCGGCAATTTCCTCGGGCTTTGCAGCACGCGCCATTGGTATTTTGCGATGCGCCAGATAGACCGTTTTGAACCAATCGGTGTCGTGCTCATGGCTGCCGTCCTCCATCCGGGCCATGCGAGTGTCAATAAAGCCCGGCGAGACGGCGTTCACCCGCACGCCCTTAGGCGCGAGATCTGCCGCTAGGCAGCGGGTGAGGTTCAGAGTCGCGCCCTTGGCCATGGAGTAGGGGGCCGAGGCCTCGGACCCCACCATCCCCATAACTGAGACGATGTTCACAATTGCGCCATTGGTTTCGGCCAACGCACGAGTCGCGGCATGACAAAGCATCAGCACACTCGATTGATTTGTGTCGATTACGCGCTGGTAGCGATCAAAATCCAGCCGGTCCCAATGCGAGATGTCCCCGATGGCAGCGTTGTTTACAAGGCCGTCAAGCTGGCCATGCGCGTCAAGCACTTCGGCGATCAAAGCGCTGGCCGCTCCGCGTTTGGACAGATCGGTCGTGTGGAGACTCGCGGTGTCGGGCAAATCCAGATCAGCCAGCGCCGCACCATCGATATCGGCCAGGGCCACCCGCTGACCCTGAGCCAGTGCGCGCCGCACGATCGCCAATCCAATGCCGCGTGCCGCCCCTGTGACCAAGATCACCTGTTCTCTCATATCACTCTCCTGCTGGTTCGCCGGACCGGCTGCGGTTCAGTGCAGCCAACACGGCGGTCAAGATGCCGGTCATCACCAGAACCAGTGTGACTAGTGCCGATATCTCGGGCGTGAACCCATAGCGCATCATGCCGTATAGCCGGATCGGCAATGTCACTCCGTCACCGACCAAGAAAAGCGTAATCATTGTTTCGTCAAAAGAGATGGCAAAGCACATGATCGCCGAAGTCGCAATCGGAAGCCAAAGCTGTGGGAGAACAACCTGGCGGAACGTGCGCCATCGCCCCGCCCCCAGATCGCGCGCGGCCCAGACCAATGCCGGATCCAAGGACGCCAGGCGAGCCTGAAGCGTACGAAACCCAATGGCCAGAACAAAAACGACATGACCAAGGATGACCGCATTCACACCGCGTGCGATCCCCGCCTCCTTCATTGCGACAAGCAATGACATGCCGGTGATGATCGGGGGCAAAAGGAACGGCAAAAAAACAATCGCCGAAATTGCGCCCACCTCCCAACGTGGTGACCGTGTGCTGGTGACGTAAAGCGCAAAGGCCAAGCTCAGACCGATGGCAATCGCCACGGCAATTGCCCCAACCTTGAGCGAAGCTAGGACCGCGACACCAATATCCTCGTTCTCCAGGAGTTTGGCGTACCAATTAACAGAGAAGCTGTCCCACCGGATTTTGCCGCGCCGCACCGCGAAGAAAGAAGTCAGTGCCACCATCAGGATTGGTGCGTAAAGGGCAAAGATTGCAAGGACTGCGATTGCATTCAGTATCGGCCGGGCGAGTCTCATCCCTGCCTCCGCATCCATCGTGGCTGACTGATCCAGCCCGCTATCAGGATGATCACAAACGAAATCAACAACAGCAAGAGTGACAATGCCGCGCCCAATGGCCAGTTGAACGCGATACCGAACTGGCTGAAGATCAGCCGACCGTATGTCAGACCATTAACTCCCCCCACCAACTCGGGCGCAAGAAAATCGCCGACCGACAAGACAAAGGTGAACATGGCGCCGACAATCGCTGCGGGCAGTGACAGGGGCAGAACAATCTTCCAAAAGATGCGGGTGCTGCTGGCCCCAAGATCACGGGCGGCATTGATGTAGGCGGTTGGAATGCGTTCGAGCCCGGAAAAGGTTGTAAGGATACAGAAAGGCAACAGGGCAAAGACCAGCGTCATCCGCACTGCTGTCAGGTTGAAGAGGAAAACCGACAATGGCTCATCGATAAGCCCGGTCCAAATCAACGCTTGGTTCAAAAAGCCCGTATGCCCCAACAACCCGCGCATTGAGTAAATCTTGATGACATAAGACATCATCAGTGGAACGGCGATTGCGAAAATCAGCGTGTATTTCAGCCAGACCCGTCGCTGCCAGATAAAGACTGCAACAAGATACCCCAGGACAAAGCAGATTAAAGTGACCTGGGTTGCCATCACAATCGTTTGGCGCAAAACCTGCAGGTAGACCCCTGTTCCAAAAATCTCGCGATAATTGTAAAGCGAGACTTCGTAGATGATCTCACCGTCCTCGGACGAGTAAAACCCGTAGAGCAAAAATGCACCTATCGGTAGCAGGACCGTTCCGGTTAGCAGAACCCATATCCCGATGCGGACCGCGCGGGTCATGCGCCGACTTCCGCGCAGGCTTCGGGCTGAAAACCCAATCGTGCCGCCCCCCCGATCTCAATCGGTTCGCCGCGACCCGGACGACGTACCATCATCTCGCGGCCCGTAGCCGTTTTGAAGGTCATCAGCGTATTGTCACCATGAAATCGCCGGTCGACCAAAGTCGCTTCGGCGCCGAAGGTCTCTGCGCCATCGATACCGATCGCCTCGGGGCGCACTGCGACAAATCCCGAGCCCGGCAGCATTCCGAATTCGCTGGCCCCGGCCTCAATCAGATTATTCACTCCGATAAAGCTCGCGACATGCCGCGTTGCCGGTGCATGATACAGGGCATCCGGTGTATCGACCTGCTCGATCTTGCCTCTGTTCAGGACGCAGACCCGGTCTGACAACGACATCGCTTCGTCCTGATCGTGGGTGACAAACACAAAGGTCAATCCAAGATCGCGGTGCAGATCTTTGAGAAAGCGCTGCATCTGGCCCCTGAGCGAGGCATCGAGCGCCGATAGAGGTTCATCCAAAAGGATCACCCTGGGCTCGCAGACCAGGACGCGCGCGATTGCCACACGCTGTTGTTGCCCCCCCGAAAGCTGCGCAGGAAATGCACGAATACGCTGTGACAGGCCAACCCGTTCCACCATTTCATTGACTCTGCGTTTAACCTCGATCGTATCGAGACCTTTGATCCGCAAACCAAAGGCCACGTTGTCAAAGACGCTCATATGCGGGAAAAGCGCGTAGCCTTGAAACACGGTGTTGAAAGGTCGGGCTTCCATCGGCACCGGCGTAATGTCCCGATCCTCGAACAAAAGCCGTCCCCGCGTCGCCTCCTCGATCCCGGCAATGATTTTTAGGATCGTTGTTTTGCCTGACCCACTGCTCCCCAAGAGCGAAAAGAACTCGCCGTTGCGGATTTCCAGATCAATATGATCCAGAACCCAGACTGCGCCATAGCGCTTGCCGATGCCGTCAAGACGCAAGCCCATAGGTCACTCCTGCGCAAAGGCGCGTACGGCACCCCAGTTCAGGTTCACTCCAAGGCCCCGCGCATCGTCAAGACCGACTATCTCGCCGCCCTCCATCATAACACCGCCTGAGGTCAGCTCTTTGCGCAAGGTTTCGATACACAGTTCTTGCGGCAGATATTCAATGTACTTGCAATGTGGGGTGACGGCGGCGAAATGGGCGGTTGCAGCCGTCGAAACGCCAGTCTTCCAGCAATGCGGTACAACCGTCATCCCAGCCTCGGCGGCCAAATCAGCAACCAGAAGCGCCTCGGTCAGGCCGCCAACCCGGCCAACGTCCGGCTGGGCAACGGCGATCCTGCCCCGTTCGATCAGTTCCGCAAATTCGAACCGCGTGGCGAGCCACTCGCCCATGGCGATCGGGATATCCACCGCGTCGGCTAATTTCCGGTATTCCCCTAGATCGTCGCACCGGACCGGCGTTTCGACAAAGGTCAAATTGTAGGGCTCCCACATGCGCATCACCGGCAAGGCAGTGGCGGCATCCGGGAACATGTATTGCACGTCGACCATCAGCGCGATGTCCGGTCCAACGACACGCCGCACTTCGGAGATCAATTCAGTGTGGCGTTCATATGGTTCCTGCATACCGTCATGGGCGTAGGGTCCATTCATCGTAATCTCGGCTTTCATGGCCCGAAAGCCCAAAGCCATTGCATTTTCCGCGGCTGCGCACAGCGCCGCGCGATACGCATCGAACCCATAGCCCTTAGGCTGAAGCGAAGCATAGGGTATCACCGGGTCACTGCGTCGGGGGCGACCCAACAACTGCCAAACCGGTTTGCCTTCGCGCTTACCCTTTAGGTCCCAAAGTGCCATTTCAACCGCGCCCAAGGCGTGGATAACCGCGCCGCGCCGTCCGTTCATCGCGGTTCCGATGTAAGCCCGTTCCCAGAACGCCCGGATGTCGTCAATTGGCTGCTCCAATATCATATCGCGCAGGGAACGGCCCATCGTGTGCGTGCCGGGCGCATCAATGCAGGCTCGGCCGATCCACGGGTTCACGTCGGATTCGCCGTAGCCCTGATTGCCATCTTCATCTTCAACGACGACCAACAAGCTGTCCTGGGCCGACGACGTCAGGGTCTCGTCATAGTCATCGGCAAGGAGGACGTGGATATCGAGTGTTTTGATCTGCATCCGGTCGGCCATGTCGTTATCTGGGCAAAAACGGCGCGCGAGAATCCCGAAGGACAAGCGCGCGCCGCCGGGAGGAGGCTTTTGCGCCGCGTCTAGTTGACTGCGGCTTTGACTTCGTTCCAGAGCTGTACGCGCGCATCCATGTCCTCGACCGGCTTCAGCCAGACAAGGCGGTCCGCGTAACCAAGCCCTTCGGCCTCAAGCGTGGTGGGACCATAGCCATAGGATGTGTTCAGCGCTTCCCCGACCTCCGACCGCAGCATGTAGTCAACCCACGCATGCGCACAGTCGAGATCGTTGGCCCCGGCCGACAGCGCCCAAGTGTCTAGCCAGCCGACGGCACCCTCTTCGGGGATTGAGTAGACAACGTTGTAGCCCCGCTCGGACAACTGGCCAAGCTGCGGTTCACCCATCGAGAACATCATGGTCACAGCGCCGCTTTCCCAAACGGCGACGCCGTCATCAAACCCGGCGTAATACGACAGGAGGTTGCCCTTTAGCTCGATCAGCTTGGCCTTGACTGCTTCCATCTGATCCGTGGACAGGGTGAAAGGATCCTCGTATCCCAAGAGCAGGGCGGTCATGACGATGTTATTGTTACTATCGTCCAGCGCGATCACCCGCTGTGCGTTTGCAGGATCCCACATCGCCGCCCAACTGACGGGGGCATCCGTCAGCTCATCAGCATCATAGATCAAGCCTTGCGAACCCCAGGCGATTGGGATTCCAAAAGCACCGTTTGCGTCCTTTACGCCGTCAATCACCTGGAAAGCTGGAAGCAGGTTATCCAAATTGCCCAGTTTTGATGTGTCGTAGGCCTGGATGAGGTTTGCACCGCGATAACGTGGATACAGGCTTGTATCGATCGAAATCAGATCGAAATCGGCCCCGTCCGAACCGGCCATTTTGGCAAACATCTCGTCTACGCCGCTTGCGTAGCTGACTGAGACCGTACAACCGGAGGCAGCCTCGAACGGATCTTTCCATGCATTATCGGCGTAGCCTTCGAATGCCAAAAGCCGGACTTCGCCCGCAACCGCCAGGTTGGCTGTTATGGCAACGAGGCTTGTTGCAAGTGCAAGGTTTTTCATGCGTCTTCTCCCTCGGGTTCATTCAGGTCGGTTGCCGGGTCATACCCAGACATGGTCGGCCAGAACGGCGTCAAGCCGGCTGAGATCGTCAGATAGCAAAAGGTCCCGCAATTCCTTGTGTTTGGGCACAACCTGATCGCGGGCCAGGGTTTCAGTGAGTTCCAGCCGGAAAATGATGACAAGCTGAAGCTCCAGCCCGGCCCATATCTGTCGAATGAGACGGTTGCCGGAAAGCTCGATCAAGTAACGGTGAAATGCGACATCTGCGGCGGCAATTGCCGCACGATCACCTTGCTCTGCGGACCAAGCGAGTTCCTCGATTATCGCATTCAGTTGAATGCGGTTCTCCGCGATTTTCAACTTTGGGGCTGCAGCGCGCATCGCCATTGGCTCAAGAGCCGCCCGCACTTCGGCGATTTCACGCACTTCATCAGGCGAAAATGCCTTCACGTTCATTCCGCCGCGGGGCCTTGGCTCAAGCACACCCTGGCTTGCCAGCCGGTTCATGGCCTCTCGCAGCGGAACGCGGCTGACCGACAAACGGTCTGCAAGCTCGGTCTCACGCGCACGTTCGTTTCTGGGCAGCAGACCATCGGCAATCAGGTTAACGATTTGCGTCGTTGCTGTTGCTGCGGCAGTCCGAGATTGGTTGTTGGTGTCGGCCATGAATTCCTCTTTTGTATACATTTTTATTATTGTATGCATTTTAAAAATGCAACAGGAGAAATTATGGAACTGATCGAGCCCTTCCGCCGAATTGACAGCCCCAGCAATTCACTCCCTGAATCGCCTCATTGGTCGACCGGGTGTCTCTATTGGGTGGACCATGGCAGCCAAATTCTGCACTCGTTTGACTGGGCGGCACAACGCTATTCCGGTGAAACACTGGATGTTTCGGGCAATCTGCGCTTTGTTCGCACCTTGCCGGACGGTGCACTTCTGATCGGATCCGAAACCGGGCTTTATCGCCGCTCGGATGGACAGCTCAGCCCATTCGGCCCGACCCTCCCTTTGATTGACGCGACCTGTATCAATGATGGTTGCGTGGGACAGGACGGCTCAATCGTCATAGCGGTGAGTGACCGGGCCGAAGCCAAGCCAATCGGCGGGTTTTACAGGTTGGAAGGCGAGGGGTGGCGTTCCATTCTCCCGGGTATATCCGTTGCCAACGGCCCTCAAGATGCCGGGAGGTCTGTCTATTTCAGCGATTCACTTGCACAGAAGCTCCTGGTGGCGGTGGACGGGTGCGCTCCCGAGGTGCTGCTGTCATTTACGACAGGCCTTCCGGATGGATTGTCGATTGACGGGCGTGATCGCCTCCTTGTGGGGCTATGGGGCGGCAGCCGCGTTGCAGTGCTCGATAATGGCGAAGTGGCTTCGGAAATCCCTGTGCCGCTTCCCAATGTAACCTGTCCACTTTGGTTCACCGTGGGCGGTAAGGGCATGCTTGCGGTGACAGCCTGCAAAGACCATGACGACCCACAGAACGGGCTCTACGTTGCTGAAGCGACAGTGTAACAATTGTAAATTCCCATCTCACGCCCCGCCTTGACCATGGCCGATTTTGCAGCAGCAAGCCTCGGCAGGCGGCTGCGCCCGGGTCTTTTTGTCCGGCTTTGCTCAAGAGCTCATGGATCAGCCGTGTTTCCAGACGCTGATCGTGTCTGCAAAATACAGGATGCGCCACAGCACAGATATGGCTATTGAATTCACGCTATGCGCGTAAGGGTTCCAGATGCATGTCACTGGACGAAATCGATTGGCCAGATTTGACTGGCCAGCAAGTTCGGGGCCACACACGGGTTCAACGCAACAGATCCTGATGCTCTGAGGCACACTGTCCCAAAACCTAAAAAGGCTAAATCAAATCTGACTGTTGGGTTGGGTGGTACGACCGTGAACGCCCAAAAGACGGCCGATCATCTTGTGCTGCCACGGACAACCAGCTTGAAGCCTATATTTTCGCGGCGTTCAGCCTTGCTTGAACCCCTTAGACGTTCCAGAACCGCCTCGGCTGATCGTCTCCCGATTTGTCTGCCGGGAATCCGGATCGTTGTCAGGCCCGGGCGTATCAAACCGGCAATGTTGGCGTCACCGATCCCGGCGACGCCGATGTCGCCCGGTACCGACCACCCGCAGTCCAATAGTTCCTTGATTGCTCCAACCCCGATGATCTCATTCGCACAGATAATGGCATCGAGCTTGTTATTATTCGCCAGAAAGTCTGCGGCGGCCGCACCGCATGTATCGATATCGAGCGGGTCCGGCACGTTCCGACGCCGCGGCGGCGGCAGGTTGGCATCGTTGAAGGCCGCGAGAATGCCGGCACTTCGCTTTGCAGCGCGGTTTTCTTGCCGTTCGTGGCTTTCGGTTCCCGCGACGTATCCGATGTTCTTGTACCCTTGCGCCAGCATGTAGGCTGCAATGTCATACCCCGCCTGAAAATTGTCGAAGCCCACGATTATGTCGATGTGCTCGTCGGCGATATCCCACATCTCGACGATCGGGATACCGGCGTTTTTCAGCAGGCTATTGGTTTGATCGGTATGGAGCGTCCCGGTCAAAATCACCCCATCGGGTCGCCGGCCGAGGAAAGCCCGCGTCAGTTTCTCTTCTTTGCTCAGGCTGTAGGACGTGCAGCCAAGCAACAGCTGATAGCCTGCAGCCTCCAAAACATCCGATACGCCCTGGATCGTGTCGCTGAAGACAGAGTTGTCTATTGTTGGAACCATCGCGACGATCACTCCACTGCGCTTGCGCCTAAGAGTGTTGGCCGCAAGGTTCGGCACATAACCCAGTGCGTCCAGGGCCGCCTCCACCTTTCGCCGGGTCGGGTCGGCCACTTTGCCCGGCTGATTGATCACCCGAGATACGGTCATGGCGGAAACACCGGCCCGTTGGGCCACCTCTCTGAGGTTTGCCTTACCCTTGTCTGAAACACTGTTATCGGTTGTCATTGCCGCCCTGTTGTTTTTTTGTATACAAAACGACTAGACAAAAGGTCGTTTGGTGTTAAGCTTAACATCAAGGGTATTTGCCTGCAAATGCCCTTCCAGCCACAAATAACGATATCGAGAACACAAGAAATATCGACCGAGAAACTGCGGTGACCAATACGGAGGAACAAAAATGTTAAGCTTAACATCGTCAGCCCTGGCAAAAATGAGCCTGGTTCTCTGCGGAACTGTTTTGACCCCACTTGCTGCGATTGCGGCAGACTTTCAGGCGCGCCCACAAGGTGGTATCGCCGGTGCTCTTTTGCCCGAGGAGCGCGCTCTTTGGACTTACAACACAGAAACAAAGGCCTTCGAAGTTGTTCCTGGGGATGCTTCGGCGCCCTATGTTCCTAATCTGCGCGCGCTGCCAGAGGGGACAAAGGTGGGCTTTGCAGAAGGTTGGGCGGCCATCCCCTTCTCCTACGCAATCAACCAGCGGCTGTATGAGCTGGCGGACGAACTTGGGTTCGAGGTCGTCTATTGCGACAATGATTTCAAGGCAGACAAAGCTGTGTCGTGCGCGGAACTGATCGTGCAGCAGGGTGCAGATGTTGTCATCGAATCAAACTGGCAGTCCGGCGCGGCTGCCGCGGTGATGAACATCTTCGACGAAGCCGGAATCCCGGTTATGTCCGTCGACGTTGTTCATCCCAACGCAATCTTCTTGGGTGCGGACAATTATGTCAGCGGCTTGATAGGAGGGCAGTCAGCTGCCGAGCATGCCAAAGCGCTGGGGCGCTGCGATGACGTGTCTGTATTGGTTGGCGTCAATCCCGGAGAGGGTGATGCCGCAAACCAGCGCTTGGCCGGTTTTGTCGACGGCGTTCAAACAGTATGTGGTGCGCTGCCCGAAGATCGAATTGACGATGAGTTAATCGATGGCGGCACCACAGATCAGGCACTGACAATTGTCACCGACTGGCTGACCGCTCATCCGGAGGCGGGCTTTGTTCTTGCCACGGCCATCGACGATCCGCGCGGGTTCGGGATGTCAAACGCACTGGCACAGGCTGGGCGCGAAGGTGTCGCCATTGGGATAGGCTGTGACGAAATCGGTGTTGCGGCAACCCGCACCCCTGTCGAGGAAAACAATTTCCTGGGTTGCGTGGCATACTTCCCTGAGAAATATCCTGACTATGCGGTTTCCGTTGCCGCCGACATTTTGGAAGGCAAGCCCGTGCCGCAGGAAGTTCACCTAGAACATGTCTTTCTCGACGCTGAAAGCATCGATGATGTCTACCCGGCAGAATGACATTGAGACATCCGGAGCGGGCGACGATATGGGCGCCCGCCCTCCTCTTATCGAGCTTTCGGGGGTCACCAAGGTATTTGGCAAGGTCGAGGCGCTTGCCGGGGTGGACCTGCGTATCGGCGAAGCGGAATCCGTCGGCATAATCGGGGATAACGGCGCGGGTAAATCGACTTTGGTCAAGGTGCTTTCGGGGGTCTATCCGCCCAGCGGTGGAACCATGCGTTTTCGCGGCAACCCGGTTCGGTTCAGCAGCCCGCTGGATGCCCGGCGCAACGGGATCGAGATGATTTATCAGGACCTGGCCCTCTGTGAAGATCTCGATGTCGCGCAGAACATTTTTCTGGGAAGGGAACTCACAAAAAGACTGGGGCCGTTCAAAATCCTGGACAAGCAGGCAATGACACGCGCCGCCGCCGAGGACATTGCCAGTATGGGTCTGGAGTTCGATGTTGAACGCGAGGTCGGCATGCTGTCAGGGGGGGAACGGCAAATGGTGGCCGTGGCCCGTGCGTTGCAATTTGCACCGTCAGTACTTTTGATGGACGAGCCGACGGCGGCCTTGTCTGCTGAAAAAATCCGCACCCTTTGGGAGTTGATCTCAGAACTCAAGACCCGCGGAGTATCCATACTGTTGGTGAGCCATCGTTTCACAGACATCCTCAGCATTTGCGACCGGATCGTAGTGGTGCGTGGCGGTCGGATCGCAGGCGAAATGAAACCGCATGAGCATCCGCCCGCGCAAACCATGGCCATGATGACGGAAATGATGACTGGCGACCGGATCACTGAAGAGACAGATACATGAAACTGCTTGAAGCGATGATGAATTCCAGGGTTTGGGGCCGCGGTGCGGCTTCGATCAACCCGGGGCTGGTTTTGGCAACCGTTGTTGTTTTTGTCGTGCTTTGCCTGGTGTCCCCTTATTTTCTGACCACCAACAATCTTATGAACGTCGCGAAGGCCCTCGTCATCGTGGGGATTGCCGCTGCAGGCGAGACGGTGGTGATCATAGCCGGTGGCTTTGATCTTTCTATAGGTTCAACCATGGCGGCAGCCGGTATGTTGGCGGCCTATCTTTTGGATATCGGATCGGGCGTCGGACCTGCTTTTGCCGCCGCGATCATGCTCGGCATTTGTATCGGTGCGGCCAACGGCACACTGATCGCATACTTCCGGATTAATCCCCTGATCGCAACGCTGGCGATGCTGGCGATCATTCGGGGTCTGGCCTTTGTGATCTCGGACGGGCGCGAGATCATTATCACCAATAAAACCTGGCTTAGTCTGGGAACAGGAAAATGGGCGGGTATCCCTTACATCGTTTTGGTCCTTTTGGCGGTGTATGTGTTTTTTGCTGTTATCATGCCGCGCACCACCTTTGGGCGCTACGTGTACGCAATTGGCTCGAACGCGCGGGCGGCCCGGCTCTCGGGGATATCGACCAAGCGCTGGAAGATGGCGATCTACATCACTTGCGGAGCGACCGCCGCACTTGCGGGGCTTATGCTGGCGGCGCGAACGGGTAACGCGCGCCCTGCTGCGGCAATGGGGTTTGAACTGGATGTGATCACCGCAGTGATCCTTGGGGGCGCCAGCCTGAAGGGTGGGCGCGGAACCATCTTGGGGACCGCTATCGGACTGGTTCTTTTATTCATGATAAACAATGGCTTAACTTTGGCTCAGGTGCCGTCTTTCTGGCAACAGGTCGTCAAGGGTTTCATCCTGCTGGCTGCTGTTCTTTACGATGAAATCCGAAGCGGCCGAAGTGACGACAGTTAGCAGACTTCAGGAATCTCCCTGTCAGGGACAAAGGAATTTACATGTACTTTCACCCACCCAAAACGGGCGATGTGGCTCCACAGCCGGGACAACCGATTATTCGCGAGGTCCGTGCCTTGGTCAGCAACGCAGATCAATATGGTGCAAGCGACGTTCACGATACACCGGATACACACTGGATATCGGGTCGCCCTGCGTTGGACGGGACATGGGATCACACCGTGACCCATCCGCCGATTGCCAACCCGATGTCGATCTACCCAGCGTATTCAGGTTCTCGTCAGAGCTGGGGCGTGTCCAACGTCCCTTCGGTCATCGTTGAGATTGAGGATGACGACGGACGGATCGGAATAGGCGTCAGTACCGGCGGAAAGGCCGCCGCCTTTGTCATCGAACACCATCTTTCGCTTTTTGTCGAAGGCCAGACGGCCGCCAATCGGACACTGATCTGGGAACAGATGTGGCGTGCTTCGATCCACTATGGGCGCAAGGGCCTGGGTGTCCACGCGATAAGTGCCATCGATCTGGCCCTTTGGGACCTCTACGGGCGGACCTTGGGTGTTCCGGTCTACGATCTCATGGGCGGGCGCACGAAAGAGCGGGTGCCCGTCTATGCAACAACGTCACGGCCGGACATTGCAAAAAAGCTGGGTTTCCACGGTGCCAAGATTCCGCTGCCCTTTGGCCCCGGAAACGGGATCAAAGGCATGACCGACAACATCGCTTTCATCGCAAATTGGCGCGACAAGGTGGGTCCCGATTATCCACTGATGTTGGATTGCTACATGTCCATGACAACGGACTACGCCGCCGAATTGGCGCGCCGAATAGCCCCATACAACTTTCAGTGGCTAGAGGAACCGCTGATGCCGGACGACTATGCGGGGCACAAACGATTGGCGCGCAAGATGGGTGTGCATGCGGGGGGTGCGGTGCTGGCCACGGGAGAGCACGAATATACCAGGTTTGGATACCAGCAGTTGATGGATGCAGGCGTCGGGTTGATCCAACCCGATGTCATGTGGATGGGCGGGCCGACCGAATTCATCCGCGTTGCCGGGCTGGCGAACGCCCGTTCGGTGGATGTGGTCCCTCATGGATGCGGCGTCTACGGCTACTACATGGCTATGGCGATGGACCACATCAGTTTGGCTGAGTTCATGATGATGAGCGAAGAGGCCGACAAGATCGAACCGAATTTCGGTAGCATGTTTCGATCGGAACCCTTGCCGGAAAACGGCTATATCTCGCTGCCTGACACTGCAGGTTTCGGGCTGGACCTGAACTATGAAGCCCTGAACCTGGTCCGGCCCTTTGGCCGCGCAAAATAGAGCCAAGAACCCGGATGGAGAGAGGACTCATGAAGAATCTGGACTTTGAATCCCGAACGGCGATCGTCACTGGAGGTGCCCAGGGTATCGGCAAAGCTGTAGCTGACGTGCTGGCCAGCGGCGGGGCGCGCGTGGCAATCTGGGACATGGATTTGCCTCTGGCTCGCGAGGCGGCACAGACCCTGAGTGGTGACCACCATGCAATTGAGGTCGACATCGCCGACTGGCAAGGCGTTCGGACCGCCTATGAGGATACAATCGATCTTCTTGAACATGTCGATATTGTCGTGAACTCTGCCGGAATTGCCGGTTCAAACGACCCGGTGGCAGACTATTCCGTCGATGAATTCAGACAGATCGTTGCAGTCAATCTGTTGGGCACGTTTCACGTCAACAAGGTGGTTGCGGCTGATATGCGCAGGCGGAATTACGGCCGGATTGTCAACGTCGCCTCAATTGCAGGAAAGGAAGGCAACCCTAACGCGGCAGCTTATTCTTCGTCCAAGGCGGGCGTGATCGCGCTGACCAAATCCCTGGGAAAAGAGCTCGCCGACTGCGACATTGCGGTCAACTGCGTTACACCCGCAGCGGCACGTACACGGATATTCGACCAGATGAGCCAGGAACACATCGACTATATGTTGTCGAAAATCCCCCGCGGCCGTTTTCTGGAGGTCGGAGAAGCGGCTGCGATGATTGCGTGGTTGGCATCGACTGAGAACAGTTTCACCACAGGCGGTGTGTTTGACCTCTCCGGTGGGCGAGCAACCTATTGACTTTCAGCTGAAGGAAACACAACGGACATGAAACTTCTGCGATACGGACCCCGGGGGCAAGAAAAACCTGCACTGTTGGACAGCACCGGTGTGATCCGGGATCTTTCGGACCATGTGGTCGATATAGATGGCGCGGCGATTTCCCCGGACAGCCTTGCCCGATTGTCATCGCTTGACCCGGAAACGCTCCCACGTCTTCCGCACGGTGGCCGTGTCGGGCCGTGCATTGCCAATGTCGGGAAGTTCATCTGCATCGGTTTGAATTACTCGGATCACGCAGCAGAATCCGGAATGGCGGTGCCTGAAGAACCGGTTCTTTTTTTCAAGGCAACCTCGTCGATCTGCGGCCCGGATGACAATATCGAAATCCCCAAAGGGTCTTCCGCCACGGACTGGGAAGTCGAACTGGGTGTGGTGATCGGACGGCATACCAAGTACATTGATAAGCAAGACGCGCTGGATCACATTGCCGGGTACTGTGTGATCAACGATGTCTCAGAACGGACCTTCCAGTTGCACCGTTCCGGTCAGTGGGTCAAAGGAAAATCAGCAGACACATTTGGACCGATAGGCCCGTGGCTGGTGACACGCGAAGAGGTGCCGGATCCTCAGAACCTCAGGATGTATCTCGACGTTAACGGAGAACGGTTTCAGGACGGTTCTACAAAAACAATGGTCTTCGGGGTTGCCGAAGTCGTTGCGTATATTTCTCAATTCATGAGCCTCCAGCCCGGGGATGTCATTTCAACAGGCACACCGCCCGGTGTTGGCATGGGGCAAAAACCGAACCCCATCTATCTGCGCCCTGGCGACAGGCTGGAACTGGGCATTGAGGGTCTGGGAGTGCAGCGGCAAACGGTGGTTGCGGCCTGAACCCGACCGACATTCAGTGAAGACGGGAGTTTGCAATGAACTTGAGCATATCAAGCTGGTCTTTTCCGCATCTTACACTGGCCGAGGCAGCGGCTGTCGCCAAGGCCATAGGCGCTGACGCGATTGACGTGGGGTATTTCTTCGAGCCCGCGCTCGACAAAGACCGGCTTTTGAGAGAGCCCGAGCAGTACGGTACAGAAATTGCGGCAAGCCTTCCTTTGCCCATCGCCAATCTGTTCCATCTCTTTGGCGCTGATCTGATGGATCGCAATCTGGCGGGACCCGCAGACCCCCGCAACCTGCAGGACCTGCAGGCAACCGTCGCTTTTGCCAGCGCGGCCAGCATACCTTCTGTGTTCATCCTGCCCGGAATGATCAATGCCGGTCAAACGCGGGAAGAGGCGCTGGCAGCTTCCGCAGAGGCGTTGAAGCCGATGGTGGCCGCAGGGGCGGCGGCATGTGTCAGCATTCTGGTCGAACCCCATACTGGGAGTATTCTGAACTCCCCGGCGCGAGCCCGTGAACTCGTGGATGCTGTGCCGGGGCTCGGTATTGTCCTTGATCCATCGCATTTCGTCGCCATGGGATTTCGCCAGGAAGAAATCGAACCTCTTATCGATATCGCAGGCCATGTACATCTACGACAAGCCAGACCGGGATTGATCCAGACAAAAATGGAAGACGGTATTATCGACTTCGCCGGTTTCTTTGGTGCTTTGAAAAAGGCCGGGTACAGCGGCTGGTTGACTTCGGAATACGAGCACGAGCCCGGAACGCAATCGCAGTATGATGATGTACTGTCCGAAACCGTAAAAATGCGCAACTGCCTGCGCACATGGCAGGGGTACTGAGATGTCGCGCTATGCGTGGGTGTTGGAGATCCGCCCGGGATACGAGGAGGAGTATAAAAGAAGACATGACCAGATTTGGCCGGACGTCGTCGCGGAAACCCGCAGGGCGGGTATCCGGAACTATTCAATATTTCGCCATGGCCTGACTCTGTTCGGCTACTTTGAAGCCGACGATCTGGAACACTCGATCCGTATCCTGACGGAAGGCGAGGCCAACAAGCGCTGGGACGAATACATGGCACCGATCATGAAGATCGAGATTGACGAGACAACTGGGTTTCCGTTTCTGCTGCCGCTGGTCTGGGAAATGGCGGACTAGCGGTCAAACGGTCGCGCCACCATCGACGACAAGGCTGGCTCCGGTTACGAATGACGCTTCTTCTGACGCCAGAAACAAGGCCGCATAAGCCACTTCCTCAGGTGTTCCCTGACGTTTGAAGAAACTTGCATTCGCCTCTTCGGCCAGGAATTCTTCGCGGTTCCGCCCATCAAATTCCAGATGTCTTTCGGTGGCGGCCGTGTAAATCGCGCCGGGACAGACACAATTGACGCGAATACCGAATGCGCCAAGATCCATGGCCAGCGACCGGGTGAGCTGAAGCAGAGCGCCCTTTGATGTGTTGTAGGGAACGAACGCCGGCGCAGCGACAAAGCTGCTGACCGACGCCATGTTCACGACGGCCCCTGCCTTGGCTTCCTTCAGATAGGGCAGGGCAAAGCGCACCATATTGGCAGATCCCACGACATTGACGCCCATTACCTTATCCCAGTCTGCTTTCCTGACGTCCTCGACTTTTCCAAAGACAAAAGCAGCCGCGTTGTTGACGACGATGTCGATCCCGCCGAGTGTGGATGCGGCGTGGTGAACAAGGTTGCTGACATTGGTCTCTTCGGAAACGTCGGTGGCTACGAATTCGGCCTGCCCACCAGCACTTTTAATTCCGGCGACGGTTGCGTGTGCACCTTCGGCATCAAGGTCCCCAATGACGATACGCGCGCCCTCGCGCGCGAAGAGCTCGCAAATCGCCCGGCCGATTCCAGACGCTCCCCCAGTGACAACCACGCGTTTTGATTGAAGTCGCAAAATGCTCTCCCTTTGTGTTTTCGAGGTTGCAACGGTGGACAGCGAGCCCGGCGAAACAACACGGTCATACCGTAACTTGTTTCCGGTTCGCGCGAAATCCGTTTCGGGAAAATATGCGGTCGACTGTCTCTTCTGCAATTAGCATTCCGCGTCGGCAGAAGTGTTTGTACAGGCATCAGAATTTGGCACAGGCAATCCAAGTACTTGCGCGTGGAGCGGGCGGGTTTTGCCCGCACCCACGCGCGAAGCTCACAGGTAAGTTTTGCTGCTCGTTATTCCTTGATCCGTCCCAAAAACCGGGCTCATTCTGCACTGAGTTGGGTGAGCGCTTCGGCAGTGTCCGCCGAAGCGTTCTTTTTGTGGATAATGGGTGCGTAGGCCCCCACCTTGGAGGTCGAAAGCCCGGCTGAAACCAAGGCCTCTGCCATACCGACCGCGCATGAAATCCCGTCTATCACTGGCACACCGAACTCTTCGGAAAGCTGCTGCATCAAATCGGCCATTCCGGCACATCCAAGGACGATCGCCTCGGCTTTGTCCTGCTCGATGGCGGCTGCTAACTCGGATCGGATCTGATCAAGGCATTCAGGATCATTCTCTTCAAGCTTCAGTACGGGTATATCGGTTGCCCGAACACTGGCGCATTTTGCCTCCAGTCCATAGCGCTTGAGGTTGTCGGTAATCCCTGCCACCGACCGACTTAAGGTCGTGACGACCGAGAACCGATGCGCCAACAAGGCTGCCGCGTGAAATCCGGCCTCGCCGATGCCGATCACGGGCACATCGAACCTGCAACGCATCGCATCCAGACCGGTGTCGTCGAAGCAGGCAATGACGATTGCGTCCACATCGCGATGTCGTTGGGCTTCGTCCAGCAGACCTGGCACGCAGATCGCAACATCGTAAAAGCCTTCGATGCTGGGCGGGCCGGACAGGGAGTTCGTGGCGATCACTTCCGTGTCCGGACGCGCGACTTCAAGCGCCGCCATTTCGGCCTTTCGGGTCATCGACACAGTGGTGTTGGGATTGATAAGCAAAAGTTTCATGCCGCGCCCCTACACATCGCCGCCGAGATAGGCGGCCTTGATGCGATCATCGTGGAGCAGCTCCTTGGAGTTGCCCTCGATCACCACGTTGCCCGTACTCAATGCGTAGGCACGATTCGAGATCGACAACGCCATGCGGGAATTCTGTTCGACAAGGAGGACTGATACCCCTTCGTCGCGGTTGATGGCCACGATGGACCGGGCAATATCCTGAACGAGTTTCGGGGCAATCCCGAGCGATGGCTCGTCCAACAGCAACAGCCTTGGCTTGGCCATCAGGGCGCGCCCGATAACCATCATCTGCTGTTCTCCGCCGGACAATGTGCCTGCGGATTGTTTGAACCGTTCCTTCAGACGGGGGAAGCGTTCCAAAACGCTTTCCAGCGTATCCTCGACACCGGAGCTTTTGTTTCTGGTAAAAGCACCCATCAGGAGGTTGTCTTTCACGCTCATGTAAGGGAACACCCGGCGACCTTCCGGGACCATCGCGATGCCGCCGGCCACAACATCGGCGGGGTTCTTGCCGTCGATCTGTTGTCCTTCGAACGTCACGCTGCCAGATGCGAGTTTAGCCAGACCTGTAATGGCACGCAGGATTGAGGTCTTGCCAGCGCCATTGGCACCAATTAGCGCAACGGTTTCCCCCTGTTCGAGGTCAATCGACACCCCTTTCAGCGCATAGACGTGATCGTAGTAAAGCTCGACATCCCTGAATTCCAGCATCTTGCTCATAGTCATATTCCAATCTCGTCGTCGGCGCTGCCCAGATAGGCCTCGATCACGCGCTCGTCGTTTTGGATCTCCGAGGGCGTGCCTTCGGCGATCTTTTCTCCGAAGTTGAGAACCACGATCCGATCTGAAATCTTCATCACGGCGGGCATGTCGTGTTCGACAAGCAGCACAGTGACCTCTCGCTCATCGCGCACCTTGCGAACCAGGTCGACCATTCTCATCGTTTCGTCGTGATTCATGCCTGCAAACGGTTCGTCCAAAAGAAGAACCTTGGGGTCTGTTGCCAGCCCGATTGCGATACCCAGTGCACGCAGATTGCCCTGCGGCAGGTTCGACGCCTGTTCGTCCGCGATCTCGGACATCCCCAGGAATTCGATCAGATCATCTGCGTAGTTCCCGAAGCTTTCGACATCCTCATGGGCCGACTTGCTGCCCCAGAAGTATCCGGTAAGCGTTGCGTTTGCGCGCAAATGCTGGGCGACAATCACGCTCTCGCGCACCGTCATGGACTTGAAGATCGTGGTTTCCTGGAATGTGCGCACGATTCCCTTGCGTGCAACGATATGCGGCTTCAGGTTCGAAATACGCTCACCTTTGTAGAGTACCTCGCCGCTGGTCGTCGGCAGAAAGGAAGCGATCATCTTGAAAAGGGTCGACTTTCCGGCCCCGTTGGGGCCAATGACCGACAGCACTTCCTTTTCATGCACATCGAAGGAGATGTTGTTGTTGGCCGTCAGGCCACCGAATTTCTTGGTGACGTGACGGACTTCAAGAAGCGCGCTCATTTGCTTTTACCTCCCCACTTTGGAAGCCGCAGGCTCAGGAGGCCATTAGGCAGTACCAGCATCAAAATGATCAGCATGCTGGAATAGATCAGCAGTTGGTACTTGCCGAACTCGAACAACAGATCCCAACCAAAGTAGAGCACCAGTGTGCCGAGCATGGGGCCAAAGACATAGCCAAGCCCGCCGAGGAAACAGTTCAGCATGAAGTTCACGCTGTCGGCCACCTGAAAGCTGGAGGGGTAGACCGACTGCGCAATCGAGCCGAACATCGCCCCGCCGATACCGCCGAAGAAGGACGAGATCGCGAACACGATCACCCGGATATACGAGATGTTGACCCCGATGGAACTTGCGAGTTCTTCGTTCTGCTGCATCGAACGGCAAAGGTGCCCCAGGCGGGAGTTTACCAACCGATACATGGCTGCAAACGTAAGTACCATGAGAACCGCCGTCGCATAATAGAAGGCCAGGCGAGAGTTCTCTACCGTGGCGAAGTCAGGAATGAGGGTGAGCCCCAGGACCGATACCTCGCCCGGCAGCGGGATTGAGGTGATACCTTGCGCTCCGTTGGTGATGGGCAGCGCCAGTGCCGTCAATTCGAAGACCTGAGTCAGCACCAGCGTTATCATTGCGAAATAGACCCCGCGCAACCGCAAGATCGGCAATCCGATGACAACCGCGACCGCCGCTGCCACCAGACCCGCAATCGGCAGGGAGAGCCAGAACGACATCCCGGCTTTGGTGACCAGGATGGCGGACACATAGGCGCCGAGCAGTGCGAATGCCCCCTGCCCAATGTTGATGCGCCCGATATAGAACGTAAGCCATACACCTGCGCTGGCGATGGCCAGCAATCCGACAGATGTAAGCGTGAAAAGCAGATCGGTTCGACCAATTGCCGTAATGGTCATCGGCACGGCAACGAACAAGGCCAGAAGGAACACGCCGAGACCGATCCACTGCGGTAGGGAAAGCTTCAGCATCGTCTCAACCCCACGGCTTGCCCATCAGTCCCTGAGGACGGATGGCCAGGAAGATCATCAACGATACGAAGATGAGCAGATAAGTGATGTCGCCATATTGAGACAGCACCGCGAGACCGATGGCTTCGAGGAATCCCAGAATGATTCCGCCTGCGATAGCTCCGGAGATAACGCCGGCACCACCGATCATCACCATGATGAAGGCCTTGATGGAAGTTGGCTCGCCCATACCGAGGTTCACGCCGGTAATGGTGACGAGCAGCCCGCCCACCAATCCTGCCAGCATTGCTCCGAGGGCAAAACCGATCATAGAGTAGCGGTCGACATTCACGCCCATCAGTTGCGCGGCGGTGCGATCCTGGGCCAGGGCGCGCAGAGCACGGCCGGTCTTGGAGTATTGCATGAACAGGATGAAACCGACGATGGACAGGATTGCGAGAACGCAGATAAGGATCCGGTCATAGGGCATGATCAGCCGGAAATCCCAGTTGAAAACCCCATCGACGATCTTCGGCACGCCACGCTGTTTCTCTCCGAAGACCAACAGGATGACGGCGTCCAGAAAGAACGCGAGGCCCGCCGCAAGAAGCATGGTGCTTTCCTCGCGGGAGGACCGTTTTATCACTGGACCGAACAGGAACTTTTCAACCAAGGCCCCGAGGATGAACAGTGTGGCACAGGCCAGAAACAAAGCGACCACAAAGGGCAGGCCGAGCTGTCCGTAGAAGGTGTAGGTGACGAACCCACCGATGACGTACATTTGCCCGTGGGCGAAGTTGAGTACGTTCATAAGGGCAAAGATGAGGGTCAGGCCAAGGGCGATCATCGCGTATTGCGCGCCCAGGTAAACCCCGTTGGCGATTACTTGTTCCATGGTGTTCCAGCTTTTTTCTTATGGCTTCGGGCCAGAAGAACCGGCCCGAAGTGCAGTTAGCGGTCAGGAAGAACGTTAATTCGTGACGACAGGCGACGTTTAGTCAACCTCGGCCACGAACATGGTTTCGAATGCGCCGTCGCGGTAGACATTCACAACCAATGGAACGAAGAGTTGACGCTTCTGGCCGAAGGATGTCGTACCGACATAGCGCAGTTTGGCGTCGCCGACGACGAAGGGGTTGGGTGCTTCGAAATTATCCATCGCGGTCTGAAAGACTTCGATGTCGTCGATGGCTGCCGGGTTCGCTTTCAGTGTCTCCAGAATGTACTCCAACGCGTAGACCTTGGTATTGGACTCGTCGTTGTACTCGCCGAACATGTCGGTGTAGCGCTGAACGAATTCACGCATGTCATCGGAGGCAAGCTCAGGCGTTGACGCGCCACCCACCGACATGAACCCGTTGGCCAGATCCCCCGCGCCCTCGCGCAGCACCTGTGCGTCTTGCGCCGTTTCAGTGGAAATCAAACCCTCGAATCCCAGTTCCCGGGCCGAACGGATAAGCTGAGGGGCGTTGGCTGGCGACACCCCGGACAGGACCAGAAGGTCAGGTTGGGTACGCAGGACCGGGGTCAGGACCGGTGTGAAGTCCGTGGTGTCCACCTGATAGGTGACGTTGTCGGAAACCACCTCAAGCCCCAGCTCTTTTGCAGCTGCGACACCGCCATCCCGCTGGCTGAGAGGGTCGGATTCGTTTGCGGCCACAAACGCAACGCTTTGAACGCCTTCATTCTCCATCAGATGCTTGTAGATCGCCGGGCCGGACTGGTAGTTGGCGATCATGCCCAGCACCGCGTTCGAGGCCGGTGCAGAGTACAGCTCTTTCGGAAATGCATAGGGGAAGTACATAATGCCGTTTGCTTCGGCCACCGGACGCACCGCCGCAGCACCGTCGTCAACATTGGGTCCGACAACGTAGTGGATGCCTTCCTGTGCCATCTTTTCCATGCCGGCGATAGCGCGCTTGGGGTCTTTCTGGTCGTCGAACGAGACGATTTCGATGTCGTAGGTCGTGTCGCCGATGGTGTAGCCACCCGTCTCGTTGATCCAGGCTGCGCGCGTCTCCATTGAGCGCTGGTTTGAAATACCCCAGGCTGCGGCGGGACCGCTTGTCACACCCACAAAGCCAATCTTGAGTGTTGGGTTCTCGGCCCAGGCACCCTGGACTGCAACTGCTGACAGGACGAGCGCTGCTGCAGCGGATTTCATAACTGTTCTACGTTTCATGATCTCTCCTCTGTTGAGTTTGACCCGGCGCGTTTGGCCGAATTTCGCAAGCCATCTTGTAGCGGCTAATTCCCGTCAGCAAAGAATTGTTAACAATCTATGTCAACATAAATTTTACCTCTCGTTGACATTCTATACTATTTTGGTCGACGGGATTTGACGCTAAAATGCCCGTCACGGGCGTATAAAACTAAAAGTTACGGAGGCTAAGGCTTTGGTAGATCAGCAAATTTACAATATGGATTCGGCGTTGGAGGACGAACGCAAGATTGTTGATCGCATCTACAGTGCTGTAATGCAGCAAGATTTGACACCGAGGACCAAGCTGACCGAATCGACGATTTGCGAAAGCTTCGGGGTCGGTAGGATGAGGGCTCGCCGGGCGCTGCTCTTGCTGGCAAGTCAGGGAATCGTGGAACTCCGGTCGAACCGCGGAGCTTTTATCGCCTGTCCAAATCAGCGGGAAGCGGACGAGGTTTTTGAAGCCCGCGTTCATATCGAACCGAGTCTGACCGCACAGGTAGCCGAGCGCATTGACGCGAAAGGTCTCCAGATATTGATGGAGCATATCAGGGAAGAAAGAGCAGCGCGCCGGTCCGAGAATCGTCAAGAGGTCATCAGACTGTCCGGCGAGTTTCATATTCTCGTTGCCAATGTTTCAGGAAATGGCTTTCTGACCCGAACGCTCCGTGAACTCGTGACGCGTACCTCACTCATCGTGGCGATGTTCGGGTCGGGCAACTCGTCCTGCTGCCGGGAAGACGAGCACGAAGGAATTCTGGACGCTATCGAATCTCGAAATGCAGAGCTTGCTTCAGCACTTGCACGAGAGCATCTCGAACACATTCGATTGGATCTCGATTTTACCAAATCTCACGAACCGGTTCCGGACCTTGTGGGGTTATTGAGAGCAAGATAGCGCCTTTCGCTGACCTGTGGAGCGTTGGTTGTGAAGCTTTGCCGCGCCTGTGAACGCCGGATTGCCCCTGCCAAGAGGCACGCGGTGTTCTTGGATTGCGACCCATGACAGGCTTGCCCGGCACCGCCGGTTAGGTGATAGCTGCGTTGTGCGTGCTTTCGAAGCGGGCAACTTGGGCAGGCCGCCTGACAAGATCGCTGGTGTCGAACCAGCTATTTCCAAACAGATCCATCGGTGGGCGCGGCGCGCTATGTGGAACCCCTGGGACGTCTCGATGCAACCATCTTTAACAATTGATCCTTGGTCCGCAGGATGTGGTTTTTCAAGAGCGCGCAGGCCGCATCGACCTCGCCATTTTGCGCCAATTCCAACAACGCCCGATGATCCTGTCTGGCAGGCTCGCGTTGTTTCATGACACTCAGATGCATCCTGACATATCGGTCCGCCTGCAAGCTGATACGGTCCAGAATGTCGTTTGTCAGGGTCCTGCGGGAGGCGGCGTAGAGAGCCGTGTGATATTGATGATTGAGGACGCCCCATCTTTTGACATCATTTTCGTCATAAGACGTTTCCATTTCCGTCAGAATTTCTGAGCAACGGGCAAAGTCGGCCGGTGCCATATTTGGAATTGATCTGCGGAACAGGTCGACCTCGATCAGGCATCGCAAGTCAAAAATCTCCCCGATCTCCGCAAGCGAGTGCTGTGTCACAGACCCGCCACGGTTATTTGCCCAATGAACCAAGCCTTCCGCGCTCAGTCGTTTGAGCGCTTCGCGGACCGGCATGCGCGAAACGTCGTATTCGGCGGCCAAGGCTTCTTGCCGGATGGTTTCTCCTTCGGCCAACTCACCGCTGAGAATGCGCTCTCGCAGGTCATTTGCTATGAGATCCGGGAGGCTTTGTTTAGGGATCGCACGTTTACCGGTCATGTCAGGTGCCATCCGCATTCGATGTACAAACTGTTTCACTCATCCTCAGACTCCCCACGTATCTGAGAGCCGATAGCCGCCGGGCCAGGGGTCGTCCGGGTCCAGCATATGTTGATGAATGCCGGTGATCCATGCCCGGCCAGTGATCTCGGGGATGATGGCAGCACGGGATCCCACTTGCGTGGTGCCAACGATTTGGGCGGTAAATCGTGAGCCAATGATTGACACCGCCTCGAAGCACTGACCGCGGTTTAGCAGGCCCCTTGCCTGCATCAGGGCCATGCGGGCGGAGATGGCCGTCCCGGTTGGCGAGCGGTCGACTTTACCGGGTCGGATCGCCACAGCAGACTTGCCGGTCAGCCCGGTTTTGGTTTCGCGGACCGGGCCACAAAACGCACAGAACGAGATATGGTTCCAGTCCGGGTTTTCGGGATGTGAGAACCCGATCTGCTCATTTGCCGCCTTGGTGATTGCAACGCCCAGCCGGGCAATGTCACGGGCCTCGTGCTCAATGATCTCCAGCCCGATTTCTTGTGCATCGACGACTACGAAACTGTCGCCCCCGTAAGCCGTATCAACGGTCAGTGTTCCGAGACCCGGTACCTCCAGCGGGACCGACAGCTTGTCAGCAAAACTGGGCAGGTTTCGAACGGTGATGCGCTCGGCTTTGCCGTTCCGACAATGTGCACGCACCTTGACCAACCCCCCGGGTGCTTCGAGCACCATATGGGTTTCCGGTTCCTTCATCGGGATGATCCCGCCGTCCAGCAAGACCGTCGATACACAGATCGCGTTTGACCCGGACATCGGCGGCGTGTCTTCGGGCTCCATTATGATAAAGGCCGCGTCCGCCTCGGGGTGCAGTGGAGGCACCAACAGATTCACATGCCGGAACACGCCCCCGCGCGGTTCGTTCAGCACGAAGTTTCTGAGGGTTTCATCCTGCGCGATGAAAGTGCGCTGCTCCCACAGTGTTCCCCCGGGCGGTGGGGCGACGCCGCCAACGATAACGTCGCCCACTTCGCCCTCGGCATGGGCAGAAATCACGTGAAGGGTTTTGCTGCTTCGCATTTTTCCTCTCCCTATTAGAAGCGTGACGACGCAAAGGGAGTCAGATCAAGCGCAGGTTTCGTGTCCGTTGCCAGATCTGCGATGAGTTCCGCAGTTCCTGCTGATTGCGTCAGCCCCAGGTGCCCATGCCCGAAGGCATACAAAACCCGAGGCGCCTTGGGTGAGCGGCCGATAACCGGCAGGCTGTCCGGTAAAGAGGGTCGAAATCCCATCCATTGTTTGCCCTGTTTGGTACTTAGGCCAGGAAGGAACCTGGCAGCTTTGGCCAGCAAGGCATCCGCCCGTTGGAAGTTGGGGCTGAGATCCAGCCCACCCAACTCGACCGCTCCACCGACCCGGGCGCCGCCGTTGATCCGTGTCACGACGAACCCGTGATCCGCAAAAGTCAGATGTGTCCGCAGGTCAAACGCGCCCTTGGGCAGCGTTGTGTTATAGCCGCGTTCGGTTTCCAACGGGATCGTGTCTCCCAGGTGTTTCGCCAGTTTGTGGGACCATGCGCCTGCTGCGACGACCACTTTTTGTGCCGTGAACTCGCTGGTCGATGTATGCAAGGTGACGCCTGTCTCTGAGGGTGTCACATCTCTTATGTCACCGGTCTGAAGATCGCCGCCGCGCGCCTTGAACCGGGCCGCCAGATGGTTGGTCCACCGCTCCGGGTCGACGGTGTTCAGCCAGGTGGGTGTGAAACCAGCATGTGTAAAGCGGGGGTGCAGCCCGGGTTGGACCTCGGCAATGGCTTGCCGGTCTTCAAGCAGGTCAAACGCTACCCCACGTTCCTCACGCAACTTCCACGCTGGCAAGCTGGCGCGAAACCTGGCTTCGCCCTCATACAGTTGCAACTGGCCGTCGCGCTGCATCATCGGTTCACCGTCCACTTCGACAATCTGTCGTTCAAGAGCGGCAGAGCAGTGCACCATAAGGTCAGCTTGCGCATCCAGCGAGGCGGTGTACCGGTCCTGCCAACTTGCGCGCCAGAACCGGACCATCCATGGAGCAATCTTCAGCGCGTAGGACGGTGGTATCGACAACGGACCCAACGGATCCAAAAGCCATTTGGGGGCCTTGCGCAGTATTCCGGGATGAGCAAGCGGTTCGATCTCTGCAAAGGCGAAAGCTCCGGCATTGCCTTGTGATGCACCTGACGCAACACCTTGCCGATCCAGGACACACACCTGGCGCCCGCGCTTTTGCAGTTCGAGCGCTATGCTGATGCCGATGATGCCGGCCCCGATGACCGCGATGTCGGTATCTGTGTCAGCGTGCATGGTTCAGGCCTCTCCGGGTGAGGGCGCATCTGGTGGTTCTGTATTCAGCTTGTTTCACGGCGCAATACCTGTTCGAAACGGGTCATTTGGCGCGAAATACAACCGGCTCTCAGCCATAACATGAGCCTGACCCGTCAAGCTGGGGATGACCCCGCCGGCGAGACCCGGTTGATAAGACACTCGATACGGGCTGCCGATCACGCTTTCCTGCACGATCTCTTCACCCGGGTTCAGGCGCCCGTCAGCGGCGAGGCACGCCAGCCGAGCCGAACTGCCGGTCCCGCAGGGTGAGCGGTCATAGTGATTGTCGGGGCAGAGCACGAAATTCCGGCTGTGAACACCCGGGTTGGGGGAAACGCCCTGAAAGATGACATGATCGACCGGCTCGCCGTTTTCGCCGCTAAGCCCCCGTTCACTACAGGCCTCACGGATGGCAATCGTCATGTCGGTCAAGGCGCGAATGTTCTCACTGGTCACCGGGATTGGGCTGGGCTCGACGATAAAGAACCAGTTGCCGCCATAGGCAACGTCACCTGTGACTGGCCCATACCCCTTGGGTTCAACCGTCACCGAGCGATGGACCCGGCGGCTTTCCACGTTTGTCACCCGCACGGTGTTTGGATCGAGCAACTCGATTGAAACCACGCCCGCCGGCGTCTCGATCTTATGTGTTCCGATGTCGATCCGGCCCAGATATGCCAGCGTTACACCCAGGCCTATGGTTCCGTGCCCGCACATCCCCAACACGGCATCGGCATCGAAGAAGATGACGCCCGTTTTACAGGTCGGATCGTCCGGTTCCACCAGCAACGCCGCGACCATGCCGGGCTGACCACGGGGTTCCAGCAGGACGGATTTGTAAAACGTCTCATGGTTGTCGGCCAACCGGTGTGCACGCTGCGCCAGCGGTCCGCGCCCAAGGTCCGGTCGGCTGTCCAGAATGACCCGTGTAGGCATACCACCGGTATGGCTGTCGATTACATGCATTCGGCAATGATCCCGCCCTGACGTGACCAATCGGCAAACCATGTCCGGAACAATGTGTATTGCTTTTCGCAATATCTGCGTTGTGCGTCCGACAATTCATCGGTTTCGTTGAAGTGCAACCGATACTCTTCCTCGCCATTCAGCACGAGCAGGTGTTTGTAGTACAGAACCAGATCGGTTCCTTCGTCAAAGCTTGCCAGCACACCGATCGCCTCTTCCAGTTCGCGTGCGCGCATCCGGGCTTCGGCATGTCCTGCCGCTGCTTTCCGGGACAGAGCGGCCAGCAGCAGCGCCTCTTTCGGCAGGGCGGTCCCAATTCCGGTAATCGAACCAGTGGCCCCGCAATTGACAAACCCGTGGTAAACCTCGGTATCCACCCCAACCATCAGCGTTACGTCGTCATCTTTCGATGTGATGTGTTCCGCCGCATAACGCAGATCATCCTTGCCGCCGAATTCCTTGAACCCGACGAGGTTCGGATGCTCGGCCCGTAAGGCAAAGAACAGGTCAGCCCGGGTCGCGAACCCGTAGACCGGGCTGTTGTAAATGATGGCGGGCACATCCGGCGCAGCGTTCAGAATGGCCTTGAAGTGATTTCTCTGCGCCGCGATAGAGGACCCGCGGGATAAGACACGGGGGATGACCATCAGGCCTGCTGCGCCTAGTTTTTGCGCATGTGCGGCATGGGCGGCAGCCGATTTCGAATTGATCGCGCCGGTGCCGACCACAACCGGTAAGCCTGCAGCGATCAGGCGCTCGACCCCTTCCATCCGCTCTGCATCGGTCAGCAGAGGCCAGTCGCCCATCGAGCCGCAATAGACCACCGCCGACATACCGGCCCTGATCATCTCCTGTCCCTTTTTGACCAGTGCGTCGTAGTCCGGCGTACGATCCGCTTTGCAGGGTGTCATCAGGGCAGGCATGGTGCCGGAAAAGACTGTCTTGGACATTGTGGCTCTGTTCTCCTGAGCATTTTTGGTGGGTGCGTTAAGGGCGTGCGTTTTGGGAGGAGCGAGCGAAAATCCGTCCCGACAAGATCCATTTCGGATATTGTATCCAATTTTGCTTCTCAATTCCACCTGCAAATACTCGGCGCGGAGTTGAGCAGTAAATTGGGCCTAACTACTCGGCGAGATGAGCTTCGGACAGACGGAGGACAACTGAGAACCGGCCAGCCGTGACGGCACCAAAAATCGCCTTAACAATATGTGAAATGGCGGAGACGAAGGGATTCGAACCCTCGAGACCCTTCCGGGCCTACTCCCTTAGCAGGGGAGCGCCTTCGACCACTCGGCCACGTCTCCGCCGACGGGTATATCCGTGCATGTTACCGAGATACAAGGTCGATTTGGTCGCCCCGCGCAATTTTCTGAAAAGGTAGTCATTGTGCTCCTTCGGCCGGGTTCTGATTTGCCAATGGTTGCGCAGACACCCATCTCGGCAAGGGAAAGTCGGGCGTTGCGCGAATATGAGGTGACCGGCATCATGCGTTCTTGCACCGCCTCTCGATTTCCTCATGATGGGTCCAAACCGAAGAAACGAAGCAGTCAGTGATTTGCCTCAGACGCTATACACATATTTTTCAGTATCCGCGTGAATGGCCATCACTGGAGGCACAATAATGGGATATGTCGGATGACATTCAGGCTGGTTTCCTGCGACGGGGGCGGGATCAGAGGGTACTTGACCTGCTTGATTTTACAGAGCCTGCACGAGGAAACGCAGTTTCTGGATAAGGCGGATGGCTTTGCAGGGACTTCGACCGGTGGGTTGGTTGCGGTTGCCTTGGCGGACGGTCGGTCGCAGGGGAAAGACATGGCCACCCTGATCGGCGATCTGGCGGCGCATTATCGCGACGATGCGGACAAGATTTTCCGGGAGAACGAGCGCACGCTTCTGGACAAGGCGTTCGACGACATCCTGGCAAAGTTCAAACTGGGTGGTGGACCCGGTATCACCGCTGCGCAGTACAATTCGAGCGGGCTTGCGGAAATTGGACAAAGCCTTGTGGGCGACAGGACGCTCTCATCACTGGATCCCGAGCTTGTCCTTGCAGTCAATACGGTTTGCCTGCACCGCAGCGACAAGGTGGGTTGGTCGCCGTTTACAGTCACGAACCAGGATTTGAGCCACGAGGCCTGGTTGGATATGAAAGCGGTTAAACTGTTGGACGTGGCGATGGCGAGCTCAGCAGCGCCGACTTATTTCCCACCACATCTCATCACCGCTGATGGCGTTGACTATGGCTACTTTGCGGATGGCGGAACGTTTGCGAACAACCCGGTGATGAACGGTATTAACGTTGCCATTGCGGCGGGCCGTGCGGATGGGTTGGGCGACATCGAGGCGTTGTCCATTGGCACCGGACAACAGCCGACGGACATATCGGAAGAAATGATCAAGAACCCGGACGACTGGGGTCTGCTGAAATGGTTTGGCATCACGTCAAACGCGACCAAGGGCGCGCTGATCGAACTGTTGCTGACCACCTCGGCGGAAAACCAGTACTGGATGGCGCATTTGGTGCTGAAGGATCGGTTGGTGCGCCTGAACCCGCCATTGCCCAAAGTTGTTGGGCTGGCAACGCACAAACCCGCCTCGTACGACCTGATGGACGAAGCCTTCAAGGCCAGCAAACAGACGCATCATTGGGAGAAGGCCGTTACTCTGCTGAACCGGTGGTAACAAAGGCCGACACTTAACAATGCAACGTCTCTGTTGCGTTTGCAGGCGGAGTGTTTAAGATTTGTTAATACATATTAACAGATTATCTGCACATAGGGGGAGACATGGGGGATCCCGGCATCGCCGAGAAGCTGGTTGACGTGTTGCATCGACCGGACGGGGATGATGCACTCCGGCCCGTTCACACGATCGGAATCAGTGCAACAGGGTTCTTCGAACCCTCTCCGATCGCTCAGAATTTTTGCGTTGCCGCACATTTCCGGGAAAAACGGAGCAATGTCGTTGTGCGGTTCTCAAACGGATCCGGAAGCGCCACTGTGCATGATGGCTGGTCCGACGTACGCGGCCTTGCCGTGCGGTTTCACCTGCCGGACGGCAGCGATACAGATCTGATTGCGATGACCTTGCCCGAATTTTTCTCGCCCACGCCCGAAGACTTTCTGAACTTCGCCAAGGCCGCGAAACCCAGGCCGTATGAAGGTGAAACGCCATGGCAGAAAATCTTCAACTTACTGCGTCTGATCCTGCCAAAACGCGATCCCTATCCGGGGGAAACGATCAGCCCGGATGACGGGGCAATCGAGTTTGCCGACAAAACCCCGCATGCCCAGTTGGCTGTGCTGGAAGCCGCCGAGATCGGCGCACCGGTCAGTTATGTGCGCGAGGCCTATCACGCGGTGCACACGTTTGTTGTCACCGGTCCGGACAAGGCCCGGCGTTGGGTCCGCTTTTCCTGGCAGCCGATTGCCGGTGTTCTCAAAACCAATCCTGATCTGCCACCGGTCGACGATTACCTGAGGCAGGAATTGAGGGATCGGCTGGCGTCGGAACCGGCTCGTTTTTCATTGATGATGGCGGTCGGTGAGGTCGGCGACGACTTCAACGACTCGTCGCGGCCCTGGCCACCGCATCGCAAGCGCATCATGATGGGCACTCTGACCCTGGACGCGGTGCCGGATGATCAGATTGAACAGTCCGAAAAGCTCAGCTTCAACCCGGGTCTTTTGACCGAAGGGATCGAAACGTCAGACGATCCTGTTCTCAAAATCCGCATTGAGTCCTACGAAATCTCAAGCGCGCGGCGGGGTGGGACACCCTGCCCATTCTCGCAGGGGTAAGACCATGACACGCCACAACAGTTGGTTCAATCGCTACGTCAACAGCCTGCCGGAACGCGGATGGTTCAAGTTCCTGTCACGCTATGTTGTCGTTCCATTTTGGATCTGGAAAGAACCGAAACCCAAACTGCCCGGCGGTCCCAGACCATCGCCGCAACCCAGCGAAAACGTTCAGCGCATGATGAACCTGATCATGCCGCTCAAGGATCCGTCGCCAGCCGGACGTGCGCACGCGACCCTGGCCATCGCGCAAAACGTAGAAGAGGTTTTCGCCGGGCTCGACAACGTTGGCACAGTCCACTTCGCGCGCTTCCTGTTGATCGACGATAAGATCTGCATGATTTCCGTTTATGACGGAGACTTCAGCAATTACATTCGGGATTTCATCACTACAATCGGCAGCGTGTTCAATGACGTCATCTCTTTGGTGGACGGCGCCGAGCATCTGATCCCGACTGAGCACAACGTCGAAGAGTTCATTGACTGGGTGCACGAACATGACCTTTTCCAGGCGCCGGATTTTCCGACGGATATCTTCGGATTGCAGGATGCGGCCAAGGGTAAAACACCTAACGATCCACCACATAAACTGGCGTCGCTGCCGCGCGATTTCGTTTTGCAACTGCACGCGAACCGCAACATTTCATTGGGAGGCGGCTATCGCGCGTATCCCGGAGTTTCGGCCGCGCAAGTGCGCCAAAAGTTTGGACAAGGCTGGTGAAAACGACCTTCAATCTCGCCGATATTCAGGGCAACATTCTGCGCGGCTATCGCCGTGATTTCGTGCGCCATCTGATCCTTGAAGTGGATGACAGTGCCGCCGCGCGGCAGTTTCTGAGCGCATCGGTCGATGACAGCACCGAAGATGTGCCAGCGATCACGCGTGATGTGACATGGAAGGTGCGCCCCCTCTATTGCTTTAACATCGCGATCACGTTCGAAGGCCTGCGGGCGTTGGGGACACCTCGTCAGCATCTCGACACCTTCCCGACCGAGTTCAAGCAGGGCATGGCTAAACGCGCGATCAAGATCGGCGATTTTGGTGATAGCGCGCCCGAGCATTGGCCCGCGCCGTTTGACCAGCCGGAACGCGTGCATCTGATCGCCTCGATCCATTCGGATGACGAAGAGCACCTTGATCAGGTCGAAGCGCAGGTGGCGAAAGGCTTTAAAGTCCTGGGCGTGCGCAACGGGCGCAACCTGCCTGAAGGCCGGGTGTTCTTTGGCTATGTCGATGGGATTTCCCAACCCAGGTTCAAGCATGTCATCGACCCGGAACAGGCGGGTGTGGACGAACCCATGGACCCGCTCGGAACCGCGTTGCTGGGCTATCCCACCCGGCAGGAAGGCGTGCTGTTCCGGGTGCCGACGCCACATGAACTTGGGTTCAACGGATCGTTCAATGCGTTCCGGGTGCTGGAGCAGGACGTTGCAGGGTTCGAAGCCTATCTGGATCAAGCCGCAACCACGTTGATGGATCACCCCAAAAAACACCTGCTGGCAAATCCGGACAGGCTGGACCTGATCGGTGAAGGTCTGGACATGCACGGCGCCCTGCGCGAGGTCGTGGCCGCTCAAATGTGCGGGCGCTGGCGCAATGGTGTCCCGTATGAACTGTCCCCGGATGCGCAATTTCCTGAGACAGAGGTGTCGCTGACGAATTTCGACTACACCCACGCTTCTCGGTGCCCGGCGGGATCACACCTGCGGCGCGGCAATCCGCGCGGGGGACCAATCGTTCAGAGGATCGCGAACTATACACGGCGTCTGGTGCGGCGTGGCATGTCTTATGGTCCTGATTTTGATCCGCAAAACCCGGATGATCGCGAACGTGGCCTGCTGGGCAGCTTCATCGGGGCGAATATCGCGGCACAGTTCGAGGCCGTTATGTGCGACTGGATCAATCTGGGTCTGCAAGATCCGAACATCACCGGCGCGAACGATCCGGTTCTGGGAGCAAATACACCCGAGACCAGTTGGTTTGACATGACGCTGCCGGATGGTGACTCGATCCGATTGTTCGGTTTCCCGCGCCTCATTCATTCGCGGGGCGGAGCTTATACCTTCCTGCCAAGCTTGGCCGCCATCAAGTATCTGTCCGAACTGACGGACTAAGTCAGGTCCGCGAGCGCATTGTCTATGCGGGTCAACAGGGGTGTCTGACCAGCGGTTTCGACGATGACGCGGGCCTTGGTCAGGTGTTCGACCGCCAGCAGTTTCTTTTTTCGGGCTTTGTACAGCAGCCCAAGGATCATGTCGCAGCGGGCGACGTAGTGCCCCCTGTCGTCAAATTGCGGGTTTTGCCGTACCTGAGCTATCATCGAAATCAGTTCCTTTTCGCCAAATAGCATGACACGGGCAATAGACCGCAGGTTTCGGAGCAGAACGGAAACCGACCCGCCACCTTCGCCGGTCAGAATGGCCAGATACATCTCGCACAGAAACAGACGCGCCCAGTCGGCTGAGGCTTTCGTGCCTTCGTCAGTTCGCTTCTGGATCGTGGCTTCTATCTGACGCAGCCCTTCGGCAATCTGCCCGTTCAGCGCATAAGCCACACCCAGCATGGTGGCTGGCCCCATCGTGAATAGTGTCCAGCCCTTGGATTCGCAGACATTGATATGGCGCTGAACCGTCTCAATCGCACCGGGTTTTTCCAGTGGTACGAGCGCGCCGATTCTGGCCGCTTCGGCAATCGCCAGTTCAAATTCCACCTGCGAGGCTTTTTGGGCCTCTTCCGCCATGGTCAGCGCCAGTTCGTAATCGTCGGTGACCATTGCGATCAGAGCTTTCATCGCGGTTCCGTAGCCCAGAGACCGGGGGTCGTTTTTCGACTTTCCGACCTCGATCATCAGGTCAGAGGTGGCATGTGCCCGGGCGACGCGGCCTCGAGTCAGTTCGTTCCAACCCACTGTAGCCAGAAAGAAATTCTGGATGTACGCGTCATCGATCTTTTTCAGCTCGGCTTCGATGAGACGTTTTTTGGCTTCGAACACTTCATTGTCGATCGGTGAAAAATAGATCGAGACCGACAGCTCGTTCACCATGGCATAGGCCTTGGACGCAGGGTCGCCCAGCCGGTCTCCCATGGCGGTCAGTTCCTGCTGCACCAGATGCGCCTCACGGTACTTTCCGTTGCACACAAGGCAGGACACGTAGTGATGCAGGAACAGTGCATGATCCGGGTTGTCACCGACCTGTTCGAGGATCGGCCGGACCGTACCGGCCAATTCGATGATCGTTTTGACTCTGAGCGAGATATTCGAGCACAACGCGAAACCTGCAAGAAACGCTGCAAACTGCTCTTTCGTGGCGCAGGTCGGATCGCTTTGATAAAGTTCGAGGGCGGATACGAAGTACCGGTTGGCTTGGTCCAGCGAATAAACCCCCAGACTCTTGTCACCTGCCATCGCGGTATAGCGGAACGCCTGATCGGTCCGATCTGTCTGGCTATAGTGGAAGGCCAGTGTTTCGGCCGCTTCCTGTAGCCGGTTCGCGTTGCGCAATTCCAGCGTGTCGGCAATGGCCAGATGCAATTCTGAGCGGCGTGATGACACAAGGCTTTGGTAGACCGAGTCCCGCAACAAGACATGCTTGAAGATGTAGTCGGATGAGTTGGCTTCGCGATACAGCACATCTTGCGCCTGCAGGCGTTGCAGAGCGGTTCCTGTGCCTTCGGCGTCGTCAACCAGTTGCGACAGCAAACCCGGGTCAAATCGGCGTCCAATGACTGCGGCTGCCTGCAACAGATCCCGATCTTCTGGCGGCAGGCGTTCCAATCGGGTGGTCAACAGGCTGCGCATGCTGGCAGGCAATCCGGAGGCAACCATTTCCGTATCGAGATAGGCCTGCCCGTCCTCGATCCGCAACGCGTCCTGATCCAGAAGAAAGCCCAGGATCTCTTCGCCAAACAGTGGGTTGCCGCCCGAGCGTTCGGCCAGTTGCTCAGCGAAACCGTTAGGCAGCGTATCGACGCCCAACCGGTTTTGCGCCAGATGCCCAAAGTCGTCCGGACCAAGCGGCTGCAAGGCAACGGTTGCCACTCCAGAACGCCCCAACCAGTCAGGACGGTATTCCGGACGCCGTGTCTGAATGATCAACAGGTTGGACAGGTCTTTATTTTCGATCAGATTGCGCAGCAAATCTTCTGATGCGCTGTCGATCCAATGACTATCCTCGACCAGCAGGATGACCGTTTCCCGCGTGCACCTGGCCTTAAGCAACACCGGCAACAGTTCCCGCGTGCGCAGACCAATCAGAACGCCGTCCAGACCGTCCAGCGCGCCCGGAGGGGGTTTGAGACCAAGAAGGTTGAGCAGCAGTCCAAGATTTTCATCCGAGTACTGGTCCCAGACTTTGAGGCCAATCTCCAACTTGTGCGCGACCTTTTCGGGATCGTCGCGATCCCGGATTCGGAACGTGTTTCGGACGATTTCGATAATCGGCAAAAACGGAACCTGTTGCCGGTCGGCAAAACAATACCCAGTCAGGATCAGTGTCTTGTCCTTAGACACGCGCTGCAGGAATTCGAATACAAGCCGCGTTTTTCCCAGACCCGGCTCGGCCACAAGATCAACGACCGTCGTGGACTTTTGGGCCCGTGCAAGGGCGTCGGACATCACATCCAGTTCGCGATCACGCCCAACGTAGCTGCTCAGCCCCTGTGCGACGGACGCATCAAACCGCGTCGCGCCCTGATGTATCGCCTGCAATTCCCAGAGCTTCTGCGGCTTGGCCAGCCCTTTGATCTGATGTTCGCCAAAGAACCGCAGATCGGTAACCCATTCGACAAGCCCGCGGGTCGTGTCGCAGATCAGTGTGCCACCCGTGTCCGCCAGGTTTTCTATGCGCGACGCAAGGTTGACCGTGCTGCCAACAGCCGTCGTGGGACCGTCACTTCCCTGAACCGCTGCCATCAGCGCATTGCCAGAGCTCACCCCGACCCGCATGGCGGGGCGCACACCGAACCGTGCTCCGATGTCGTCCGCTCCTTTTGCGAAGGCGTCGTGGATGGACAGTGCAGCCCGGCATGCGCGCAACGCGGGATCTTCAAGCGCGTCCGGTATTCCGAACAGGGCCATGATGCTGTCGCCCGCAAAGTCGCGGACCGTGCCACCGTGCTCTTCGACCGCACCCGTCAGGGTGTCGTAGACCATGCGCACAAATTCCAGGGCCTTTTCTTCTCCCAGGTCCGAGACGATCGCGGTGTAGCCCACCATATCGGCAAACAGAACCGAGACCTGGCGCCGTTGCCCCAGGTCTGCCCGCTGCTGAGCAGATATGTTCGTGACATCCCCCATTTTGGCAAAGTGTCTACAACACTTGGCATAATCCTGCTAGCTCTAGACGACATCACAACACCATGCTGCGATCAAAAGGCAGCTAAAATGTCACGCACGTCGCCCGGACAGGCATGTCCACGTCAAAAGACGTGATTTGCGCAAATGCGCATCAGGCGGAATACTCCAGTTTCAATCCCGGGCGCGGCCATCTGGTTTTATAGATCTTGCCGGTGCTCGACGCCGTGATCCAAAGGTCCTGCATGTCTGCACCGCCAAAGCACAAGTTGGTTGTGAACAGGTCCGGAACCGGCACATGTTCGGTGCTGCCATCGAGGCTGAAGACCGTGATGCCGCCGTTGAAGATCGTGCCCACACAAACCCGCCCGCTGGCTTCGACCTTGAGGCTGTCCAGCCACTGATACCCAGGCAGTGTCTGAACGACGTTTCCGGGCATTCCGGCGATCGGGCCTCCTTTGACTTGGCCTGGGCCTGTGATCTCCATGGCCCAGAGCCGGCCGAACACGGTATCGGAGACGTAAACGGTTTTGCCATCCGGTGACAGGCCCACCCCGTTGGGCATCGGGATCGTCGCCGCCTTGATCAGCGTATTCCCGTCGATTGTTGCGTAGTACAGACCGCCATATCGTGTCGATTCTTCGTCTTCGATCCCCGTGTCTGTGAACCAAAAGCCACCAGATTTGTCGAACACGATATCGTCGGGCGCAATCAGGCGTTTACCTTCGTAGGACTCAAACAGCTGGGTGACGCTTCCTGTTGCCAGATCAACCCGATGTACGGACCCGCCTTTGTAATTCGGTCGTATTGGCGCGGGCACAGTGATCTGGTCTGGGCCGTATGGCACAAAGCTGTAGACGCCACCATTGTTGCAGACATAAGCTGCCCCGTCCGGACCGATTGCGACGCCGTTAGGACCGCCCGGGATTCTGGCCACCACGCGCACCTTGCCGTCCGTTCCAAGCCGTACCAGTGTTTCTTCCTTGATATCGACGAACAACAGTGATCCGTCGTTCATTTCCACCGGGCCTTCGGGAAACCCTAACCCGCTGCACATTTCGTTCAGTTCCAATGCCATGCTGTTTCTCCCTCGTCCTGTTGGTTGTTCGTTTGACTGACTACCTGTGGTCATGACGCCACATACCGTTCAATCGCATAGCGCTCAAACGTTAAGCAAGGTGCAGCATGGCCCTCGGTATTTCGAACAGGTGGAATTGCCCTGCACTTATGTCCTTTGGCGCAAGGAAAACCTTGGCCGGGTGTCGTGAAAAATTCCTCCAAACGAGGAGCTTAGCGTGGCACGAGTGGCGAACAACCGCCCTTGCCGGAGAGCTTTCGCACGCCTGGGTCCTTCTGATGTTGATGGCAAGTTGTGTAAAAGAGCCTTGGTTTTCAGGCCATCAGAAGTATTCCCGATAACCAGTCACGTTCTGGTAACGCTGGTCATGGCATGTGCTCCTTGCCGAATAGGAGGGCATCATGCCGCAAGACCCCGTGAATACCCGACCAGAGTCGATGCAAGCGACGGCTGATCAGCTGACCCTGCCCAACAGACGCCAGGCCGCAACGTCGGTGTTTGAGGCGTCGTCTGTGAGTGCTGCGCACAACAGAGAATCCGAAATTTTCGCGGGGACGTGGCCCACGAATTTCTCAAAAGGCCTTCTGCACAGTGTTTTTGGTGTCGTCGACTCCTTTGCGTTTAATGAGTTTTTCGAAGAAATCGCGCATCCCAGTTATTCGGACAACAGCGGCAATCGGCTCGCTTTGTTTGATACCCCGGCTTATCCCGGACCGTTTCGAACCAAACCGGTAAATGGTGGCCTGGATTTTGAGTGGCGCGGATGGGACGGCCCTATCTACGGCCGTCAATTAGGTCTGAAAGGACCGGATGCCGGTGCGGTTGGAATCGCAC
This sequence comes from Ruegeria sp. AJ12, assembly GCF_056536245.1. Taxonomy (NCBI): domain Bacteria; kingdom Pseudomonadati; phylum Pseudomonadota; class Alphaproteobacteria; order Rhodobacterales; family Roseobacteraceae; genus Ruegeria; species Ruegeria sp. AJ12. The sequence goes on from NZ_JBQFJJ010000001.1 coordinate 698,082, forward strand.
CCGCGCCGCAGCTGGGTTCAGATGAGCTGGCCGCAGAGATGGCGGAGTTGTATGCAATGGCGTATCTGCGGGATGTCTCGTTCGAGGACATTCGCAACGGGGTACGGGGTGCGGATAAAATCGCCGGCGCACTGGGCCAGATGGTCTGGTTTCAGCCGGAAGGCCGTCCGCTGGATGCCGATGGCAGAGATATCGGCAAAGTGTCGGCGGCACGACGGGTCCGTGATGGCAATGGGCTATCTCCGCAGACGCTCTTTCGAGGGTCCAGCCAGGGGTGCGCGCAGGGACCTTTTCTGTCGCAGTTCCTCTTGCAGGGGTACGGCCTGTCGGCAAACAGCCCATTGCCCGGTGACGATACCAATAGTGAGCTTCTCTTTTTTGGTGCAGATCGGAATGATCCGCAGATCATTCCGCAACCTGAAGGTGTTGATTACCTGCGCGATTGGGCGGAGTGGCTGGACGTGCAGAATGGCGCCGATACAAGGGGCGAGCTCGCTATCGATGCTTGTGGCTTGAAATTCATCGAGACACCGCGTGACCTTGCAACCTACTTACATTGCGACCGGACTTATCAAGCGTATCTGAATGCCTGCAGGGTGATGCTCGACTGGGGTACGCCTGTCGACGAGGGACTGCCGGATCATAGCCAAAACGGGCGGCGCGACCCTTTTGCCGCGTGGAGCAGTCCGCACATTCTGACCCTTCTGACCGAGACGGCAACGCGCGCCTTGAGCGTGGTGAGACAGCACACTTTTCAGGTACACAATCGAGCCCGCCCGGAAAAACTGGGCAGCGTGGCCTGTCTGACCGCAAATGGGCACGGAGAGGCGCTTGGAGCCGCCAAAACACAGGCCGAAGTGCATCTGGATAAGCTGGAAAGCGCTGCGTTTGACGGATTCAGTCTTATGGAGGCCATTGCCGCCACCCCGGTTGACCGACGGTTCTCGCACAATGCTATGTCGCACAAGGGGCTACCCAAAATCGAGCGCAACCTTTTGCTGCCGATGGCCTACCCAGAAGGTTCGCCAATGCACCCGGCCTATGGCGGTGGACATGCAACCGTCGCCGGTGCTTGCGTTACCGTACTCAAGGCGTTGTTCAGAACGCATGCTGCGGATGGTGCCCGCCTGTCTCTGGATGCGGCTGGCGCGCAGGCGGTCTATGTACCGGCGCACGGCGGCAAGATGCTGGTGAATGCCACGCGAGCCGGGGACCAGGCCCATTGTCTGACGCTCAACGGCGAGTTGAACAAGCTGGCCGCAAACATGTCGCTGGGGCGGAGCATGGCCGGTGTTCACTACTACAGTGACTATTTTGACAGCGTGCGTATGGGCGAACGGATCGCAGTGGGTATCCTGGCGGAACACGTGGCCACGTATGCAGATACGGCAAGGATAACGTTAGAAACCTTTGACGGCGACCGTCTCAGCATTGTCGGCAGCCGCAAACGCGGCAGTGAGATCCATATCCAGAACAGCACGCCCGAGACGTGGTGGACCCGCCATCTGCCGGAACAGGCGGGGTGGTGAGCGATGTTGGAACGTCGAACCAGCGCTGGCCCGCAGTTGTGGCGCCCCTGAGGATGCCGCTCGCAACGGCGCCGCCAACCCGCCTTGAGGGTCCCGCCGAGGGTTTGCGGTCATCCGCTTCCGCTTTGAAACGAGCCGCTGACATGCCTGTTTTTCAATCGCCAGGAGATGCCGATCAGGACGTCAACAAAGAGGCTCTGACGGCTTGGAACGCACGCATCAAGTCGTTGTTCGATGCTTGCAGCGTTAGCCCGTTTCTGGTGCTGGACCCCCGAGACATCCAATACGGTCAGATTTCTGATGCGTTCAAATGGTCAGGTAACCCACGTGAGCCGCTGGATTGCTTGGGGGAAGATCTGGCTGCGCAGCTGTCCGATCTGGGTTGGTCAGGACGTGCCGAGTTGCAAAATGAGTACCTTGAATATGCACTGGTGATGCGACCGGATCATCGAGGCAGGCTGCGTCCCAAACGGTTTGTCGGCACCACCGAGTTTGCCGAGTGGTGGATGACAGTGGCCGCGTTTGACTTGCCGTATTTCTTGCGAATCGTCCACAGGATCACGGGACGGAATTACAACCCGGACGAGTTGTTTGGCATGTCATCGGTGGATTGGAGTGCCCTTGATGTATCGGCGCGCATGGCCTGTTTTCAGAAACGTCTGATTGGTGCGGGCCGTGCTCGGCCACCCGAACATCCTCTGAACGTTGAACATGCGCTGTTTATGGCGAACGTCACGAACAGATTGGAAGACCTTGTATCGGTTATTCATGCCGGCTCGTTCCCCTATTCCGTATTGGAGGCCGGCCCCCGTCGGCGGGCGCGGTTGGATGAGATTTTCACGGCAACCCATCGACAGACTCAGTTTTGCCGGGCTGCAGTCTCCAAAGTGGTGCAAGATGCATACGGTTTGGCGTTTATCGAGGATGCGACCGACCCCCAGGGCCATGCAATGGCGTTTGCGGACCCATTTGGCATGTATATTCGCGCCTTTCAGACTGTGGGCCTAAGTATGCGCGGGGAAGACATTCCGCAGGACTGGGTGCGATATTCGCGCGGAGCAGAACACATGCCTATGCGCATCGAGTTCGGGCCTGCCGATGACGATCCGCGATTTTTGGACGAGATCACTGTTGGCGCAGGCGCTTTGGCCCAACCAATTTCAGGCTACAGCCTTGCAAAGCGGATCGAGGTTGGCCCGCATATCAAAGTCGCCTCAAAACCACGTGTGATCACAAAGGTCGAATTTGCCGAGATCTCGGCAACAAAACCGGGGGGGATCGTCTGCGGGCTGCCTGGAACCGCACGCTGCCAACAGATTTCACAATTCGCGGACCTTTGCGAAACACGGAAACGTGGCCGCCCAGGCAACGTCGAGTGATCCAATGGTTGACGTACTTTCATCCGAGGCGCTCACACGGGCACAACTTTGGTCACCGGCAACGGGATTTCCGGCGCAGTCATGTCAAACACCGCGACAGGGCGACCCAGTATTGTTGCTGCAGTTTTCAGAACAGCGCCAAGCGTTGGGTTGCGCGCGCGCCAAGTTGCGACATCGAAAGGCGTAACGGGATGTTTGGACTGGTCCCGGCTGGCTCCCCGGTAAAGTCGGAACAGTCTTGTTTCATCCGCTCCCATCCCGTCCTGTGTGACGCCGGTATGTTCAAGCGTCACCATATTGCGCCAGGACACAACAGCCTCGGAGGCAGCGTGCCAGGCACCTTGTTTCACGTCTGCGGAAAACGCCGTGCCGAAAGTTGGCCTGCCGCCGTCTTCATCGGCACAGATGGCACGGATCAACACACCGATGTCGCGCACTTCGGTCACATGAACGTCCAGCTTGCGCAGATGCGTGGCGAGCCACTTCGTCAGATCTGTAGGCAAGGCCGACGTCGGCAGCGCATGTTCGCAGTTCTTTGCACCAAGGGCATGTTCCAGACACTCAAGCGCCGCGCTCAGTGCCGCCGCCTCTGTCGTGGGACCAGCGGCAGACCCTTTAGACGTAATCTGCCCATTGGTGATCGGTGCACCCAGGGACAGGGCGTCGATTGATGCCAGATGCCTCCTACCATCCGATGCAATCAGGCTTTCGCGTGTCTCGGGTTCGGTCGAACTGTATTGCAGAGCATACCTTTCGATGGCCTCGAACCCGGCCAACCGGGCCGCACCTTCGGCCGTGCGGGCTGTGCCAAATGACACCCGCCGGGCCATCGCACCTTGGGGAGGCTGGGTGCCGTCGCGCAACTCGATCATTCGAAAGGCCGCGTGGATTGGTGCGCCTTTCGGAAATTCGGCAAAGGAAGGTTTGGAAATGAGCCTTGCCGTTTCGGCGTGCTCGATCAGTGCGTCGGTCATTTTCGTTTCCGGATAACAACGTAAGGAGGTATACAAATGGTTGTGGTCGTGAGGGAAGGAATTTCGATATGGCTCGATTGACGCTTAATCCTGATTATTCGCTGAAAGACCTCGGTTGCGAGGTTCTCAGGGCGGCACGTGCCAGGGCGACTGATGCCAAAGACGAAGAGGAAGCCGCAGAACGCAAGATCAAAGAGATTCTTGCAAACGTCGGTAACCCAGAAGTAAAATTTGTTTATGATTCGAAGGATATAGCGCATATTGTCATCCCGGATCTGAGCGGCAAGGGCGCGGAAGAAGACCACGACCATGAATCGTGGTGCTGCAAACTCGCCTACGAGGCAATGGGCGGAATCGTCGTTTTCGGGTGCAGTTCCTAAGCATCGTCTCTCCGCGCACCTGAGGGGCATTTGTGACTAAGGCACGGACCAAGATATTCCTGACCGGCCCATTTCAGGTGATTTGCGACGACGGTCGTGATGCAACCCCGCGTGGTACCAAGGCGAAAGCGCTTGTCGCCTTGGTGCTGTTGTCCAAGAACACCATTCGCAGCCGCACCTGGCTGCAGGACAGGCTGTGGAGTCAGAGTTCCCCGGCACAAGGTGCTGCATCGCTGCGCAAGGAGCTGAGTGTTCTGACCAAACATTTTGGGACGTTTGGCCTGACATTTTTGGATGTCGGGCGCGAAACCGTGTCGGTTGATCTGACATCGCTTGATGTTGACCTGTTCGATGAGCAGCTTCATTCGGATCGCGCCGAGCTTTTGGAAGGGTTGGATGTTGGAGATCCAGAGTTCGAGGACTGGCTGGCGATTGAGCGTCAGGCCTATTGGGACATCGAGACCGATGGAAATGGCCTGGGTTCGATTGCGGGTCGTGTGCCGACCCGTTGGGGTCGCCAGCGACCTGCCGTTGTGGTCGAACCGATGGAAGTGGTCGGCGAAACTCCAGAGGTCAACGTTGCGGCAACGTCGATCCGCGACGAGCTTTTGTTTCTGCTGGGCACGTTGTCCGATGTCATCGAGTTGCGTGACGCCCGCAGACAGGAAGGACCGGTCGACGGGTATGTCCTGAGCGGCAGCGTTGTCGGCGCCGAAGGGCTGCGGGTGACGGCTCAGCTAACCTCTACTGCGGATCAGATCTGTCTGTGGACCGAGCGGTTCCGCTTTAAAAGCCAGGATACGTTCGATGCTGTCGAAGAGATCGCCATGAAAGTGGTCGAAGCTCTGCATCTGCGTTTGCGAGACGGGTACTGGTCTGAAATCTGGTCTGCGCGGGCCACGTCGACCGAGGCGTGGACAGCCTTTCAAAAGGGTCGGATACTTGAGAGCCAGGCGACCGAGGGCGGTTTGCATCAGGCGATCCGGCAATATGAATCCTGTCTTGAGCGCGACCCGGCATATCTGCCCGCGAGCGTCGCGATCGGGTTCTGTCGTCTAGACATGATCCGGCTGGGTATGGACAACACACCCGAACAGACATTGGCACGTGTAAACTCAGACTGCCTGAGCCTGCGCGAAAAACACCCGACTGATCCGTATTGCGCAGCTTTGGAGGCGTTTACGCAAAATGTCGCCGGCGATACGTCCAAGGCCTGCAAACTGATGCGCAAAGTGGTGGACCGTTTTCCCAGCAGCCCCGAGATGTTGGGATATTATGCAGTGCTGTTGCTCTACGATGATCAGATCGACGCGGGTATCGGTGTCTATCAGCAAGCGCTGGCGCTTACGCCGCACCCTCCGATCTGGATCGAGGCAAATCTTGCGATGGCCATGGCTTTGGTCGGGGATGGATCGGCCTGGCAACATGCGCACAACGTGTTGCGCATCGACCCGGGGCGCGTTCGACCGCGGGTCGTTTTGTGCATGCTGTCGGCTGAGGCCGGCAACGAGTCATTGGCGCGGCGTCACGCCCGAGGCATTCTGGAACTGCAACCGGGATTTACGGCCGCGCGGTGGGCATGGCCCGGGTGCTTCAAGAACCAGGGCCACTATACAAAAGTTGTCAAGTTGCTGTCCAAAGCCGGGTTGTGAACGCTCAAGCCTCGTCCAACACTTTGCGGGCCACGCGAAAACACTCTAGCGCCTGTGGGACGCCGCAATAGATCCCAATGACGTGCAGGATTGCTCTGATTTCTTCTCGGGTCACGCCGTTCTTGATCGCGCCTCGGCAATGGATTTCCCATTCATGCATCTTGCCCAAGGCACCGATCATCGACAGGTTCATCATAGACCGAGTTTTGGCATCAATCACGTCATCGCCCCAGCCGAACCCCCAGCACCAGGCTGTCATCGCCTCTTGGAACGGACGGGTGAAATCATCCGCTGCCGAAAGGTTCTTTTCGACATACTCGGCACCCAGAGTGCTCTTGCGTTGTTCGAGCCCCTTCAGAAAAAGGTCCTCGTCAAAAATGTTGGCCATTGTTGGTCTCCGGGTTTGCCGATCGGGCGTGTTGAGGCAGCGACTTTGCGCTGAAGTTTTGCATCAAACTGACGCTATCCTTTTACTGGTCCAAAGGGAACGTGCAGCGCGACTTAACGCGCTGAAATCCGGAACGCGATAGCATCAGGAGTGCTTTGATCCATCAGCCATCGACACCGTCGCGCATCCATTGTTGCAGCCGCGCAATTGAATGTTCCGACATCACACCGCACCCAGGATCCAGAACCAACGGGCCGGGGCAATATCCACGGGATTTCAGGCCACGATGAACGGATTCCACCAGGCGGATGTCTTCTTCGACGGTGGTTTCTCGATCCTGCACGGCCAGTTGCCGGATCACGGCGCTTTCCGAGCCGCCCTCGGTGTACCAGCCGCGCCAGACGGTACAGTGATCCGTGTCGACCGCACGCCAGTGATAGGTGTTCAGCACGTTGCCGGGGTAGCATTGAAACGAGAACATTGGCCACAAAAACCAAGACTGGTAGTCGCCCGCATGAGGCACTGACAGGTCGATGGGGTAGGTCATCTTGTCCAGGCTCTGGCATTCGGTCGTGTGGCGCAGGACGTACCCACCATTGGCATCAGGCTGAATGTCGTACGTCTCGGGCTTGACCACACCCTCGGCAAAAGTCGGGTGGTTGGTCGGGCAGTGGTAGCATTCCGAGTAGTTCTCGATACTGACCTTCCAATTGCAGTTCTCGGGAACCTCGACCCATTCGAGCGGCTCCAGATCATCTATGTGCGGGACAAAGGCGCGGATTTCTTCGCGCACGCCGGGGAACCAGTCGTCCATCGGTGCGGCATCATCGTCGAGATTGACGAAAATGAAGCCGTTGAAGACTTCGGTGCGGACGGATGTCAGACAGATCGCGCTGCGATCAAAGCCGGGGACAGATTTTACATTCGGTCCGGCGCGCAGTTGCCCTGAAAGCTCATAGGTCCAGGAGTGATAAGGGCAGACGACAACGCGGGTATTGCCCGCGCCGGTCACCATCTCATGGGCGCGGTGCTGGCAGACATTGTAGAATGTGCGGATCTCCCCGTCGCGGCCGCGGATGCAAAACAGGTTCTGCCCTGCGATCTCAAAGGTGAAATAGTCTCCCGTTTCCCGAACCTGCGCGATATGTCCGGCAAATTGCCACGTCCGGGCCAACAGCCCCTGCATCTCTTGCTCAAAAACCGCGGGGTCGGTGTAGTATCGTGCATCCAGTGAATGGACCAGGGGCGCGTTCATTCGGGCTCCTCCGCATAGAGGCCTAGTTGATGTCTGCGTTGGTGAAACCGCTCCACCCGTTCCACGATTTCGTCGCTGGAGACGGCAATCACGAAGGAGAGCAGCGTCTCCAGCAGCGCAATGGTCGAGACCGAGGACGGGAAGAATTGCGGCGTGTCGGCAGCCACGACAAAACCGTGATGGGCGTTCAGGATGACCGGACTGGCCGGGCTGTCGGATATGCCGACAACGGTCAGCCCTTGCTCGCGGGCCAGTTTGATCGCGTCGATCACTTCGGTCCGGTAAGGGTGGCAGGTGATCGCGATCAGCACGTCCTGTTCATCGGCCCAGGCCAGATCGTCGACCGGCGTTGAGCCAGGCCGAGGGATGGAGTGAAACTGCTTCATCCCCGTCGATGCGAGATAGGTAAAGTTTCGTGCGTTCGAGTTGTTGACGCCCACGCCCAGAGTGAAGATCTGGCGGCAATTCCATATATCCTCGGCTGCGGCTTTCAGGCGCGCGGCGTTGATTCCGGCGAAAGTGTCTTCGATATTCTGGATCGCGGCGCCGACCATATCGGCGTAGAGACCGCCCAATTCCCCGGATTTGCCTATTTCCTGCAACCAACGGGCCCGATCAGGGAATGACACACTCCCTTGTCGAATCGCTTCGCGGAATGGTGCCCGAAAATCCTCGTAGCCCTCAAAGCCGACCTGTCGTGCCATGCGAACAAAGGTGTTGGGTTTTACTTTGGCGGCCTCGGCAATTTCGCGCACGGTTGAAACCCCAACATCTGTTGGGTTTTCCAGCACATATCGTGCCGCTTTCTGCGCCTCTGGCGTCAGGGCGTCCCATTCTTCGGTCAGGCGGTCGAGAACGATAGATGATACATTTGTGTCATTCATGATTGACGATGGTACAAATGTGGAATTAGCCTGTCGAGCAGAAAACGCGACTCGGGAAGAGGAAACATCATGTCCGAGAAGAATCTGCCATCTCATGCCCGCGTGGTGATCGTCGGCGGCGGCGTGATGGGTGTTGGTCTGGCCTATCATCTGGCGCATGAGAGTTGGGGCAGCGATACCGTGCTTCTGGAGAAGGCAGAGTTAACCAGCGGTAGTACCTGGCATGCGGCGGGGCAGATCACGCATTCGACCTCCAGCTTTGGGCTCGGCAAATGCGTGGATTACAACATCGGGCTGTACTCGGGTCAGTTGGAGGCCGAGACCGGCCAACCGGTGACATGGCATGGCTGCGGGTCGTTCCGACTTGCCTATACCGAGGACGAGATGGACTGGTTACGCCACACCCTGTCGGTGGGCCGGTCGCTGGGTTTCAATATCGAATTGGTGGGTCCCGACAAGGTGGCGGACCTGCACCCATTCTACAATCTAGAAGGCGTGCTCGGCGCGCTGTACACGCCGGATGATGGGCATGTCGACCCAACCAATGTGACCATGGCGATGGCGGCAGGTGCGCGTCAGAAAGGCGTCCGCATCTTCCGCAATTGCCGCGCGACCAACATCACGCAGGCCAAAAACTGTGAATGGGTGGTCGAGACTGAGCAGGGTACAATCACCTGTGAGCATGTGGTGAATGCAGGTGGAACCTATGCGCGGCAAATGGGTGACTGGTCAGGTCTGCAACTGCCTATGACTTCGATGACGCACCATTACTTCGTGACGGAACCGGTGCCCGAGTTCCAGAATCTGGGTGAGGAATTACCGGTGATCCGGGACGACCGCAAAGTCTCGGGCTACATCCGGATGGAACAGAACCGCGGACTTATCGGGATCTACGAGAAAGAAAACCCGAACTCGGTCTGGCATGATCATTGCCCTTGGGAATATGAAAACTGGCTGTTCGATGCGGATTACGACCGGGTGATGCCGTGGCTCGAGGAAAGCCTGAACCGGATGCCGATCTTTGCAGAACTGGGCATTCAGCGCGACGTCCATGGTGCGATTTCGCATCCGCCGGACGGCAATCCTCTGATCGGGCCTGCGCCCGGTGTGCGGAATTACTGGTGCTGCTGCGGGACACAGATCGGCATCGGCTGGGGGCCGGGCCTGACCCGTGAACTGGCGCGCTGGATGGTGCATGGGACCGCTGATATCTCGATGCGGGAATTCGATCCGCGCCGCTTCGGCAGCTATGCCACCAAGGACTGGCAGGTCATCAAGGCTGAGGAGGATTACTGCCTCCGCCACGAAATTCCGTACCCACATTTCAACCGTCTGAAGGGGCGCCCGATCAAGCCGTCGCCATTGTATGATCTGTTGAAATCCAAAGGTGCGGTGCATGAGGAAGTCTATGGCTTCGAACGGCCGCGATGGTTTGCCCGGGACGGTGTAGAGCAACGTGACTACTACTCGTTCCGTCGCACCCCGGCGGACAAAATGGTTGCGGCTGAGGTCAAGGCCGTGCGCGAACGCGTGGGCATCATGGACGTCACAGCCTTCACCAAGGTCGTGGTCTCGGGGCCGGGCGCCTACGCATTTCTGGATCGTTTGACAGCGAACCGCATGCCGCAAAAGGTCGGCTCGATCACGCTGACCCACATGCTGAATCGCCGTGGCCGGATCGAGTTGGAGACAACAATTGTTCGCATGGCAGAGGATCGGTTCTATCTGGTCTGCGCCGCCTTCTTTGAACAGCGCCTGCTGGACCATCTGACGCAACAGCACGTGGATGAGGACGTGACCATAACCGCGCTGTCTGAAGACTGGTCGGCGCTTTCGCTGAACGGCCCCCGGTCGCGCGACGTGCTGGCCCGCTGCACCGATGCCGATTTGACCAATGCGGGGTTCCGATGGCTGTCGGCGCAGGAGATCACCATCGCAGGCCACAAGGTTTGGGCCTTCCGCATGTCTTATGCCGGCGAGTTGGGGTGGGAGTTGCACATGCCCAACGCAGCCTGCCTCGACGTCTATACCGCGCTTTGGGCGGCGGGTGAGCCGCATGGCATCGCCGACTACGGCAGCTTTGCCATGAACGTGTTGCGAATGGAGAAAGGTTTTAAGGGCGCCGGCGAGTTGACCAACGAAGTGACTTTGGCTGAGGCGGATGTTTTGCGCTTTGCCCGGGCAGACAAAGACTATCTGGGTAAGGACAAGACGCTCAACACTGATCTGCCCTGGTTGTGCGCCTACCTGGAAATTGAACCCGACGGCGAAGTCGACGGCCATGGCGGCGAGGCTGTCACCCTGAATGGCCGGGTCGTGGGCTCGACCGCGTCCGTCGCTTATGGCCATACGATCGGCAAGATTCTGGCCTTTGCCTATATCAAACCCGAAGCGGCGACGCCGGGGACGGCACTGGAGGTTGTGATCCACGGCAAACCCCGCGCGGCCCGCGTGCTGGGTGAGCCCGCTTATGATCCCCAAGGCCTGTTGCCCAGAACTGATGCCATGATGGAGCCGGTCTGATGACCTTACCCGAAACGATGAAGGCCATGGTTCTGACAGGTCATGGTGACATGGACAAATACGAGTGGCACGAGGACTGGCCAACACCACAAGCTGGCCCGATGGAGGTCGTGATCAAGGTCGGCGCCTGCGGGTTGAACAACACAGACGTCAACACGCGGACCGGCTGGTATTCAAAAGCCGTTGACGAGGCCACGACCGGCGGGTCGTACGACGAACTGGATGATGAAGACAGCACCTGGGGTGGGGCGCCGCTTACCTTCCCACGTATTCAGGGCGCAGACGCGGTGGGGACTGTGGTGGCCATTGGTGCAGGGGCGGATCCGGGCCTGCTCGGCAAACGCGTGATAGTGGCGGGATGGTTGCGCGATTGGGACGATCCCATGAACCGTGACAAGGCGGGGTATTTCGGCTCTGAATGCGATGGCGGATTTGCGGAATACACCAAAGCAGATATGCGCGGTGTGGCCCCGATCAACAGTGATCTGAGCGACGCAGAACTTGCGACGTTCAGTTGCTCTTACGTGACCGCCGAGGGCATGCTGGACCGCGCCAATGTCAATGCGGACGACACGGTTCTGATCCCCGGTGCCTCTGGCGGTGTCGGGGGCGCGCTGATCCAACTGTCCAAATTGCGTGGCGCGCGCGTGATCGCGATGGCGTCCGAGGCCAAGCACAGGGAGGTCGCCAACCTTGGTCCGGATCGTATTCTGCCGCGAAGTCCCGAGAACCTGAGAACCGCTTTGAAAGGTGAAAAAATCACAGTGATTGCAGATGTCGTCGGTGGCCCGCTTTGGCCCCGCCTGATCGACGTTCTGGAACGTGGCGGCCGCTATACCTGTTCCGGTGCCATCGCTGGCCCGCTGGTCGAGCTTGATCTGCGCACCTTTTATCTGCGCGATCTGACCTTCACCGGGTCGACGGTGAACAGGCCGGAAAACTTCACAGATGTCGTGAAATACATAGAGGACGGTAAAATCAAGCCAGCGCTGGCCGCCACCTATCCGCTAGCTGACCTGTGTGAGGCCCAACAGGCCTTTATCGACAAAACACATACCGGCAACATTGTGGTGGTCCCATGACGCTCGACGACGTTCTTGATGCGGCGCGCCTTGTGCACCGGTCCCATCCCGATCTTTCGGCGTTCGGGACGTGGCCGACCGACCTGACGCCCTGCGGCCTGCAACCGATGTCCGTTCCGGCAACGGAATTGGTGAGCGGTTTTGAACACTCGGGAACCGCATTGACGGAACGGCTTGTTACGGCGGTTCGAGCAACGGCGCATCTGGCCAGCTGGCAACGCGCCTATCGTGAAGAAGAGGTCGGCGCCGATTTTCTGAATCGGTATGGGCATTACGAACTGTTCGGTCCGAACGGTCATTTTCACTCGACCCAGCTGCGCGGATACATCGCCTATTGGGGGCCCGGCCTGACCTATGACTGGCACAGCCACGAAGCAGAGGAGTTGTATCTGAACCTCGCCGGTCACGCTTTGTTCAAAGTGGCTGATGAAACGGCGCCTGTTGAACCGGGTCAGACGCGGCTGCACGGCAGTTGGCAAAGTCACGCAATGGACACACAAAACAAGCCGGTTTTGACCTTCATCCTGTGGAGAGGACAAGGTATGGGCGGTCTGCCGCAGATGGATGTCGCATGAAGAGAACGCGCCTCCGTGGGTGTCAGAGGGGCTTGCCCTGTATGGGCGATCGTGCGCGGAACGGAAAGCTCTTTGCACCTGACGTTGCGGGTCTCGGCGTTGTGCCGCAGTACCTTATCCTTCGTGCGCTGATCGAGGAGTTTGCGCAATGAGACCGCAGGCCGTCGCAACTCAGATGATCGACGATACACGTGTACGGGTGACACGATTTGACTTTGCTCCCGGTGCAGAAACCGGTTGGCACCGCCACGCGATGGACTATGTCATAACGGCGATCACGGATTGTCACATGCAACTGGAATTGCCGGATGGCACGGTCAATGAAGTAACGGTCTCAGCCGGAACCGCGTATCGCCGCGACAAGGGGGTCGAGCATAACGTGATCAATGCCGGGGAAACTCCGATGTCATTTGTTGAGGTCGAGTTGAAATGAAGATCACCCGGATCTCAGTCTATCATGTCGACTTGCCGCTAGAGCATCCCTATTGGCTGTCCGGCGGACGGCTGAAGTTCGAGGTGCTGGATGCGGCGCTCGTCAAGATCGAGACCGATAGCGGCCTGGTAGGATGGGGTGAGGGGACGCCTTGGGGGCACACCTACGTTCCGGCTCACGGCCCGGGTATTCGTGCCGGTATTGAAACCATGGCGCCCTTTGTGCTGGGCCTTGATCCGCGCCGCGTGCTGGAGGTGGAACGGGCGATGGACATCGCGTTACCCGGTCACCTTTACGCCAAAAGCCCGATCGACATGGCCTGTTGGGACATTGCCGGGCAGGCGGCCGGCCTGCCGATTGCCGATCTGATGGGGGGCGGGTCGCGGTCACCGCGCCCGATTGCATCCTCGGTCGGGGCCAAAACGGTGGATGAAACCCGAGAGGTCATCGAACGGTATCGCCAGCGCGGCTATGTTGCGCATTCTGTGAAAATCGGTGGTGATGTCGAACGGGATATCGCGCGTGTGCGCGATGTGGAAAGCACACGTCGACCCGGTGAAACTGTCCTTTATGACGTCAATCGCGGCTGGACGCGGCAGCAGGCCCTGCACGTGATGCGTGCGTGTGAGGACTTGAACGTCGTTTTTGAGCAACCGTGTGAAACGCTGGATGACATAGCCGCGATCGCGGCCCGCCACGCTGCGCCTGTGTCCGTCGACGAAAGTCTTGTGACCCTGCAGGATGCGGCCCGGATTGCGCGAGACGGGTTGGCCGAAGTGTTCGGGATCAAGCTGAACCGCGTTGGCGGGTTGACCAAGGCGGCACGGATGCGCGACATCGCGCTGGCGCATGGCATAGACATGTTCGTGATGGCCACGGGCGGTTCGGTTCTGGCGGACGCCGAAGCGCTGCATCTGGCTGCGACGGTTCCGGATGACAATTGTCACGCGGTCTGGGCGTGTCAGGACATGATTACGGTCGACATTGCAGGCGGCCGGGGGCCGCGCAACGTAAACGGGCATCTGCACCTGCCGGAAACGCCGGGTCTGGGCGTTCATCCGGATGAGGATGCGCTGGGCGACCCGGTCGGAGTGTACGGATGAAGATCACCAGAATAACGCTCTGGGCCGTCGACCTGACCAGCCATGAAACCTACATTATGGCCGAGGGCAAAACCTGCGCCACGGTGACCTCTCACATCCTTTGCCTTGAAACCGATACCGGCCTGAAAGGCTGGGGTGAGGTCTGTCCGATCCCGCATTACCTTCCCGCTTTTGCAAACGGTGTGCCTGGTGCAGTTTCGGAAATGAGTGGACAGATACTGGGAATGGAGCCTTTCGGGGTGGACGCCCAGATGCGCAAGCTGGATGGGTTCCTGCAGGGTCACGCCTACGCCAAATCGATTGTCGATATCGCGCTGTGGGATTTGTTTGGACAGGCCACAGGTCTGCCTCTCTACAGTTTACTGGGCGGGCGAACACGGCGGGACATGCCGCTTTATCACTCGATCACCTGCATCTCTGCGGATGAAATGGCCCGGATCGCCACCGCGGCTTACCAGACCGGTATCCGTCAGTTTCAGGTCAAGCTGGGGGTCGAAGGCGATTGGCAGGCCGATGCGGAACGGTTGATCAAAGTACGCGAAGCGGTCGGTTCGGGGCCGATTGTCTACGGTGACTGGAACTGCGGTGCGTCGCGGTTGCAGGCCACACGGACGGGGCGGGCGGTCGCACATCTCGACATCATGTTGGAACAGCCCTGCAAAACACTGGAGGATTGTGCGGCCGTGCGGCGGGCCACCGGGTTGCCCATGAAACTGGATGAAAACGCGCATGACTTGCCCTCACTCCTCAGGGCGTACGAACTGGGATGCATGGATGCCGTGGCCCTGAAACTGTCAAAGTTTGGCGGCCTGTCGGCCATGCGTAGGGCGCGGGATCTGACCGTGCATCTTGGAGCGGAAATCTGTGCGGAATGCACGTGGGGTTCGGATATTGTAACTGCGGCCTCGCTGCATTTTGCGGCGTCCACCCCGCACGGATCCTTGCTGAACACCTGTGATCTGTCATCCTACGTGTCGCCACGTATATGCCCCGACGCCCCGGCACGCGAAAATGGTCGGATTGCCCCACCCGATGGGCCGGGACTGGGTGTTTCACCCGACATGGATGTTCTGGGCTCCCCGATATTGGAGATCGCTTGATATGCTGAAAATCAACACCCAATCCGAATGGATCGCCCGCGCCAACGCGGTTCTGCCTGCTGGAGGCTTTGGCAATTTCGACCCGGGTATCATCATCGCCCGGGGCGATGGCAGCCATGTCTGGGACGAGGACGGAAACGAATACATCGACTATCTGATCGGCTCTGGCCCGATGCTTTTGGGCCATGGTCACCCGGAAGTGATGGAGGCGGTGCTTGAGCAACTGCCCAAGGGGATGACGTTCTTTGCCAATAACAGCAAAGGCATCGAGCTTGCCGAGGCCATTGTCGAGGCGGTGCCATGCTGCGAACAAATTCGATTTGTCGCCTCGGGCGGCGAGGCGGACATGTATGCGATCCGGCTGGCGCGGGCTTACACCGGTCACGACAAGATCCTGAAATTCGAGGGCGGCTATCACGGGATGAGTGCCGAGGCACAAATGAGCCTTGCGCCCAGCCGCGAGGTCAATTTCCCGCAGGCCGTGCCTGACAGCGCCGGAATCCCCCAGGGTGTTGCAGATCAGATGCTGATCGCGCCGTTCAATGACCTTGAGGCCGTTGCAAACCTGCTGAACGAACACAGTGACGTTGCAGCGATCATGGTCGAGCCGTTGCAGCGCATCGTTCCCCCCATGCCCGGATATCTGCAGGGCCTGCGTGATTTGTGCGATAGGCACGATGTTCTGCTGATCTTTGATGAGATCGTGACCGGCTTTCGTCTCGCCTATGGTGGCGCCCAGGAACGATATGGAGTGACGCCGGATATCTGTACGCTAGGCAAGATCACGGGTGGAGGCTTTCCGCTCGCGGCCGTTGGTGCCAGCGCAGAGATCATGCAGCATTTCGACAAATCCCGTGTCGGCGAAGAGGGATGGCTGATGCAATTGGGAACCCTGTCCGGCAACCCGGTGGCCTCGGTGGCCGGGTTGAAGACGATGGAAATCCTGCGGCGCGAGGGCGCGTACGAGCGTCTGCGTGCGACGGGCCGTGCCTTACAAAAGATGCAATCGGACGCCTTGACCAAGGCTGGTATCCCGCATCAGATTTGCGGGGATGAAACGCTGTTCGACATCTATTTCACCGAAGGCGTGTGCCGTGATTACCGCAGCGCAAAGCATGACAACCCGCAGCGCAATGAGGTCTATAACTCCGCTTTGCGATCCCATGGTGTGTTCAAATCGCCCGGAAAGCTCTACCCGTCGCTTGCGGTGACAGAAGCCGATCTTGCGCACACGCAGGAGGCGGTCGATCGCGCCGTCAGGGTTGTTTGCGAAATCTGACGCAAGTTTTAGGACGTAAAACGTGAAACGGGTCGCTGCCTTGGTGGGACAGCGACCCGAAACGATTGGGTATCGGGGATCAGCCTCGCCCCCTCGAATACTAATTACGACACTAGAAACTCTAAACCTTCGATATTTTCGAGACTGATCCGATGTCCTGATCGTTATGGGACCTTAATGCACTGCCGAACCGACCACGACAGTGAAGCAGTTCACATTGCATAAACTTTTTTTTAATTTCTCCAATCAAAGAAATCTGGTCCTGCCTGTCGCAGCAGAGTTTCGGCCATGGCGCGACCCATGTCTGCGCCGTCCTGAACCGGGCCTTTTGATTCCTCGGCAATCGCCTCGGCCCCGTTCGGGCGCAATACCTCGCCGCGCAGCCTGAGCTGACCATTGTCCACCTCGGCCAGACCAGCAATGGGTGTCTCACAGGACCCATCCAGGGCCTTCAGCAATGCGCGCTCTGCCCGCAGCCTCTGGCTGGTCTCGGCATGGTGGATCGCTTCGAGCATTTCGGCGGTACGGGTATCATCACTGCGCCGTTCGATCCCGATGGTGCCCTGCGCGATAGCCGGAAGCATGTCGTCGGGAGAGATGGCGGTTGCGGGCACGTCCTCCATATTCAGGCGCCGGATACCGGCCATGGCCAGAAAGGTGCAGTCCGCGACGCCCTCTGCCAGCTTTTTCAGACGGGTCTGAACATTGCCGCGAAACTCCACGACCTTCAGATCGGGGCGACGGTTCAACAATTGCGCCCGGCGGCGCAGAGAAGATGTGCCGACGACAGCGCCCTCGGGCAAATCCTGAATCGATTGAAGATGCGGCGAGATGAACGCGTCCCGCACATCCTCTCGGGGCAGAAACGTGTCCAGAACCAGCCCAACCGGTTGTTCAACCGGCATGTCCTTGGTCGAATGCACGGCGATGTCGATTTCAGCGCGAAGCATCGCGTCTTCGATTTCCTTGGTGAACAGGCCCTTGTTGCCAATCTCCTTCAGCGGTCGGTCCGCATCAATCATGGCTCGGTTGTCGCCGGTCGTCTTGATCACAACAATTTCAAAAGCGTCGTCCGACAGATCGAATGCATCGCGCAGTCGTTGCCGCGTTTCATACGCCTGTGCCAGCGCCAGCGGGGAGCCTCGGGTGCCAATTTTCAGCGGCGATGCGGGGGTGGGCAGGGTCAAAGTCATGAACACAGCTTTAGTCGCGTCACTTTGCCCTGACAATGGGGGCTGCGCTTGACAAATTGCCGCCGAAGGTCGACCCGTTGCCAAACCGGAAGACTGGGGGCGATGATGGCCGAGACAAAAACACTGCTGCGGGCGCTGGCGGGCGAGGTACAGGATGTACCGCCGATCTGGATGATGCGGCAGGCCGGTCGCTATCTACCGGAATACCGTGCGACCCGCGCGCAGGCGGGTGACTTCTTGTCGCTGTGCTACAACCCCGATCTGGCCGCCGAGGTCACTTTGCAGCCCATTCGGCGCTACGGGTTTGATGCGGCCATCCTGTTTGCCGATATCCTGTTGGTGCCGCAGGCACTGGGCGCGGATCTCTGGTTTGTCACCGGGGAAGGCCCGCGGCTTTCTACAATTACGCGGCAATCCGATTTCGATGTGCTGAAGCCGGTTGAGGAGATTCACGAGACCCTCTCCCCGGTCTATGAGACCGTTCGCATCCTGTCCCGCGAACTGCCGTCAGAGACGACGCTGATCGGTTTTGCCGGCGCACCCTGGACGGTGGCGACCTATATGATTGCCGGGCAGGGGACGCCGGACCAGGGGCCGGCGCATGCGCTGCGCGAGGAAAATACGGCCCTTTTTGAAGCGCTTTTGGATCGGATCACGGCGGCGACAATCGAGTACCTGTCAGCCCAGATCGAGGCGGGCGCCGAAGTGGTCAAGATCTTCGACAGTTGGGCCGGTTCGCTGAAAGGTGACGCATTCCGGAAATATGCAGTCGAACCATGCCGAGTGATTACGCAGGCTGTCAAAGAACGTCATCCCGATATCCCGGTCATTGGTTTCCCGCGTGAGGCCGGTGAGGGTTATGTCGGTTTTGCCAGGGCCACCGGTGTTGACTGTGTGGCGCTGGACAATTCAGTGTCGCCGGACTGGGCCGCCGAACATGTTCAGGCGGACGGCTGCGTGCAGGGCAATCTGGCCTCGTCGCATATGGTGACCGGTGGACAGGCCCTGGTGGATGAGACCCGCCGGATCGTGCAGGCATTCTCCAAAGGGCCCCATATTTTCAACCTTGGTCACGGGATCACGCCGGACGCAGATCCCCGGAATGTTCAGCTCATGATTGACACGGTGCGCGGACGGTGAAGGTAGGAGGGGGCCAGCCCCCTCTTGGCTTGCGCCAATTCACCCCCGAGGTATTTTTGGCCAGATGAAGGGGCGGATCAAGTCGGGTCATTGAGCTCTGCGAGAATCTCTTGGGTGTGTTCGCCACGGGACGGGCTGGGTTTGGGCTGCCAATCGACGCCGGAAAACCGAGGGGCGGCAGCGGCCTGTAGCGTGCCGTATGTGTTTTGCCATGTGCCGCGGGCGGCGTTCATCTTATGCATGTGCGCTTCTTCGGGGCTGAGGACCGGGGCGACGCAGGCATCCGTTCCCTTGAACAGTTCGGCCCAGTGGTCACGGGGGTGCGCCACAAACATTTCAGCAAGGCGGCGGGTCAAATCCGGCCAGAGCGACCGGTTGTATTGTTGCTGGAAATCGCCGTCTTCGGACAGGGTCATCAGCGACAGGAATTGGGCATAGAATTTTGGCTCCAGACACTGAACGGTTATGAATCCGCCATCCGCACAGGCATAGGTTCGGCACCAGTGGGGGCCATCCAGCAGGCTGTGACCACGTGTTTCGGACAGGTTGCCGGTCTGGCGCAGGCTCATCAGCAGGTTCATCATGTGGGCCGACCCGTCGTAGATCGCGGCATCGACAATTGTGCCATGCCCTGTCTTTTGCGCATTGAGCACTCCGGCCAGAATACCTGTGACCAGATACATGGCCCCCCCGCCGATATCGCCCACCAGTGTTGCCGGTGTCATGGGTGTCTGACCGGGGGCGGAGGCATACCACAGCGCACCGGACAGGGCGATGTAGTTCAGATCGTGCCCTGCCGTGCCCGATAACGGGCTGTTCTGGCCCCAGCCAGTCATGCGGCCATAGACCAGTTTCGGATTGCTGGCATGAAAGGATTCAGGGCCCAGCCCCAGTTTCTCCATCACCCCTGGCCGGAAACCTTCGATCAATGCGTCGGCGCCGTCGATGAGGCGTTGAGCCACCTGCAGGTCTCCCGCGTCCTTGAGATCGAGTGCAATCGACCGCTTTCCCCGATCCAGAATCGACCGGTCCGGCATGCCCGGCGTCACGGCACTGCCTTTGCGATGAATGGTGACCACATCAGCGCCCAGATCCGCCAGCGTCATGGCCGCAAAGGGTCCGGGTCCCAGACCCTCGATTTCAATAATGCGAATTCCGTTCAGCATTTGGTGCCTCCCCTTGGGGCAAAGGTTCCGTTCCCGCCGTTGGAACGCAAGGCTGTCCTGCAGCGACGTGACGTCTCGGGCGGAAAAGACTATGCGACTCCTTAGTCAGCTGATTTGTTTGGTTCGGCAAGAGGAGGAAGAAATGTCGGTGGTCCTGTATGAGAAAGACGGGCGCATAGCGCGGATTACGCTGAACCGCCCCGAGGTCATGAACGCAATCAATGACGAGTTGCCTGTTCAACTCGCGGATGCGGTGGCACGGGCAGATGCTGACGCCGATGTGAATGTCATGATCCTGTCGGGCAGTGGCGCAGGGTTTTGTGCGGGTTACGATCTGACGTATTACGCCGAAGGCAATGGCGCCGGGGAAGTCACGCAGAGCATGCCTTGGGATCCGATCAAGGATTACAGCTTTATGTGGCGCAACACCCAGCATTTCATGTCGCTTTGGAGGGCGATGAAACCGGTGATCTGCAAGGTCCACGGTTTTGCCGTTGCGGGCGGCTCGGATATTGCGCTGTGTGCCGACCTGACGCTCATGGCTGAGGATGCACAGATCGGGTATATGCCGGCCCGGGTCTGGGGCTGTCCGACCACGGCCATGTGGGTCTATCGCCTGGGCGCGGAAAAGGCCAAGCGCATGCTGTTCACCGGTGACAAGATCACCGGTCGCGAAGCGGCTGATCTGGGGCTGATCCTCGACGCGGTTCCGGCCGATGATCTCGATGATGCCGTTGAGGCGCTTGCCTCGCGTATGGCCTCGGTTCCGATCAACCAGTTGGCGATGCAGAAAATGGTGATCAATCAGGCCATCGAACAGACAGGCATGATGCAGGTTCAACGGCTGGCTACCGTTTTTGACGGTATCACCCGACATTCGCCAGAAGGGATCAATTTCAAGACCCGAACCGAGGAGGTCGGCTGGAAGCAGACCGTTGCCGAGCGGGACCAAGGCACATGGGACTGGACGGCAAATCGGGAAATACCAAAGCGGAACCGTTAGGACACGGGCGGCTGCCAGACTGCGATTGATTTCGTCGTAAACGTGCACAGAACATTGTGCGGAATTGATCTGTTCCGGCCCGGTCGGGCGCGATAGGGTCGCTGCCAGAACGAGGAGCATGAATGACGACCATTTTGTCCATCAAGGATCTGCGCAAATCCTATGCCGACGGTTTCGAGGCGCTCAAGGGTGTGTCGCTGGACATTGAAGAAGGTGAGATACTCGCTTTGCTGGGGCCTAACGGTGCAGGAAAGACGACGCTGATTTCAACCGTCTGCGGCATCACGACACCCACCTCCGGTTCGGTCACGGTCGGAGGCCACGATATCCAGACCGAATTTCGGGCTGCGCGCAAGATGATCGGTCTGGTGCCGCAGGAAATTGCGCTGGAGCCGTTTGAGAAGGTCTGGAACACGGTGCGCCTGTCGCGCGGCCTGTTCGGGCTAAGCCGGAACAATGCTCGGATCGAAGAGATCCTCCGCAAGCTATCCCTTTGGGATAAACGCCGCAACGCGATCAAGGAACTGTCCGGCGGTATGAAACGCAGGGTGTTGATCGCCAAGGCACTGGCGCATGAACCGCGTGTCCTGTTTCTGGACGAACCTACCGCAGGCGTGGATGTCGAGCTGCGCAAGGATATGTGGGAGATCGTGTCGGAACTGAAACAGGCCGGTGTCACCATCATTCTGACCACGCATTACATCGAAGAAGCCGAGGCCATCGCGGACCGTGTCGGCGTGATCGACAAGGGTGAACTGCTGCTGGTGCAGGATAAGGACAAACTGATGGCGCAGATGGGCAAGAAGCAGATTGAGGTTATGCTGACTGAACCCATCCAGGACATCCCGAACAGTCTGGCAGCGCACAACCTGACCCTGAACGGCAACGGGGATGCGCTGATCTACACCTATGACACACACGCGGACCGGACGGGTATCACAACGTTGCTGAATGACGTTGCACAGGCCGGTCTTGTCTTGCGTGATGTACAAACCCGGCAATCCAGTCTCGAGGAGATTTTCGTCAATCTTGTATCCGGAGAGGCCGCATGAACTGGTCCGCTGTTGTTGCCATCTACCGGTTTGAAATGGCGCGTTTCTTTCGCACTCTGGCACAGAGTTTCCTGTCTCCGGTTCTGTCTACATCACTCTATTTCGTGGTATTCGGCACCGCCATTGGCAGTCGTATCCAAGAGGTAGAAGGGGTATCATATGGTGCGTTCATCGTACCCGGTCTGATCATGCTGTCGGTGGTGATGCTTGCAATCTCGAACGCGTCCTTTGGAATTTATTTTCCCAAATTTCTGGGCACGATCTATGAATTGCTGTCCGCCCCGGTGAACTTCATTGAAATCGTGATCGGTTATGTTGGCGCGGCGGCTACAAAGTCCTTGTTTGTCGGCATTGTCATCCTCGTCACGGCGACGTTCTTCGTAGACATTCGTATCGAGCACCCATTTGCCATGGCCGCCTTTCTGATCCTGTCCTGCCTCAGTTTTTCGTTGCTTGGCTTCATAATCGGTATCTGGGCCAGCAATTTTGAGCAAATGTCGCTGGTGCCGCAGCTTATCGTCACGCCTTTGATCTTTCTCGGGGGGACGTTTTACTCGATCTCGATGTTGCCGCCTTTGTGGCAGACGATCACGCTGTTCAACCCCGTAGTTTATCTGATTTCGGGGTTCCGGTGGTCCTTTTATGGGCTGGCGGATGTGCCGATTGTGTTTAGCCTGCTGGCGATTCTGGCGTTCACTGGCATCTGTCTCGGCATCATTGGTTGGATATTCAAAACAGGTTGGCGCATCCGAAACTGACCCGTTCGAGGGCGTTGCATTTTTGCCCGCTGCCTTCGGGAAATTTGTTCACGTCGCGTTTAACGCCGCAAACGTCCCTTGTTTACAGGTTGGGTGCACTCTACATCGGCACCCATGAAGCTCAGCCTGCCGTTTGTCAAAAAACAGCCCTGTGTGGCCGTTGTCCGCCTGAATGGTGCCATTGGAGTGCCCGGGCGCGGGTCTTTGAACGATGCCACTTTGGCGCCCGTGTTGGAAAAAGCCTTTCGGAAAGGCAAGCCTGTCGCCGTTGCGCTTGAGGTCAATTCGCCTGGCGGGTCAGCGGTGCAAAGCTCGCTGATCGGCGCGCGGATTCGGCGTCTTGCCGAGGAATTTGAGGTTCCTGTTATTGCGTTTGTCGAAGATGTTGCAGCCTCGGGTGGGTACTGGCTGGCTACCGCTGCGGACGAGATCTGGGCGGATGACAGTTCGGTTCTGGGGTCAATCGGCGTAATCTCGGCGGGGTTCGGCGCTCACGTTTTTCTGTCGCGCCAGGGGTTCGAACGGCGCGTGCATACGGCAGGTCAGTCGAAATCCATGCTGGATCCGTTTGCCCCGGAAAAGAAAGAGGATGTGGCGCGGCTGGAACGCCTGCTGCACGATATCCACGAGAATTTCATTGCGCATGTCAAAACCCGGCGCGGCGATAAGCTGGATCAAGGCGCCGACTTGTTCACCGGTGAGATCTGGCTCGCCCGGCGTGCGCAGGAATTGGGCCTGATTGATGGCATCGCCCATCTGAAGCCAAAAATGCAGGAGCGGTTTGGGGACAAAGTCAAATTCCGCCGCTACGGGTTGCGCAAACCGATCTGGGCAAGGCTTGGGGCCACTCTGACACAGGACGCCATATCCGGTCTGGAAGAGCGCGCGGCCTACGCGCGGTTTGGTTTGTGACGTGATCATCAAAGCCGTCACCCTGTTTCTGATCGCCATGGGCGTCCTGGCGATGTTCGGAAAGCTGCGCTTTCCGGGACAGCGGCGATTGAGTTCAGCGAAATGCCCCCGTTGTGGTCGGTTTCGGATCGGTAAAGGCCCTTGCGCCTGCGAAAAGGGAGGCCGGACATGACGGCGTGGCTGTTTTCCGGCCTGGGATTGGTGATCCTTTTGCTGGCAGGCGATGCATTGGTGCGTGGCGCGGTCAATCTGAGCCTGCGCCTGGGCGTACCGGCGTTGATCGTCAGCCTGACCATTGTGGCATTCGGGACATCTGCGCCGGAGTTGCTGATCGCAATCAGTGCGCTGAAAGAAAACGCTCCGGGGATTGCCCTGGGTAATGTTGTCGGATCAAACACAGCCAACATTCTGTTGGTCCTGGGGGTGCCCGCCTTACTGGCGACGTTGCACACCAGCGAATGCAACAGTCGTAGGAACTACGTCTTCATGTTGCTGGCGACGGTGCTGTTCATCGGGCTCGCCTTTTTGGGAACATTCACGTTTCTCAGCGGGGCGGTCCTGCTGGCCGCATTGGCGCTTGTTCTGCTCAACGCGTTTCGCGACGCAAAAGCCCATCGTAATGCCTGCGGGGGAATCGTGGCAGACGAAGACACATTGGAGGGTCTGGAAGAAGCAGACCCGGACATGCCCTATTGGAAGCTGTCGATTTATCTGATCCTGGGTTTGATCGGTTTGCCGATGGGCGCGCATCTGCTGGTGGACAACGCCACCATTATCGCACGGACCTATGGGGTGAGCGAAACGGTCATCGGCCTGACCCTGATCGCGGTTGGTACATCGCTGCCGGAACTCGCGACGACTGTGATGGCCGCATTGCGTCGGCAGGCCGATGTCGCGCTGGGCAATGTCATCGGATCGAACATGTTCAACCTGCTGGCCATCGTGGGCATTGCCACCTGGTTCGGAAACATCCCTGTCGATCCGGAGTTCCTATACTTCGACCTGTGGGTCATGCTGGGCGCATCGCTCCTGTTGATCCCGTTTGTGTTCTTCAAACAGGATATCTCTCGAATCTGGGGGCTGGTCCTGACGATGCTATATGCGGTTTACATCACATCACTGCTGGTGTGACCTTACGAAATGAGGTGATCCATGACCCGAGCCCTGGTAACCGGTGCCGGAATCCGTCTGGGCCGGGCGATGGCTGTATACCTGGCTGGCAGAGGTTATGACGTAGCAGTGCACTTCGCGACGTCGGAACAGCCCGCTCGGGACACGGTGGCCGAAGTGCAGGCATTGGGCCGGCAGTCGGTGGCGCTGCGGGCCGATTTGCTGGACGAGGCTCAAGTGACCTCCTTGCTGCCGCGCACGGCTGAAGCCCTGGGCGGGCCAATCACATGTCTGGTCAACAATGCCTCGATCTTTGAGTATGACACCATTCATACGGCAACCCGGCAAAGTTGGGACCGTCACATCGACAGCAATCTGCGCGCGCCGTTTGTGCTGACGCAGGCGATGGCCGAACAGGGCCTGAAGCCCGAGACCGATGCCGATGGTGAACCTGTTGCAACTGGGCTGATCGTCAACATGATCGACATGCGGGTGCGCAAGCTGACACCCGAATTCATGACCTACACCATCGCCAAGATGGGATTGTGGGCGCTGACGCGCACGGCCGCGCAGGCGCTGACCCCGTCAATCCGCGTAAATGCGATTGGACCGGGGCCGACCTTGCAAGGCCATCGCCAGAGCGAAGACCACTTCAAGACGCAGCGGTCGAACACGGTTCTGGAACGCGGCGCGAACCCGTCGGATATCACGGCCGCGCTGGGATATTTTCTGGACGCCGATGCGGTGACCGGACAGCTGCTGTGCGTGGACGGCGGACAGCATTTGGGTTGGCAGACACCGGACGTTCTGGGCGTTGAATAGACAAATTTGGTGTAAGTTTTGCACTGCTCTCAATTCTGTTACACTTGCGTTACAAAAATGTCTTTTTTTTCATACACTTGCTAAGCAATTAAAAAATACTCTTTAAAATCAAATGGTTGAAAAAGCGCCTATTTTTTGTGCATTTCAGGGAAACGGCAGGGAAACAAGGAAAAATCGCAGTGCCGCAAAACTTATCTGCACTGTTATCCACAGAAACCGTGGATTTGTTTTCTCTTGATCTGGACGGCACAAGATTGCAGCCAAGAGCAGAGAATCATATTTCAGGGCCATGAACTCTCAGAACGATACGAACACGGGCACTCAGCCGACCGGATACGCGTGTATTCAGCGGTATGCAAAGACGCTGGACAGTTCGCCCGGGGTCTATCGCATGCTGGATGGCGACAGCCGGGTTCTGTATGTCGGCAAAGCCCGCAACCTCAAGACGCGCGTCTCGAACTACGCGCGTCCTGGCCATTCGGGTCGGATAGAACGGATGATCGCCGCAACGGCTTCGATGATGTTCCTGACCACCAGAACCGAGACCGAGGCACTGCTGCTTGAGCAGAACCTGATCAAGCAGCTCAAGCCGAAATACAATGTCCTGCTGAGGGACGACAAAAGCTTTCCAAATATTCTGGTGGCCAAGGACCATGCGTTTCCGCAGATCAAAAAGCATCGCGGCGCGAAGAAAGAGAAAGGCGCCTACTTTGGTCCCTTTGCCAGCGCGGGCGCGGTGAACCGGACGCTCAATCAACTGCAAAAGGCATTTCTGCTGCGCAACTGCTCGGACTCGATGTTCGACAGCCGTACGCGGCCCTGTTTGCTCTATCAGATCAAACGGTGCTCGGGGCCTTGTGTTGGGCTGATTTCCGAAGCGGAGTATGGGGAAAGCGTCAAGGATGCTGAGCGGTTCCTGTCGGGACGGTCAACCAAGGTGCAGGAGGATCTGGCCCAGCAGATGATGACCGCGTCCGAGGCGATGGAGTTCGAACGCGCCGCCGGATTGCGTGACCGGATCCGGGCGCTGACGCAGGTTCAGACATCGCAAGGCATCAACCCGCGCGGCGTGACCGAGGCAGATGTGGTCGGTCTCTACATGGACAGCGGTCAGGCCTGCGTGCAGGTCTTCTTCATCCGGGCCAATCAGAACTGGGGCAACCGTGATTTCTACCCCCGCGTCGGGCCCGATGTCTCACCGGCCGAGGCGATGGAGGCCTTTCTCGGTCAGTTCTACGACAACAAGGAACCACCGCGTCAGCTGATCCTGTCCGATGCCATTGAAAACGCCGACCTGATGCAGGACGCGCTGAGCGAAAAGGCTGGTCGCAAGGTCGAAATCCTTGTCCCGCAACGCGGGGAAAAGCAGGAATTGGTTGCGGGCGCCCTGCGAAACGCGCGCGAGGCGCTTGCGCGCCGTATGTCAGAAAGCGCCACGCAGGCCAAACTGCTGCGGGGTGTGTCCGAGGCGTTCGATCTGGACGGCCCGCCAAACCGGATTGAGGTTTATGACAACTCGCACATTCAGGGAACGAATGCCGTTGGCGGTATGATCGTGGCCGGGCCCGAAGGGTACATGAAAAACGCCTACCGCAAATTCAACATTCGCGGCGACGATCTGACCCCCGGCGACGATTTCGGTATGATGAAAGAGGTTCTAAACCGCCGCTTTACCCGGTTGCAAAAGGAAGATCCCGATCGAGACAAGGGGCTTTGGCCCGATCTGTTGCTGATTGATGGCGGCGCAGGGCAGGTCAGTGCCGTGCATGAGATCATGGCGCAGCACGGGGTGGAAGACATCCCTATGGTCGGTGTGGCCAAAGGCGTCGACCGCGATCATGGTAAGGAGGAATTCCATCGGATCGGCCAGCGTCCCTTTGCCCTGAAACGCAACGACCCGGTGCTCTATTTTATCCAGCGATTGCGGGATGAGGCACATCGCTTTGCCATCGGCACCCATCGCGCCAAACGCGCCAAGGCGGTGGGCGCGACGCCGCTGGACGAAATCCCCGGCGTCGGCGCGGCGCGCAAACGCGCGTTGCTGGCTCATTTCGGCAGCGCCAAGGCGGTCAGCCGCGCCAATCTTGCCGATCTGAAAGCGGTTGAAGGAATCTCAGCCGGACTTGCCCAGAAGGTTTATGACTTCTTCCATGACAAGGGCTAGGACCGTCGTCCGCGCCACAAGATATACAGACCCGAGGCCACGATCAGGGTGGATCCGATCCACATGGTTTGGTCCAGCCGTTCGCCAAAAAACACGACGCCCAGCGCAACGCCAAACAAAAGGCGCGAGTAGCGGAACGGCGTAACGGCCGAAACCTCTCCGGTCCGCATCGCTTTCATCAGCGCGGCATAGGCCATCGTGCCCATCAGAACAGCGCCGGTCACGTGAAGTCCGGCATGCAGGCTCAGGGGTTGCATCGGGACCCCCTCCCAAAACCGATAGGCCAGTCCAGCGGCCACAATGCAGAGGAAGCCATAGAATCCCAGCACCTCGGTGCTCAGGGTTGCCGGCGCCGCGCGGCTGGCAAGATCGCGCCCGGCAAAGCCCAACATGCCCAGCACGGCCAGAATCGACAGGACCGAAAAACTGTCCCCGGTTGGTTGGATGATGATCACAACACCGATCAGGCCGATCAGAATCGCGCTCCACCGTCGCCAGCCCACGGCTTCACCAAAGAACAGCGCGGCCCCCGCGACCACAACAAGAGGGGTGGCCTGCAGGATCACGGTCGCTGCCGACAGGGGGGTCAATGTGATTGCAAGGACGTAAAACAGCCGCCCGAGGATCTCGAACAGCACCCGTACCTTCATCGGGCGCGACAGGACGTCGGGATGAAACAAGTCGGCGCCGCGCAGCAGGGCCACCGCCGCAAAGACCAACGATCCCCCTGTACCGAACAACACCAGTATCTGCCAGATTGGCAGCGTGGCCGAGGCCCCCTTGAGCAATGCGTCTTCCAGCGCGAACAGTGCCATGGCCGCAATCATCCAGGCGCTGCCGATCAGGTTCGATCGGGGGTCGGTCCGAATATGTGCCGTCATCCAGTTCGCCTACCTTGTGGCTGATCCGCCGGACAATCTGACGGCAAACCCATCCGGAGCCAAGGCGTATTATGGCGAGAAGGATATCTTGCGACCGTTTGTCTCCGGATCGCCCAAGCGCCTGTGAATGGTATGGTTTTTTGATGTGCCGTCTTTTATGTCGGAAATCGGCAATGTAGTGTCTGACGCATGAAATGGAACCTTCCGAATATCCTGACTGTCCTGCGTCTGTTGGCGGCGCCCGGGCTGGCTGTGATGTTTCTGTACTTCACCCGGCCTTATGCAGACTGGTTCGCGCTGATCCTGTTTCTGTCCGCAGCGATCACGGACTGGTTCGACGGGTATCTGGCGCGGGCCTGGAAGCAGGAAACCAAGATCGGTGCCATGCTGGACCCCATTGCCGACAAAGCCATGGTTGTGATCGCGCTTATGATCCTGGTCGGGTATTCGACCGAAAGCTGGACACCGTGGCTGGTCCTGCCGGCTACAGTCATCCTGTTTCGCGAAGTATTTGTCTCGGGCCTGCGCGAATACCTCGGTGATGTGGCCGGAACGCTGAAGGTGACGAATTTGGCCAAATGGAAGACAACGGCGCAGATGATTGCCATCGCGGTTTTGTTTTCGCAAGGGATTTTCGAGCACTACTTTGTCATGTCCACATTGGGAATGGATGCCGTACTGATTGATCAAGTGCTCGCGGGACAGGTCGAGGACGCACATGGCCTTGGCTGGAAGCTTGAGGGCATGTTCTGGTCTGGTCAGATCGGGTTGTGGCTGCTGTGGATTGCGGCTGCGCTGACATTGATCACCGGCTATGACTACCTACGTAAAGCTATGCCCCATCTGAAGGAGAGTTGAGCCATGGACGTGCTGTATTTTGCCTGGGTGCGCGAGCGTATCGGCCTGCCAAAAGAGCGGGTCGAAACGAAGGCGGCGACCGTATCGGACCTGGTTGCGGAACTCAGCGCACGGGAAGAGCGCTACGCCGCCGCGTTTTCGGATACTTCGGCACTGCGCGTGGCACTGGATCAGGAACTGTCCGACTTTGATGCGCCGCTGGCCGGAGTGCGCGAGGTTGCGTTCTTTCCGCCTATGACCGGCGGCTAATCTGATGAGGGTTTCCGTTCAGGAAGAACCGTTTGATCTGGGGGTCGAAGCCAATGCGTTTGCTTCAAGCGACACCGCAAACGGAGCCATCGTGACCTTCACCGGCGTCGTGCGCGACCTGGCGCAGAGTGATCTGGACGTGATGGAGATAGAGCACTATCCGGGGATGACCGAACAGGCGATTGCCAAGATCGCCAAGGAGGCCAAGGCACGATGGTCGCTGGGCGATGTGCTGGTCATCCACCGGCATGGGCGACTGGCGCCGGGGGACCGGATCATGATGGTCGCGACTGCAGCTCCGCATCGCAAGGACGCGTTCGAGGCCGCTGAATTTCTAATGGATTACCTCAAGTCGCGGGCGCCCTTCTGGAAGAAAGAAATCACCGGATCAGGGGCGGAATGGGTCGCCGCGAAAGATGAGGACGAGGACGCGCTGGGCCGCTGGTAGCCGGTTCAATCCGCGTTGTTGATCCGTCCGCGCAGTTCTTCCGCTTCCTGACGGGCCGCGCGCAAGCCGTCCATTGCCGCAGACAACTCCGCTTCGGTCTGGGTCAGCTGATTGGTCAGCTCAGCTTCGCGTTGTTGCAGATAGGTAATCGCCTGATCGCGGGTTTCTTCGGCCTCGTGCAATTCCTGACTCATCCGATCCAGATCGGCCACATCGCTCTGACGCACCCGGGACAGGCGATGGGCAAGCCAGTTGGCGAACCACCCCATGCAGAAGGCCGCGAACAGGATGATGGCGGTGGCGATTATGAATTCGGTTCTGTTCAAGTTACTGGTCCTCTGCGTCCGCATCAGATGCGGTAGTGTCCTTCTGTTCGGCTTCGGGTGCGTTTGTTTCGGCCTCCAGCGCCTCCAGCCCGGTTTCGGAATTCTCAACGGGTTCGGGCCGGATCAGCCGGAACTCGATCCGCCGGTTTTCCTCTCGCCCTTCCTCGCTTTCGTTATCCGCAATCGGCTGTGTTTCTCCGTAACCCACGGCCGTGTAGCTGGAGGTTGGAATTCGCCGCCCCCGCAACTCGTTCAGGATGGACTGTGCCCGGGCCTGGCTTAGCTGCTGGTTCATTTCTTCACGGCCCTGGCTGTCCGTATGACCCTGTATTTCCATGCGGATCGGGCCGCATTCGCGCAGGATGTCGGCGATTCTGTTGACGGTATCGCGCGAGTCCGCTGCAATAGTGGATGATCCGGGTTCAAACGCGATCTTGCCGGCTGACTGCACTTCGGCGATCTGCTCTTCGCAAATCTCGGGATCGGGCAGGGCATCCTCGGGTTCCGGAGGCGGCTGGTAGGTGATCGACAGGGTGAAATCCTGCGCATCACCCAGCTTTTCCGACAGCTGACCCGCGATACGGGCTTTTGCTTCTGTGTCATGGCTCAGTCCGGTCAGATCAACCGATTCCGGTGTCACGGTCAGCGCTCCGTTGTGCAACTGGGCGAGGGCTTCAAGCCCGGCCAGAACCCGCACGGGCCAGTCAACCGGCAGGTCCGGAGCAACGCGCGTTGCAGTATACACCTGTTCCGAACCAAAAGCGGCGCGCGCATAGCTGTCGACCATGTCGCGCAATGTGTCGTCGCTCAGGCGCCCGCGGAGTTGAACCAAGCCTTCGGGGCTGCGCGTCGCCGAGAACTCGACCGGGCCGGCCTGCGTTTCTGTTTCCGGTTTGGGCAAAACGGCGTGCAAGGCGAAAACATCGGGCAGGGATGTCTCCAGTTCGCCAACAACCCGGTCAAACAAGCCAGGTGCGGTGCCCTGTGCCGCGATCAGCGTGATGTCGGCATCGGACATCGTTACGGACCCCTGCCCAATTTCGGCAAGGGCGCCGATGCTCAGCTTGGCCGCTTCGGACCAGCGCGGGGACGGAACCCCCAGGCCGATGGTGCAGGAATAGGGTCCGGTAAGGCCCGCGCTTTGCGCCGCCGCGACAATGATATCGCGCGCGTTTTCGTCCTGTGCAGAGCAGGCATCGAATTGCCCGCCATCTTCTCCAATCAGGTATCTCAGGGTAAAGGGTGTAATCACCGGGCGCGGTGCTGAAATGGCCAACCCGATGCGCAGGCTCGGCGGTGCGGTTCGGGTCAAATCCCGTTCCAGCCGCTCTTTTTCCTGCTGACTGTCGGCGATGGCGGTTACTTTGACCAGCCCGGGGCTGGCCGAGATCTTGGCGCGCGGCAACCGGGATAAGGCCCCGATGGCATAGTCGATGGCGTCATCCCAACCTTTGGGCTTGGGATAGTCCGCTGTTTCCATCAGGTCAGACACTGTCCCGGAGGCCTCGAGATCGTCGAGACGGTCCATCAGTTCCGCACGGTCCTGGCTGGCCGGGATCAGGCCGATGATTGTGATGCCGCTGTCATTCCGCAGGATTTCCGCCGAAAATCGCGGCGGGGCCAGATCCGAAGTTGCCTGGACCTGCATCTCGTCAATCACGCGGGATGTATCGACTTCCGTTGCTGCCGCCGTCAGTGCGTTAAAGCGTGTTGCCTCATCCGCGGCGGTCCCGGTCAGGACAACCCGCAACCCGTCTGACTGAACCTCGGCCCAATCATGTCCGCTGAGGTCCAGTGCGCGGCGTACGGCAAATTCCGATGTCTCTTCGATCTTGGTGACCGCATAGCTCGCCGCCAACAAAGACAGTCCGGCAGATACGAGGAAAATCACAGAGACGGCAAAAATATACGGCAGACGCATGTGCGGGTTTGAGACTCCTTAGGCGATTGAGCGGACTCTTACAGACCCCGGCCCAGAGGTGCAATCAGAGCAACAAGGCGACGCACAGGAAGATCAGCGGAATAAGGCCGGTGTCCCGATTGGCGTGGAACAGTTGCAGCAGCTTGACGTTGTCTTCGATGTCCAGCCCGCGCAGTTGCCAGGTCATGTGCCAGCCCATGGCCCAGGGCCCGGCAAGCGCGACAGCCAGAGCCATCAGCGATGCATCAGGAACACCGGCGTCGATGATTGCAAGGGCCATCAGGGCGACGGTGGCAATCAGAAAATACTTCAACCACTTCGCCGTGTCGGTGCCAAACAGGCGTGCCGTGGATTTGATGCCGACAAGCTCATCGTCCTCGGCGTCCTGATGCGCATAGATCGTGTCATAAAACAGGGTCCATGCGATGCCCGCCAGATAGAGAGTGACCGCGGGCCAGCCCAGGCTGCCGCTGTGCGCGGTCCAGGCCAGCAGGGCACCCCAGTTGAAGGCAAGCCCCAGAAACACCTGCGGCCACCAGGTGAATCGCTTGGCGAACGGGTAGATCGTCACCGGCAGCAGTGACAATACACCCATGGCTATCGCCGCCTGATTGAAGCTGAGCAGAATCGCGAGCGCCAGCAGACATTGCGCAACCATCCAGATTACCGCCTTCCGGACGGTGACCTGTCCGGATGGAAGCGGTCGGGATCTTGTGCGCTCAACCTGCGCATCAAACTCGCGATCCGTGATGTCATTCCATGTGCACCCTGCGCCCCGCATCAGAAAGGCGCCCAGTGCACACCCGATTGCGATCCAGAGGTCTTCCAGTCGCGGCTGGCCGTCGCTGAGGATCGCCAAAGCCAGCCCCCACCAGCAGGGGATCAGCAGCAGCCACGTACCAATGGGCCGGTCCGCGCGCGAGAGACGCAGGTAAGGGCGGGCAAATCCGGGCGCGTAAGAGTCCACCCAATTGCCGGCTACTGCATCGGCGACCTGACCGTCTGGTGTTGGGGCATTGCCTTGCATATGTAGGGTCTCATGACTGCGAAGATCAGATTGTATGTAGAGCAGCCCTTGGGTCCGGGGCAATCGGTTCCTTTGACGCGTGATCAGGCGCACTACCTATTCGGCGTCATGCGGCTGAGCGTCGGCGGGCACGTTGCCCTGTTCAACGGGCAGGACGGCGAATGGTTGGCCGAAGTGGCCGAGACCGGCAAGCGTGGAGGGACGTTACGGTGTATCGAGCAGACTAAGCCGCTGCAGCTTCCGCCCGATCTGTGGTTTCTGTTTGCACCGATCAAAAAGGCGCGCACCGATTTCATTGTCGAAAAGGCGGCGGAAATGGGCGCGGCGCGGATACTGCCGATCCAGACCGAGTTCACTAATTCCGAACGCATCCGGCAGGACAGGCTGCAAGCCCACGCTGTTGAGGCGGCCGAACAATGCGGCGGGACTTTCGTGCCCGAGGTTGCGGATCTCCAACGGCTGGACCGCGTACTGGACAACTGGCCCAAGGATCGCCAGCTGATGTTCTGCAACGAGGCCGAGGTGGGCGCTGCGCTGCAGCTGGCGGACACTGGCAAGGGCCGTCCCTGGGCCGTCCTTATCGGTCCTGAAGGCGGGTTTTCCGACCGTGAACGGGACCGGCTGACCGCATTGCCATATGCGCATGTCGTGAGCCTTGGTCCTCGCATCCTGCGCGCGGACACCGCGGCGGTGGCGGCTTTGACAATGTGGCAGCAAGCGCTGGGGGATTGGGCGTGACACCGCCGCGACTGCATGTTCTGACCGCTTTGCAGTCAGAGCGCGCGGTCGTTCTGCGCCGGGGTCCGTCGGACCAGGTGGCCGCCTTGTCGTGGGACCGCCGCGATGGAACGGTCGAACTTGGACAATGGCTCAAGGGTCGTATCCATGAATACCGCTGCGATCTGTCGCCGTCCGGCCGACATTTGATCTATTTCGCGTGCCGTGGTGGGCGGTGCTGGACGGCCTTGTCCACAGCGCCCTGGCTGACCGCCATTGCCTGTTGGCCTCAGCCCGATAGCTGGTTTGGCGGCGGATCCTTCACCGGCGATGGCGCATTGTGTCTGAACGGCAGGACGCCTGAGGCATTGCCAGATGGTTTGAAATCTGCGGCGAACGACGCTTTCCCACACTCCACGGATGGTTTCCATATGGGCGAACTGGTCGTGTCCCGCCTGCAACGGCGGGGTTGGTCTCATGTCGGCGGCGAAGGTTATGAGGCGGAACTCCGACTGACGTTTTCCAAGACCTGCGCCCTCGGTCAAACATTTGCAGTGGGTGACAAAAACCGCTCTTTGATATCCAGCCGGTATGCGCTGCATTTTTCGGATGGAGAGAGAATTGTCGACCTTCCGGGATGGGAATGGGCTGATCGATTCGGCGGCGAAGTGCAATGGGCCGAAAATGGTGCGCTGTGGCAGGCGCGTGTTGCGGATGGCATAGAAGATCGCCGATTGGTGTATGATTTTTCATCCCTGCAGTTCGAGGCGACCAAAGCGCCCTATGCGGGTGTTCCAACAGGAGCGTTGAAATGAGTTTCATCCGACCCGAAGCCAAGCTTGCCCTCTGGCGTTGGCGCGAGGCAGTTGTTGCGGCTTTTGTCCTGGTCCTCGGGCTCAGCTGGATCAACGGTCCGGGCGGTTTGCTGGGGTGGCTTGGATGGGTGCTGGTCGTGGTAGCCGTGGCCTTGGCCGTCATCGGCGTGCAACGCGCGCGGTTTCGGACCGGGGCAGGCGGTCCGGGTGTTGTGACTATCGACGAGGGCCAGATCACCTATCTTGGACCCCTGGATGGCGGCATCGTGGCCACCCGCGAAATCGAACGGCTGGCGCTGGACCCGACGTCCAGCCCGGCGCTTTGGGTTCTGGATCAACCCGGGCAGCAACCACTTCACATTCCGGTGAACGCAGAAGGGGCCGAGGCGCTGTTTGATGTTTTCTCCAGCCTGCCGGGGCTCAAAACCGAGCAAATGCTGGCAGAACTGAACGGAGGCGCAGCGCATCCAGTGGTGATCTGGGAGCGTCACCCGTCACGCCCGGCCCATCTTCGGCTGCATTGACACCGGCACCGTTTGCGACCACCACTGACCTTCAAGACAGACACATCAGGATCGGAGCACGGTTCATGTCCATCCCCCAGTCCGGCGGCGGACCGATCGAACGCCATGAGCAACTGGCCGAATATCTCGAATCCGGTTGTAAACCGAAACAGGACTGGCGCATCGGCACCGAGCACGAAAAATTCGGCTATTGCAAAGACACCCTCAAACCCCTGCCCTTTGAAGGCACACGCTCGATCGTGGCCGTACTCGAAGGGTTGCGGGACCGTCACGGTTGGGGCGAGGTGCGCGAAGGCGGGCATCTGATCGGTCTTGAGAAGGACGGCGCCAATGTCAGCCTCGAACCCGGTGGTGCCCTGGAACTGTCGGGTGCGCCGCTGGAAAACATTCACGAGACTTGTGACGAGGTGAACATCCACCTGCGTGAGGTCAAGGATATCGCTGACGAGATCGGTGTGGGCTTCATCGGTCTGGGCGCGGCCCCGATCTGGACCCATGACGAGATGCCGCTGATGCCCAAAGGGCGCTATCGGCTGATGAACGACTATATGGAGAAAGTCGGCACCATGGGCCGCGCCATGATGCGCCGCACCTGCACGGTGCAGGTCAACATCGATTTCGGGTCCGAGGCGGACATGGTGCAGAAACTGCGCGTGGCGCTGGCCTTGCAGCCGGTGGCGACTGCCCTGTTCGCCAACTCGCCCTTCTTTGAGGGCAAGGTCAACGGCCAGAAAAGCTGGCGCAGCTATATCTGGCGGCATCTGGACGATGCCCGGACAGGCATGCTGCCCTTTGTGTTCGAAGACGGGTTCGGGTTCGAGCGTTACGTGCAGTACGCGCTCGATGTGCCGATGTACTTCGTCTATCGCGACGGCCAGTACATCGACGCGCTGGGCATGTCGTTCCGCGACTTCCTGCAGGGTAAACTGCCTGCACTGCCCGGCGAAACACCGACGCTCAGCGACTGGGCGGATCATCTGACAACGGCCTTCCCCGAGGCGCGGATCAAAAAGTTCATGGAAATGCGCGGCGCAGATGGCGGCCCGTGGCGTCGGCTATGCGCGCTGCCCGCTTTCTGGGTCGGACTGACCTACGATCAGGGCGCGCTGGATGCGGCCTGGGACCTGGTCAAAGGCTGGGATGCGGAAACGCGTGAGGCGTTGCGCGTTGAGGCCGCCAAAGACGGGTTGCAGGCGCTGGTTGGTAACATCAACATGCATGATCTGGCGCGCGAAGTGGTTTCGATCGCCGATGCCGGGCTGAAATCGCGTGCGCGTCCCGGCGCAGGTGGTCTGGTCCCGGATGAGACGCATTTTCTCAACGCGCTCAAGGACAGCATCGAATCCGGCCAAGTGCCGGCGGACGAGTTGCTGGATCACTACAATGGCGATTGGCAGGGCGATCTGACGCGGATTTACCCCGAATACAGCTACTGATCCGCACCGTCCGGCTTGCATTCACGGGGCAGGGCCGATAGCAGGTTCTCGACCAATTTCAGAGGACCGTCATGGACGATCTTAAGGCAAAATATCTGGGGCAGATCGCCGAGGCCGGCGA
Organism: Ruegeria sp. AJ12; assembly: GCF_056536245.1. Taxonomy (NCBI): domain Bacteria; kingdom Pseudomonadati; phylum Pseudomonadota; class Alphaproteobacteria; order Rhodobacterales; family Roseobacteraceae; genus Ruegeria; species Ruegeria sp. AJ12. The sequence continues at coordinate 735,261 of NZ_JBQFJJ010000001.1, forward strand.
TGAAAACGCGCTTGAGGCGATCCGTGTTGCCGCCGTTGGCAAAAAGGGCGAAGTCGCGCTGAAGATGCGCGAACTGGGCAAGATGACGCCTGAGGAACGTCAAGTCGCAGGCCCCGCGCTGAACGCCCTGAAGGATGAGATCAATTCGGCGCTGGCCGCCAAGAAGGCCGGTCTTGCGGACGCCGCGCTGGATGAGCGCCTACGGACCGAATGGCTGGATGTCACACTGCCGACACGTGCGCGCGGTCACGGCTCGATCCACCCGGTCAGTCAGGCGACCGAGGAGTTGACCGCGATCTTCGCCGAGCTGGGGTTCTCGGTGGCCGAAGGGCCGCGGATCGAGACCGACTGGCACAATTTCGACGCCCTGAACATCCCCGGCCACCACCCCGCGCGGGCTGAGATGGACACGTTCTACATGCACCGCGCCGAGGGCGATAACCGCCCGCCGCACGTGCTGCGCACCCATACGTCTCCGGTGCAAATCCGTTCGATGGAGCTGCAGGGCGCGCCAATCCGTGTGATCTGCCCGGGCGGCGTGTATCGCGCCGACTATGACCAGACCCACACGCCGATGTTCCATCAGGTCGAGGGGCTGGCCATCGATACCGATATCTCGATGGCGAACCTGAAATGGGTGCTGGAAGAGTTCGTAAAGGCCTTCTTCGAGGTCGACGACGTCGAACTGCGCTTCCGCGCCTCACACTTCCCCTTCACCGAACCGTCGGCTGAGGTCGATATCCGCTGTTCCTGGGAGGGTGGCCAGTTGAAGATTGGCGAAGGCGACGACTGGCTTGAGATTTTGGGCTCTGGCATGGTGCACCCCAAGGTGATCGCCGCCGGTGGGATCGATCCTGAGGTCTATCAGGGCTTTGCCTTTGGCATCGGGATCGACCGTCTGGCGATGCTGAAATACGGCATCCCGGATTTGCGGGCGTTCTTTGATTCCGACCTGCGGTGGTTGAGGCACTATGGGTTTGCGGCGCTGGATATGCCGAACCTGCATGGTGGTTTGTCTCGGTGATGGATATTCCTTGGGCCGATCATACGATTAGCCTTCTAACGGCCACGGTACTGGCGTTCTTGGCCGTGGTATTGAATAGCTATTTGCATGATCGACAGCTCAGGAAGACAAAACGAGTAGACTTTCTGATCCAAGCTTACCGGGAAATCGAAGCTGGCTCCAATTGGCCGAGTATTCCAAATAAGACTGCTTTTGAAAGAGCTTTGGCCGATATATTTTTGATGGGAAGCCCACAACAGATAACCCTCGCCGAACAACTGATGAACACGCTGGGATCAAGTTCCGGTGCTGATACCACCGAGTTGCTTCAAAAGTTGCGACATGACCTTCGAATGGAACTGGGCTTGGAGCGAGTGGATAAGAAGTTCAGATTTCTTCGCTTGGCGCGCCATCAGTGGGAAGTTGATGACCTTTACAGCAGGACCGCTGAAAGTTCTGAGTCAGACCCAGAGTAAGTCCTTAAGCGCGGGGCAAAGGCCGATAGGCCGCCGCGCCATCGCCAGACCGCCCGCACGGGCTGGCGATTTGTCTCCGTAAGCGCTCCGTTTGAACATTTTGCGGATTTGACTGGCATAAAACGCCCAATACAGCCTTGGGATCGCCATCCCGCGGTCTGGCGACAGCGCTGCTTGTCACGATCTCCCACGGGCTTGTGACGTGACAGTGAGCGCAGGCTCGCTAGGGTTCGGCAGATGACTTACCGACTTTTTTGCCTTTTTCTGCTAATTGCGTCTCCGGCACTCGCCATGGGACCTTGGAATACTGAATGCCACGGCGACACTGCCTGTGAACTGGGCGACCGGTCCTATCACGTGCTGGAACCGGACGGCTGGGATGGCGAAACCCCTCTGCCCGTTTTGCTGCATTTCCACGGCTGGGCGCGGCAGGGCGATGTGGTGGTGAAACACGAACGCATTGCCAGAGCAACGAAGCTGCGCGGCGTCTTGCTGGTGGCGCCGAACGGGTTGGGGAAAAGCTGGGATTTCTGGACTTCGGATACCAGCGACGTGGCCTTTGCCGACCGGGTTCTGGAGGACGTGGCCCGACGCTATCCGATTGATCCGGAACGCATTTATGTCTCGGGCTACTCTTATGGCGGCGCGATGGCGTGGCGTTATGTCTGTCAGTCGGGCAATGGTACCGCCGCGTTGCTGGCGGTTGCCGGTTCAATCCGGCAGACCGAGGAGTGCCCTCAGGCCCCGCGCGAAGCACGTCATGTCCATGGGGTAAGCGATACGGTGATGGATTTTCCCATTGGTCCGAACGGAGACATGACCTATCCGGTCGCCCTCTGGCGCGAGAAATACCGCTGCAAAGGTGCGACCCCGCGTGGGGATTGGCGCGTCGTGCCGTTCCTGACCCTCACCCGCGTGGAGTGGACCGACTGCGCACACGGGCAGGTGGTGTTGGATACACACCCGGCCGGGCATTTCATCCCCCATGGCTGGATCGGGCGGCAACTGGACGAGCTTTTGGGCCGCACCCCCACCTATCCATGACGCCTAGCGCTTGCACCCCGCGTCATTCTTTGCCATTGCCTGTGCCGATTGGATGTTTGCCACAAAAGGCCCAGTGCGATGAAATTCACTCTGTCCTGGTTGAAGGACCACCTGGATACCGACGCTTCGGTCGATGAAATTGCCGAGGCGCTGACCGATCTCGGACTGGAAGTCGAAGAGATCGTGAATCCGGCGGACCGGCTGGCGGGCTTCACGCTGGGCCACGTGAAACACGCCGAGAAGCACCCGGACGCCGACAAGTTGCGGGTCTGCACGGTTGAGACCGACGAGGGCGATCTGCAGATCATCTGTGGTGCGCCGAACGCGCGCGAGGGCATCACCGTCGTGGTCTGTAAGCCGGGCATGTACATCCCTGGTCTCGATCTGACCATCAGCGTCGGCAAGATTCGCGGCGTCGAAAGCTTTGGCATGATGGCGTCCGAGCGCGAACTCGAACTGTCGGATGAGCATGACGGGATTATCGAGCTGCCGTCGGGCAAGGTGGGTGACCGTTTCGTGGACTGGTTGGCCGAAAACGATCCGACCAAGATTGATCCCATGATCGAGATCGCGATTACGCCGAACCGTCCGGATGCGCTGGGTGTGGCGGGTATTGCGCGCGATCTGGCTGCGCGGGGTCTGGGCACGCTGAAAGTGCGGGATTACGTCCCGGTGCCGGGAGACTTCAAGAGCCCGATTAAAGTGTCGATCGACAAGGATACGCTGGACGGTTGCCCGCATTTCACCGGACGCATGATCCGCGGCGTGAAAAATGGACCCAGCCCGCAGTGGTTGCAGGATCAGTTGACCGCCATCGGTTTGCGCCCGATCTCGGCTCTGGTGGACATCACCAATTACATGACCTTCGATCACAACCGCCCTCTGCATGTGTTTGATGCAGACAAGGTAAAGGGTGACCTGCGGGTGCATCGCGCCAAAGGCGGCGAAAAGATCGTCGCGCTGGACGAGAAAGAGTACATCCTGCAGCCCGGTATGATGGTGATCTCGGACGGCAAGGGTCCGGAATCCATTGCCGGTGTGATGGGCGGTGCAGAAACCGGCTGTACCGAGGAAACGGTCAACGTGTTTCTGGAAAGCGCGTTCTGGGATCACGTGCAGATCGCTCTGACCGGACGCGCGCTCAAGATCAATTCGGACGCGCGCTATCGCTTTGAGCGGGGCGTGGATCCGGAATACACCCTTGAGGGGCTGGAGCACGCAACGCAGATGATCCTGGATATCTGTGGCGGTGAGGCCTCGGACGTGGTCGAAGCCGGTAAAGCGCCCAAGCACGCACGGGCCTACAAGCTGGATGCAGAACGTGTGCAGTCGCTGGTCGGCATGGATATTCCGGAAAGCGAGCAGCGTCAGACCCTGACCCGTCTGGGATTCCGTCTGGAAGGCGAGATGGCGCATGTGCCCAGCTGGCGTCCCGATGTGATGGGCGAGGCCGATCTGGTGGAAGAGGTCGCGCGGATCGCGTCTCTGACCAAGCTGCAGGGCAAACCTTTGCCGCGCGTGACCGCTGGCATTCCCAAACCGGTAATGACCCCAACGCAGCGTCGCCAGTCCATGGCGCGGCGCACATGCGCGGCGTTGGGCTACAACGAATGCGTCAGCTATACCTTCATCGATCAGGTGTCGGCCGCGTTGTTTGGCGGTGGCGATGACACGACCATGCTGGAAAATCCGATCTCGTCCGAGATGAGCCACATGCGCCCCGACCTGTTGCCCGGTCTGCTGCAGGCTGCGGCGCGTAATCAGGCGCGCGGGTACACGGATGTGGCCCTGTTCGAGGTCGGGCCGGTGTTCCATGATGGCGAGCCGGGCGAGCAGAATACCCAGATCACCGGCCTGCTGGTTGGCTGCAACGGCCCCAAAGATGTGCACGGCGCCTCTCGCTTGGTCGATGTGTTTGATGCGAAAGCCGATGCCGAGGCTGTGCTGACTGCTATTGGCGCGCCTGCCAAGGTCCAGATTCTGCGCGACGGTGATGCCTGGTGGCATCCGGGCCGGCACGGCAGAATTTGTCTGGGGCCGAAAAAGGTGCTCGGCGTGTTTGGCGAATTGCATCCACGTGTCTTGCAGGCGATGGACGTCAAGGGATCCGCGGTTGCCTTCACGATCTGGCCGGATCAGGTTCCAATGCCGCGGAAATCGGGTGCGACGCGCTCGGCCCTGGAGCTGCGCGATCTGCAGTCCGTCGAGCGTGATTTCGCCTTTGTCGTCGATGAACACGTCGAGGCACTGGCCCTGGTCAATGCCGCGGCAGGTGCGGACAAGGCATTGATCGAAGACGTACGTGTTTTTGACGAGTTCATCGGCGGCAGCGTTGGTGAGGGCAAGAAGTCGCTGGCCATCACGGTGCGTCTGCAGCCATCGGACGCGACGCTCAAGGAAAAAGATATCGAGGCTGTTGCCGAAAAGATCATCGCCAAGGTCACCAAGGCTACGGGCGGTACATTGCGCAGCTAAGACGTACGATATGATCTGAACAGCGCGCCTTCGGGCGCGTTTTTCATTTTGAGAGGAACTCGGCCAGCAGATCAAAAACCAAACGGATGCGGCGGCTGGTGTGCAGTTCGCGATGGGTGGTCAGCCAGATCGGAAACGTGATTGGCTCCATCTCGGGCAGCACGCGCTCAATACCCGGCGATACATCACCGACCGCTTCGGTCATGGGCGCGATGCCAAAACCCTGTTTGGCGTATTCCCAGGTCACGATTCCGTTTTGAGAGCCCAGTCGGAAATTGTCTTCAGTCAGATGGATGCCAAGCGGTTTAAGATACGCGATCATCTGTGCTGTGTCGCCGAAACTGATGAAGTCATGCCGGGACAGAGCCTGTTTGGACTCGGGGCGCCCCGCCCGATTGAGATACTCGGAGGAGGCATAGAAATGGCCCTCTGCCTCCTGTACCAGTTTGGCGATCAGGTCGGGTTGATCGGGGCGCACATGACGTATCGCGATGTCCGCCTCGCGTCGCATCAGATCCTGAATGTCATTCGAGGCAATGACGTCGACCCGCAGGCGCGGGGCGCGTGCGCGCACTTGGCGCAACACATCCGGAAGAATATAGGCAGACATCACATGGCTTGCGGTAATGCGGACCAGCCCTTCGATGGATTGCGCCTGCCCGGATGCGGTCAGTGCGATGCGATTGGCGGCGTCACCCATCAGGCGGGTGTGATCCAGCAACTCTAACCCCGCTTGCGTAATCTCCAACGCCCGCCCGACCCGTTCAAACAACATAACGCCCAGATCCGCCTCCAACGCTGCAATCTGGCGGCTGAGCGTTGGCTGTGTCTGTCCCAATTGCCGCGCGGCCGCGGACAGCGATCCCGTTTCTGCCGTCGCCAGAAACGCCCGAATGTGGTTCCAGTCAAAATCGCCAAAGTTGATCATGCAAATATGTATAAGAGATCTACAGATTTCGGCAATTCATATCCGATTTGTGTATGAGTAGACAGGCCCCGAAGGAGATCGACCATGACCATAGCACCCGCAAAGTTCTGGGACGGTGTTGCCGGGAAATATGCCCGCGCTCCAATCCGTGACATGGAGTCTTATGAGTACACTCTGGGACGGACCCGGTCTTATTTGTCAAAGCAACACAAGGTCTTGGAACTTGGCTGCGGAACAGGATCAACAGCGCTGTTACTTGCACCCTCCGTTGCACACATCACAGCGAGCGATTTTTCCGAAGCCATGCTGGACATTGGCCGCGAGAAGGCGAAATCAGACGGGGTAGAGAACATCTCGTTCAGAAATGTGGATATTGCCGCGTCGAACGAGAGGCAAACCTATGATGCCATCCTCGGCTTCAACCTGTTTCATCTCGTGCCGGATATCGACCTGGCATTTGCAAGCGTTCACGCGCAACTGGCGCCCGGCGGATTGTTCATCTCAAAAACGCCGTGCCTTGCCCAAGGAGGTCTGGGGATCAAATTTGGTTTGCTAAAGCTCTTGCTGCCAGCGATGCAGTTTTTCGGCAAAGCCCCATTCGTCAACCAGTTCAACATCGAGACACTTGAGTTAGCAGTCGTCAAGGCGGGGTTCGAGATTGTCGAAAGCGGGAATTTTCCGGCGACTCCTCCGTCTCGGTATCTGGTGGCCCGTAAGGTGTGACAAAAGCACCGCGGGATTCTGCAATTTCCACGTTGGGCTTTGCCCGATTGCGACTTAAGTACGTTCTGAAACAAGAGCGGAGCTTGCAATGGGCCTGAATGTCTACCTTTCCGGAGAAATCCACACCGACTGGCGCGAACAGATCATCGACGGGGCACAGGGGCTGGATGTGACGTTCAACAGTCCCGTGACCGATCATGCAGCCAGCGATGATTGCGGCGTGGCCGTTCTGGGGGCTGAGCCGAACAAATACTGGCACGATCACAAGGGTGCGATGGTCAATGCCATTCGAACCCGAAAGGGCATCGCCGACGCGGACGTGGTCGTGGTTCGGTTTGGCGAAAAGTACAAACAGTGGAACGCGGCGTTTGACGCAGGCTATGCCTCTGCACTTGGCAAGTCGATCATCGTGCTGCACGGCCCGGATCATCAGCACGCTCTGAAAGAGGTCGATGCCGCCGCTTTGGCCGTCGCCGAGGAGCCGCGTCAGGTCGTCGAAGTCCTTCGTTACGTCCTGACTGGAAAGCTGCCGGGCTGACACCGCCTGACTGAAGGGTGGCTGCCTCGCTTGGCACCCACCCCTTGCAGACGCTTAGTCACGCGCAGGCGTGACCAACCCTTTCTGGACCGCGGGACGCTCCAGAAAGCGGTCGAGATAGGCCGCAACATGCGTGTAGCCGTCCCATCCCAGCACGTCTTTTGCGTTGTAGAAATCCAGCCCGCGCAGCCAGGGCGCAATGGCGATGTCGGCGATTGAATACTCACCGGCGACCCAGTGCTGCCCGTCCAGTTGCGTGTTCAGGACATTCAGAAGCCGTTTGGCTTCGTTGATGTAGCGGTCGCGCGGACGCGGGTCTTCGATCTCGCTGCCGGCGAATTTGTGAAAATACCCAAGTTGCCCGAACATGGGACCGATCCCGCCCATCTGGAACATAAGCCATTGTGTGACGCGGTGCTTGTCGGCCTTGCTTTCGCCCAGTAGCTGCCCGGTCTTCTCAGCCAAGTACAAAAGAATAGCGCCACTCTCGAACAGACCAATCGGCTCTCCGTCCGGACCATTCGGGTCGATGATCGCCGGGATCTTGTTATTGGGGTTCAGCGACAGGAATTCCGGGCTTTTGACGTCAGAATCCGACAGCGTGACCTTGTGAGCTTCATAAGGAAGCCCGGTTTCTTCCAACATGATCGACGCTTTGACCCCGTTGGGGGTTGGAAAGGAATAAAGTTGTATGACGGATGGATCTTTAGGGGGCCATCTGTCCGTGATGGTATAAGATGCGAATGGGGTCATGGTGCCTCTGCATGTAAGGTGTCCGGGGAAAAATAGGGGTGCTTTCCCATGAAAACACCCATTCAATAGTGCCATGAGCGCACAATTAATCTGCGCAGATGCGCCAAAACTGGTGAAAACTACCAGTCTGACAGGAGAAAGGGACGCTATGTTTGAGGAGTTCAAGACCTTCATTGCGAAGGGCAACGTCATGGATATGGCCGTCGGTATCATTATTGGCGCCGCGTTCACCGCAATCGTCACGTCGCTGGTTGGCGATCTGCTGAACCCAATCATCGGCCTTGTTTCGGGTGGGGTCGACTTTACCAACAACTATGCGGTTCTGGCCGGCGATGTCGCCGAAGGTGCCAGCCTGGAAGCCGCGCGAGAAACTGGCGCTTCGGTGTTTGCCTATGGTGCCTTCATCATGGCCGTCATCAACTTTCTGATCATCGCGTGGGTCGTTTTCATGCTGGTGAAAATGGTCAATCGCGTGAAGGATGCAGCGGCTGAAGAAGAAGAGCAGACAGAAGAAGCACCGGCAGGTCCAAGCGAGTTGGATATCCTAATGGAAATCCGCGACGCGCTGAAAAGGTAGTTGGGCCCGGCAGCCTTTCGAGCCTCGCCGCGATGGCGGGCTCGAAATATGCCGAAGACATATCATCAATAGCACATAGGGAAGAGCGAAATGGATCAGGCAGTCGATATGGCCAACCAGTCGTGGCCGATTCTGTTGAATGCGGGAAAGGCCCTGATTGTTCTTGTTTTGGGCTGGATCGCTGCGAGCGCTATCTCCGGCGTCGTACGCAAGCGGATCAACAAAACGCCTCAGATTGACCCGACGCTTGGGAACTTTGCGGCCAGCGTGGTGAAATGGGTCATCCTCGCGATAGTTCTGGTCGCCGTACTGGGCATATTCGGGATCGAGGCCACCAGTATCGTTGCCATTCTGGGTGCCGCATCCCTGGCCATCGGTCTGGCGCTGCAAGGCACGCTGAGCGATCTGGCGGCTGGCGTGATGCTGGTGGTTTTCCGCCCCTACAAGCTGGGCCAATATGTCGACATTGGCGGCACCGCCGGTACGGTCAAAGACCTCAATCTGTTCACGACCGAGTTGGTGACCCCTGACAACGTTCAGATCATTGTCCCGAACGGTCAGGCCTGGGGTTCGGTTATCACAAACTATTCGGCTCATGACACCCGTCGGGTCGACCTCGTTTTCGGCATCGACTATGGGGACAGCGCGGATGAGGCGATGAAGATCATTCTGGACGTCGCCAATGCCGACAGCCGTATCATGGGCGATCCGGAACCGTGGGTGCGGGTCACCAATCTGGGTGACAGTTCGGTTGACCTGACGGCCCGCCTGTGGTGTGCGGCGGCGGATTACTGGGACGTGAAGTTCGAACTGACCAAGACGGTGAAAGAAGCCTTCGACGCCAAGGGTGTATCGATCCCTTACCCGCATTCGGTAGAGATTCAGAAACAGGGGTAATTTCTCCCGCCGGTCAATCGGGCATGAGATGCCCTCTTCCCGTTGGGCCTGGCGCCGCGCAAGTGCGCGGCGCCAGGCCCAACACTGTAACTGATCCTTGTAAAAGGGTCAGTTCAGGGGCGGGAGCCCTTATGTCTTGATGATGACATTTGGCGAAACGACGTCGATCCCCAACGCTTTGCCGACTGCATAGTAGGTCAATTGCCCGGCATGTACGTTCAAGCCCGCAAGCAGATGCGGGTCGTCCTGGCAAGCCTGTCTCCAGCCTTTGTCTGCCAATGCCAGCATAAAGGGCATTGTCGCGTTCCCCAAGGCGATGGTCGAGGTCCGCGCAACCGCGCCGGGCATGTTGGCGACGCAATAATGCATGATGCCATCCACGTCGTAGATCGGATCGGCGTGGGTTGTGGCCTTTGACGTTTCGAAACAGCCACCCTGATCGATGGCCACATCCACCAAAACGGCACCCGGTTTCATTGTGGAAAGCTGCGCGCGCGTCACCAGTTTGGGGGCTGCTGCGCCCGGTATCAGAACAGCACCGATGACCATGTCAGCGGTCTGTATCAGTTCCGCCGTAGCCCCGGCGGTCGAATACTGGTTCTTGAACTGACCGCCAAACACATCGTCGAGATAGCGCAGACGCGGCAGCGACCGGTCGAGCACGGTGACATCCGCGCCCATCCCGGCCGCGATTTTTGCCGCATGTGTGCCGACGACACCGCCACCGATCACGACCACATTGGCAGGGCCGACACCGGGCACGCCACCCATCAGAACACCGCGACCTCCATTGGCTTTCTGCAGGGTCCACGATCCGACCTGCGGTGCCAGACGACCTGCGACTTCGGACATCGGTGCCAAGAGAGGCAGGCCGCCATTTGCATCTGTGACGGTCTCATAAGCGATTGCTGTGCAGCCCGACGCCAAAAGGTCATGTGTCTGATCCGGATCCGGTGCCAGGTGCAGATAGGTGAACAGCAGTTGTCCTTCGCGCAGCATCTTGCGCTCGACCGCCTGAGGCTCCTTGACCTTGACGATCATATCGGCGGTCGCAAAGACCTCTTCCGCAGTGTCCACGATCCGGGCGCCGGCGGCGACATAGGCGTCGTTGTCAAAACCCGCGCCGATCCCTGCTCCGGTCTCAATCAGAACCTCATGACCGCGCGCCACCGCTTCCTGTGCGGCGTTGGGGGTCATGCCAACGCGGAACTCCTGGGGTTTGATTTCCTTGGGGCAACCGATTTTCATACATGGTCTCCGTTTATACATTGCCTAAATTATGGGCATATATTCGTGCAATTTCTGTGAAACATCACGTGCCAAAGGGCTTTTTTCCAGGAGAATCTCCTGTATTATATGGTTTTCTTGCAATGGATGTGTGTTGATGAGCACTGACACGACCGATCGAAAGATTCTGGCGGCGCTTCAGCGAAACGGTCGAATGTCGAATGCTGAACTGTCGGAACAGGTCAACCTGTCGCCGTCAGCCTGTCACCGACGGGTGCAGCGGCTGGAGGTTGAGGGCTATATCCGCAAGTATGTTGCGCTTCTGGATGCCCGCAAGATGAACGTCCCCACGACGGTGTTTGTCGAGATCACACTGCAAGGCCAGGCCGAAGAGGTTCTGGATGCCTTTGAAAAAGCGGTGGCACGGATACCCGATGTGCTGGAATGCCATCTGATGGCCGGAACCGCAGACTACATCCTGAAGGTTGTTGCCGAAAACACCGAAGACTTTGCTCGTATCCATCGACAATACCTGTCGCGCCTGCCGGGCGTGGCGCAAATGCAAAGCTCGTTTGCACTGCGTACCGTCTTCAAGACAACCGCTTTGCCGGTGTGATCCTCAAGCCGGGCCGGGATAGGTAAACAGGGTGAGGTGCACAAGGTTGAACCCGAAATGCATTGCCACGGGCACCCAGAGCCGACCGGTTGCGTAGTATCCCAGCGCGCATCCCAACCCCAGTATCGTGGCAAAGGCCACCAAGGCGGGACCACCTGCAAAATGCGCAAGGCCGAACAGAATGCTGGCTGCGGTGATCCCTACAGCAGTTCCGAGTTTGGATGAGATTGCAGACTGCAAATAGCCGCGAAAAAAGATCTCTTCGGTCAGGCAGGTCAAAAACAGGTTGGAAACCGCAAAGACCAGCCACCAGGGCGGCAGACTGAACTCTGGGCGAACGGCACCCGCCGAAAGGCCCAGTACAAATAGCAGAGGCAGAATCCCGATCCCGATCAGCAATGGCGTCCGCTTTACTGCCGTCGGGGTACTGAGAACTGCGGGCCAGGCCAGCAGAACCGCAAACAAGACAATAGGTTTGTCCACATTCAGGAACATCGTGAATGCGCTGCTGTCCGGCCCTGACTGTACCTCGTCCAACACCCGCAGGTTGTTGAATCCGGGCACAAGATGCGCACCCAGAGCCAAGCACCATAGGATCAGCGCCAAATGGCCGACGCCGGCGCGCCATCCGGTCAGTTGGGGCAGGCGGGATGCACCCAGCACGCCGGCGCCAGCAAATATCGCAGCCAAGGGCGACATCAGTCCGGTGATCACGGCGACACCGGCAAATACCGCAAGAAACGAGAGGCCCAGCCCGGTCCGGCCAGCGAGAGTGACTATTTGGGCAGTGATCAGGATCAGCCAAGGCCAGATCGTCGGCAATAGGTTAAGAAAGAGTATCACGCCCGCCTCCGTGCTTTGCTGCGGATGGTGTTGCAGTACAATTGTGTTCCGGCGCAAGATATCTTGGCGGCCTGCCGGGCCAAGCTGTTGGCATTGCGTCAATTCTATCGCTTGTATCCCGGGCGCGGCGTGTCCACATTCAGGGCAGGACCGCGTAGACGCCGGTATTGTGGTATGGTTACTGGCCCGTGAGGCCGCGGTGTAACAGCAGCGTTGGTTACCTCGATGACATTGGGCGTTTACACATGCCCGCTACGGTCCGAACCCGACGAATACGAAGGAGCTGACCTTGGACTATAAAAACGATACTCCCAAAGATTGGCTTGAGGCTGAACTGGAAGACACTCTGGACGAAGATTTCGAGATCGAATTCAGCGAGCCGATGCTGTCGATGGAAATTCGCAAGATCTACAAGGATCAGCATCCTGACATGTTGGACCGCAAGGTCTATTTCAGAAACCTCCTGCGTCTTCAGGCTGAACTGATCCGGGTGCAGGACTGGGTTCAGCATACCGGTGCCAAGGTCTGTATCCTGTTCGAAGGGCGCGACAGTGCCGGTAAGGGTGGCGTGATCAAACGGATCACTCAACGCCTCAACCCGCGTGTCGCCCGCGTCGTGGCCTTGCCAGCGCCTAGTCGGCGTGAGCAGAGCCAGTGGTATTTTCAGCGATACGTCCCCCATCTGCCTGCCGCAGGCGAGATCGTGCTGTTCGACCGGTCCTGGTACAACCGCGCCGGCGTTGAACGGGTGATGGGGTTTGCGACCGAGGATCAGGTTGAGCAGTTCTTTCAGGACGTTCCCGAATTTGAACGGATGCTGGTCCGCTCGGGTATCATTTTGCTCAAATACTGGTTCTCGATCACGGATGAAGAGCAGCAATTGCGCTTTCTGATGCGCATTCACGACCCGATGAAGCAGTGGAAACTGTCACCGATGGATCTGGAATCCCGCATCCGCTGGGAATCCTACACCAAGGCGAAAGAGGACATGTTCTTTCGCACCAACATCCCCGAAGCGCCCTGGTACATCGTTGAAGGCAACGACAAGAAACGCGAGCGGTTGAATTGCATCGAGCACCTTTTGACCAAAATCCCGTATGACGACGTTCCGCAGGAAAAGGTGAATCTGCCAGACCGGCGCTACAACCCGGACTACGAACGCCGGGTCCTGCCCGACGAGTTGCACGTGCCCAAGATCTACTGATTCCGCCGGGTGGCGCGCGCCATTGGCCGTCTACATATCGTCGATCAGGTCGAGCATTTCAGGCGGAAGCTGATCTTCGCGCAGCTCAAAGACCTGTCGTTCATCGCCGTCACCGGTCACGACGATGCGATAGGTCACCATATCCGCAGCGTGTTCTGAGACGGCCTTGGTTCCAAGCTGGTCGAGATGATCAGGGGCAAATGCGTCACAGATCTTTTGCGCCTGTTCAGGCGGTCGAGCGGACGCGTCAACGGTCTTGCTCACGCCTGCTGCGGCCAGTCCGCCGAACCCGCCGCTTGAGGTGATTTCGATGATCATCGCGCAGCACCCTGCAATTGCCCCTGTCATGTCTCGGACCTTTTACACCATTCAGACCGGGATGCCCACAAGCCGCCAAGCGCGGCGCAGCATCATGACCTCGTAACTTCCGACGCTGTGCAGGTCGATGGCCGCATCCATTGTCTGTGCGGCCCAATCCCCGAACGTCGCCATCGGATTGTTCAGGTTTTGCAGGGCGCGATACCAGATGTGTCCCGGTCGGTCCCAGGAGTTTCCGCCCAGATACATGCAATACAGATAGAAGGCGTGGTTCGGGATGCCCGAGTTGATATGAACGCCGCCATTGTCAGAGGTCGTATTCACATAAAAATCCATGTGGTAGGGCTGCGGATCCTGGCCCAGCAGACTGTCGGAATACGCCGTGCCCGGCGCCTTCAGACTGCGCAGCGCGACTCCGTTGATGCCCGGGCCCAGGATTCCTTTGCCCATCAACCAGTCGGATGCGTAAACATCCTGCCCCAGTTGGCGTTGCAGGGTCATTGCACCAAACACATCGGCGAAACTCTCGTTCAGCGCGCCGGACTGCCCTTGGTAGATGAGACCACCCGAAAACTGAACGACCCCGTGCGACATCTCGTGGCCGACCACGGACAGCTCGGTAAAGGTCTGGAATATCTGGCCATCACCGTCGCCATAGGCCATTTGCTGGCCATTCCAGAATGCGTTGTTGTAGTTGCGTCGATGATGAACGGTCGCAATCAACGGAAGGCCCTGACCATCCAGCGAATTGCGGCCGAATTCGGTGGAATAGAGATCAAAGACCTCTCCGGCGCCATCGTAGGCCTGATCGACTTCTGCATCACCGGTTGGCGGATCGCCTTCGGCCCGGGCAAGGGTCCCGGGCAAAGCAGCTTTTTCCTCGCCGTCATAAATACGGCGATCACATACATGTGGCACTGCGGCGGCTTGCGCCAAGGCCGTGCTGACAAAGGCTCCGGCCCGAGCCTCGTTTGGCACCATGCCGCCCGAGCTTTGCTCGGCGCGTTCCTCGCGCACTTCCTCATTCTGCTTCAGCATGCTCCGGGCCATCTTCTGAACCGAGGCGTCACCCCGAAGGGCAAGAACACGCAGCATATGGGGTGGGACAATACAATTTATGGGGTTGGGATGGTGCAGGCACATTGTCAAATTCCTTCACTAAAAAAGGAAATGATAGCACAAAATGCCTGATTTGTTTAGAACGCGCCCGTTCACCCCGCGCGACTGCCTAAAAAGACAAACCCCCGGGCGGGGCCTCGGGGGTCGTCAAATAGTGCCATCCAAAGCTGGAGGAGGAGTGCTTAGAGCAGACCTTCGCGCTGGGCTTTCTTGCGTGCCAGTTTACGGGCACGGCGGATCGCTTCAGCTTTCTCGCGCGCTTTCTTCTCGGACGGTTTCTCGAAATGTTGCTTGAGCTTCATTTCACGGAACACGCCTTCGCGCTGCAGCTTTTTCTTCAGGGCACGAAGCGCCTGATCGACATTGTTGTCGCGAACACTAACCTGCATGTGGTTGTCACCACCTTTCTAGATTCGAGTTGCAAGGAAATTGCAGGAGTTGGCCGTATAGCAAAGCCCACCTATCTTGTCTAGTACTGGCCCGAGAACCGGAGAACTGCCATGACCGTGACCTACGAAGACGCAAAACAGCAGCTTTTGGATGCAATGCTGATCCACGTTCCGTTCGACGGCTGGTCCGAGACGAGCTTTCGTGCTGCCATTGCCGATTGCGATCTGGATGACGGGCTGGCCCGGGCGGTCTGCCCGCGTGGGGCGGTTGACCTGGCCTTGGCCTATCACGCGCGCGGCGATGCTGCCATGCTCGAACGGTTGAAATCCGAGGACCTGAGCGATCTGAAGTTCCGCGAGAAAATTGCGGCCGCTGTACGCTTCCGGTTGAGTGCGGTCGAGGACAAAGAACTGGTGCGCCGCGGTTTGACCCTCTTTTCGCTGCCGACCCACGCGCCAGATGGTGCCAAGGCGATCTGGGGAACCTGTGATCTGATCTGGGACGCGCTGGGCGATACCTCCGAGGATGTGAACTGGTACACCAAACGCGCCACGTTGTCTGGCGTCTATTCTTCGACGCTTCTGTTCTGGCTGGGGGATGACAGTCCGGATCATCAACGCACGTGGGAGTTTCTGGATCGCCGCATCGAGGACGTGATGCAGTTCGAAAAACTCAAGGCGCAGGTGAACGACAACCCGCTGTTCAAGCCGTTTCTTGCGGTGCCGAACTGGCTGGCGTCACAGGTGCGCGCTCCGATGAAAATGCGGGCTGATCTGCCGGGGCTGCTGAATCCCAGAAAGTAGGTTCCCGTTCCCGCTGGGCCTTTCCGTGGATGCCTGCTAGGCATTGGCAAAAGGAGATGTGCCGATGACCCAGATGATGCGCGCCGTTGAAATCACCTCACCGGGCGGCCCGGATGTTTTGCAGATGACCGAACGCCCGATGCCGGTCGCGGGCCAGGGTCAGGTTGTCCTTAAAGTCGCTTATGCTGGTGTGAACCGGCCTGACGCCCTGCAGAGGGCCGGTGCCTATGATCCACCGCCCGGTGCAAGCGACTTGCCGGGGCTGGAGGCGTCGGGCGAGGTGGTGGCCGTGGGGCCCGGTGTTGATGGTGTGTCGGTCGGTGACAAGGTGTGTGCGTTACTTCCCGGTGGAGGGTATGCCGAATATGTTGCAACGCCTGCCGCGCATTGCCTGCCGGTCCCATCCGGTATGGGTATGAAAGAGGCAGCCTGCTTGCCCGAAACCTTCTTTACGGTCTGGTCCAACGTTTTCTCGCGCGGTGGCCTGAAGGCGGGTGAGCGGTTTCTGGTTCACGGCGGGTCCAGCGGCATTGGCACAACGGCGATCCAACTGGCGAATGCCTTTGGTGCCCGTGTGTTCGCCACCGCCGGGTCGGACGAAAAATGTCAGGCTTGCACAAGGCTCGGGGCAGAGCAGGCGATCAACTACCGCGATGAGGATTTCGTCGGTGTCATGCGGGCCGAAGGCGGAGCGAACCTGATCCTTGATATGGTTGGCGGCGACTACATCCCGCGAAACGTCAAGGCTCTGGCCGAAGACGGGCGGCTGGTGCAGATCGCCTTTCTCCAAGGGCCGGTGGTCGAGCTGAATTTTGCGCTGATGATGGTTAAGCGTCTGACACTGACCGGCAGCACCTTGCGCCCGCAAAGCGACCTGGCCAAAGCGAGAATTGCGCAGGACCTGTACGAGGCGGTCTGGCCGCTGCTTGAGGCTGGCAAGGTTGCCCCGGTCATGGACAGCGAATTTGAATTGTCCCAGGCCGCAGCGGCGCACACCCGCATGGAAAGCTCGGACCACATTGGCAAGATCGTTCTGAAAGTGTTCGGCTAACGCGTCCGGTTTGCGGAAGCGTCTTGGGGTCAGCGTGCGCTCAGGCTACGGCGCGGCGGTAGAGATGCCAGGTTGCGTGACCCAACACCGGCATCACCACGATCAGGCCCAGCAACATCGGAATTGCCCCGAGAACCAAAAGGGCCGCTACGATGAAGCCCCAGGTCAGGATCACGCCGGGGTTGTGGCGCAACACCCGGACAGAGGTGACCACCGCGACGGGCAATCCCACTTTGCGGTCGAGCAGCAAGGGAAAGCTGACGACACTGACCGCTAATGCGCAGAGCGCAAACAGGAACCCTACGGCGGTGCCGACAATGATCATGACCCAACCGGCTCCGGTGGTGAAGACCTGCGTCACAAATGCACCGGTGGACGAGGGCGGTTCTGGGCCGAGTGTCTGCACATAGATGCTCTGCGCAACCATCAGCCAGACCAAGAGCAACATGACCAGATAGAACCCCAGCGCGAGAATGGCTCCGAAGGATGGAGACCGGAACACGCCGAAGGCGTCCAGCCAATGGGCGGTCTCGCCTTGTTCGCGTTTGCGGCTGATCTCGTAGAGGCCGACGGCGGCCACCGGACCTATTAGAGCAAAGCCCGCTACCAAAGGCGCAAACAGCGGTATCAGGTTCATGTTCAGCCCTATGGCGAACATCAGGAGACCGGCGATGGGATAAATAAGAACCACGAAAATCGCATCGGCGCGGGTTTCCAGAAAATCGTTATACCCCGCCCGCAGACAGGCGCGCAGGTCCTGCAGGGTCAGCGTCTGCACCATCGGCAGGTGTTTGGTGTCGGAACTGCCGATCCGGGATACGCTTTCCGAGACGTGATCGCTTGTCGCGCCGAGGCTTTGGGCTATCCAACTTATTGGATTACCGATCGTTTTTGCCATTGTTCATCCCCTTCCCTGGCGAGTGTACGCCGCGGAACGGATCCGGCATCAGGTTGCCCGTGGCCGGACCAGCCGGCAACGCCTTGGCCAAGTATACCACAGTTTCGAAAACCGCCGAAGCCGGGCCGACAGGCCCGCCAATTGCCCTGCCGGTCAGGCATGGTAGCTTGGTACCAGGTAAGAGGAGGTCAGCATGCAGCAAACCGCGCGTACAGTTGTCATTCACGATTTCGGAGGTCCCGAGGTTCTAAGGATCGAAGACAGACCGCTGGGCGATCCTGGGCCGGGTGATGTCCGCATTCGACACCATGCCTGCGGATTGAACTTTATCGATGTGTATCAACGTACAGGGCTCTATCCGCTCGACCTGCCGCACGCATTGGGGATGGAGGCCGCCGGTGTGATCGAGGCCGTCGGCGAGGGTGTCACGCATTTGCAGGTTGGTCAACGCGCGGCCTACGCCGCCGCGCCCTCTGGCGCATATTGTGAGGCCCGTGTGATGCCTGCGGCGCAGGTCTGCCCCTTGCCGGACGATGTGACCTTTGAGGCCGCGGCCGCAATGATGCTCAAGGGTATGACCGTGGAATACCTGTTTCACCGGACGACGCCGCTGAAGCGCGGGGACACGGTCTTGTTTCACGCAGCCGCCGGAGGGGTTGGCCTGATCGCCAGCCAGTGGGCAAAATCCGAAGGCATCACGCTGATCGGAACGGCGGGGACCGATGAGAAATGCAGCCTGGCGCAGTTCAACGGCGCCGCGCATTGCATCAACTACCGGACCGAAAACTTCGCTGAACGGGTGGCCAAAATCACCGGTGGCAAAGGTGTGGATGTGGTGATGGACTCGGTAGGGGCCGATACGTTCGAGGGGTCTTTGGATTGCCTCAAACCCTTGGGCATGCTGATTTCATTCGGCAACGCCTCGGGGCCGGTCCCGCCGTTCAACATCGGTATTCTTGGGCAGAAAGGCTCGCTCAAGATTACCAGGCCGACGCTGTTCACACATATTTCCGATCACGCTGTTTGTCAGGCGATGGCGCGCCGTCTCTTCAGCAAGGTCACGGGTGGAGAGGTCAAGATCCATATTGACCAGCGGTTTCCGCTGGAACAGGTCGCGGATGCGCATCGCGCGCTTGAGGCGCGCCAGACGACCGGCAGTACCATTCTGGATGTCTGAAACGAAAGGACCCGGCGCTGAGCGCCGGGCCTCTTTCATGTCTCAATGCAGGCCTCAGAACCGGTAAGCCGCCCGGATCTGGAACGTGGTTGCATCCACATCGATTCCGGTTGAGTTGAAATTGTCGAATTCATGGTACAGCAATTCACCGGCGATGCTGACATTGGGAGCGACGATCTGCTCGTAGCCCGCACCGATGAACCAGCCATCATCACTGCCCAGAGTGTCGGTGCTTGCTTCGGCGTACCCTGCGGTTCCGTACAACAAGCCCTGAGGGTTCACCTTGTAACCCGCGCGTGCCTTGAGGCGCCAGACGTCTTCCACTGTGGCAGCACCGGACAGGTCCACATCGGTCCAGTCATAGTCAAAACCACCACCGACGACCCAGTCACCGAGGTCAACGTCATATCCGAGGATGATACCGCCGATCACGCCATCGCCGTCGATACCCGACAAGTTGGTATCAACATCGGCGTAACCGATTTGCGCACCACCATAAAACCCTGTCCAGTTGCCCGAGGACTGCGCCATGGCCGAGCCGGCCGCCAAGGTCGCGATAGCGGTGACAAGTGCAAATCTTCCCGTCATCTGATGTATCCTTTCGTTCGAAACGAGCGACCGCAGAGTCCAATCCGCCTGCGGTCTTGTATTGTTTTTACGGTCCGATCTTGCGACCGGATCACTTCAGATCCACTAATCCCGACCCGTATTGCGCGTTGCGGAACTGCTTTATGAGGCAACGCTGGTCCATTTGAGTTGGACGCTTGTTTGTTCTGAGAGATAGGTTGCGAATGCGCTGTTTTCAAACGACAAGCGGCGGCGGATCCCTCCGCCGCCGACTTGCCTAGTTTTTTCAGCGGATTATTGCTGCAATTCTGCCGGGTCCTTGTCGGCGATGTCGTCCCAGTTCGCGCTGGCTTTTTCGATAAAGCCCGGAATGTCGCCTTCCCAGCGCTGCTGGATGTCCTGAGACAGGTTCAGGTACAGCTTGTTGTCCACGATTTTCCAATAGGTGGGGTCACCGTCGAACTTGAAGCCCATCGCAGCACCAAAGGCACAATATCCGCCATAGGCCGGAAGATAAGCCTCGGGGTTGGCTTCGAATGCGGCTTTGTTGTCTTCCGATGCAAAGCGGTACATCGCGTCATTGTGCAGCGCGGTAATCTGCCAGTTGCCCTTGGTCGCTTCGCCCTCGGTGAAATAGGCGACCGGGTCGTAACCCTGCATGGCCAGACCGGTGGGGGTTGCGTTGATTTCAACGCCGGCTGCCATAGCCGAGCTTGCGATTGCGACGGACAGCGCGACACCGCCGAGGATGGATTTGAACTTGTTCATTGGTTCACCTTTCGTGAAATGGGCCACCATATGCCTTCGAAACTGAGACGAGCGTTCCCGAGATTATGTAATGTGCGGTCGGTAATTGGCCGTCACGAAATCCGAATTGGGAAGCGTTCGGATCACGTTCAAAGCAATCAATCGTGATTGTGCATGTATGAAGAGGCCGTGTTCATTCATGCACCGCTAGGGGTTCCGGTCCGGAGCCAGTGAGACCACGAACTCCGTGACTTTTTGAGCGGACATCTCGCAAGGCCGCAACAAGCACCCGCTGTTTTGTGTGTGGTACAGATTCAGGCTGATGTAATCTGTACCGCCTAGCTCATGTGCGACCAGCTTGTGCGACTTGCCGCCTGCCATCACCTGACGCGAAATGACATAGCGCCGGTCGCCTGCAGATCCTGTGAATGTGCCGATGGGCAAGGCAAAAAACGCATTCAGAAACCTATCTGGCGGATTCACGACTTGCCGATTTTTGGTTCGGTTCCAGCCTTGATGCGCGCGACGTTGGTGCTGTGGCGCCAGTACACAAGCACTGTCAGAACGATCCCCAAAAGGAACGCGGACCCGTCGCTCAGAACCACGACCCATGTGGTCGACAACGCGGCTGCTGCCAGGGCCCCAACCGACGAGATCCTCCAGATGGCGGCCGCAACCAGCCAGGTCAGGCAGCACGCAACGCCGACGCGCCAGTCCAGCGCCAGCCACAATCCCAGAAAAGTCGCAACGCCCTTGCCGCCCTTGAAACCCAGCCAGACCGGGAAGCAATGGCCCAGAAACGCCATCAGCGCAGCAATCTGCGCGGCATCATCTCCGGCAAAAGCCCGGGCCAACAAGACCGCCACTGCGCCTTTGGCACCGTCAAACAGCAAGGTGAGCGCCGCAGCCCCCTTGTTGCCAGTGCGCAGCACGTTGGTGGCGCCGATATTGCCAGACCCGATCTGGCGCAGATTGCCCAGCCCCATGACCTTGGCGACAATCATGCCAAAGGGGATCGACCCCATCAGGTAGCCAACGGCAGCCCACAGGATGAGCTGGGTCATGGTACTGTCGATCAGCGGCATCAGCTTCTCCGGTAGACTTCTTTTCCTGCCACATAGGTGGCAGTGACCTTACCTTGCATCCGCTGCCCGTCAAACGGCGTATTCTGCGACTTGGATTTCAGTGTGAACCGGTCCAGCACAAATGGCACATCCGGATCGAACAGCACCAGATCAGCAGGTGCGTCCTTGGAAAGGCGCCCACTGTCCAGCCCCAGACGTTTTGCCGGGTTGAGTGCCATGGCGCGAAACAGGGTTGGCAAGTCAAGCTGCCCCGCGTGGTACAAACGCAAGGCTGCCGGCAACAGGGTTTCCAGCGCGACCGCACCCGAGGCGGCCTCTTCAAACGGCAGGCGCTTGCTTTCTTCGTCTTGCGGGGTGTGCATCGAACTGATCGTGTCGATCAAACCGCTGCGCACCGCTTCGATCACCGCCTGCCGGTCATCTTCGGACCGCAATGGCGGCTTGACCTTGAAGAAGGTGCGATAGTCGGCCACGTCCAGCTCATTCAGTGTCAGATGGTGGATCGACGTGCCTGCTGTGATATTCAGCCCGTTGCGCTTTGCGCGTTCCAGCGCGGGCAGTGCACGCGCGGTTGTGATCTGGTCGGCGTGATAGGCAGCCCCGGTCATTTCCAGCAGGGCAATATCGCGGTCCAGCCCCATCCGTTCGGCCATTGGCGATACGGTCGGTAGGCCCCGCAGTGCGGCGAACTTGCCGCTGGTTGCGGCTGCACCGCTGCTGAGGCCCGGCTCCTGCGGATGGGCGATCACCAGCGCTCCGCAGGATCGCGCATAGGTCAGGGCGCGTGAAAAGACTTTGGTATTGGCGGCAACGTGGTCGCAATCGGTGAATGCAACCGCGCCCGCATCCAGCAAAAAGCCGATCTCGGTCATCTCGCGCCCTTCGCGACCCTTGGTGAGGGCGGCCATGGGCAGCACGTTGACCGGCGCATCTGCTTGCGCGCGCCGCGTGGCAAATTCCAGCGTTTCGGGCGTGTCAATGGCCGGGATCGTGTCCGGTCGGGTGACGATGGTGGTGACACCCCCGGCCGCCGCAGCAAGACCCGCCGATTTGTAGCTTTCCTTATGCCGCTCGCCGGGTTCGCACACCTTGACGCCGATATCGACAATTCCCGGGGCGAGGCATTTGCCACCACAATCGATGGTCCGCCCTTCTGTCGCTGGTGCGTCGCCGTCGCCCATCGCGGTGATGCGGCCGTTGGCGACGTGCAGCCAACCGATACTGTCCGTTCCAGTTTCCGGATTGATCAGGCGGGCGTTGGTGAAAATCATGTCGCTCATGGCAACGCCCTTTCAATGGCGGCTTTTGTGGCTGCGGGGTCTGCCTGGTATTTGATCAGGTGTTTATCGCCGCCCTTGGTAACGATCTGGACAAAGCTGCCCATCGTGTTGACCGCCGAAATCTGTTTGAGCGGTACGGTTCGTGGCCCGGGGCCGGTGAGCGTGTCGTCGCTCATTGTCCATCTGGTGGCAAGTTCTTCCGACGCCAGATACCATGCGCGCAGCCCGATGGCCGCCAGACCAGCCGGCGCACCGGTCCAGACATAAGGATTTCCGATCAACCACAGGACCAGCATGGCGGCCGCCATTGCTCCGGCAGCGATCCACGCATTTGTGCGAACATAGGCGCCTTTGTCGGGCACGAAGGTCACAGGATCAGCCACAGGGCACCTCCGATCACCAAGAGAATTACCAGTGCCAGCACGGCCGACCCGATGCGTCGCGGCTTGTCGCCGCCATCAATCGGGCCTTGCGGGGCGGAAAAGGGTTTGGCGCTTTCCGCCGCGATCACACCCCCGGTCCAGTTTGTGGCCTGTTCGGTGTAGAGACCTATGAGCTGCAGCCTTGCATCGAGCTCCAGCGTGACGGCCCTGCCTTTGAATGCGGCGCTGCGCACGACCATCACCCAGCCTTCGACACCCTCCAGGGCTGCGCGGTCCAACTGATCCTCTGACACACCGCAGCCATCGTTCAGGTACCCGAACAGTCCCAGATCCTCGAGGTCCGACACCGGAAAGATATCGATCTGTTCGTGGTCCAGATCGGGAACACCCAGAACCTGCTCAGCAGCGCCGGGTTCGCGCAGGAACTTTGCCTCTTGGGGACGCATATCCAAAGAGAAGACGCGTAGCACACCACGCTCATTCAAGGCGACGTCCATATCCCTCATGCCGCTTCACCCAGATTGCGGGCCAAGAGTTCCATAGCCGCCATACGCACCGCGACCCCCATCTCCACCTGTTCCTGAATGACCGACCGGTTGATGTCGTCGGCCAGCGTTCCATCGATTTCGACACCCCGGTTCATGGGGCCGGGGTGCATGACGATGGCATCGGGCTTGGCCAGGGCCAGTTTGGCCGCGTCCAGCCCGTAGCGATGATAGTATTCCCGTTCAGAGGGGATAAAGCCGCCATCCATTCGTTCCCGTTGCAGGCGCAGCATCATGACGACGTCGACGTCCTTCAGACCTTCGTTCATGTCGTCATAAACCTCGGCTCCGAACTCGGCGAAATGCGTGGGGACAAGTGTCGGCGGTCCGATCAGGCGGATGCGGTTCTCCATCTTGCCCAGCAGGATCAGGTTTGACCGGGCAACGCGGGAATGTGCGACGTCGCCGCAGATGGCGATGTTCAACCGATGCAGCCGACCCTTGGCGCGACGAATGGTGAGCGCGTCCAGTAGGGCCTGGGTCGGGTGCTCGTGACGCCCGTCGCCGGCGTTCAGTACGGCGCAGTTCACCTTCTGCGCCAACAGATCTACCGCGCCGGATTGCGGGTGCCGCACCACCAGCAGATCGGGATGCATCGCGTTCAGTGTCATCGCGGTGTCGATCAGCGTTTCGCCTTTTTTGATCGAACTGGCCTGCATCGCCATGTTCATCACATCCGCGCCCAGACGCTTCCCAGCAATCTCAAAGCTGGCCTGCGTGCGTGTCGAATTTTCAAAGAACATATTGATCTGGGTCAGCCCCGCCAGAACATCCGAGTGTTTTGCTGACTGTCGGTTTAGGTCGACGTACTTTTCGGCCAGATCCAGAATGGCGATAATATCGGATTGCGACAGGTGCTCAATGCCAAGAAGGTGACGATGGGCGAAACGCATGGGGCGGGCTCCTGTCTGACAGTCCGGCCGCTTATAGAAAGGACGGCGCGGCGGGGCAACCTAGGGGTCCGTGTCTTGAGGTAGTTTCTCGCACCCGCCTTCGGGCCGGCATTCCTCGCCCGGTCGACACCATGTGCCATATCCGCAGTCAATCGCTTTGACCGGCACGCATCCCTGATGCTTGGAACATTTGAAACCGGGTCGACATTGCGAGCCGGTCTCCTCGCACAAGAACCAACCGGGGCGCGCGCATCCGCCGCCCGGCAGGCAGGACGATCCCCGCGCACAAGTGCGCCCGTCTTCGCAGGTTGTCGGCGGGCTTGGGTCGAACTCGGGTGTGATCCGTTCACATTCGCCGCGCCCGTTACAGAAGCTGCCGCCCGGACAGTCCAAACGCGACGTGCACTTGTTCGCCCCCGCAGGCGCGCAGCGGATTCCGCCGGAGACGCATCGCTCGAAGGGGCCACAGGACCGACCGCCGCCGCAATATGTGACACCCGGGCGGATGCAATGACCGTCGAAACTGCATCTTTGACCCGCCGAGCAGCATCTGCTGCCGCATTTGAGCTGCCCCGCCCGACACTGGCCAGGCTTGTCGTGAAAAGTTGCCTGCGCCGGTTCGCCGCCAGCTACGGCAAACAGCAGTCCGATCAGAAGGAATCGCAGGGTTGGCAACATGAATGCCGCCATGGTCGGTGCGGCAGAGCGCCGTGGCAAGGTCTATTCGCTTTCCCTCAGCCCAAAGGTGAGTAGATTGAAGGGCATGGAATCGGCCTTGGACTTTCATACAGCGCGGGCTCTGCTGGAATGGCAGGTCGAACTTGGCGCGACCGACGCGATCGGGGATGCGCCCGTGGACCGGTATACGCTGCCCGAGACCGCCCCCAAGGCCAAGAAGCCTGTTCAGGTCCAGAACGCAGCCGAAAAACCGGAAGATGTTGACCCGGTTCGGATCGCGCAGAATGCAGCGCGCGGTGCCGGTTCGCTGGATCACCTGCGCGCAGCGATGGATGCGTTCGAGCATTGCGATCTGAAACGTGGGGCGAAACAGCTTGTGTTTGCTGACGGTACCCCCGGTGCACGCGTGATGATTATTGGTGAGGCGCCGGGCCGGGATGAAGACCGCGAGGGCAAGCCTTTTGTCGGGCGTGCAGGGCAACTGTTGGATCGGATGCTGGCGGCGATTGATCTGAACCGGGCCGAGAACGTTTACATTACAAATGTTCTGCCCTGGCGGCCGCCGCAGAATCGCGACCCCAAGCCGGAAGAGATTGGCATGATGAAACCGTTTCTCGAACGGCACGTCGCGCTGGCCAAACCGGAAATACTGATCGTTATGGGTAATATCAGCTGTCAGGCGGTACTGGGCAAACGCGGCATCACCCGATTGCGCGGGCACTGGGATCAGGCGATGGACCTGCCGGTTCTTCCGATGTTCCATCCTGCCTACCTGTTGCGCCAGCCTCAGATGAAACGACAGGCCTGGGCGGATCTGCTGGAGTTGAAAGCCCGGCTGGAGGCAAAAGGATGAGGATACTGGCTTTCTCTGACCTGCATATGGCCCGCAACCGGGCCGTCGATCTGGTCGAGGCCAGCGCCAAGGCCGATCTGGTGATCGGGGCGGGCGACTATTGCAACATGCGGCAGGGGCTGGACGAGGCGATGCAGATGCTGGCGGGGGTTTCCGCGCCTCTGGTTCTGGTGCCCGGCAACGCCGAAAGCGCCGGAGAGCTTACAGAGGCCGCCCCTGAAGGTGTCCATGTCTTGCACGGCGCCGGGATGACGCTGGACGGGTTGCGCATGTTCGGGCTTGGGTACGGTGTTCCCCTCACGCCTTTTGGCGACTGGTCCTGCGACCTGACCGAGGCTGAAGCCGCGGAAATGCTGGACCGTTGCAACAGTGCAGATGTCCTGATCGTTCATTCACCGCCAAAAGGGCATGGGGATAAGACGTCGCAAGGCGTTTCCGTGGGATCGGTGGCCGTCAGAGATGCAATCGAGCGTATTCAGCCAGGGTTTGCCCTGTGCGGCCATATTCATGACAGCTGGGGGTATCGAGGCACACTCGGTCGCACGCAAATCGCAAATCTCGGTCCGAAAGTGAACTGGTTCGAGGCCAAAGTATGATCGAAACCGTGACACTGCTGGCCTTTGTGCCTGCTGCTGTGGCCTTTAATTTCACACCCGGGGCGGATATGATGTTCTGCTTTGGACAGGGTCTGCGATCCGGGGCCAAACCCGCACTGGCCGCAAGCGCCGGAATTTCGGCTGGACTGCTTGTGCATGTTCTGGTGGCCGGGCTGGGTCTTGGCGCGGCCGTCGCAACCATGCCCTGGGTGTTTGATGTCGTTCGCTGGGTGGGGGTCGGGTATCTGCTGTATCTGGCCTGGGGCGCAATCCGGAATGGCGCCGTCTCGACAGAAGGTCCGGGCCAAGCCACTCGGTTCGCCTTTCGGGACGGCTTGGTGGTGAACCTGACCAATCCCAAGGTCATCCTGTTCGTTCTGGCCTTCATCCCACAATTTGTCGATCCGGCTGCGGGCTCGATATTGACGCAGTTTCTGATCTTTGGCGTCATCATCGCGCTGGGCGGATTTGTAGTGAACGGTTTGGTCGGCACATTTGCCGGCGGCGCCGGGCGGGTTCTGATTTCAAACCCCCGCGCCTCACGCATCATGGGTTGGGTCACCGGGGGTGTCTTCACCGCCCTGGCGATCCGGCTTGCCATCATGGAAAGGGCCTGAGCGGTATGTCGCGCATAGACGAAACCATGGAGTTCATTCCGGTCCGGATCGCCGTTTTAACCGTTTCGGACACCCGAACCTTGGACAAAGATCGCTCAGGCCAGACCCTGGTCGATCGGATTGAACGGGCGGGCCACACGGTTGCTGACCGAAAAATCATTCGTGACGAGCGTGTCCAGATCGCGGGTCAGCTGCGCAACTGGATTGCGGACCCCGAAATCGATGTCGTCATCTCCACCGGAGGCACCGGGCTGACGGGCCGGGACGTGACGGTCGAAGCCCATCGCGACGTATACGAAAAGGAAATCGAGGCGTTTGGAACCGTCTTCACAATCCTGTCGATGGAGAAGATCGGAACATCCGCGGTGCAGTCCCGTGCCACGGGCGGAGTTGCGGGCGGGACCTATCTGTTTGCGCTCCCGGGCAGTCCCGGTGCGTGCAAGGACGCATGGGATGGAATTCTGGAAAAACAGTTCGATTATCGCCATCGTCCCTGCAATTTTGTGGAAATAATGCCCAGATTGGACGAACATTTGCGACGGAAGTAGACTGGTCGTACGTTTAATGTCTCGTAACCGCTTTGTGGCTTGGCATATTTCCGGGTTCGGCTACATCTTGCGGCAGGCAGCCTAGTGCAACCGGGAAGAATGATTGATGCGATTTTTGCGACAGAGTCTTGTCGGTGTGTTTCTGGCGTCATTAACGCTG
Source organism: Ruegeria sp. AJ12 (assembly GCF_056536245.1). Taxonomy (NCBI): domain Bacteria; kingdom Pseudomonadati; phylum Pseudomonadota; class Alphaproteobacteria; order Rhodobacterales; family Roseobacteraceae; genus Ruegeria; species Ruegeria sp. AJ12. Next base: position 763,273 of record NZ_JBQFJJ010000001.1, read on the forward strand.
GCGCTGCTGTTTGTTGCGGCGCAGATGATCGTCGGCGCGGTGCAGGACGTCATCACCCGTGAAAATACACAGCCCGAAGCAAGGGAACGGGTTTTTGCGGTCACGGTGCAGACGGCCGAGTTGGAAACCGTCACACCCTATCTCGAAGCGTTTGGCGAGGTTCAAAGCCGTCGCCGCCTGGAATTGCGCGCCGCGCTGGGTGGCCGCGTGGTGGCCCTGGCGGAGGATTTTGAAGATGGCGGAACCGTCACCGCCGGCGAAGTTCTGGTCGAGCTTGATCCCGCAGACACCCAATCGGCACTGGACCGGGCCAAGTCCGATCTGCTGGACGCACAGTTCGAAGAACGGGACGCGGAACGCTCGTTGCTGTTGGCACAGGATGAACTGAAGTCTGCCGAGGCGCAGGCAGAGCTGCGCGAGCGGGCATTGCAAAGACAGCGCGATCTGGAATCCCGTGGTGTTGGCGCAACGGCCAGCGTGGAAGAAGCTGAACTGACGGCCGCGTCTGCCCAGCAATCGGTTTTGGCACGCAGGATTGCTCTGGCGCAGGCGGAATCGCGCGTCGATCAGGCGACGACCCTTCTGGCGCGCGCGCGCATTGCATTGGAAGCGGCGGAGCGGGATCTGGATGACATGACCATCCGTGCCGGTTTTGGCGGGACGTTAACGGATGTCACGCTGGTCGAAGGACGGCTGGTATCAGCAAACGAGAAACTGGCTGAGCTTGTGGATCCCGACGCGCTGGAGGTGGCGTTCCGGGTCTCGACCGCACAGTATGTGAGGCTGCTGGACGAGGATGGCGAACTGATCAACGCCCCGGTTTCCGTGTCTCTTGAAGTGACAGGTGCCGACCTGCTGGCCACAGGTCGGATCAGCCGCGACAGCGGTTCGGCCGGCGAGGGCCAGACCGGGCGTTTGATTTTTGCCCGGCTGGACGACGCATCGGGGTTCAAGCCGGGGGATTTCGTCACTGTCTCGGTACAGGAGCAGGCGCTGGCCAATGTCGTGCGTTTGCCCTCCTCGGTGCTGGATGCAACGGGTACCGTTCTGGTTCTGGGTGCGGATGACAGACTCGAGGCGGTGCCGGTGCAACTGATCCGCCGCCAGGGGGATGAAGTCTTGCTGCGCGGCCCCGCTCTTGAGGGGCGTGAGGTCGTGATCGGGCGCACGCCATTACTGGGCTCGGGCGTGCGGGTGCGCCCATTGCGGCTGGAAGCCAGCGCAGCGGCGGAACCGGACATGGTCGAACTGACAGATGAGCAGCGCGCGGAACTGGTGGCGCAGGTCGAGGCAAGCGATCGCATGCCTCAAGACGTCAAGGCCCAGCTGCTTGGCCAGCTTGACGAAGCGAAGGTTCCGGCCTCACTCGTGCGGCGTATCGAAGGTCGCTTGGGAGGCTAGATGCCATGATGCGCGAGATACCCGGCGCGGCGGGCGGCATCCTGAGTTACTTCACGCGGCACCGGACGGTGGCCAACCTGCTGCTGCTCGTGATGCTGGTGCTGGGCGCGGCGGCGATTCCGAATATGCGGGCGCAGTTCTTTCCTGATGTCATTCTGGAGCGGGTCGATGTCAACGTCGAATGGGAGGGCGCAGGCCCCGAGGACGTCGACAACGGGATCGTTCAGGTGCTGGAGCCGGCGTTGCTGGCGGTCGAAGGCGTGGCCAGCACCGATGCGACATCCCGCGAAGGCTCGGCGAGCATCCGCTTGGAATTTGAGCCCAACTGGGACATGTCCCGTGCGGTTGAAGAAGTCAGAACCGCTGTCGACGGCGTGACCAACCTGCCCGAGGATGCCGAGGAACCAAGCATCCGGCGCGGTGCCTGGCGGGATCGCGTTACCGATGTTGTGGTGACCGGGCCGGTTGCACCAGATCAACTGGCAAAGTTCACGGATGAACTGATCAACCGGTTGTTTGCTGTCGGCGTCACGCGAACCACGATCCGTGGTCTTGCGGCGCCGCGCGTCGTGGTCGAAGTGCCGACCGCACAGCTGATCGCAAATGATATCGCGCTGTCGGAGATTGCATCTGCCATTGCTGCCGAAGTGAATGCCAGCCCGGCAGGGGATGTAACCGGGGCCAATGCCCGTATTCGCACCGGTGCGGAAAAACGCACGCCCGAGGAAATCGAGGGCATCGCACTGCGCAATTTTTCCGATGGATCCAAGCTGTTTGTCGGCGATGTGGCGCAAATTCGGGTTGAGGGTGTCAACCGCAATCGCAGTTATTTTGTCGGCGATGATCCGGCCATGTCCATCCGTGTGGATCGCTCGAACCTGGGGGATGCCATCGACATCCAGCACACGGTCGAGGATGTCGTGACCGAGATGCAGGCCAGCCTGCCCGACGGTGTCACGGTCGAACTGATCCGAACGCGGGCGCAGGCCATCACTGACCGTTTGGATATACTGATCGACAACGGCCTTGTCGGCCTGGGCCTTGTTGTCTGCCTGTTGTTTCTGTTCCTCAACGCACGGATCGCGTTTTGGGTTGCGGCAGGTATTCCCGTGGCAATGTCGGCCGCCATTGCGCTGATGTATCTCGGCGGCCTTTCAATCAACATGGTGTCTCTGTTCGGCCTGATCATTACCTTGGGCATCGTCGTTGATGACGCCATCGTTGTGGGGGAACATGCCGACTTTCGTGCCCGTCGTCTGGGTGAGGCGCCCATGGTCGCCGCAGAGCGCGCCGCGCGCCGCATGGCGATGCCTGTCTTTGCGGCAACTGTCACCACTGTAATCGCATTTTTTGGCCTGACCCTTGTCGGAGGCCGGTTCGGAGAACTGATCCGCGATATTCCGTTCACGGTCATCGCGGTTTTGATCGCATCTTTGATCGAGTGTTTTCTGATCCTGCCCAACCACATGGCGCACGCGATTGCGCATTCGGCCAAGGAACATTGGTACGATCTGCCCAACCGGGTTGTAAATCGCGGCTTCCGCTGGGTGCGTGATAACCTGTTCCGCCCCTTCATCGCCTGGGTTGTCTGGGCGCGGTACGTGGTTGTCGCGCTGATGGTCGTGATCCTGGCCAGCCAAATTGCCCTGTTCATTCGGGGGGATGTGAACTGGCGGTTCTTCAACGCGCCCGAGCGCGGCTCTGTCACCGGAAACTTCATCATGGCCGAAGGCGCCACCCGTGCCGACACGCTTGAGATGATGCATCAGCTGCAGCGCGCTGCTGACGAGTTGGGTCAGATTTATGAAGAGCGCCATGGTCGAAATCCCATCGACTATGTCTTGGCTGAGGTTGGCGGCAGCGCCGGGTTTGGTCTGGCCGCAGCCGAGGGCAAGGACGAAGATCTGCTCGGCGGTATCTCCATCGAACTGATCGACGCTGACCTGCGCCCCTATTCCAGTTTCGAGTTTGTGGGTGAGCTTCAGGATTTTGTTCCACGCCATCCAAAGGTCGAGTTGTTAACCTTCCGGGGTTGGCGGTCTGGTCCGGGGGGTGACGCCATTGACGTTCAGTTCTACGGCGCTGACGTGAACACGCTAAAGGCCGCGTCCGAGGACCTTCAGACGGAACTTTCGAAATACACCGAAGTGTCGGCGCTTGAGGATAATCTGGCGTATGACAAGGAAGAGTATATTCTGGATTTGACTGCGCAGGGGCAAGCGCTGGGCTTTCGGATTGAAACGCTGGGCCGGGTGCTGCGCGACCGTCTGAACGGGATCGAGGCTGCGACCTATCCGGACGGACCACGCAGCGCCGAGATCCGTGTGGAACTGCCCGAGGGTGAGCTGACGGCGGACTTCCTCGAACGCACGTTGATGCGCACGCCGGATGGCGTCTATGTGCCGCTGGCCGATATTGTTTCGGTCGAACGAAAAGCCGGTTTTTCGACGGTGCGGCGCGAAAACGGTCTGCGGGTGATCTCGGTGAATGGCGACATTTCCGAGGATGATCCGGTGCGAGCGGCAGAAATCGAACGCGCTCTGAACGAAGAGATCCTGCCCAATATTGCAGCCGAACGGCAGGTCGAGTGGCGCATGTCGGGCCTGAGTGAGCAAGAGGACGAATTCCTGTCCGAGGCCCGGACGGGTCTGATCCTGTGTCTGACAGGAATCTATCTGGTGCTGGCCTGGGTCTTTGCGAGTTGGAGCAGACCGTTGGTGGTCATGGCCATTATCCCGTTTGGACTGGTTGGGGCCATCTGGGGCCACTATATCTGGGAGGTGCCGCTCAGCATGTTCACCGTCGTGGGCCTGTTGGGTATGACCGGGATTATCATCAACGACTCTATCGTGCTTGTGACAACCATCGACGGGTACCAGCAAGAGCGTGGATTGGTCCCATCCATTGTAGAAGGCACGGCCGACAGGTTGCGTCCTGTGATGCTGACAACGCTGACAACGGTTCTGGGACTGACCCCGCTTCTGTACGAAGGGTCTCAGCAGGCGCAGTTCCTCAAGCCGACAGTGATCACGTTGGTCTACGGCCTTGGCTTCGGGATGTTGCTGGTGCTGGTTCTGGTGCCCGCGCTGTTGGCCATTCTGAATGACGTATCCCGCCCGATGACGGCCATGCGCCGTGCGATGCGGGCCCCGGACCGGGTGGTGCAGGGGGCGCTGGTCGTCACCGGCTTGGCCATGATGATATGGTTCGCGGTGACAATGATCTGGCCAGCCGTTTTTGGTACACCAGTTGGATTGTTGTCGAGCCTTTATCCCGGTAACGACGGCTTCGCGGTGCTCCAGATGGGGCTGGGGGCGTTTCTTGCGGGTGCGATTCCAATTGTGGTTCTGAGCGTTCTGTTCTCCGGACTGCTCTATGTCCGCTTCAAAGCGAGGGTTGGCGCCTAACGCGCGTTCAGCGCGGTTTCGAGGAGGTCCGGGACCCGCGCGCTCATCGGCAGGTCGCCCAGCCGTATCTGGTCCACCGGAAACCATCGGGCATCCAGCGCATCATCCCCGGCAACCGGCTCGCCCGATTGGAACCGACAGGCCACGCCCACCAGCAAATAATGGGACACCACGTCACCACTGTCATTCCGGCGCAAAAGGTCCAGATTGTTCAGATAGTGTGACGGGTGCGCGGCCACCGACGTTTCCTCCATCAGTTCCCGCTGGGCGGCCTGCAATACGGTTTCGCCCCATTCGACATGACCACCGGGAAAACCCCAGAGCCCGGCATCCGGCTGCTTGCTGCGTTGAACCAGCAAGACCTGATCCTGATGCAGGACAACCGCCAGCGCGCCGATCTTTGGGGTTTGGATCATGCGATCAGCCAGCGCTGCAGCCCCTGATGTCAACGGCGTGATTGGACCCCAGAACCGTGATCCGGATCTCGGATCGGTCAAGCGCAAAGGGTGCACCCGAGGCATTGATGATTTCGGAGCGCGCGATCAGAGTATCGCCTTGCCGGACAGTTTCGGGCTGGGAAGCCCAGAGAACCGGATTGCCCGGCTCGATCACCGCTACTTCATGACCACCGGCCGACGGCATGGTTACACGGGCTTCAATCTGCATACCATCTGATGTGGGCGTGAGACGGCAACTGGCGTCGGTCACGTTGGCCTCGCGGGCAGAAAAGGGCCGCTGGGCCAGCGCCGCAGCGATGGCGGGATTGCGTTCGGCATCGGCGTCGAGCGTGTGATCAAAATCCAGCCGCTCGGGAATGCAGACGTCTTTGCATACGCCAAGATCCATCTCGCCCCGAAGTCTTACGGGCCTGGCCGGGTTCTTAGGCGTGATTTCGACCGGCAGCACCAGTTGATCCTCATAGCCTATTGATTGCAGGCCGTTTTGATCAAATATCTCCGGTGCCGGCCACGTGATTGAAACATCGCCAACATTTCCAGACCCGCTCCAGTCGAATTGCGGAGGAATACCCGCGTCTCCGGGCGCGCGCCAGTAGGTTTTCCATCCGTCCTTCAGAGTCAGCCGCAACGCGCCCAGATATGTGCCGCTGGCCGTGCGACCGCCGTCCAGAACATCCAAGTTCACGACACCGTTCAGGTCCTGCGCCGGGGCAGGTGCAGCGAAGGCTATGCAGGCCGTTAATACGGCAGCGGAAGATCTCATGAAACGCATCATACGCCATAAATGCGCGGTGTGCTCGTGGATTCCAAGTCACGTTCAGGTCACCAAGATGAAATCTCACGAAATATCGGCTGATCCCTTGCCAATTCCCACACTGCAGGGTCATTGTTGATGGGCGCAGAGAAAGAGTTATTCACACATGGATCTGACCGGAAAACTGTTGATTGCGATGCCCGGCATGGGTGATCCGCGCTTCGATCATTCGGTCGTCTACATGTGCAGCCATGGCGATGACGGTGCGATGGGCTTGATCGTGAACAAACCATCGGATTTGCGGCTCAAGACACTGTTGGGGCAATTGAATATTCCCTGCCGTATCCCGGTGATGGGTGAAAGGCTGGTGCATTTCGGAGGGCCCGTCGAAATGTCCCGGGGTTTTGTCCTGCACAGCGCGGATTATGAGGCGAACCTGCATTCCATGCAGATTTCCGACGATTTCAGCATGACGGCCACGCTGGATGTGCTGGAAGATCTGGCCTCGGGCCAGGGGCCGCTGAACTCGATGTTGGCGCTGGGGTATTCCGGCTGGGGTCCCGACCAGCTTGAGGACGAGATTGCCATGAATGGCTGGCTGACGACGGAGGCAAGCTCGAAACTGGTATTCGATGTGCCGGATGATGAAAAGTGGGAGGCCGCCCTTGCGACGCTGGGCGTCGACCCGCTGACCCTTTCGGCCAGCGCCGGCCGCGCCTGATCAGCTGTCGCGGGGGGCTGCGGCGCGGTTCAAACGATCATTGATGGCTGCGCCGATCCCATGGCTGGGAATCGGGGAAACGGCAATTGGTCGGCCGGTCGCATTGAGCTGATGCAAAGCGGAAAACAGGTTCGCGGCTGCCTCGATCAGGTTGCCATCGGCGGACAGGTTCAGATCACAGTGGACCGGACCAAATCCCAGCAGGATTTCGTCGCCTTCACGGGACACGGCGTTAAGCCGAACGGGCGCATCGGGGGCATAGTGCGATTGCAGTTGTCCCGGTGCCGTCAGCACGTCGTTCGCTTGGTGCATGTGCAACCGCGTGTTCAGGACCTCTTCGACCTGCTCCAGCGCGACGCCCCCTGGCCGAAGCAGCGTGGGCTTTCCTGCCAGGCCGATGATGGTCGACTCCAGCCCAACCTGGCAGGGTCCGTCGTTTAGAATCGCCGCGATGCTCTGTCCCAGGCCTGAACGGACGTGCTCGGCTGTGGTTGGGCTGATCTGTCCGGACGGATTGGCCGAAGGCGCGGCCACCGGGCCATCAAAGGCGGTCAGCAGCGCCCGCGCAGTGGCATGTGCGGGTACCCGAACCGCCAAAGTGTCCAATCCTGCGGTCACAAGAGAAGACACGCCATGCCCGTCGCGCAGCGGCAATACCAGTGTCAGGGGACCGGGCCAAAAGGCATCGGCGAGTTGCCCGGCGTGATCGGACCATTCTACAAACCTTTGCGCGGCCTCGACGGATGCGACATGGGCGATCAGCGGGTTGAAGCTGGGCCGTCCTTTTGCCGCGAAAATGCTGGCAACGGCCTCGCCATTGCAAGCGTCCCCTCCCAGGCCGTAAACCGTCTCGGTTGGAAAGGCGACCAGCAGCCCCTGCCGCAACAGGTCCGCCGCGCGGTCGATCCCGGCCGGGTCTGCGGACAGATCAAAAGGAGTGGGGATCATAGCTGGTGACGCCGCGTTTTGGTTGCTTGCAACATAAGGAAGGATAGTTAATTCATCCAAGCCCAGATGCATACCGGCGCAGGCCGGAGAATCCAAGCCCACCTGCGCATACCGTTCAGACAGACCCCGAGGGAAGCCATGCCATATCGCGCCCCAATCTCCGACTATGAATTCCTTTTGAAAAATGTCGTGGGATTCGACCAGATCGCGGCGACCGAGACTTTTGCCGATGCCAGCCCCGATGTGGTCAGCGCGATCCTTTCTGAGGCCGGAAAGATGTGCGAAGAGGTTCTGGCCCCGCTGCAGCGCCCCGGTGATCTGGAACCCGCGCGACTGGAGAATGGCATTGTGCGCACGCCGCCCGGATACGGCGCCGGATGGAAGGCAATTGCCGAAGGCGGCTGGATCGGCATGAGCGGTAATCCGGACTATGGCGGTATGGGGCTGCCAATGACCGTGACGTCCGCCGTGAACGAGATGATGAGCGCCGCCTGCCTGTCGCTGCAGGTGGCCCCGCTGATGACTCAAGGGCAGATCGAGGCGCTGGAACTTCATGCCAGCGAAGACCTAAAGGCCCTGTACCTGCCCAAATTGATATCCGGTGCCTATGCAGGCACGATGAACCTGACCGAACCGCAGGCGGGTTCGGATGTGGGCGCGTTGACCTCAAAGGCCGAACCAAATGGCGACGGCACTTTCGCGGTGACCGGGCAAAAGATCTACATTTCCTGGGGGGACAACGACTTTTGCGAGAACATCTGCCATCTGGTCCTGGCACGCCTGCCGGATGCAGGGCCGGGGACCAAAGGGATTTCGCTGTTTCTGGTGCCGAAATATCTGCCGGACGAAAACGGAAACCCCGGTTCCGCCAATGACCTCAAGGTGGTGTCGCTGGAACACAAGATGGGTTTGCACGGCTCTCCGACCTGCGTGATGCAGTATGACGGGGCAACCGGCTGGCTGGTCGGCAAGGAAAACGGCGGCATGGCTGCGATGTTCACCATGATGAACAACGCGCGGTTGGGTGTTGGCGGTCAGGGTATCGGGTCGGCGGAAGGTGCCTACCAACACGCATTGGCCTACGCGTTGGACCGCAAGCAGGGCAAAACGCCGTCGGGTACGATCATCGATCATGCGGATGTACGCCGGATGCTGACCGAAATGCGGGCTGATATCTTTGCCGCGCGGGCAATCATGCTGGCCAACGCCGCAGCAATCGACATGGCGCATGCCACCGGTGATACGGACTGGACGGCGCGCGCAGCGCTGTTGACACCGATTGGAAAAGCATTCGGCACACATACAGGGATGCGCGTGGCTGAAACCGGTGTGCAGGTGCACGGGGGCATGGGTTTTGTCGAAGAGACCGGTGCAGCGCAGTATTACCGCGACGTCCGGGTGACCGCGATCTACGAAGGAACCAACGGCATTCAGGCCATGGACCTTGTGGCCCGCAAGATGATGGACGGGGGTGATGCAGCGTCGCGCCTTCTGGACGAGATCGAAGATCACGCCGAGCGCGCACGCACCACAATGCCGGATCTGGCTGGTCCCGTTTGGGAGGCAAGCGAGTCGCTGCGCGAAACCACGGAATGGCTCGTGTCGCAAGACAACATGAATGACCGATTTGCTGGCGCGGTCGCCTATCTGCACGCCTTTGCGCGCGTTCTGGGGGGGCATTATCACTTGATGGCCGCGCTGGCCGATCCGGACGGGCCGCGCGCAAAGCTTGCGCGCTATTACATCAATGCGCTGCTGCCCGAGCACACCGGCCTGCTGGTGCAGGCGCAGAATGGCGCTGACGATCTGTTCGCGCTCAGCGCTGACGATCTGGCCGCGTGATGGACGGCGAGCACGCTTCGTCAATCCGGTATCCCTGGTCCCAGCCACCGGCACCGGGCGAGGCTATCGAGATTGCTGATGGGGTTCTGTGGATGCGCCTGCCGCTGCCCATGGCCCTGGATCACGTCAATATCTATGCGCTGGACGATGGTGACGGCTGGACGGTGATCGACACCGGTGTGTCCTCGAAAAGAACACGTGGCATCTGGAATACGCTGATGGCTGGGCCGCTGTCGGGCAAGCCCGTGACCCGGGTCGTGGTGACCCATCATCACCCGGACCATGTCGGCAATGCGGGATGGTTTCAGTCCGATCACGGTGCCGAGCTGGTCTCCAGCCGCAGCGCTTGGCTGTTCGCGCGGATGCTGACTCTGGACGTTCAGGAAAGCTGGCCTCAGGAAACGCTGGATTATTATCGCAGCGCGGGAATGGGTGCTGACATTTTGATCAAACGCATGGCGGATCGCCCGTTCAATTTTGCCGATGTTGTTTATCCGATGCCCCTGGGATTTACCCGGATCAAACAGGGCGATGTGATCCGGATGGGCGGGCGTGACTGGGACGTTCACATGGGCAATGGCCATGCGCCCGAGCATGCAACATTCTGGAGCCGCGACGACAACCTCGTCCTGACCGGGGATCAGATCCTCAGCTCGATCAGTCCGAATCTGGGTGTGTATGCCACGGAACCCATGGCCGACCCGGTGGCAGATTGGCTTGAGGCCTGCGAGCGGCTGCAACACCTGGCCCGGCCCGATCAGCTTGTTCTGGGCGGGCACAAGTTGCCTTTTGTTGGATTGCCGACGCGCATGCGGCAGCTCATTGAAAACCACCACGGCGCGTTGGAGCGTCTGTTGGATGATTTGAACACGCCAAAAGCTGCGGCGGAGTGCTTTGCCCCGCTGTTCAAACGGTCGATCAAAGAGGGCGAGTACGGGCTGGCGCTGGTCGAAGCGGTTGCACACCTGAACCATCTTTATCACATTGGGGCTGTAACCCGGACGCGGCGGGCGGACGGGGCTTGGGTGTATCAGCGCAAGGGATGAGGAATGCAGGACAAGATCGAAACCTCAGCCGAGGCTGCCGAAGCAGCCGCATTGCCGCGCTGTCACGAGGTGCATTGCAATCCCGAGGCCGAGTCCGGGACGAAGGATTTGCCCGAAACTCTGCAAAAGCCGGTTGCAAGCAAAAGCCCGGCGCAATGGGCTTATGAACGCCTGATCCTATACATTCAGAATTTCGAAGAGACACTGGATGGCGACCAGGAAGTTGCCATGGGATTTACCGGCGGAGATGCGGGTGTGATGCGGATCGAAGGGATGGGATACTTCGATCCCGATATCATCACCTTTTATGGCTCGGACGGGACCGGTGCACGTACCCAACTGGTGCAGCATGTCAGCCAGTTGAACGTCATGCTGCGCGCCCTGCCCAAGTCCGTCGAGGACAAACCGGCCAACCGCATTGGGTTCCGTCTTGCGGCGGATCTTGAGGACAGCTGACCGCGCGACTTGCATTTGACGCTCGCCCGGCCTTGAATGACCGGATCGTTTCGGAGGCCCGCGCGTGACTTATTTCTCAACCGTTACAACTGCCTACGCAAGGGCGTGGGCCCGGCGTCGCGTCTTTTTGCCAATCTATGTTGCGGTACGATTGCTGCTTGTTGCCTTGATCGCACCGGGCGTCGCAATGGCGGTCAATCTGGCGGTGTCCCTGTCAGACCAGTCGGCGCTGACGGATCAGGACATTGCGATGTTCCTCTTTTCGCCAGTTGGGTTCATAGCGGCCCTCGTTGTGCTTGGGCTGTTTTTGATGGCCGAAGTCTTTGTCTTTTCCGTCATGGCGGGATCATTGCGAATGACCAAAACGGACCCGTGGCGCGCGGGGAGCGCAGCTATCGCTCTGATCCTGTCGCGCCTGCCGGCCCTGTTTGTTTTCGCCGTTCGCTTCATATTGCGCCTGTTGGCCCTTGCGTTGCCCTTTCTCGCTGTGGCGGGTGTGATCGCGTGGTGGACGCTGACCGAATATGACATCAACTACTACCTGACGTTTCATCCACCCGTCTTTTGGGTCGCGAGCATTCTGATCGGTATTCTGGTTCTTGCCTTGGCCTGGGTCCTGATCCGTCGATTGTCGGGTTGGGCACTGGCCCTGCACCTTGTCCTTTTTGAAAACTGCGCGCCAAAATCGGCATTCCAGACCAGTGTCGCGCGGATGGACGGCAGGCGCGGTCGCCTCAAGATCGAACTGGCTTTGTGGCTGGGCCTTCGTTTTGTGATTGCGGCACTGATTGCCTCTGTAGCCGGGCTGTTGTTTGCCCTTGTGCCGCTGCAGGACGGTGTGAACCTGCGATTTGCTTTGACGCTCAGTTTGATCGTCGCTGCGGTCTGGTCTTTGGCGGGCCTTGTCCTTGCTGCGACAGCCTTGGGCGCATTGGCCGTTTTGCTGGATGGATTTTTTGATACGGATCCCAAAAACCTGCCGCATCCCGAGCCGAGGAAGCTGAATGCCCCGGTTCTCGCCACCGTCGGCGGGGCCGTGGCTGCTCTGTTGCTGGGATTGTGGTTCGGACAGAGCCTTTTGGAGCGCGTGCAGGCACCGGATCATGCGGATGTCATCGGCCACCGCGGGGCAGCCGCTCTGCGCCCCGAGAACACGATGGCTTCGGTGCTCAAGGCCATTGAGGATGGTGCAGACTGGGTCGAGATCGACGTTCAGGAAACCGCAGACGGCGTGGTGATTGTTGCCCATGACAGCGATTTCATGAAGCTGGCCGGGGTGGATCTGAAGGTTTGGGATGCCACGATGTCAGATGTCGCTGAAATCGATATCGGCAGCTGGTTCGGACCTGACTATGCCGCTGAGCGCACGCCGACCCTGCGGGACGTCCTGTTGGCAGCCAAAGGCAGTGCCAAGGTCGTCATCGAACTCAAGTATTACGGCCATGACGTCGATCTGGAAAACCGCGTTGCTGACCTGGTTGAGGAGTTGGGAATGCAGAACGACATCTCCACCATGTCGCTGAAGTACCCGGCCGTTCAAAAGATGAAAGCCTTGCGCCCGGACTGGCGCGCGGGGGTGCTGGCAGCAACCGCGATCGGCGATCTTGCCGGGCTTGAAGGAGATTTCGTTGCCGTCAATGCTGCCATGGTATCGCCGGGTCTGATCCGTTCCGTGCAAGACGCGGGCAAGGACATCTATGTCTGGACAGTCAACGACCCGCTGCAAATGTCGGCCATGGCCTCGATGGGCGTGGACGGCCTGATCACGGACCGCCCCGCGATGGCGAAAGAGGTTCTGCGCGTGCGTGCCGAAATGGGACCGGGTGAAAGACTGCTGCTGTGGCTTGCAACCACTTTTGGCATGAAGGTTGACACCGAGGCGATGCGCGATGCGAGTCCCTAGCCTGATCCTACTCCTGACGGTGGTCTGCGCCCCGGCGTCGGCACAGGACCTGATGCGCAGTTTTGAGTTGCCTGCACATCGCGCCTTGATTGCGCAGCGCGGTACCGCCGAGTTGACACCGTTTGAATCGGATGGGTGCTCGGGCGGCTTGTCGGCCAGTTGGCGCTGGGTTGCAGATACGTTCCCGCAGATTGAGGAGCTGTATGAGGCGCAACCGCCGTGGGAGGGGTGTTGCGTGATTCACGACCGGGCCTACCACAACGCAGGTGGCGCGTTGCGCGCCGAGGACAGCTATGTCGCCCGCCTGTCCGCCGATGAGACGTTGCGGACCTGCGTCAAGGCACATGGCAATGACCACGCGGCGGAGTATGCGCGCAGGTATGACATGACGCCGGATCAGGTGCGCATGGTCCATTCTTTGACCGCCGATGCCATGTTTGGCGCCGTGCGTTTTGGTGGCGGGCCTTGCAGCGGCCTGCCGTGGCGATGGGGGTTTGGGTATCCGGGGTGCTCGGTCCTTGGGGCACGTGAACCTGCGCGCGAATGACGTGGTGACAGGCCCCGTGTTTTCCATTATTCAACCGATAATCACGCGAATTGGGAATCTTTGAGACATGGCTGATCACGAACACGGCGAAATGGATATCGACGTTCAAACCAAAACCTTTGACGGGTTTATCAAGGCCACCGTTTGGTGCGTCGTCGCCATCGCCTTTATCTTGCTGTTCCTGGCTGTCTTCGCCTCCTGAGTGGTCCGAGGTTGAGCGTGTTCAGGATTCTGATTGCTTGCCTTTTGGCGGCAACCGTCGCGGGCTGCGCGGTATCCAAACGGCCGCAAGCGGATCAGGCTGAGATTGTATCTCGGTCTTACAGCAGTCCCGGCCCGTCGACCCTGACGCTCTATACGATGATCAACACCCGGACCGGATCAGGGGCACACACGTCGCTCATGATCAGCGCACGGGAACGCATCATTTTTGACCCTGCCGGGTCCTTTCAGGCGGATATCGTTCCGTCCAGAGATGATATTCTCTATGGCATCACACCAGCAGTCGAACGTGCGTATCGCAGCTCGCATGCTCGCGAAACGCATTATGCGCGCATCCAGACAATCCAGGTGACACCTCAGCAGGCTGAAATCGCCTATCAACTGGCCAAGCAGACAGGGCCAGTTCCGGGAGCGTATTGCGCCAACTCGACGGCACGAATACTGCAACAGGTGCCCGGGTTCGAGGAGATCGATGTCACGTTCTTTCCGGTTAAGCTGTCCGATCAGTTCGGACAGATTCCCGGTGTGATCACTGAAGAATACCGGGAAAATGACGATGCGGACCTGCAAAAGGGACTGGCAGCCAACAACGCGCGCCTGAACCAGCTGGACGCCACCTCATCCCAGTAAGAACAGCAATCCGTACAGTGTGATGGCCCCGGTAACGATGGCCGCTAGTACATTCTTTGTGATCACCCCGACGGACAGCGCAACCGCTGCCGAGGCCATACGGGCCAGGTCCGGCTGACCTTCTGTCGCTGATGGCCAGACAACCAGCGGCGCGATCAGAGCTGGCAGGATCGCAACGGCCGTGTATCGCAGATGACGCAGCAGCCAGGGGGGCATCGGTCGGTCCCCGACAAAGCCAATGAATACAAACCGCAGGGCAAAACTGCCGATGGCCAGCCCGACGATGATCAACCACATCGTTGTGGGATCGATCTGTGTCATATCCGGGCCTTTCTGCGTTCCAGCACCAGTTCTGCCTGTGCACCTGCCATCATGCCCACTGCGCCGGCGATCAGCAGGCCAAGGTTGAAGGGGACAGCAACGGTCAACAGAGAGAACACAATAGCCACCAATGCGGCGATGACATGCGGCAGGGTCCGCATCATTGGGCCGACCATGGCAAGAAAGGTGATCGGCAAGGCAAAATCCAACGCCCAGCTTTCCGGTATCTGGGTGCCTAGAACGGCCCCTAGGTAGGTGGCCAGGATCCATGACGGCGTTATCGGGGTCACGGAGCCAAAAAAGTAGGCCATCCGCTGGGGCAAGGTCATCCTTGGTTCTTTTTCGAACTGAACGATTGAGCAGGCATAGGATTGATCAACCGTGAAATAGGCGGCGCAGGCCCGCTGCCAAAGCGGCGCGGCGCCCAGAAAAGGTGTCAGAGACGCTGAATACATCGCAACCCGCAGGTTTACGGCCAATGCCGACGCCAGAACTATCGCTGTTGGGGTCTGTTCCTGCAGCAATTGCAGCGCGGTGAACTGTGCGGCACCCGCAAAAACGGTCGCGGAAAAGGCAATGGTCTGCACGATGTCCAGCCCGGCTTCAGTGGCGAACACGCCGAACAACAAGCCGAACGGGACAGCCACGAAGACGAATGGCGACCCGTCGCGAAAACCCTTCCAGAAGTACGACTTGGATGTGGTGATTGCCATGGCTAAATCCTATGGTGTTGGCAGCAGCAGTAGCTGTCTTGGGAAAGGGTTGCAATTGGCCAAGGAACTGGATGTCTCGGATTTCATCATCGCCCCGGATCCGCGCGCGCCGCGCCTGACCCGCGCGGTCGAAGGGGTGGATCAGAACGGCGCACTCAGCGAGATTTCCGTGGTCGAGGAAAGGCCGCTGACAATCTTCCTCAACGCGCAGGAGATTGTGACGGCCATGACCATCGGCGATTATCCCGAGTATCTGGCGCTGGGATTTCTGCGCAATCAAGGCATGCTGCTGGCAGATGACGACATCACGCGCGTCGATTATGACGACGATCTGGAAACCGTGGTGGTCCGAACCGCGCGGGAGACCTCGTACGAGGACAAGCTGAAGAAAAAGACCCGGACCAGCGGCTGTGCCGTCGGCACCGTTTTTGGCGACATGATGGAAGGGCTGGAGGACGTGTGTCTGCCGCAATTGCCGGTGCGTACCTCTTGGCTCTACGAACTGGCGGCCAAGATCAACCGCACCCCGTCGCTGTATCTGGAAGCAGGCGCAATTCACGGCACTGTGCTGTGCCACCAAAACCGTCCATTGGTTTACATGGAAGATGTGGGCCGCCACAATGCGGTCGACAAGATTGCGGGCTGGATGCTGTCTGAAGGCGAGGGGGCGGAGGACAAGATACTCTACACAACCGGTCGTCTGACCTCGGAGATGGTGATTAAGACCGCGATGATGGGTATCCCGGTGCTGGCGTCGCGATCCGGGTTCACGGCATGGGGTGTCGAGATTGCCCGCGAGGTCGGGTTGACACTGATCGGACGAATGCGGGGTCAACGCTTTGTGTGTCTGTCGGGCGAGGATCGTTTGGTCCGGGACGTCGACCCCGCCTCGGTACCCGTCGAAGACAAAAAACACAGACGAAAGAGCTCGGAAGCCTGAACTTTTCTGCTGCTGTCTCCGGGAAGCTGCAGTTGCCGGAATTGTCCTGAAAATCTTTGGGATGAGCCCTTTTGCAGTCATTTTGACAGGGTACGCATTTGCCTAGACCAAGCTTGTGTACGAGGACACGTCCGACGCTCTGGTTCAGTTTGCTGTCTACGTCCTGATCCCGGCGATCATGTTCTACCTGATCGGCCAGGAAGAGTTCGAAAACCTGCTCAACTACGGCTTTTACATCGCCTAGGGCGGGGCCCTGACTCTGTTTTTCGCGGTGTTGTATTTGGGTTTCTAACACATTCTCAGACTGCAGGTTGGGTCAGCGACCATTGCCGCTTTCGCTGCAGTTGCCTCGAACACCGCACTTGTCGCATTGCCCATCCTCCACTCGATCTTTGGGGCCAGCGGAGCGCTTCCGGCGGTGTTGGCGAACCTCGTGGTCGTCATATTGCTGTTGATCCTGACCATAATTCTGGAAACGTCTGCCGGGCACAATGCGCCGGAAAAAACACCGGTTTCGAGTATTGTCCTGAACGTGCTGAAAAACCCGATCGTCGCTGCAACGGTATTGGGTGTGGCCTATTCCTTCACCGGTCTGGGGTTTGCCGATTCAGTCTCGGATTATCTCGAACTGCTCAGTCAGGCGCTGGCTGCAGTTGTCCTGTTCGCGATTGGGTTCACCAGCCGCGTGCGCGCGATTGTACAAACCGGCCCGATGATCCTTTTCCTGACATTGACCAAGCTTATTGTCGCACCGGGGCTTGTTATTTTGGCGGCGCATCTGATCGGGTTGGACCCGCTATGGACAATTGCGGCGACCATATCGGTCGCTGTTCCGACAGCAAAGAACATCCTCCTGCTGGCCACGTACTACAATCAGGAACCCGAGCTTGCGGCGCATACTGTCTCGGCGACCTCGTTTCTGGCAGTTGGCACTCTGATCATGTGGCTGTTTGTCCTGCATCATCTTCATCCAACCGCGTTCCAATTGAACTGAGTTCGACGTAAGAAGGGCGGGAACCAACGCCATTCAACTGAAAAAGATCAGGAGCTGGAATGACGCGTCCCGTAGGGGTCATACTCGCAGGCGGACTTGCAACCCGCATGGGCGGCGGGGACAAAGGAATGCTGCACCTGGGCGGGCAAAGCCTGTTGTCGCGCGTGGTCGACCGACTGAACCCGCAGGTGGACGGTCTGGCTCTGAACGCCAATGGGGATCCGGAGCGATTTGCCCACCTGAACCTGCCCATCATTGCGGATTCGATTGAGGGGTTTGCCGGTCCTTTGGCGGGCGTGCTGGCCGGTCTGGACTGGGCCGCCGAACAGGGGGCCGCAGCCATCGTCACAGCGGCAGCCGACACGCCATTTTTTCCACTCAATCTGGTCGACCATCTGATGCAGGTGGCACAAGGGCAGGTGCATCCGCTGGTCATGGCGACCACGCCCCGCACTGATGAGGCCGCATTGAAATCCGGTGGCGGCAAGCGAGTCAATCGGCATCCCACCTTTGGTCTCTGGCCTGTCGCGCTGCGGGACGACTTGCGGGCCGCGCTGAACGATGGCCTGCGCAAGGTTGTGCTATGGACCGACAAGCATGACGGTCGGGAAGCGCTGTTTCCGGCTCAGCCATTTGATCCATTCTTCAATGTCAACACGCCGGAAGACCTGCAACGGGCCCAAGAGCTGCTGGAGCGTGCATGAGAATATACGGCGTGACCGGTTGGAAGAATGCAGGCAAAACCGGATTAATGGAGCGTCTGGTGGCCGAGATCAGCGGGCGCGGGTTTTCCGTCTCGACGGTCAAGCACGCGCACCACGCCTTTGACGTGGACCAGAAAGGCACGGACAGCCACCGGCATCGGATGGCGGGCGCTCGCGAGGTGTTGCTGGCCTCGGGTCAGCGCGTGGCGCTGATGCAGGAATTGCGTGGAGCCTCAGAACCCAAACTGGAGACCTTATTGGCGCGTCTGACTCCCGTCGATCTGGTGCTTGTCGAAGGCTACAAGCGCGAACGGCACCCAAAAATCGAGGCATTTCGAGCCGAAGCGGGCAATCCACTGATTGCGACCGGGGATTCAACGATCCGGGCCGTTGCCAGTGACACGCCAATGGATCTGGACCGCCCGGTTCTTGATCTGAACGACACTTCTGGGATCGCGGATTTCGTTCTGCAAGAGGTCGGACTCGGGGTAGCGTGATCCGAATCCGATTGTCAAAGGTCTGAATGGACCGGACGATCAACGCCATCAAAACAAGGGGAAGATCAGAAATTGAGTAAACCGCATGCCACGCCGGACATTTCCCCGCCGCCGCTGCGCAACGACTGTTTCGCGTTGCCAGCCGGGGTGGATTGGACGCCTGTTGATGATGCGCTGGCGCTGTTGCGCGACAGGTTGACGGTGGTTGCAGGCGTCGAAACCGTCGCGCTGACGCAGGCTGCGGGGCGCATTTTGGCCAGGGATGTCGTGGCGAAACGGTCGAACCCGCCGCAACCCAATACTGCGGTGGATGGATACGGTTTCGCCGGACCAGCGCCGGAAGGTGCTCGGGTCATGCCCCTGATTGCGGGCCGCGCGGCTGCGGGCATCCCGTTCGACGACGCTGTACCCGAGGGTCGGGCGCTGCGCGTCCTGACAGGAGCGGCGCTGCCAGAGGGTGTGGATACGGTCATTCTGGAAGAGGATGTAACTGTCCAAGATGGGCACATCGCGTTTCGCGGCCCCTTGAAACAGGGTGCGAACACGCGGCGCGCCGGCGAAGATGTGGTTGAAGGCGACGTTGCCTTGTCGGCCGGGCGCAAGGTGACTCCGGCTGATCTGGCCTTGCTCTCGGCGGTTGGTACTGACCGGATCGAGGTACGCGAACCGCTGCGCGTTGCGGTCCTGTCCACCGGAGATGAACTTGTGGAACCCGGCGAAACCGCCGGACCCGGACAGATATTTGACGCCAACCGCCCCATGTTGTTGTCCCTGATCGAGCGGATGGGATATGTGCCGGTCGATATGGGCCGGGTCGGCGACGATCGCCACGCGCTTCGCGCGCGATTGGACATGGCGGCGCAACGGGCGGATGTGGTTCTCACCAGCGGTGGCGCGTCCGCCGGGGATGAAGACCACGTCTCGGCCTTGCTGCGTGAGGCCGGGGCCATGCAGGAATGGCGGATTGCCCTTAAGCCCGGGAGGCCCCTTGCACTGGGAATGTGGTCGCACACACCGGTCTTTGGCCTGCCGGGTAACCCAGTGGCAGCGATGGTGTGCACCTTGGTTTTCGCGCGCCCAGCCCTTGGACTGATGGCCGGGCAGGGGTGGAGCGAACCCCAAGGGTTCGACGTGCCGGCCGCATTCGAGAAACGCAAGAAGCCGGGCCGCCGAGAGTATCTGAGGGCCCGCGTGCGCGACGGCCGGGCAGAGGCATTCCATTCTGAGGGTTCGGGTCGTATCAGCGGGCTCAGCTGGGCCGAGGGGCTGGTCGAGATCGAAGATGGGGCGCGAGATATCAAGCCCGGCGACCCAGTGCGGTTTATTCCGTTCGGGAGCTTCGGCCTGTGACCGTCACCATCTCGCGTGGGTTCGATGACACAGAGCGGCCCCAGGCCGCAGCGCTGTTCTGGCACGCGTTTTCCGCAAAGCTGCACAAGGTCATGGGGCCAGATGAAAAAGGTCTGGCGTTCTTTGAGCAGAGTTTGAACCCCGAATTCGCGCTGGTTGCACGGGACCCATCGGGCCTCATGTTGGGGCTTGCCGGGTTCAAGACCCAAGAGGGCGCCTTTAGCGGCGGCAGCCTGTCCGATCTGAGTCGCGTATACGGGTGGTTTGGCGCGATGTGGCGCGCTTTGATCCTCAGTGTT
The DNA here is from genome assembly GCF_056536245.1 of Ruegeria sp. AJ12. Classification (NCBI taxonomy): domain Bacteria; kingdom Pseudomonadati; phylum Pseudomonadota; class Alphaproteobacteria; order Rhodobacterales; family Roseobacteraceae; genus Ruegeria; species Ruegeria sp. AJ12. The sequence goes on from NZ_JBQFJJ010000001.1 coordinate 783,426, forward strand.
CTCGAGCGCAACCTGAAGCCCGGCGTTTTTCAGATGGACGGTATTTTTGTCGCCGCAGAGGCACGCGGGAAAGGTGTTGGAACATCGCTTCTGACAGCCATCAAGGATGAGGCACGGCGTTTGGGTATGTCAGAGGTTCAGTTGGACGTGATCGACACGAACCCACGCGCACGTGCCTTGTACGAACGTCAGGGGTTTCGGGCTGTGGGTCAGGAACAGACCGGGCCATTCAGGCATATCTTTGGGTTTGGAAGCGCCACAAAGATGAGCTGGGCGGTCACTCCAGATTAGTCAAACGTACCTGCCACGCGCCCCAACAGCATAAAGGCGCGCGCGGTCCGGGTATCGCCCAGGGCCGTCAGTTCGGCATCGCTTGCGTTGGGTTCGAATGCAACGATCATGGTATCAAAGCGCCGAAGGAAATGATGTGCCGCATCCCGGAAAATCGGATCCTGCTTCATCCGGGCCGCGGTCAGTGCAAGAGATGACCGGTCGCGAATACCCCCCAACGCCGCAACTGCGCGACCACGCGCACCTTGCGCAAACTGACGCCAGATTTCGGGCCTTGCCATATCGGGGCGCAAGTCGTCCATGTAGATGCCTTCCTGGCTGAGCAAGGTCAGAACGTCCTCTGATGCCTGCACCAATTGCGCGGTTTTGCGGTCCTTCAGCGCCATTCGCAGGGCGTTGAACCCTTCGGTGTCGTTCTCGGTTTCCGGGAAGTTCAGGGCCCGGATGAAGATGCCGGTCTCAAGCGGCGGCGCGATCGCTTCGGCGGGCGTGCCAAGTTCCAGCGATGTCTGGTCATTCCGGCTCGGAGGTTGCGCAGAACCGGCCCCGGTCTCTGCACGCTTGGATGAGAACGTGGCGAGCGCATGCTCGGCCTTTTTGGCCGTGGCGGCGATTTCTTCAAGCTTTTTGCTGACGGCTGACTCAGTGGTGCTTGCGGCGCGCTGTTGCTGAACAACATAGGCATTGCGCATTGCGTCGATTGCAGTTTGCAGCCGGGCGCTTTCCTCGCGCATGATCCGGCTGGCACGCATCGCCATGGCGGCAACCCAGATCATCGCCACGGGCATGAATACCGCAAGGAACGTCACGACAAAGCCGCCGCCCTGTTCAGCGTCCGGCATAACCAGGAACACGACCGAGACCACCAGCCAGACTACGCTGAGCACAAGGGCGGCAATCTCGATTCCGGTCACGGACGGGCGTTTCGGGCGATCATAAATCCCAAGCGAGGTTGGCCGTTCGGTCTCTGGATCAGGATTTTGCGACGTCATGGCATACGCTCCTGTCAGGCGTATTCGATACTCAGAACTTCATAAGAGCGTAGTCCGCCGGGTGTGCGAACCTCAACGCTGTCGCCTTCATCCTTGCCGATCAGGGCACGGGCGATCGGCGATTTTATGTTCAGCAGGCCGTTTTCGATATTGGCTTCGTATTCACCGACGATCTGCCAGGTCTTTTCCTCGTCGGTGTCCTCATCCACCAATGTGACCTTGGCGCCAAACTTGATCGCGCCGTTCAGTTTGCTGGGGTCGATCACGTCCGCAAGGGACAGAATCCCCTCAAGCTCTTTGATGCGACCTTCGATAAAGCCCTGTTTTTCGCGCGCCGAATGGTATTCGGCGTTTTCTTTCAGGTCACCGAGCTCACGTGCCGTAGCAATCGCTTCTATGATCGCCGGACGCTCGACGGATTTGAGGTTTTTCAGCTCAGCCTCGAGCGCGGCATTGCCCGCGGGCGTCATGGGAATCTTTTCCATTTTTTCTTCGTCCACGCAAAAATTGAGTCGCCCCGCCGCACAGGAAGCGTCGGGGCGAAGGATGGGTCGTTGAATACCTGACCTAAATGGCGCGGAAATTGCAAGAGGCCACAATATTTCGGTTGTTCAACTTGCGGCTTGGCGCCGCTCGGGCTGGGGAGGGTGCCGACGATGGCGATGGTCGGCATGTCGACCTGTGCGCCATCGATTCGGAGGCGTGCAGAGCCACAACATCTCAATCATATTGAACCACCTCGAACTCGATGCCGTCGTCGTCGTCAAAGTAAAAGCGTTTTCCCGGCTCGTAATCGGCGTGATTATGAGGGGTGAACCCGGCTTCGCGGACCTTGGCTTCGGTCGCGTCGATATCTTCGACCAAAACACCCACGTGATTCAGGCCTCCCACGATGTCATAGCTGCTTTCGCCAGCCGGTTTCGGGTCGCCGGGCGCGTACAGCGCCAGATAAGTGTGTGCGCTGCCGACATGGACCGTGTAGCCTCCGGCAATGGCCGGTCCTTCCCAGCGGGTTTTCCAGCCAAAAACCTTTTGCATCCACGCCGCCGATGCCTTGGGATCGCGTACGGTAAAATTGGTATGTTCAAGCGATGCCATCATGGGCTCTCCTTTTCGTCTTGAGGTTTGTCCCGACTCACCGTAATTTCTAAACCTAACTTTAGGTCAAGCTATTTTTTGGGAGGATGGCATGGCGGTGTCTGAAGGGCTGGCGATTGGCGCATTGGCGAAACGCACCGGGCTGGCCGTGTCGGCAATTCGATATTACGAAGCGCAGGGTCTGATCTCGCCCTGGCGTAACGCTGGAGGACAGCGGCGATATCAGCGCGCCGACATCCGACGCCTGAGTTTTGTCATGATCGCGCAGCAGTTTGGTCTGACCTTGCCGGAAATTCGTGAGGTACTCAGCGGCCTTCCGGGAAACCGCACGCCAACGCCGAAAGACTGGCAGGACATCAGTGTTCTGTTGCGCGCGCATCTGGACCAGAGAATCGACACACTGACCCGATTGCGCGACGATCTGGATGGTTGCATCGGGTGCGGATGCCTGAGCTTGCCGAAATGCGCCCTCTACAACCCCGATGATCGCGCTAAATCTCATGGTAGCGGCCCCAGATACCTGATGGGTGATGCGCCCGATGGCTGATTTGCCGCATTGCGGCGTTGTTACGCCGTGTTTCGATTGACCAATGTCTTTCCAGCCATGTAATCAACCGTGAAACAAAATTGCGCAGACCATGCGGTGAGAGCGCCAATTCGGAAAGTTAGCTAAGGAGCCCGCGATGGCCGAAATTGAACGCGAAGCGATGGAATATGACGTGGTGATCGTGGGCGCAGGTCCCGCAGGCCTGTCAGCGGCCATCCGTCTGAAACAGCTGGATGCCGACCTGAATGTCGTTGTTCTGGAAAAGGGCTCTGAGGTTGGCGCACATATCCTGTCTGGGGCCGTCTTGGACCCGTGTGGCTTGGATGCGCTGATCCCGGACTGGAAGGAAAAAGGCGCGCCGCTGAACACACCGGTGACCGAAGATCACTTCTACATGTTGGGGGAGGCCGGTCAGATCCGTGTCCCCAACTGGCCGATGCCGCCGCTGATGAACAACCATGGCAACTACATTGTGTCGATGGGCAATGTCTGCCGCTGGATGGCCGAACAGGCCGAAGAGCTTGGGGTTGAAATTTTCCCGGGCATGGCCTGTTCCGAGATGGTTTATGGAGAGAACGGCGAGGTCAAAGGCGTCGTGGCCGGTGTGTTTGGTCTGGAACCCGATGGTTCCTATGGTCCCAACACGGAACCGGGTATGGAACTGCACGGCAAATACGTCTTCCTGTCCGAAGGTGTGCGCGGGTCGCTGTCCAAGGAAGTGATTGCCAAATACGATCTGCAGGCCGGAAAAGAGCCGCAGAAATACGGCCTTGGCATGAAGGAAATCTGGGAGATCGACCCGGCCAAGTTCAAGCAAGGCTCGGTTACCCACACCATGGGCTGGCCACTGGGCGGCAACGCGGGTGGCGGGTCGTTCATCTATCATCTTGAAAACAACCAGGTCTATGTGGGTTTCGTGGTGCATCTGAACTACAAGAACCCGTACCTCTACCCTTACATGGAGTTCCAGCGCTTCAAGCATCACCCGATGGTGGCTGACCTGCTGAAAGGCGGCAAACGCGTGGCTTACGGCGCGCGGGCGATCACCGAAGGCGGTTATCAGTCGATGCCGAAGATGGTTGCGCCGGGCGTTGCACTGCTTGGGTGCTCGGTCGGTATGGTCAACGTGCCGCGCATCAAGGGCAACCATAATGCGATGCTGTCCGGCATCGCTGCGGCCGAGGCAGCGCACGACGCCATCAAGGCCGACCGTTCCGGAGATGAACTGACAGCCTATGAGGCGGAGGTGCGTGACGGCGCCATCGGCAAGGACCTCAAGAAGGTGCGCAACGTCAAACCGATGTGGTCGAAATGGGGTCTCATCCCCTCGCTGGCTTTGGGTGGTCTGGACATGTGGACCAATACGCTGGGCTTTTCGCTGTTCGGCACGCTGGGCCATGGCAAGACCGACGCCGAGGCGACCGAGGATACCAGCCAACACACGGAAATCGACTATCCCAAACCCGATGGCACGCTGTCCTTCGACCGTCTGACCAACGTTTCGTTTGCGATGACCAATCACGAGGAAAGCCAGCCCTGCCACCTGCATCTGGGCGATCCTGACATCCCGGTCAAAGTGAACCTGCCCAAGTTCGATGAACCGGCGCAGCGCTATTGCCCGGCAGGCGTTTATGAGGTGGTCGAGGATGACGAGGGCCCGCGATTCGTCATCAATTTCCAGAACTGCGTTCACTGCAAGACCTGCGACATCAAGGATCCGAGCCAGAACATCAACTGGACCACGCCTCAAGGCGGGGATGGCCCAAACTATCCAAATATGTAGGCGGGAACCGGGGCACTGGCGGGGTCGTGAAGGCTCTGCCATTGCCTCTTTCAGGCCAAAGCCCTAGCTTGTCTGTCAGTCAACGACAGCAAGGCAGGATATCGGTGGTTTCCCTGGTTCGACGCGCGGCGCTTGCCGTGTTGCTCTCTTCTTCGCTCGCCATGCCCGTGTATTCGGAGACGGCGGCCGGATCTTATCTGGCTGGACGTCAGGCGATTTATGAAAGTGATTACTCGGCCGCTGAAAGATACTATGCCCAGGCGCTGAAATTCGATCCTCAGAACGAGCAATTGTTGGAAAGCGTCCTGTTGGCGCGTGTCGCACTTGGCGAAATCGAACGTGCATTGCCGATTGCACAAACCATCGAAGATGCGGGATTGCCCAATCAGGCGGCGCGCATGGTGATTTCGGCAAATCTGATTGCGGGGGAAGATCTGGATGGCCTTCTGGCGCGCGACCCCGAAACACAAGGCGTTGGTCCGCTTGTAGACGGGTTGATGACCGCTTGGGCCTATATGGGTCAGGGCGAATTGACCAAAGCGATGGAACAGTTTGACACTGTGTCCACTCAGGAAGGCCTGAAAGAGTTTGCGTTCTATCACAAAGCGATGGCATTGGCCTCGATCGGAGATTTCGAAGGGGCCGAGGCGATTTTCGCGGCGGATGACGGTGTCGTCTCCCAGTTTTCGAGGCGCGCGGCATTGGCGCGGACCGAAGTCCTGTCACAGCTGGATCGCAACGAAGAAGCAATTGCTTTTCTGGATGACGTGTTCGCTGCGGGCAATGATCCGTCCATTGAAGATTACGTGGGTCGTTTGACGGCTGGCGAAACTCTGCCCTTCACGCATGTACGCTCAGCAACCGACGGAATGGCCGAAGTGTATTTTTCTGTCGGCGCGGCACTCAATGCCGAAGCCTCGCATGACTATGTATTGCTTTATGCGCGAATAGCGACGTTTCTGCGCTCGGACCATGTGGACGCAATCCTGCTGACCGCCGAGTTGCTGGACCAACTGGATCAGTACGATCTGGCCGTGGCGGCATACCGCATGGTTCCGCCGGGCAGCACCGACTACCACGCGGCGGAACTGGGTCGGGCCGAGGTCTTGGGACGATCCGGAAAAACCGACGCCGCCACCGAAGTTCTCCAGACACTGGCCGCGCAGCGACCAGACTTGCCCAGTGTTCATGTCGCTCTTGCCGATTTGCAGCGTCGCCAGGAAAACTATGAGGCGGCGGTTGCCTCCTACGATACCGCCATTGGATTGACCGACAGTGCGGCCAGCGGCAATTGGTTTCTGCACTACGCCCGGGGCATCTCGCATGAGCGTCTCAAAAGCTGGGATGAGGCCGAGGCCGATTTCCGCCGTGCGCTGGAACTGAACCCCGATCAACCGCAGGTGCTGAACTATCTTGGCTACTCGTTGGTTGAGCGTCGGGAGAAATTGGATGAGGCGCTGGACATGATCGAACGGGCTGTCGCGGCGCGACCCGACAGCGGTTACATCGTTGATAGTCTGGGCTGGGTTTTGTTTCGCCTTGGCCGCTATGATGAGGCGGTGGACCACATGGAGCGCGCGGTCGAACTGATGCCGGTCGACCCGGTGGTCAACGATCACCTGGGAGATGTCTACTGGGCCGTCGGACGTGCGCGCGAGGCCGAGTTTCAGTGGAAAAGAGCGCTTTCGTTTGTGGATCCCCAAGACACAGACGGAGAGGCCGACCCGGAACGCATTCGCCGCAAGCTGGACATTGGTCTGGATGCTGTTCTGGCCGAGGAAGGTGCAGATCCCTTGAAGGTTGCCAATGGCAACTGAGGCCTTCGCGCCGGCCAAGATCAACCTGACCCTGCATGTGACCGGCCAACGGGACGATGGCTATCATCTGTTGGATTCGCTGGTTGTTTTTGCGGATGTCGGCGACAGATTGCAGTTCACGCCGGGTCGTGAGTTGTCGATTTCAGTCACCGGAGAACACGCCGCGGGTGTACCTGCAGACAGTCGCAATCTGGTGTGGAAAGCCGCTGAGGCTGTGGGCTGGACGGGGTATATCGATTTGAACAAGGTGTTGCCGCATGGAGGAGGAATTGGCGGCGGATCATCTGATGCGGCGGCGACTCTTCGGGCACTATCAGGTCAAGGACTCGCCATTTCGGCCGAGGTTCCACTTGCGCTGGGTGCTGACGTCCCGGTGTGTTTGGCAGCCAAGCCGACAAGGATGCAGAGCATAGGTGATCAACTTGATTCAGTGACCCTGCCAACTCTGCCCGCCGTGCTGGTCAATCCCGGAGTTGAGGTCCCCACAGGTTCTGTATTCAAGGTTTTGGCAATTCGGGATAACCCGCCCATGCCCGAGGTCATTCCGGAATTCGAAACTGCCGAAGACTGCGCCTGTTGGCTCAGGGAGCAGCGCAATGACCTGGAAGTTCCAGCCATGGGAGTCGCGCGTGAAATCGAGCTTCTTCTGAATGAACTCAGAGGAACCAACAGTGCATTGATGGCTCGTATGTCCGGGTCAGGTTCGACCTGTTTTGCGCTATATCCGTCTATGAAGGCGGCCCATTTTGCAGCTTATGAGATCGGCGCGGCACATCCAGACTGGTGGTGCCGCGCAACCCAGCTTAATTGAGCCGCGACACCACGTAATCCGCCAGATCGCGCAGCAATGTGCGGATCTCGTGATCCGGCAGAAAGTCCAGTGACGCTTTGGCCTTGTTGGCCCAGCCAAGCGCATCCTGCCGGGTCGCTTCGAGCGTCTGGTATCTGTTCATCAGCCCAAGGGCGTGCTCCAGATCGCCGTCTTGCTGACGGCCTTTTTCGATTGTGCGCTGCCAGAACGCACGTTCTTCAGGCGTGGCCTGTGCCACAGCCTTGATCACTGGCAACGTCAGCTTGCGTTCGCGGAAGTCGTCGCCGACGTTCTTGCCGGTCGCTTTGCTATCGCCCTGATAGTCCAGCAGATCATCGGCAATTTGAAAGGCAATCCCCAGCGCGTCACCATAGTCAAACAGCGCCTTGACCTGCGTATCAGACGCGCCTGCGATCACGCCACCGACCTCAGTTGCGGCAGAAAACAGCGCTGCTGTTTTGCCACGCACGACCTGCAGATACACGCCTTCATCCGTACCCAGATCGGTTGCTGCGGTCATTTGCAGCACCTCACCCTCGGCAATGGTCGCCGAGGCGTTGGCCAGAATGTCCAATACGCGAAGCGAGCCGGTTTCCACCATCAGTTGGAAGCTGCGGGAAAACAGATAGTCACCGACCAACACACTGGATTTGTTATCCCACAGCAGGTTTGCCGTGGGCCGACCGCGGCGTTGGGCGCTCTCGTCCACCACGTCGTCGTGCAGCAGGGTGGCGGTATGGATGAACTCGACCGTTGCGGCCAACCGCACATGGTGGTCACCCGAATACCCAAACAGGCGGGCGGAGGCGAGGGTCAGCATCGGACGCAGACGTTTGCCTCCGGCTTCGACCAGATGTGCCGTTACCTCGGGGATTCGCGGCGCGTGTTCGGACGCCATGCGGGTGCGGATCAAAGTGTTTACGGCATCCATTTCACCGGCCAGGATGTCGGCCAGCCGCTCATGCGGTTTCGAGATTGTGCTGACGGTCATCAAACTCCTGATACAAGGCTCGACTTCTGCCACGCCTTGCCCTTACATCCATCCCCATGAAAGAACTATTGCGCAGCACCGATCCGACAATCCTGGCCTTTGCATCCGCTCTTCTTGAGGGCGAGGATATAGACTGCTTTCAGATGGACGTAAATATGAGCATCCTCGAAGGCGGCATCGGAATCTTCCCCCGGCGCCTGATGGTTCGCGCAGACGATCTGACGCGGGCGGAACGCGTGATGCGCGACAACGAGATTCCCCTGGGGCGATGACCCGGTTCGATGACAGTGATCTGACCTGCAACGACTTTCTGGGTGGGCAGTTGCGATTGTGGCAACCCCGATCAGGATACCGCGCAGGTGTGGATCCGGTCCTGCTCGCCGCGTCTGTCCCTGCGACGCCCGGCCAATCCGTGCTGGAACTTGGATGCGGCGCCGGGGCAGCGATTCTGTGCCTTGCTGCCCGGGTCCCGGACCTGCGCCTGATCGGGGTTGAAATTCAGCCAGAATATGCAGAACTTGCCCGCCGGAACGCGGCAGAGAATGGTGCCACACTGGATGTCATCGAGGCGGACTTGAACGGCCTGCCGCACGATCTGCGCCAACGGCAATTCGATCATGTCATCGCCAACCCGCCCTATTACCGGGCCGGTGCGCATAGTCCCGCACATGATGGTGGACGACAAATTGCGCTGGGCGAACGGACGCCACTGTCAGATTGGATTGAAGTGGCCGCCAAACGCCTGACCCCCCGCGGATATTTGCACATGATCCAAAAAGCCGACCGGCTACCGGATATGCTTGCGGCGTGTTCAGGTCTATTGGGCTCGATCGAGGTCCTGCCGCTGAGCCCGCGCAGATCACGCAGCGCAGAACTGGTGATCCTGCGGGCCCGCAAGGGCGGAAAGGGCGCATTTCAACTGCACGCACCGTTGGTTCTGCATGCCGGAGACACCCACGAAAAGGACGGCGAAAGCTATGCGCCCGAAATCTCCTCCGTTTTGCGACAGGGTGCCGCGCTCCCCGGTTTCAGCGCGGTATAAGCAACGACCAGCCGAAATTGTCGGATTTATGACAGAATCTGTGCGTCTGCGGCGTGACAGGGTGGAAACGATGTGATCAACTTCTTACGTGACACTCAGACACGTAAAGAAGGAGGATCGCCATGAGCGTGAGCGCACATCTGACGGAACTGAAGAAGAAACACGAATCTCTCGGTCTTGAAGTAGAAGAAGCCCAACGCTCGCCAGGCATCGATGATCTCCATATCGCCCAGCTCAAAAAACAAAAGCTCAAGCTAAAAGAAGAAATCGAACGCCTGTCCACCTAAGGTCTCAGGCTGGCGCGTGCCGCAATTGCGGCACCGCCGGTAATCAACAGCGCCGCAATCGCCAAACCCCAGGACGGGGCGGCGAAACCGGCCAGCACCAGCGCCAGTGTCGACAGCAAAGGGGCCGCATAGGACGCGGTTCCAAGGATTTGGATGTCGCCGCGTTTGACCCCGATATCCCAGACATAAAACGCCAGACCGACCGGTCCGAGCCCAAGCGCGAGCACTGAAATCCACCCGATTGTGTCGGCCGGCCAAACCGTTTCCTCCAGTCCCAAATGCAACGCTCCCGAGGCTATCGCGGCGGCAATGCAAAAGATTGCAACGGAACTGGTTGGCGTATCGCCCAAACGGCGGGACAATACCGAATAACCGGACCATGTCAGGGCGCACAACAGGGCCAGCGCATAGCCCGGCAAGTGCTGAATCTGAAAGCCGGCTCCGCCGCCTCCGGCGATGATCACGGCGGCCCCGGCGAACCCCAAACACGCCCCTAGGAGGTGTCCGATACGAAGATGTTCTCCGGGCAACAGGCCGGAGAACAACACGATCAGCAGCGGCCAGAGATAAGCGATCAGCCCGGCCTCGGCCGCAGGCGCCATCCGCAGCGCGGAGAAATACAGCGCGTGATACCCAAACAATCCCAGCGCGCCGAACAGGTATGTCGTCCATCTGACGTGCCGCAGTTGCCCAAGCCCGCCCGATGATCCCGCCCAGATCAGGCCAAGCGTTCCACCGATGGAAAAGCAGATGGTGTTCAGCAACAGGGGGGGCGTTGGCGCAGACCCGACGGTGAACAGTGCCAGCAGAGACCAAAGGAGAACGGCGCCAAAGCCGATCGCTGTCGCGCGTGTTTTGGTCACTGTCCAGACACCTCTTCAATCGGCACGATTCTGAACTCATCCGATATGTGGGCGGTTTTTTCAATCTCGGTCATGAACCAGTCTTTGAAGGCCGCGATCTGAGGTCGCTTTTCCGCCCCGGGCAGGCACAGAAACCGAAAACGGGCTTTGGTCTCGATGGCGGTTTTGAACGGGGCCACCAATCGGCCTTCGGTCAGATCCTTGAGGATCATCGCGCGACGGCCCAGCGCGACGCCAACACCGGCCACCGCTGCATTGATCGCGTGGTCCGCGTTTGAAAAATGCGCGCCGTGCGTCGGAACGAACTCGATCCCCACCGCCCTGAACCACGCAGGCCAATCACATGGGGGTGTCAGATAGCTGATCGAGTCATCATGTATCAACGGTGCGTCTTTCAGGCTGTCGGGTGTCCGGAATTGCTCGGCAAGCTCCGGGGTCATCACCGGTGTCAGCCATTCTTCTCTGACGGGGACCGAAAACAACCCGTCATCCTGCCCATAGCCAAACCGAATGGCGACATCCACATCATCCCGCTCCAGGTCCATATTGCGGAGTGTGGCTGAAAACTTCAGGTCAATCTCGGGATGGGCCCGGGCAAAATCGTAAAGCCGCGGCGCGAGCCACTTTGCGGTCAGTGCAGGCCCTGCGGTGACGGTTAGGCTGGTGTCATCGTCCTGGCGCAAAACGGCGCGCCATGCGGCCTGCAGGGCCGCAAACCCTTCGGCGGCCCCGGGGGCCAGGGCCCGCCCGGCTTCGGTCAGTTCAACCGCGCGATTCAACCGATGGAACAGGGGGCGGCCCAGATGTTCCTCAAGCGATTTGATCTGAAAGGACAGGGCGGCCGGGGTGACATGCAACTCCGCGGCCGCTTTTGCAAATGACATATGCCGTGCGGCTGCATCAAAGGCGCGCAGAGCAGTCAAAGGGGGCAGGTAGTCGCTCATTTTTCACATAAGTTATTCTTAATTGAACATCCAAAAAGCTCGTTTGTCGATTAACGATTTAAGGCGCATATTCGGGTCAAGTCAAACGAAACTGATCTGAAAGGAACACTGCCATGATCGAGGTCACCACCAACCCCGCTGCTGCCCGCGCCTTTCAGCGCGCGCATATTGAACGGTCCAGAGTGATCACTCGCGCGCTTAACTGGTTGTTCGGTTCCCGCTGAACACAGCGCGCGTGTTCTTACGGGATACAGAAAGGGCCGGTCCTGCTGGACCGGCCCTTGTTCGTTTGCTGTGGTCGATCAGGAGAAGAACTGTGCGCCGTTCGCCGAAATGGTCGAACCATTGATGAACTGCGAGTCGTCCGAGGCCAGAAAGGCCACGCAGCGTGCAATTTCCTCGGGCTCACCCAGACGTCCGGCAGGGATTTGCCCGATGATCGCTTCACGGACTTTTTCCGGCACGGCCATGACCATCTCGGTTGCGATGTAGCCGGGGCAGATTGCGTTTGCGGTGATGCCAGCGCGGGCACCTTCCTGTGCCAGCGACTTGACGATCCCCAGATCGCCAGCCTTGGTCGCGGCATAGTTGACCTGCGCGAACTGACCTTTCTGACCGTTGATCGAACTGATCACGATGACGCGTCCGAATTTACGCTCGCGCATTCCGGGCCAGACCGGGTGAACCGTGTTGAAGACGCCGGTCAGGTTGGTGTCGATGACCTGATGCCATTGCTCCGGTGTCATCTTGTGGAACGGCGCGTCCCGGGTGATACCCGCATTGGCCACGACGACGTCGATTGGGCCGACCTCGGCTTCGACTTTCTCGATTCCGGCTTTGGATTCGTCATAGTCTGCGACGTTCCATTTGTAAGTGGCGATGCCGGTTTCTTCGGAAAACTTCGCTGCGGCTTCGTCATTCCCCGCATAGGTGGCGGCAACATTGTATCCTTCGGCCTTGAGCGCCTTGGAAATTGCGGCGCCGATGCCGCGGGAACCGCCGGTGACGAGTGCTGTACGTGCCATTTAGGAATCCTCCAAATTAAGTCGGCTTGGTAATGCTGTTACTCTGAGAGCAGCAGATGCGCAATATTGTTTCGCGGTGTTTCTTTGCTTTCGGGGTGACAATATCGTCGCATCTGTTTGATAGGGTTGAATTGTAACAAAAAAGGGCGCCACTGGGGCGCCCTTTTTGAGTCGGGACTCAGCGCATTCAGTCACGCTCCACGCACAGGGCCACGCCCATGCCGCCCCCGATGCAGAGGGTAGCAAGGCCCTTCTTGGCGTCGCGGCGTTTCATTTCGAACAGCAGCGTGTTGAGAACCCGACAGCCCGAGGCACCGATGGGGTGGCCGATCGCAATGGCGCCACCGTTCACATTTACAATCGACGGATCCCAGCCCATGTCCTTGTTCACGGCGCAGGCCTGTGCAGCAAAAGCTTCGTTTGCTTCGACCAGGTCCAAATCGTCAATCGACCAACCTGCTTTTTCCAGCGCTTTGCGCGAGGCGTAGATCGGGCCGACACCCATGATCGACGGATCAAGGCCAGCCGTTGCATATGAGGCGATGCGCGCCAACGGTTCGATCCCGCGCTTTTCGGCGTTTTCAGCCGACATGAGCAGGGTCGCTGCGGCACCGTCATTCAGGCCGGATGCGTTTGCAGCGGTCACAGACCCCTCTTTGGCAAAGGCAGGGCGCAGTTTGGCCATCGCTTCCATGTTGGCGCCGTGGCGGATGTATTCGTCCTTGTCCATCACGATGTCGCCCTTACGGGTCTTGATGGTGAAGGGCACAATCTCGTCCGCGAACTTGCCGGCTTTCTGCGCGGTTTCGGCTTTGTTCTGGCTGGCAACGGCGAATTCGTCCTGCTGGTCGCGGCTGATCTGCCATTTCTCGGCAACATTCTCGGCGGTTTGACCCATATGGTAGCCGTTGAACGCGTCCCACAATCCGTCGCGGATCATCGTGTCGATGTATTTCATGTCGCCCATCTTGTGGCCCGCGCGCAGTGCGGCAGCGTGGGGTGACAGGGTCATATTCTCTTGTCCGCCGGCTGCGACGATGTCCGCATCGCCCAGTTGAATGTGCTGCGCGCCAAGTGCCACGGCACGCAGGCCCGAGCCACAAACCTGATTGATGCCCCAGGCCGCACTTTCCTGCGGCAGACCTGCATTGATATGCGCCTGGCGGGCGGGGTTCTGGCCCTGAGCCGCGGTCAGCACCTGGCCCATGATGGTTTCGCTCACTTCGCCCTTTTCGACCCCGGCGCGTTCTACGACTGCTTCCAGAACGGCAGCGCCCAGATCATGTGCGGGGGTGTTCGCAAACGAGCCACTAAAGCTGCCGACGCCCGTGCGTGCGGCGGATGCGATTACTACGTTGGTCATATGGTCAGTCCTTTACCGTCATGGTCCTGAGGGAAATCTGACGGCGCAGGCAGTGGAGACGCGTTCTCCTGAAACAAGAGCGCCCTGTGATCCCCCGCTCCAGCACTACCTGCCATAGCCTAATGCTGCATCTGCAGCAACGGACAGCTTGTCTCATAGTTTGAACCGGCGATTTGCCGCGACATACTGGGGTGCGTTAAGTCCCTGTTTTCGAGCTTGTTTCCTGCTTCCACGGGGGCGAAACCGAAGGTGCGCCGAACAGGAAACCCTGCAGGCAGTCGACACCGCAGGAGGACAGAAACTCGGCCTCCTCCTGGGTTTCAACCGATTCGGCGGTCACGAGGATTTCGAACTCCCGTGCCACCGCGATCAAAGCGCGCACCAGGGCCTGATTGTCCGGGTTGCCGTTGATGCCCCGCACGAACTGGCCGTCGATCTTGGCGGCGTCAAACAGGAACTCGCGAAAATGCCGAAAGCTGAAATTGCTCGCGCCGAAATCATCGAGCGCAAAGGCAATGCCTTTTTCCTGCAGTCGATCCATGAAATCGACAACAAGGTCGGGCACCTGCATCGTCGAGCTTTCCGAGATTTCCAGGATCAGTCGATCCCCAATCGTGGAATCTCGTTTCAGGGACCGCTCCAGTACGCGGGACCAGCGGGCGAACCCGATCGACCGTGCCGACATGTTGATGGACAGGCGAATATCCGGGTTTCGGGCAAGGGCGCGCAAACCCATTTCCAGAGCGACGCAATCCAGTTCCCGTCCAATCGGCGTGTTTTCGACCTGAGGCATGAACTCACGGGCCGGTATGACCCGTCCTGTTTCATCGAGAACGCGGATGAACCCTTCGTAAAACGCGATCTCATGCGGGGGCTGCGCCTGTACCACCGGCTGAAACGCCAACTTGCACTGTTTGTGTTTCACCGCATCGGTCGCCATCTGCACAACCGAACGGTCGCGGGCAGAGACCGCCGAGGTCAATGGGTTCTCGGACCCTTCTGGCAGATCTGCGAGTTTCTTGTCGCGCATAGGCGCCGGTCCCAGACTGTTGCTGAAAAAGATTCAGCCCCAATGTCAGAGCAAACAGATGAATCTGCGGTTAAGACGAGACAGATTTCGGGAGATTTGGGTTCAGCGTGCGGCTTGCCAGGCGCGAGTAAAGGACGCCGCTGCGCCAATCAGGGCGCCCATAACGCCAAGCACCATCATGGCAAAGCCCAGGACGATCAATGCAGTCACGGCGCTGCCGATTGCAGCCAACATCGCCAGAACGAGACCCAGAAGCCCAATAAACGTCGATACAGTTGTTACACGGGTCATTCGGATCTCCGGTCACTCATACACAAGTCATGAAGTCCGATATGGCCTATGAGGCCCGGATTTCAAGTCCTCCGAGCCGCGCTCACGAGAGTGTCAGGCGCGTTCTGCCTGTGTATTGGGCGGATTTTCGTCGAATTGCTCGAATCCGGGCGTCCCGCGATCCTCGGGGTGCCGGGCCAAGTGCTTTTGCTTGATCTGTGTGGAGTTGTCCCGGCTGCCATCGTGGCTGTAGCCCGGTGGCGCAAAGCAATAGGCCAATCGTTGGCGCAGTGTCAGGCCCGGCTGCGTTGCATCACGCCAGATGCCGACCCATTCGTGGAAAGCGACACGCAGCGGGTTGAACGTTCCGATATTGTGCACCAGCCCATAGTCGACGCGGTCGTCGTCCTGCTCGGGAACGAAGGTGCCAAACAGTTTGTCCCAGATGATGAAGACGCCCGCATAGTTGCAGTCAAGGTAGCGGGCGTTGCGCCCGTGATGAGCCCGGTGATGGCTGGGCGTATTCATGACCGCTTCGAACCAGCGGGGCATTTTGCCGATGGCCTCGGTGTGGATCCAGAACTGGTAGATCAGGTTTAGCCCGCCCACGAACAGAACCATCGCGGGGTGAAATCCCAACAGGATCAAGGGTGCCCGTACGACCATCATGAAGGTGAACGTGTAGGTCCAGGTTTGCCGCAATGCGGTGGTCAGGTTGTAGTGCTGTGAACTGTGGTGGTTCACGTGGCTGGCCCAGACCCAGCGAATGCGATGGCCAAATCGGTGCACCCAGTAATATCTCAGGTCATCCAGTACAAAACACAGGATAATGACGGGGATCGACGTCCCAAGGTTCAACGGCGTGATTTGCCACAGCCACATGAAAAACGCATAGGCAATGAACCCCAGCAAGAATCCGGACGCGATGTTGCCCGCGCCCATGATCAGTGAGGTCACCGCATCGCGGGTTTCATAGCGCCCGCCTTTGCCTTTGATCGCAATCCACAGAAATTCGATCAATATGGCGGCAATGAAAAACGGTACAGCCCATTGCACGGCGTCGGGAAAGCTAATGGTATCGGTCATGCGGGCTCCATCAGATGTCGCCAGTGACGGCGCTCTATTTCGTCGAGGTGGACGAGGACACTGGGCGTGGCAAAGTCGTGAAACTGAAATTCAAAGCCCTTGGGGTGTTCGATCCAGTCAAAATCCAGCAGATGCCGGGCGACCGTATCCGCGCCGAATGACCACAGCAGGCCTGCCCCTGTTTCCGTCCGGATCAGCGCAGCCAAGCCATCGTGAGAAACCGTGACATCAATCACGGCATCACCGGGGAAATGGCGCGACCAGTCAGCATGTGCCGTATCCTGCGTCAACACACGCCGATCCGACCGCCCGGTCAAATGCAACAGGATGGTTATTCCGGCGATACCTCCGACCACAAGGACCAAAAGAATTTCCAGCGGCATTCCGTCCTCCCCGGCGACAGAGTGCAAAGCGGGCCGGAGACTGTCAAAGGTGGCGTTGCGTCAGCCGCGTTCCAGTCGTTCCAGAATCTCGTGCTGCACAACCCTTTGAACAAAGGGCACCAGCCCTTCAGGGCCAGAGGCCCGATCTTTGAGATGGATGCAGATATCAGGGCGGCGCGCGGCGATGATGCCCACCATTTCGCCGCGCACGGCGTCATCCAACCCGGCGCCCATTATGGCGCAGGAAATGCGCGGCTCAGCCTCCAACTGCCGACGGACCTCGTCCTGGTCATGTGCCCCCAGCCATTGAATCGGCAAATGGTCCAGTTGCCGGGCCACGTCCCCAATCACATTCGGCAGTCGCCCAATCAGCAAAACCACCGGTTTCATCGCAGTCTCCCTTCCAATGTTTGCCAACAAAAAAACCGGCCCATTGGGGCCGGCTTCAGTCTAGCACAAACGATTAAGAAAGGCCTGCGGCGTCAGCTGTTTGCCTCAACCAGTGTCGAAATGATCGCCTTGGCGCTGTCCGAGTTCCACTCGGCATCGCCGATCAGCCGCGCGATTTCATTGCCGTCCGGATCGATGATCACCGTGATGGGCAGGCCGATGACGCCCATTTCCCGGGCGACGGCCTGTTTCGGGTCCTGATGGCGCGGAAGGTTGGTGATCCCGTTTTCTTCGAAGAATTTCTTGATCCCGGCGGGTGAATTGCGCCCGGTCGCCAGTGTCAGAACCTCGAACCTGTCACCGCCAAATTCCTCCTGCAACTCAGCAATCTGGGGCATTTCCTTGCGGCAGGGCGCGCACCAAGTGGCCCAGAAGTTCAGCAGTACATATTTGCCCTTGTAGTCCTCAAGTGTCGCCGTGCCGCCCTCATCCTCGAGCATGAACTCGACGGCTTTGACCGGTTTGGGCTCACTGTGCAGGATCAACCGCTTCAGGCTGTCTTCGCGCAATGGGCCCAGCGTTTCGGCATCGGTGGCCAAGGCCGCGTTTGCACCCAGCGCAAGGGCCATATAAAGGGGGATCAGACGAAATAGGCGCATATCAACTCCGGGTTTTCTTACATGACCGATCAATCCTCGAACCAGATGTGGGGCGGCCGCTTTGCCGCCGGTCCGGACGCGATCATGGAGGCAATCAACGCCTCGATCGGGTTCGATCAGCGGATGGCAGCCCAGGACATTGCAGGCTCGCGCGCCCATGCCGCCATGTTGGCTGCCACAGGCGTCATAAGTGATAGTGATGCGCAGGCTATTCGGGAAGGGCTGCTCACCGTTTTGTCAGAAATCCAGAGCGGCACGTTTCAGTTCTCGACCGCGCTGGAAGACATTCACATGAATGTCGAGGCGCGGCTGAAAGAGGTGATTGGAAAGCCCGCAGGCCGTCTGCACACGGGCCGGTCGCGCAATGACCAGGTGGCGACCGATTTCAAACTTTGGGTGCGCGATCAGTTGGACGCGGCTGAAACCGGCCTGCTGGCCTTGATCCGCGCGCTTCTGGCGCAGGCCGAAGCCGGGGCCGATTGGGTCATGCCCGGCTTTACGCATCTACAAACCGCACAGCCGGTGACTTGGGGCCATCATATGATGGCCTATGTCGAGATGTTTGGCCGCGACCTGTCCCGCGTCCGTGATGCGCGGGCGCGGATGAACGAATCCCCCTTGGGGGCTGCCGCGCTGGCTGGAACGTCTTTTCCCATCGACCGTCACATGACGGCCGAAGCGCTGGGCTTTGACCGTCCCGCAGCCAATTCGCTGGACGCCGTCAGCGATCGGGATTTTGCGCTGGAGTTCCTGTCGACCGCCTCAATCTGTGCCGTGCATCTGTCGCGCTTTGCCGAAGAGCTGGTGATCTGGTCTTCGGCCCAGTTCCGCTTTGTTACTCTGTCCGACCGGTTCTCGACCGGATCGTCGATCATGCCGCAGAAGAAAAACCCGGATGCGGCGGAACTGATCCGCGCCAAGGTGGGCCGGATTTATGGCGCAAATACTGCGCTGATGATGGTGATGAAGGGCCTGCCACTCGCCTATTCCAAGGATATGCAGGAAGACAAGGAACAGGTCTTTGATGCTGCAGACAACTGGATGCTGGCGCTGGCAGCAATGGAGGGCATGGTCAAGGACATGACCGCCAACCGCGCCAGTTTGGCGGCGGCAGCGGGCTCGGGGTTTTCAACCGCGACCGATCTGGCCGACTGGCTGGTCCGCGTGCTGGGTCTGCCGTTCCGCGATGCGCACCACGTTACCGGAGCGTTGGTGGCCATGGCCGAGGACAACGGCTGTGATCTGCCGGACTTGGCCCTTGAGGACATGCAGTCTGTCCATGCCGCTATAACAGATGACGTCTATTCTGTTCTTACGGTCGAAAATTCGGTAAACTCCCGACAGTCCTATGGTGGTACGGCGCCGGATCAGGTGCGTGCCCAGGTCGACCGATGGAAAGCGATAGTATGATGACGTTTCTGCGTGTGATCCTTGTCGTTGCAGCTGCTGCGACGCTTGCGGGCTGCGGCGTTGATGGTGAACCGGTGCAACCAACCGTCAGCGCGAATGTTGGTGTTGGCTCAAGCGGCAGTTATGTTGGCGGCGGTGTCGGGCTGAATCGAGGCCCTCTCGGGATTTATCTGGGTTTCTGACCTCAGGGCTTGTTGTAAACCGGGTTGCCTGGCCTTAGTTGTGAATACATACGCCTTGGTGCTTAAGGCGAGACTATTGGTGATAAAAACAGCATGAAACCCATCGCACTACTCCTGACTCTTGTTGTGTTGGCGGCGTGTGAGCCGTCCACGGCGCCGCGGCCCGAACCAGAGGCTGAACCCAGGCAGTCGGGCACGGGCTTTTCCGTTTCGGGCTATGGCCGTTTTGGAGTCTCGACGGAGTTCTAGAAACGGCGATTGCCGCATTGGGCGCGGAATCAATTGATCTGCTTACCACTTTTGGTCTAAGCGCGCGGTCATGGATCACTTTCTCTACCGCGACGGCGCGCTCTACGCCGAGGATGTCCCGATTTCCGAGATTGCTGCCGCGGTCGGAACCCCGTTCTACGTGTATTCGACCGCCACGCTTCTGCGGCATTTCAAACTGTTTGACGATGCGCTGGACGGAACCGACCACCTGGTTTGCTATGCGATGAAGGCGGCCAGCAATCAGGCGATCCTCAAAACGCTGGCTCAGGCGGGGGCCGGCATGGATGTGGTCTCGGGCGGGGAATACCTGCGCGCCAAAGCTGCCGGTGTGCCCGGCGACAAAATCGTATTCTCAGGTGTTGGGAAAACCGAGGATGAAATCCGCCTGGCGCTGACCGGTGGTGTCAGGCAGTTCAACGTCGAATCCGAGCCAGAGATGGAAGTGATCAACGCGGTCGCGCTGGGTTTGGGAGTGACCGCGCCGATCACTGTTCGGGTGAACCCGGATGTGGATGCCAAAACCCACGCAAAGATCGCGACAGGGAAATCTGAAAACAAATTCGGCATTCCGATCTCACGTGCGTCAGAAGTGTACGCCCACGCGGCCAGCCTTCCCGGTCTCGAGGTGATCGGCATCGATGTTCATATCGGCTCGCAATTGACGGAGTTGGAGCCCTTTGAACAGGCCTATGCCAAGGTCGCGGAACTGACCGAGCGGTTGCGGTCCGAGGGCCACAATATCAGCCGCCTTGATCTGGGCGGCGGCCTGGGCATCCCCTACACCCGCTCGAACGACGCACCACCCTTGCCACTGGAATACGGCGCCATGATCAAGAAGACACTGGGTCACCTGGACTGCGAGATCGAGATTGAACCGGGCCGTCTGATCGCAGGTAATGCCGGGCTGATGGTGTCCAAGGTCATCTATGTCAAATCCGGTGAAGGCCGGGATTTCCTGATTCTGGACGGGGCGATGAATGACCTGATCCGCCCGGCGATGTACGAGGCGTATCACGATATCGTCGCCGTCAACGAGCCCGCACCCGGAGTCGAGCAACGCCCCTTTGATATCGTTGGCCCGGTTTGCGAAACGGGTGACACATTTGCCAGAGCGCGCAATATGCCGCCACTCGAACCCGGTGATCTGATCGCATTCCGCAGCGCCGGGGCCTACGGCGCGGTGATGTCCAGTGAATACAACACCCGTCCCCTTATCCCCGAGGTGATGGTGCACGGGGATCAATTTGCAGTTATTCGTGAACGCCCGAGCTTTGACGAAATCATAAACCGCGATACCATACCTGTGTGGCTTTGACGCGATAACCGCGCGGGCCGGATCAGGAGGCGCGCCTTGACCGACAGATCAAACCTGCCAGTTCCACGTCTGCCCTTGTGGCTGACGCATCTGGGGATGCTGGCCGAACAGGTTTTGCGCGCGTTTTGGCCGGTTTTTTCGATTTTAATGGCCATTTTGGCAGTTTTGATGCTGGGCATGCAGGACCACGTGCCTGTCGAACTGGTGTGGGGTGCCGGCGCTGTTGTTTTGGTTGGTCTCGGTGTGGCTACTGTCACCGGGATCAGGCGATTCCACATCCCGTCCAGCGCCGAGGCACTTGCGCGGCTGGATGAAACCCTGCCGGGCCGCCCCATTCAGGCATTGATGGACGATCAGGCCATTGGTGCGACGGATGCGGACTCTGTGTCGCTGTGGCAGGTCCACAAGGCGCGGATGGCGGACCGTGCGTCGCAGGCGGAGGCGGTGAAACCGGACCTCAGGCTGGCGGCCCGGGATCCCTATGCGCTGCGGTACGCAGCCCTGTTGGCGCTGGTGGTTGCGGTGTTGTTTGGCTCGGTCTGGCGTGTCGGGTCGGTTGCCGATATGGCGCCGGGCGCCGCTGTGGCCGGGCAAGGCCCGACCTGGGAAGGCTGGGTCGAGCCGCCGCGCTACACAGGCCTGCCAACGCTGTATCTGGCAGACCAATCCGGTGCGGACTTGTCCGTACCTCAAGGCAGCCGCATCACCCTGCGGTTTTACGGCGAGGTTGGTGCGCACAGCCTGACGGAAACGGCATCTTCGACAGGGACAGAGGCCGCAACGGAGCCCGAACAGGAGTTCGTCGCGGAAAAATCCGGCCAGTTGCGCATCGATGGACCGGCTGCGCAGAACTGGGCGCTGGATGTGACCGCGGACATGCCGCCGCAAATCTCGGTTGCGGGCAGAGCCGAGTCCGAGGCGGGCGGGCAGATGAAACTGCCGTTTGCGGCCAGCGATGACTACGGTATCGTCTCCGGTTCGGCGCGGATCGAGCTTGATCTGGCGACGGTGGATCGGCGCTATGGCCTGACCGTCGATCCCGAGCCGCGTGACGTGATCGAAGTCGAGTTGCCGATGCCCATCACCGGTGACCGGGCCGATTTCACCGAAGATCTGATCGAAGATTTTTCGCAGCACCCTTGGGCGCATCTGCCGGTCAGGATCACATTGATGGCGCAGGACGCGGACGCTCAGCAGTCTGCGTCTGAACCATATCAGACCGACCTGCCCGCCCGTCGGTTCTTTGATCCGCTTGCCGCGGCAGTTATTGAGCAGCGGCGGGACCTGTTGTGGGCGCGTTCGAACGCAACGCGTGTCGCGCAGATGTTGCGGGCTGTCTCACATCTTCCGGAAGACCTGTTCCGATCCGACACCGCCTATTTGCGGTTGCGCGTTGTGTTGCGGCGGCTGGAGACATTTGATCGCTACGGAGCTCTGGACTTCAAACAACAAGAAGAAATCGCTCAGGCCCTGTGGGAATTGGCCGTGCTGATCGAAGACGGGACGCTGGCGGATGCGCTGGAGCGGATGCGGCGGGCTCAGGAACGTCTGACCGAGGCAATGCAAAACGGGGCCAGCGACGAAGAAATAGCCGAACTGATGCAGGAACTGCGCGAGGCGACGCAGGACTACATGCGGCAACTTCAGCGGCTGGCGCAACAGGACGGCCAGGACGGCGAACAGCAGCCCGGTCAGAACGGTGAAACCCTGCAGATGACGCAGGATGACCTGCAGCGCATGATGGACCGTATTCAGGAGTTGATGGAACAGGGCCGCATGGCCGAGGCCCAGCAGGCGTTGGAAGAGTTCCAGCAGATGATGGAAAACATGCGGGTTACGCAGGGACAGGGTCAGGGCGGCCAATCCGAAGGCCAGCAAGCGATGGAAGGCCTTGCCGAAACCCTGCGTGAACAACAAGGCCTCAGCGATCAGGCCTTCCGCGATCTGCAGGAGCAGTTCAATCCCGGCGCTCAGGCTGGCGAAAGTCAGGGCAACGAAGGCCGATCCGGGGGTCAGGGCCGGGGCCAAAGCCACGAAGGTCAAGGCGGTCAGGGTCAGGGCGCGGACCAGCCCGGAGAAGGCCAGCAGGGCCAGGGTTCGCTTGCGGACCGCCAACAGGCGCTGCGCGATGAGTTGAGACGGCAGGAGCAAGGCTTGCCTGGAACTGGAACGCCCGAGGGCGAAGCGGCGCGTGACGCTCTGGGTCGTGCCGGTCGGGCCATGGATGACGCCGAAGAGGCTCTGCGCAGCGATGATCTGGCCGAAGCCATCGATCGCCAATCCGAAGCGATGGAAGCGCTGCGTGAAGGCATGCGTTCGCTGGGCGAGGCCCTTGCGCAGAACCAGCAAAACCAGCCGGGGCAGGGCACTCAGGAAGGCGACATGCAGGCCAACAACCGTGATCCGCTTGGCCGCAATCCAGGGGCAACGGGATCGATATCGACGGATGAAAACCTGCTTCAGGGCGAAGATGTTTATCGCCGCGCCCGAGAATTGCTGGATGAAATCCGCCGACGCACCGGTGAGCAGGACCGGCCAAAGATCGAACTGGAATACCTCAAACGGTTGCTGGAGCGGTTCTGATCGATCAGAGTTTTGAGCATTGCAGACCTTTAGGTCGTGTTACGCGCTATTCCGAAACATTCAAAAGCGTCGCGTCGCGCATTTTGGGCCAAACGTCTAACATTACTGACCCAATGGCGGCCATGCGGACTAAAGCCGGCATCTGCCCGCAGGAGTTCAACGTCTGCTCATTGAAATTCGATCACCACTGACGGTGCGCTTCGCCGAGCCTCACCATGGTACACGGCTTCGATGTTGTTGCCGTCGGGGTCGAGCACGAAAGCAGCGTAGTAACCTGGGTGATAAGGGCGCTCACCGGGTGCACCGTTGTCGCGGCCACCATGATCCATGGCTGCACGGTAAAACGCATCTACCGTCGCACGGTTCTTTGCCTGGAACGCAAGGTGGTGACGCCCGGTCAGAACGCCAAGGGACGCAGGGCTCTCAGCCGAGGAGACGACGAGTTCATCTGCCCAGAAAAAATCCTCGTTCGTGTTGACGATGGGGATATCCAACACCGCCAGAGCCGCCGTGTAGAAGGTACGGCTTGCCTGCAAGTCGTGCACAACAAGCTGCAGGTGGTCGATAAGCCTACCGCGATGAAGTTGATTGGTTTCCAAGGTCCTTCTCCCTATGCAAAGAACGTTTGAAACGTTCTCCTTAACGGTCGATCCTGGCGAAGATGGTCGAAGACCGAGTGGAGCCAAGAATGCGTCGGGGCATCAGCGATCAACCCCGTAGTTCAGTTCCTGGGAACATATGCAGCTGCCGTCACCAGTCGCCTGACGTCTCTCAAGCCCACCTTGCCTTTATAGAATTTGCTGTCCTTGTTCGCTTCCATGATTGCGTCGCAAAGGCTCTCAGGGTCGGCCTTGGCAACGGATGCGGCACTGACGTGGCCGGTGGCCAGCAATGCCCTCGCGAATTTCGGGCTGACCCACTGAATCCGGCACAGATCAGAGATTGCGACGAGGTCCGTCAATTCGGAGACGGTCACGCCGATTTTGGTCGCCAGCACGTCGACCCCATCTTGCGCAGCATCGAATAGCTTTTTGGTGTTCGTGAGGCCCGCCTCTTTCAGACGCACGGCAAAGCTCCCTTCCAGCCAGTCGATCTCATTCAGGGATCTTGGTTTCGGGAAGAATCCACCGACCGTTCGTTTGAGCAACCGAAGGTAACCTGAATGGACACCGGATGCTTCTGACAAAGATGCCAGCGAGTTTGGTGACTTGAGCGCGGCGCGAAGACCCGCAAGCGACGCTACACCTGTGGTGCGAAGGGCGGTAAGTTTGGCGTCGAGTTCATCAAGCAAAGGCTTCTGGCTTGGAATCAGATCGGAGGTTTCCAGCCGTTTCTGCAAATCGTTCAAATCGGTTGCGTTATCGTCCAGGTAATAACGTGTCACGGTTTTTCCTTGAGGATCGCTTCGGCATTAACAGCCAAAGAACGACCTCCGAAATGAAGCTACGGTCGCAGGTTTACCTTGTGCTTTCTTGGGCAAGTTTTCTGGCCTGTAAAGAGACCCACCAGATCACACCCGCTCCAATCAGGAAGATTCCGAAGCCGGCAAAGAAGAGGCAGATAAAGAGCATCGGTGACATAACCATATGACCCTCGATTCAATGCGTTGAGTTCTCTGTTCTTAAACCGAGCTTAACAGTGGTGCGGTAGGCAAGCGTTGACACATATCAATCAGCACATTGATCTGCAAAGCCGTTTTCGTTCGACGATGTTATTGGAAGAGCATCGGAGCAGTGCTGCAGGCATATCCAGACATTCGGCCTTTTCGCAGCACATGTAACTCTGGGCTCGATCCAGCACAGCCCGAAACCTTGTCCGTATTTGGAATTTGGGTCAGTTTATGACGTGAAGGTCAATTTCGTCTGATGCTCAACACAGATTGCGCGTCAATTTTGTGACGCGCCAGACCCCGCTTGAGTCTCGAGCCAGATACGGGCCTGATCCACTAGCGAAACGTAGGGCTTCAGAACGGGTTCAGCCTGTGGAACGGCTTCGCTGATCTGTTGGGCGTTGCCATAGATCAGGTACAGCACCACCCCGATGATCAGGATCAGGGCAAAGCCACGCACAAACCCGCCGGACTTACGCACGGGTTCTTCGGGCGCTGCCTCAGCCTCGTCGCTGCGGAGGCTGGAATTGATGGCATCAACATCCGGCAGAGCGTCTTTCTGCCCTGAATCCTCTGCCGTTTCGGTTGCAGAAGGGCGTTTGGGTTCGACTTTTGGCTCTGGTGGCGTGTCCAAGGCGAGGTCGGGCTGGCTTTCGAGCGTCACACCTTCCTGCGCGCGCAACTTTGACTCGCGCGCGGCCTCTTCCTGAAGGATAGTCGCGACCGCAGGATCCACGTTCCCCGAAGTGGATGCGGCGGGCTTTTCCGTCTCTGGCTCCGAGTCCGGTTCGGGTTTTGTAGCGGTTTCGGGTTCTGCGTCGGGCGCCTCGTTCGTGGTGTCTGCCTCAGCCACATCGGTGTCAGCGGTTTCGACCTCTGCCGCATCTGCCAATGCAGGCTCCGGTGACGGTTCCGCTTCGTCGGGATACTTGGACTGAAACCATGTGTGATCACAATTCGAACACTGCACATCCCGGCCATCTTCCGGGATGACCTCGTCCGGAACCTCGTATTGGGCACCGCAATTCGGACATGTAAGACGCATGCTGCCTCTCTTGGCCTGTCTGCCGGCCTTATGGTGGTTTTTTCAGGGATGATATTCCGTTAAAACCCAACAGCAAAGGGCGTTTTCGGTTTCACAGGGCAAGTGTCACCAATTCGACCCGGTGCGGGCATTGAAACCGCAACCCTGCTCGGGCATGAAGAGCGACAGAAAAACTTGGGGGCACCCGTGATCGAGCTGGAGAATGTCAGCTACACTTATGGCGACGGTGAATTGCTAAGCAATGTTTCGGTGCAATTGCAGCCGGGTTCATTTCATTTCCTGACGGGCCCGTCAGGGGCCGGCAAGACCACGCTTCTCAAGCTTTGTTACGGCGCGTTGCTGCCGACATCGGGGCGGCTGAGCGCATTTGATCAGGATATCTCGGCGCTTGACCGGGATCAGATGGCTCTGTTGCGCCGTCGTGTTGGCGTGGTCCATCAGGACTGCCAGTTTCTGGATCACATGACACTGGCCGAAAACGTGGCCCTGCCCCTGATGGTATCCGGACGTGCGGAACATGCCGAGCAGGATAACCTGACGGAGCTGTTGAACTGGGTGGGGCTGGGTGGCCGTCTTGAGGCGCGACCGCCGGAACTGTCGGGCGGCGAACGGCAACGCGCCGCGCTGGCCCGTGCTGTCATCCTGTCGCCCGATGTGGTTCTGGCTGACGAACCCACCGGCAACGTGGATTGGGAGATGTCTCAGCGCCTGTTGCGTTTGATGATTGAGTTGAACC
Organism: Ruegeria sp. AJ12; assembly: GCF_056536245.1. Classification (NCBI taxonomy): domain Bacteria; kingdom Pseudomonadati; phylum Pseudomonadota; class Alphaproteobacteria; order Rhodobacterales; family Roseobacteraceae; genus Ruegeria; species Ruegeria sp. AJ12. Next base: position 810,248 of record NZ_JBQFJJ010000001.1, read on the forward strand.
GGATGGGCAAAACCGTACTGATCGCCACCCATGACCTCAGCTTGATCCGGGCAGCGAAAAGCCAGGTTCAGGCCCGGGTCCTGCGCATTTCGCAGCGTCAACTGCAACTGGCGGGGGCGGATCTATGAACTCTGGCGACATCCGCAACCTGCTGCACAGGGACAAACGTGCTGATCGTGTGGTCCCTCCAACAGGGTACACCGCTCAACTCACACTGTTTGTGTCCGGCGCAATGGCGTTCCTCGCGGTCTTTGCCCTGGCGCTCTCACTTGCCTCGGGCCGGATCGCGGATCGCTGGGCCACGGAACTGGCCGGGGCCGCGACGGTGCGCATCAACGCACCGGCAGACCAAATGGCCGCACAGACCGATGCGGCTCTGACGGTTTTAGGCCAAACCCCCGGCGTGGCTTCTGCCCGCGCTTTGACAGCTCAGGAGCAGGCGGCACTGTTGTCGCCATGGTTCGGGCCAGATCTTCCACTGGATACGTTGCCCATTCCGCAGTTGATAGAAGTTGTTGAAGGCGACCCGGGACTGGATACCATGGGCCTGCGCCTGCGGTTGGGGGCCGAAGTGCCCGGCGCCGTTCTGGACGATCACACCAGATGGCGCGAACCTCTGGTTGATGCGGCAACGTCGCTGCGACGGCTGGGCTGGATTTCCATTCTGCTGATCGGTGGCGCAACGGCGGCCATGATCACATTGGCGGCGAATGCCTCGCTGGCGGCGAACGCACAGATCATCGGGGTTTTGCGGCAGATCGGCGCGCGTGACCGGTTCATCGCGGGCGCTTTCGTACGGCGCTTTACCTTCCGGGCGTTTTTTGGCGCACTGGTTGGAACCGTTCTGGGCATGATCGGCGTATTGCTCCTGCCGGACGCCTCCGACGCGGGCGGGTTTTTGACCGGATTGGGCTTTCAGGGTATTGGCTGGATTCTTCCAGGCCTTATCCCTGTGTTGGGTGCCGTGGTTGCGTTCTTTGCCACCTGGACTGCAGCTCGCCGCAAGTTGAAGGAGCTTTCCTGATGTCCATGGCCGTTCAATGGGTCCGCTCACTGATCTTCATGATCGTGATCTACATCTGGATGCTGATCCTTGGGATCCTGTTCTTGCCGTATGCCGTCTTTTCCAAGCGTGGTGCATTGCAGGCCTGCAAGACATACGCGCGTACAACCATATGGCTGGCCCGATGGATGGTCGGTATCCGGTGCGAGGTGCGGGGCATTGTCCCGGAAGACGAGGTGGTGGTCGGGGCCAAACACCAGTCGTTTCTCGACATAATCATCATTTTCAACGCGGTCCCGCACGGCAAGTTCATCATGAAACGTGAACTTCTGTGGACGCCGATCATTGGCGTATACGCCCGTCGACTGGGTTGCATTCCCGTTGATCGCGGCAAGAAAGGTGCGGCTGTGGCCAAGATGGTCCAGGACGTGGCCAAGGAGTTCACGGAACCCGGCCAGCTTGTGATTTATCCGCAGGGCACACGGGTCGCGCCCGGCACACACAAACCTTACAAGGTTGGCACCGCAATTCTGTATGAAGGTCTCGGGTTTCCCTGCATCCCGGCGGCCACAAATGCAGGTGTATTCTGGCCGCGCACTGGTGTTCTGCGCAAACCCGGGCTCGCAATCGTCGATTTCCTCGATCCGATTGAACCGGGTGTCGCGCGGGATGATTTTCTGGAACGCCTGGAGTCGGTGATCGAAGCACGGTCGGGTGAATTGATGCGGGAAGTGGGGTTTGATCCGGATGGAGTACATTGAGGACATAACCGCCCTTGAGGCGCTGTATGGCACACCCGGCGCGCCGGCCACGCGCAAAGTCGCTGACCGTCTGACGCCGCTTTACAGAAAGTGGATCATGGCGTCTCGACTGTGCATTCTGAGTACCGTGGGTCCAGAAGGTGTCGATGGCAGCCCACGGGGCGACGATGGGCCGGTTGTTCTGGAGCTTGATCCAAATACGCTGGCGCTGCCGGATTGGCGCGGCAACAACCGTCTGGATTCACTGCGCAATATCGTTCGCGACCCGCGCGTCTCTCTGATGTTCATGGTACCGGGATCGAACAACGTGGTACGGCTGAACGGTACTGCGCGATTGACGGCTGATGATGCGTTGCGGGCCCGGTTCGAGAAGAAAGGCAAACGCCCTGCGACTGTGATTGTTGTTGAAATCAACGAAATCTACACGCAATGCGCGCGGGCTCTGATGCGTGCGGGTACGTGGAGTGGCGATCACAGCGTCACAGAATTGCCGACCGTTGGCGAAATCCTTGCCGAAATGACGGCTGGTGAAGAAGGTGGCGCGCAGTATGATCAGGACTGGGGCCCGCGCGCCGCCAAGACGATGTGGTAAGGGCCAGAGGTCGGCTGCATGTCAAACTGCAGCCGCTCCAATTCTGGACACTTTTTCAATCCAACGCTCGACGCTGCCCGGCTTTGGATAGCTTGCGCCCGCAAAATATGTGAACCGGGTTGGCTTGAAGCCGACGAACCCCAAGATCTGATCGCGAACCTGACGAATAAGGGCCTGGCGATAGATCAGGCGCATGAACCAGCCCGGTGTGTCAGATGTCAGGATCACACGCGCCGTACGCCCGGTCAGCATAGGGGCTGGTAAGCCGATCTTGGTGGTGTTTCGTGTGTCGAATGTACGCCCTGGAATGAACATCCGGTCGATCAGCCCCTTCAGCTTGGCGGGCAGACCGCCCCACCACATGGGCGTTGTCAGGACCAGATGGTCGCTCCACTCGATGTCCTGCAGGACGTTTTCCAAGACCGGCTCCAGCGGCTTGAAGTCGTGATAGTTGCCCTGACCAAAGTCATGATCGAACTGCAAATCGCTCAGATGGACCATCCGAACCTCATGCCCTTTGTTCTGCGCGGCATCCGCGTAGGTCTGAGCAAAGGTGCGCGACAGGCTGCTTTCGGCAGGGTGTCCGTCGAGGATGAAGATCTTTTTGGTGTGCATGGGGTATCTCCTAAAAATGACCACGGTCAGTTTATAGAATCAAAACATGACCACGGTCAATAATAAATTTGACCACGGTCAAAAAACATGCAAACTGGTCGTATGCAAAAGACGATTCAGAAACGTACTCTCAAGACACGCGCCAAACTGCTTGCTGCTTCGGAAGACGCGATTGAGCGCCACGGCTACCAAGCCTTGCGGGTAGAGGAAGTGGTGAAGGCCGCGGGCGTTGCAAAAGGCACCTTCTTTGCGCATTTCCATGACAAAGATGCGTTGATGGAAACCCTCATTGGCCAGCGTCTTGGCGCAATCCTTGATCAGATAGAAGCCAGAAGGGCACCAGAAACGGTGTCCGAACTGATCGAGGCATTGTCACCCGTTCACAGTTTCATGACCTCAGAACGCTATGTTTTTGATCTGCTGTTGCGCTATTCCGGGGCGGCGGCTATCGCCGAGATCGGCCCGATCGCCCATTGTTTCGCGCGTTATTTTCGCGTGGTAGAAAACTGGCTCAGGCAGGCCGATGTCCGCCAAGACGTATCTGCCGATCTGCTTGCGGAGGGCGTTCAGGCCTTTGCTGTTCAGGCGATGTCACTGAAGTTCTGCGCCTTGCACGAGGCGCAGCGTTTTGAGGACAGGCTCGATGACTATCTCGAAGCCTGGCTGACCCCGGCGCAGTAATCGCCGGGGCCAATTGCTCAGCTGTGAATAGGTCCGTCGCCGCAGGCAAGGGCCGCTTCGCGCACGGCTTCGGAATAGGTCGGGTGGGCATGGCATGTCAGCGCCAGGTCTTCCGCCGAGGCGCCGAACTCCATCGCAACGCACACCTCGTGGATCAGATCACCCGCCGCCGGACCGATGATATGGGCGCCCAGAATGCGGTCGGTTTCCTTGTCGGCCAGAATCTTCACAAACCCGTCTGCAGCAAAATTCGCCTTGGCGCGACCATTGCCCATGAACATGAACTTGCCGACCTTGTAGGCGCGGCCCTGTTCTTTCAGGGTCTCTTCGGTTTCTCCGACATTGGCCACTTCGGGCCAGGTGTAGATCACCCCCGGAATGACGCCATAGTTCACATGGCCATGTTTCCCGGCAACCTGCTCGGCTGCGGCGATGCCTTCGTCCTCGGCCTTGTGGGCCAGCATCGGGCCTTCGGTGACGTCGCCAATTGCGTAAATGCCCGAAACATTTGTCTGCCAGTCAGCGCCAACCTTGATCTGGCCGCGCGGCGTCATCTCAACACCCAGCGCCTCAAGCCCCAATCCGTCCGAGAACGGCTTGCGTCCTGTCGAGACCAGAACGGTATCGGCGTCGATCACATGCTCGCTGTCATCTTTGCGAAGCTTGTAGGTCACCTTGGCCTTGGTTTTTGTGGCTTCGGTCTTTTGAACCGCTGCGCCCATAACAAACTTCAGGCCCTGCTTCTTGAGAATGCGCTGGAAGGTTTTCTGCACCTCGGGGTCCATGCCCGGCGTGATCACGTCGAGGAATTCGATCACCGTCACTTCGGTGCCCAAACGCTGATAGACAGAGCCCAGTTCCAGCCCGATCACACCCGCCCCGATCACGACCATCTTCTTCGGAATCTTGCCCAGCGACAGCGCACCGGTCGAGGTCACAACAACCTTTTCATCCACCTCGACACCGGGCAGCGACGCGGGTTCCGAGCCCGAAGCGATGATGATGTTCTTGGCTTCGTGCAGATCGTCACCCACCTTGACCTGGCCAGCAGCAGGGATCGACCCCCAGCCTTTCAGCCAATCGATCTTGTTCTTCTTGAACAGGAACTCGATGCCCTTGGTATTGCTTTCAATGGTGTCCTCTTTGTAGGCCTGCATCTGTTTCCAATCGACCGAAGGGCTTTTGCCCTTCAGGCCCATCTTGGCAAAGTTATGCTCGGCCTCGTGCAACTGGTGGCTGGCATGCAGCAATGCCTTTGACGGGATACAGCCCACATTGAGGCAGGTTCCGCCCAGCGTCTCGCGCCCTTCAACCACGGCGGTTTTCAGCCCCAGCTGGGCACAGCGGATGGCGCAGACATAGCCGCCGGGGCCCGATCCGATTACGATGACGTCATAGTTTGCCATGAAGGGTCTCCTTGAGTATTCGGGCTGTCACAGGGCATAAACCTCTGAACAATTTTGTACATCAGCAGCATCACAATAGCACCGCCAAAAGCATAAAGGTCGTGGCCAGGAACCCGGCGAACCAGATGACAGTCCGCCAGGGTTTCAGGCCGTAGTAGTAGGCCGGGATATAAAGAACACGGGCCGCCAGATAGATCCATGCGCACGCGGCTGTGAAGCCGCTGGCCGTACCGCTCAACGTGACGACCACGCAGGCGATCGTGAACAGGATCAATCCCTCGAAATGGTTGTCCAGCGCCCGGTACAAACGCGCCGTCCCCTGCGACAGCTGATCCTCAATCGGTCCACCCAACCGGTCACGATCCCGAGCCGACGTAGTCTTTCCGGGGCCAAGCTCCAAATTGGCGGGGATTGCCATAAGCACATACTGCACGACCTGCAACAGCGCGGCCAATGTCAGGGCGGTGAGTTCAGGGGTCATGGGCGACCATCTTGGAAAACGTCGCCCAAACAAGTTGGAGGCGGGCAACCGGTCGGGTTTATGTCCAGTCGGGAGTGCATGGTTCAGACAGGTGTCAGCACTTTGACCTGAATATGCGCCACGCCACCGCGCTCGTGATGCATAGCCAGTTCCTCCGACTCGATGAAACTTTGCGCCCGGTCCAGATCGCTGATCTCGAACAGCGCCACCGCGTGGTCTTTTTGGTCAGGATCTTTCCAGATGTGAAGGTCGCGAATGCCCGCGGCCTCTCTCATGGGTTTGTCCTCGCGGAACACTTTCAGCCAGACATCGAAGTCGGCCACATCGGCCTGCCAGAGTACATGTGTTGCCATGATTACAGATCCATCAACAGGCGGCGCGGGTCTTCCAGCGCCTCTTTGACCCGGACAAGGAACGTCACCGCGCCTTTGCCGTCGACGATCCGGTGGTCATAGGACAGCGCCAGATACATCATCGGACGGATCACGACCTGACCGTTGATGGCCATCGGACGGTCCTGGATCTTGTGCATGCCCAGAATACCCGACTGCGGCGGGTTCAGGATCGGCGAGGACATCAGCGAGCCATAGACACCACCGTTCGAGATGGTGAAAGTGCCGCCTTGCATCTCTTCCATGCTCAGCTTGCCGTCACGGGCGCGCTTGCCCTTTTCAGCGATGGCTTTTTCGATCGCGGCGAAGGACATCGAGTCCGCATCGCGGATAACCGGAACCACCAGACCCGTGGGCGTACCGGCGGCCACGCCCATATGGACAAAGTTCTTGTAGACGATGTCGGTGCCGTCGATCTCGGCATTCACCTCGGGCACTTCCTTCAGTGCGTGGCAGCAGGCCTTGGTGAAAAAGGACATGAAGCCCAGACGAACCCCGTGCTTCTTCTCGAACTGATCCTTGTACTGGCTGCGCAGGGCCATCACCTCGGTCATGTCCACCTCGTTATAGGTGGTCAGCATGGCGGCGGTGTTCTGGCTGTCTTTCAGGCGCTTGGCGATGGTCTGACGGAGGCGGGTCATCTTGACCCGTTCCTCGCGCGCTGCATCACTGGCGGCAACCGGTGCACGTGGGGCCGGAGCAGGGGCTGTGGCGGGCGCCGGGGCTGGTGCGGCGGCGGTTGCCACGGCACGCGCCACGTCTTCTTTCATGATGCGGCCATCGCGGCCCGTTCCCGCGACCTGAGCCGCAGACAGTCCGGCCTCGGCCATGGCTTTTTCTGCTGAGGGCGCATTGGCCACGTCCTTGCTTGTAGCGGCTGCCGCCGGGGCTGCGGCCGCGGCAGGGGCGGGTGCCGGGGCAGCACCGGCGCCCGATCCCGAAATTACCGCCAGTTTGGCCGCTGCATCGACAGTAGCGCCTTCGGGTGCGACGATTTCCGCCAGAACGCCAGCGGCGGGGGCGGGGACCTCGACTGACACCTTGTCGGTTTCCAACTCGCACAGCATTTCATCCTGCGCGACTGCGTCACCCACTTGTTTGAACCAGGTCGAGACGGTGGCTTCGGTGACCGATTCACCTAGCGTGGGCACCATCACGTCGACGCTGCCTGCACCAGCTGCCGGCGCGGGCGTTGCTGCAGGCGCAGGGGCTGCGGCCGGGGTAGGAGCAGCGCCTTCTCCTGCCGTTATGGTGGCGAGCAGAGCGTCCACGCCAACGGTCTCACCTTCGGCGGCGACAATCTCGCCCATGACGCCTGCGGAGGGGGCGGGAACTTCGACCGTCACCTTGTCGGTTTCAAGCTCACAGAGCATCTCATCCACGGCGACCGCGTCGCCGGGTTTCTTGAACCAGGTCGCAACCGTGGCTTCGGTGACCGACTCGCCAAGCGTGGGAACACGAACTTCAATCGTCATCGCTTACTTTCCTTCGAGGCTTAGCGCTTCGTTAACCAGCGCTTCTTGTTGGGCTTTGTGTTGGCTGGCCAGACCCGTTGCGGGTGAGGCCGACGTTGCGCGGCCGACGTAACGTGGCCGTTTGTGATCTGCACCGATCCGGGTCAGGACCCATTCGATATTGGGTTCGATAAAGGTCCAGGCGCCTTGGTTCTTGGGCTCTTCCTGACACCATATGATCTCGGCACCCTTGAACCGCTCTAGTTCATTGATCAGCGAATGCGCCGGGAACGGATAATACTGTTCGATCCGCAGCAGGTAGACATCGTCGATGCCCCGTGCATCGCGCTCTTCCAGCAGGTCGTAGTAAACCTTGCCCGAACACATCACGACGCGTTTGATCTTGTCATCGGCAACCAGCTTGGTGTCCGAATTCCCGTGCTGCGCGTCATCCCACAGCACCCGGTGGAAACTGGACCCGGTCGTGAATTCCTCGGCCGTGCTGACGGCCAGCTTGTGGCGCAGCAGCGATTTCGGGGTCACCAGGATCAGTGGCTTCCGGAAGGTGCGGTGCAACTGACGGCGCAGGATGTGGAAATAATTCGCGGGCGTCGTACAGTTCGCGACGATCCAGTTATCCTGTCCGCACATCTGCAAAAACCGTTCCAGCCGGGCCGAGCTATGTTCAGGCCCTTGCCCTTCGAACCCGTGCGGCAACAGGCAGACCAGACCGGACATGCGCAACCACTTGCTTTCGCCCGAGCTGATGAACTGGTCGAACATGATCTGCGCGCCGTTGGCGAAATCGCCAAACTGCGCCTCCCACAAGACAAGCGCGTTCGGTTCCGCCAGAGAATACCCATACTCAAAGCCCAGCACCGCGTATTCGCTGAGCATCGAGTCGATCACCTCGTAATGCGACTGTCCGGGGCGAACATTGTTCAGCGGGTAGAAGCGTTCTTCGTTCTCCTGATGAACGAAGCCCGAGTGGCGTTGGCTGAACGTGCCCCGTGTCGCATCCTGACCGGATAAACGAACCGGATAGCCTTCGGTCAGCAAAGAGCCAAACGCCAAAGCCTCACCGGTCGCCCAGTCAAAACCCTTGCCGGATTCGAACATCTGTTTTTTGTGTTCCAGCAGGCGACCAACTGTCTTGTGCAGCGCGATGTCCGACGGGGCGTGTGTCAGCGCCTTGCCGATCTCGGCAAAGGTTTCCGGCGCAATCGCTGTATCGCCGCGCACATACTCATCTTTGTTCTTGTCCAGATGTGACCAGCGCCCATCCAGCCAGTCGGCTTTGTTGGGTTTGTAATCCTTCCCCGCGTCGAACTCATCGTTCAGATGTGCCTGGAAGGCGGCCTTCATATCCTCGATCTCACCCTCGGGGATCAGGCCATCTTTGACCAGGCGCTCAGTGTACAGAGACAGCGTGGTCTTATGCGTCTTGATCTTCTTGTACATGATCGGGTTGGTGAACATGGGCTCGTCGCCCTCGTTGTGGCCAAACCGGCGGTAGCAGAAAATGTCGATGACGACGTCCTTGTGGAACTTCTGACGGAACTCGGTGGCCACCTTGGCGGCATGCGTGACCGCCTCAGGGTCGTCCCCGTTCACGTGGAAGATCGGCGCTTCAACCATTAGCGCGATATCCGTTGGATACGGGCTGGACCTGCTGAAATGCGGTGCAGTGGTAAAGCCGATCTGGTTGTTCACCACGATATGCATTGTACCGCCGGTTTTGTGCCCGCGCAGGCCGGACAGGCCAAAGCCCTCGGCCACAACGCCCTGGCCGGCAAAAGCCGCATCCCCGTGCAGCAGGATCGCCATCACCTTGGTTCGATCCGTGTCTTTCAACTGATCCTGTTTGGCGCGAACCTTGCCCAGAACCACCGGGTTTACGGCCTCAAGGTGCGAGGGGTTGGCGGTCAGTGACAGGTGAACTGAGTTTCCGTCAAACTCCCGGTCGCTGGATGCCCCGAGGTGATACTTCACGTCGCCCGACCCGTCTACGTCTTCGGGCTTGAAGCTGCCGCCCTGGAATTCGTTGAAGATGGCGCGGTAGGGTTTGCCCATCACGTTGGCCAGAATGTTCAGACGACCCCGGTGCGGCATGCCGATCACGATATCGCTCAGGCCCAATGCACCGCCGCGCTTGATAATCTGCTCCATCGCGGGGATCAGAGCCTCGCCGCCGTCCAGACCAAAACGCTTGGTGCCCATGTATTTGACGTGCAGGAATTTCTCGAAGCCTTCGGCCTCGACCATCTTGTTCAGGATCGCCTTACGACCCTCTTTGGTGAAGGCGATTTCCTTGCCATATCCCTCGATCCGTTCCTTCAGCCATGCGGCCTGTTCAGGGTCCGAGATGTGCATGTATTGCAGCGCGAAGGTGCCGCAATAGGTGCGTTTCACGATCTCGACGATCTGGCGCATGCTGGCCATCTGCAGGCCGAGCACGTTGTCGATAAAGATCGGGCGATCCATGTCGGCATCGGTAAAGCCGTATGTCTTTGGGTCCAGTTCCGGGTGGGTGCTGGCCTTGCGCATGCCCAGCGGATCCAGATCAGCGGCCAGATGACCCCGGATGCGATAGGCCCGGATCAACATCAGGGCGCGCAGACTGTCCAGAACGGCGCGTTTGATCTGATCGTCGCTGACCTCGACGCCTTTGTCCTCTGCCTTTTCCTTGATTTTTTTGCCTGCCGCCTTGGCGTCGATCTCGGCCCATTCCCCGGTCAGCGCGCCCGTCAGATCATCGGTTGGCATCGGAGGCCAGTCGGTTCGCGCCCAGGAAGGTCCTTCGGCCTCACGCTGGACGTCCGGCGTAGCGTCACCCATGGCCTTGAAGAACTCGGCCCAGGCGGCATCCACTGCGCCGGGGTTCTTGGTGTACTGGGCATAGAGCTGCTCCAGATATTCGGCATTGTGCCCTTGCATGAAGCTTGAGGCATGGAACGCGGTGTTGGGCGTATGTTCGGTCATTGGGCTACCTCATATGGGTTGGGACCGTATTGATTGGTGCCGTGGTCAGAGTTTCTGGACAGAAAGAATATGCCGATTACCAAAGCGATCAAAAGAACGACGGCGCTGATTTGCCAAGGCAATACGAAGAAAGAGGCAATGATCAACGCGAGTATTGCGAGATAACCCAAGCCTCGCCAGCCGGAAGTTCCAATGTCGTGCAATCGCCGAGTGAATACGGCGATGAATGGCACGAAAGTGACTAGGGTGAACAAGTTTTCCAACCAATGAGCTTCGGTACTGAGGAAGAAATTCAGACCAAACTTGATGGCTAAAGTTCCACCTCCACTTTGAACATACGACTGGATGACACTACTGATAACTGAAAGGAAAAGTACGAACCACCAGAACTCGGAGCGCGACGCGCGGCCCGAGAAAGTGTAGTATTTTGCAAAGCAGGTTTTGACTGCTTGGCTCGGGCTCATGCGTTTACCTCATTTGGGTTGGGACCGTATTTGTTGGTGCCAGGATCACTGGGCCGTGTCAGCCACCATAACACCAGAAGGGGCGACACCAGCAAAACCAGCAGTGTCGGAATGACGATCAGCAAGGTGGCTTCTGTGAACAGAGTATCGAACCTGCCGCCATGAAACTGGTTGGCGACCCCGATGCCAAAGATCAGAACCGCAAAGGCCCCAACGATCAGCAGGATCGGCAGCAGAGCATAAAGCCCACTTCGCCCGGTATCATGCATCCGTCGCCACGCGACGGCCAGATGCGGGAAAAAGACGATCAGGCCAACGATGCTCTGCACCGGCCCTGAGGAGGTGGCCGCGACGGACTTTGACGCCTCGGTTTCAGTCACTGCGACCTGAGTGAAGAACTGCCAGTCGATGATCCCGGCAATGATGCTCCAGATCATGATGAACAGGAAAAAGAACCAGTATTCGGGCCGCGCGGCACGCCCCGAGAAGGTGAAGAACTTGGAGAAACAGGTGCGGATGGCGTCAGAGAAGGTCATGGGGTTACCTCACTGAGGCTTAGTGGGAGAGATACTGATGACTGCCGGTGGCAGAGCATCGAAGATTTGCGGATCGAATGTTCTTCTGGATTCGGGGAGCTCGATTGTCGTCGACGAATAGAGCGTTCTGAGTGTCGGTTCGTCCAGATTGGCGGCAAAGATCTTTGCGTTGCCCGCCGTTCCAAACAAGGCTGTCACGCCGTCCCGGTTGCTCTTTGGCATGTCCTCGGGCCATTTTTCTGCAAAACTGTCGAACTGTGTTACGGCGTCAAGGATGGTGCTGGGTCCCGCCATGATGCAATAACCCTTACCGAGGCTTACGCCGAGAACTGCCAGTTGGTACTCGCCTTTGCTATATGCGGGCTGGTTTGGAGGCAGCGCAGAGTTGCCCAGAATTGGGGCGGCCATGAAGTCAGCATTTACAATCAAATAACCAAGCTGCGTGCCAAGGTCGTCGCTATTTGCCATTAGCTCGAGGGCTTCATCGCCAAAGACTGTGAAGTCCCGCGCAAACAACGACCAGAACAGCACGTTCAAACTCGTTTGCGGTGTATCAGCAGCCTGCCAGCCGAGATTTTTCAACTCGTCATCAACCGCCGCAACGTTGTTTCCGAGGTCAGAACACAGGCTCAATACATCGCGGACGGTTTCCGGTTCACAGGATGCATATACGGGGCTGCACAGAGTGCTTAGCGCGACGAATACTGCACCCGCCCGACGGCACCGCCGGGCAGCGCCCGACCGCCCCCATGGGCGGGCGCTTTGCGCCCACCCGCGGCCGGGCGCTGCCCTCAGAGCTATGTCTCGGTCATTGAGCATCTTACCCAATCGCTTCCAGCACAGCCTCACCCAGCTGCGCCGGGCTTTCAGCCACGACGATACCGGCACTGCGCATGGCTTCGATCTTGTCCTCGGCACCGCCCTTACCACCGGCGACGATGGCGCCTGCGTGGCCCATGCGACGGCCCGGAGGGGCGGTGCGGCCCGCGATGAAACCGGCGGTCGGCTTTTTGCGGCCCTTCTTGGCCTCATCCGCCAGGAACTGCGCGGCTTCTTCTTCGGCCGAGCCACCAATCTCACCGATCATGATGATCGAGTGGGTCTCGTCATCCGCCAGGAACCATTCCAGCACGTCGATATGCTCGGTGCCTTTGATCGGGTCGCCGCCGATGCCCACGCAAGTGGACTGGCCCAGACCCACATCGGTGGTCTGCTTGACGGCCTCATAGGTCAGGGTGCCCGAGCGCGACACAACGCCGACCGAGCCACGCTTGTGGATGTGGCCGGGCATGATGCCGATCTTGCAGGCATCAGGTGTAATCACACCGGGACAGTTCGGCCCGATCAGGCGTGAGCTTGAGCCTTCCAGCGCGCGTTTCACCTTCATCATGTCCAGAACCGGGATGCCTTCGGTGATGCAGACGATCACTTCCATCTCGGCGTCAATCGCTTCGAGGATCGAATCCGCCGCAAAGGGCGGCGGCACATAGATCACGCTGGCATTCGCTTCGGTCACATGCTTGGCCTCGTGGACCGAGTTGAACACGGGCAGGTCGAGATGGGTCATCCCGCCTTTGCCGGGGGTCACGCCGCCGACCATCTTGGTGCCGTAGGCGATGGCCTGTTCGCTGTGGAATGTGCCCTGCGAGCCGGTGAAGCCCTGACAGATCACTTTGGTATTTTCGTCGATGAGGACTGCCATGAGTACCTGATCCTTATGATGATTTTGATGTATTTTTGCGCAAAAGCACGGAAACGTTGTCGTCCACCGGCAGGCTGACCCAGTTGACAAGTCTGGTTGAGAAACCCGCCCTGCTGGCCAGTTCCCTAAGGCTTTTCAGTGTGAAGTAGTTGACATGATCGGGGTGCCGGAAACCGCACCACTTGGCGCCGACAAGCCTACGGTTGAGAGAGCCAAAATTCGGCACACGAACAAAAACGCCACCCGCCGGTTTAAGCGCGCGGTAGGCACCTTTAAGCACATCCAGCGCGTCAGTTTCGTGTTCGAGATACGAATACATCACGATACCGTCGAACATCTCAGGCTCGAACTGCCAGATAACTTTGGCCCCAGCGCCATGAAGGCAATAGCCGCCGCGTGAGCGCATATTTACATCGGCGCGCCGATGTAGTTCCGATGACAATTCGATGCCGTAAGGCGTCATTGGTTCTGCAATCCGCACGCCATCACCACAACCGATATCCAGAACATGACCGTTTTTGAACCACTTGCGGAACGCGGTATTCTTGTTGCGGTTCATCCGCAGTTTGCCGCGGATTTTGCGCGCGATCGGACTGAACGATGTGGACCCTTTGGAGGTTTGTTTTTTTGCGGCGAAGGTGCGCTCCCACGCGAATTCCTCTTGCAACGCCTCGTGTTTCGGCGGGTCACGGAGGAACACAAAACCGCACGCCTTGCACTGGGCCAGAAACCAATCGACCGGAGAGTATGCCTCCAATCTGGGGGCGTCATCGGACCCGCATGTGGGGCAATCGCGATATGTCGCGGCGGCTGTCACTTTGAAGGTGCGGTTAGTGCCACACGTGCATCTGCCGAGTGCCCTGACAGATCACTTTGGTATTTTCGTCGATGAGGACTGCCATTTTGCGGAGTCTCCTGTAATTAGCGTTTCTTCGGAGAGAGCTCGTAGAACTCCAAATCCGTGATACGACCGGCTCTCTGAGCAGACTGTGCTGCAATCAGCAAAAAATACCGACCTTGATTTTGATAGACGCCAGATAACCCAGAAATCTGGAAGTCTTGTTCCTGTGCTTGTGAGAAGTTTTCGACATACCTGAAGCCACCTTCAGAAAGCGCATTTGAGATCGGTTGTTGCGCTTCGTTTAGCCAAAGGCCGCGAATACGAACCGCACAATATGACTCGTTCTCACGCAATCGGCTTTCAACACTATGTCCAATCTCTCCCGGCTCAGCTTGTCGGGCATAGGCGCGATCGACAAATTCGCCGCCCGGGAAAATACCGTTGGCATAGTTACCTACCTCTCGGTAGATATTCAGGTTGTCAAAAACACGTCCGGCATTCTCGCGAGTTGCGTTTGTCCTAATGCAAGCGTTTGTAAATGCCGTTATGCCGTCGCCTGGTCGCTGCTGCTCTCTTGCTACAGAGTTACCTTCAACTGTGCTTTGACAAGCTGCGACAAACATAATGCTGGCAATTGCAAACCTACTTAGCACTGGAACTTACCCCTTAACCGCCTTCACGATCTTCTCGGCACCGTCTTTCAGGTTGTCCGCCGCGATTACGTCCAGGCCAGAGGTGTTGATGATCTCTTTGCCCTTCTCGACATTCGTGCCTTCCAGACGCACGACCAGCGGAACCTGCAGGCCGACCTCTTTCACCGCGGCGACAACGCCCTCGGCGATGACATCACAGCGCATGATGCCGCCGAAGATGTTGACCAGAATGCCTTTGACCTGCGGGTCCGAGGTGATGATCTTGAACGCTTCGGTCACTTTCTCTTTGGTGGCACCGCCGCCCACGTCAAGGAAGTTGGCAGGCTCGGCCCCATACAGCTTGATGATATCCATCGTCGCCATCGCCAGACCGGCGCCGTTGACCATGCAGCCGATCTCACCATCCAGCGCGATGTAGTTCAGGTCGTATTTGGAGGCTTCCAGTTCCTTGGGGTCTTCCTCGGTCGTGTCGCGCAGCTCGGCAATATCCGGGTGGCGATAGACCGCGTTGCCATCAAAACCGACCTTGGCGTCCAGTACTTTCAGGTCGCCCTTATCCGAGACGATCAGCGGATTGATCTCCAGCATCTCCATGTCCTTCTCGACGAAGGCGGCATAGAGCTGGCTCATCAGCTTGACGCATTGCTTGACCTGCGCGCCTTCCAGTCCCAGCGAGAACGCGATGCGGCGGCCGTGATAGGGTTGATAGCCCGTTGCGGGGTCCACCGAGAAGGACAGGATTTTCTCGGGTGTCGCTGCGGCCACTTCTTCGATGTCCATGCCGCCCTCGGTCGAGCAGACAAACGAGATGCGGCTGGTCTGGCGATCCACCAGCAGCGCCAGATACAGTTCGCGCTCGATGCCCGATCCGGCTTCGATATAGATGCGATTGACCTGCTTGCCTGCTGGGCCGGTCTGATGGGTGACCAGCGTGCGGCCCAGCATCTTTTTGGCTTCTTCGGCGGCTTCTTCCACCGATTTGGTCAGACGGACACCGCCCTTTTCACCGGCATCGACCTCTTTGAACGAGCCCTTGCCGCGCCCACCCGCGTGGATTTGCGCCTTGACGACCCAAAGCGGTCCGTCCAGCTCACCAGCTGCGGTTTTGGCTTCTTCGGCGCGCAGAACGGCGCGACCGTCGGAGACCGGAGCGCCATAGCTGCGCAGAAGCGCCTTGGCTTGATATTCGTGAATGTTCATCGGAACTGTCCCGTCTGACTGCGATTAAACCGTTATAGGGGGGTCTAACGGTCAAGTTTAAAGGGTTTTTTGACAGGAGACAGGTATTTCACGAAGATTTTCAGTATTTGTGATCACAGCATTTTAGGGTGTGATCACAAAACTAGGTGCCAAGCTGTTATGATTCGAAAAACCGAGGGCTGTGCTAGAAAACACATTCAAAGAAGGCATTTGCGGCGTTGGCGCCACCATGTGCGACCAACATGATCTCCCCGCAAACGAAAAAACCGGCCCGAAAAGGGGCCGGTTTCGCAAGTCTTGGTCGTGTGTGCTTTAGGCCAGAGAACTGTCGATGCCCTTGCACGCCTCGATCAGGCCTTTGACGGCGTTGACCGAGTTGTCGAACCCGGCCTGCTCTTCTTCGTTGAGCTTGATGTCGACGATGCGCTCGATGCCGCCTGCACCGATCACGGTCGGCACACCTACATACATGCCTTCGACACCCAACTCTCCGTCGCAATAGGCGGCACAAGGCAGGACGCGTTTCTGGTCTTTCAGATAAGCTTCGGCCATTTCGATCGCCGAGGTGGCCGGCGCATAGAAGGCCGAACCGGTTTTCAGCAGGCCAACGATCTCGGCGCCGCCGTCCCGGGTGCGCTGAACGATGGCGTCCAGCTTCTCTTGTGTGGTCCAACCCATCTCGACCAGATCCGGCAGCGGGATACCGGCAACGGTCGAGTAGCGAACCGAAGGCACCATCGTGTCGCCGTGGCCGCCCAGTACAAAGGCGGTGACGTCGCGCATGGACACGTTGAACTCTTCCGACAGGAAATGCGCAAAACGGCCCGAGTCCAAAACACCCGCCATACCGCAGACCTTGTTATGCGGCAGGCCCGAGAATTCACGCAGGGCCCAGACCATCGCGTCCAGCGGGTTGGTGATGCAGATGACAAACGCGTCGGGCGCATTGGCGGCGATGCCCTCGCCGACCGATTTCATGACTTTCAGGTTGATGCCCAGCAGGTCGTCGCGGCTCATGCCCGGTTTGCGGGGCACGCCGGCGGTCACGATGCAGACGTCGGCGCCTGCGATGTCCTCGTAGGACTGGGTGCCCTTCAGCTTGGCGTCAAACCCTTCGGAGGGACCGGATTCGGCGATATCCAGTGCCTTGCCTTCCGGCGTGCCCTCGGCGATGTCGAACAGGACGACGTCACCAAGTTCCTTCATTGCTGCGAGGTGGGCGAGCGTGCCGCCGATCTGACCTGCGCCGATCAGCGCGATCTTGGGTCTGGCCATTTGGAATATCTCCGGTGGGTTTTGAAATCGCGGTTGTGCTAGTCGTTAATACGGCGTCGCGCAAGGGCCGAGCCACGCGGCATGCGACCGCATACAGATTGCATGTGATCACTTGATTGCGCTAAACCGCTTTTGAAACAAGCTGTTTCGGGGCCACCGCATGTTCGAACTGAACCTGATGTTTTTTGCCGTGGCGATCCCGGCGGTGATCTTCGCAGGCATTTCGAAAGGCGGGTTTGGGTCGGGCGTGGCGTTTGCGTCTTCGTCGATTCTGGCCCTGATCCTGGAACCGGCGCAGGCGGTCGCCCTGATGCTGCCGATCCTGATGATCATCGATTTTGCAACTCTTGGTCCCTACTGGAAGCGGTGGAGCTGGCCGGATTCTCGCTTGCTGATGGCAGGGGCCATCCCGGGCGTCTTGCTGGGATTGTGGCTGTTTCGCGTGACAAACGATGACATTCTGCGCCTGTTAATTGGGGGAATCTCGGTCGGGTTTGTTGTATGGCATGTTGGGCAGTCCCGAGGGTGGCTGCGGGCGGCGAGCAACCGTCTGCCGCCGTCGGCCGGTGTGTTCGCGGGATTGGTCGCGGGCTTCACCAGTTTTGTCAGCCACGCGGGGGGGCCACCCGCCGCCGTCTACCTGCTGTCCCAGCGCCTGTCGAAAACCGAGTTTCAGGCCACTACGGTTCTTGTGTTCTGGGTGATCAATATCGCCAAATTTGTGCCTTACGCCTATCTTGGCCTTTTCACGCTGCAAACAGCCTGGGCAAATCTGCTGCTGGCTCCGTTTGCGCTGTTAGGTGCCTGGCTCGGCGTTCGGGCACATTTCATGCTGTCCGAACGCGTGTTCTTTGGCATTGCTTACGTCCTGCTGACCATCACCGGTACGAAGCTGATCTGGGATGCATTGACCTGAATCAGGCGTCTTCGCCGCGCGGCGGCAGTCCTTCGACAAGAGTCTCGTAGGATTGCCCGCTTGCAACCAGACATGTCACGCCATCAGCCAAGGTTACGGTGATTGTCCAGCTTCCGGTTTCGTCCGATGCAAACACCTCCATGACCGCGCCTTGTCGCGCAATTCCCATGCCTTTGCGTGTCTCGCCATAAGTGCTGGCAAGCCGCTCAATCACATCGGCGCGTGGCGCGCAATTGCGTGATTGTGCCTGTACCTGTTGCGCAGCAAGAACCACGATGGACAACCCCATAGTCATTTTGAACAATGTCTTCTTCATCTCCGGCCCCTTTTGTCACCTGAGTTTGAAAGCTTGCCCAGCGGGTCCCGACATTCGGTTAAAACAACGCACGTTGCGCCGCCGTTGCTGATGATGCTGCAGCGCGGCGATTTTGCGCTTGAACTTTCGCGAAAAAAATGCCCCATTCCGCGCAACAATATTTCTTTCGGAGATGCAAATGGATCCGCGTCAACGCCCGTATCGTTCGGTTCTGTACATTCCCGGCTCGAAAGAGCGGGCGCTGGACAAGGCGCGCACGCTGCCGGTTGATGCGATCATTTTTGATCTGGAAGACGCCGTGGCTGCAGAGGAAAAGATGAATGCCCGTGAGACGCTGAAGGCCGCGCTGGCAACAGGCGGTTATGGCGCGCGGGTCAAGATCGTGCGCATCAACGGGCTGGACACGGAATGGGGTCGGGCCGATGCCGAGGCGGTGCGCAAGATGGATGCCGATGTCGTTCTGCTGCCCAAGGTGAACGCCGCTGCCGATGTCGACGCGCTGGCCGCGATCACCGGAGACCTGCCGATCTGGGCCATGATGGAAACCCCGCGCGGTATGTTGAATGCTGTCGAAATCGCGGCGCACACATTGTTGGCTGGTTTTGTGATGGGCACCAATGATCTGGCCAAGGAACTGCAAACCCGTTTTCGGCCTGACCGCCTGCCGATGATGACCTCCTTGGGACTGTGCCTGCTGGCCGCCAAAGCCGAGGGTTTGATCATCATTGATGGCGTTTACAATGCGTTCAAAGATGCCGAGGGTCTGGCCACCGAATGCGCGCAAGGTCGCGATATGGGGTTTGACGGTAAGACCCTGATCCATCCGGCTCAAGTCGACATCGCCAACACGGCCTTCGCGCCCTCGGAGGATGAGGTTGATCTGGCCCGGCGACAGATCGCCGCGTTTGAAGAGACAGAAGCACTGGGGCAAGGCGTTGCGGTGGTCGATGGCAAGATTGTCGAGAACCTGCACGTTGTAACTGCCCGCGAAATTCTGGCAAAAGCAGAGGCAATAGTAGCTTTGCAAGCGGGGTAGGCCAGCAATGGGCTTTGTTCTTCTGATCCTTGGTGTGGCACTTTGGTGGGCCGCACATTTCTTCAAGCGGCTGATGCCCGAACAGAGGGCCGAGATGGGCAACGCGGGCAAAGGCGTTGTCGCCCTGGCGCTGGTTGTGTCCATCCTGTTGATGATCTTCGGATACCGGATGACGGATTTCATCTATGTCTGGGCGCCGCCGTCGTTCATGATCCACATTAACAACCTGCTGGTGCTGATCGGGGTCTTCATGATGAGCCCCGCGGGAGCCAAGGGGCGTCTTCTGAACAAGATGCGGCACCCGATGCTGGCGGGGTTTAAGCTTTGGGCTTTTGCTCACCTGCTGGTCAATGGGGATCTGGCCACGATCGTATTGTTCGGAGGGTTGCTGGCCTGGGCCGTCGCAGAAGTCATCGTCATCAACCGGTCCGAGCCCGAATGGACCCCGGGGGAACCCGGCACCTACGGCAAAGACGCGATGTTCTTTGTCGCCTCAATTGTGCTGCTGGGTATCATCGGGTACATTCACGGGCTGGTCGGTCCGTCACCGTTCCCGTCGTAAGGAGCTGATTTCATGGCGAAACTCTATCGTCTGTTGACCGAGGTCGACACATCGGCGTTTTGCCACAAAGTCTCTGACGCGCTGGCCAAGGGGTGGGAACTGCATGGCTCTCCCTCTTACGCCTTTGATCCGGCGTCCAACGTGATGCGCTGCGCGCAGGCGGTGACCAAGGAGATCGAAGGCGACTATTCCCCTGACATGCAACTGGGACAGCAATAATGGTCAAAACCAATCCAGGCCGCTTCTTCGAGGATTACCACGTCGGACAGGTTCTGCATCACGCGGTCCCGCGTACCGTAACGGTGGGTGAGCGCGCGCTCTATCACGCGCTGTACCCAGCCCGCCATGCGCTCTATTCCTCGGATGAGTTCGCCCGGAACTGCGGATTGCCGCAAAGTCCGATTGACGATCTGGCGGCATTTCACGTGGTCTTTGGCAAGACGGTTCCCGATATTTCGCTGAACGCAGTCGCCAATCTGGGTTATGCCGAGGGGCGATGGCTGCTGCCGGTCTATCCCGGCGACACATTGCGATCAGAGTCCGAAGTGATTGGCCTCAAGCAGAACTCGAACGGCAAGACCGGGGTAGTGTGGGTCCGCACACGCGGGTTGAACCAGCGCGACGAGGTGATCATCGAATATGTCCGTTGGGTGATGGTGCGCAAATCGAACCTCGACGCCCCCGCGCCCGAGACTGTTGTGCCCGAGTTGAAAAATGTGCTCGATCCGAAGGATCTGGTGGTGCCGCAGGGCCTCGATTTTTCGAAATACGATTTTGGGCAATCCGGAGACTCCCATCGCTGGGATGCGTACAAAACGGGAGAAATGATTGATCACGTCGACGGCGTGACGATTGAAGAGGCCGAACATATGCTGGCGACCCGTCTCTGGCAGAACACCGCCAAGGTGCATTTCGATCTCACCTTCCGGCCGGAGGGGCGGCTCATCTATGGCGGGCATGTGATCTCGATGGCGCGTGCCCTGTCGTTCAACGGTCTGGCCAATGCACAGATGATTGTGGGCCTCAACGGGGGTGCGCATGCCAACCCCTGTTTCGCAGGCGATACGATCAAAGCCTGGTCCGAGGTTTTGGATAAGGCAGAGACCGGTGTCTCCGGCATTGGAGCGTTGCGCCTGCGTCTGGTGGCGACCAAGAGCGGGGCGCCGTTTGAGCTCAGAGGCGAAGATGGAAAGTACCTGCCGGGCGTTTTGCTGGACCTTGATATCTGGGCCCTTGTCCCAATGTAGAGACCGGGTGGGGTAAGGCGCATGATGTTGAAGCGTCATGCGGTCAGCATGTTGCTGACAGCTCCCAAGATCGCTGCGCATCGGAAATTGCACCCTGATAAGAAATTGAATTGAAGCATCGGCAGATGTGCTAGATTTGAGGCATGCAGTTCTTGCGTGCGGCAGCTTTTGCATCTTTTCTGGCAACCCCGACCGTCGCCTGCGACTTGGCTTTGGCTTTGGCCGTGGACGTTTCGGGATCGGTGGATTCCAAAGAATACAGGATTCAGATGGATGGGCTCGCGACAGGGCTGCGCGATCCGGTTGTGTCCGAGGCCTTGGTGCGCGGTCAGGCGCAATTGATGCTGGTTCAGTGGACAGGCGCTTCACGCCAGAGGATCACCATTCCCTGGACCCGCATCGACAGTTTCGACGCGCTTGACGGGTTCGCGGACAAGGTGGCTGCCGATCCCCGGGTCTGGCGCAATTTCTCTACGGCAATCGGCGAGGCACTGGAATCCACATTGGCCAGTTTCGAAACTGTTTCGGATTGCAGCCGCTTGCTTATCGACATCTCAGGCGACGGAATCTCGAACGAAGGGGTCGAGCCAGCGCAGGTACATGCCCTCTTGCGCAATCGCGGTGTCACGGTGAACGCGATTGCGATTGAAGAAAGCGAGCCGGATCTGACGGCCTATTTCTTTGAGAATGTCATTGTAGGAGAGGGCGCCTTTGTTGTTTCGGCGGCAGGGTTTGACGACTACCCCGAGCGGATTCGAAAAAAGCTGTTGCGTGAGGTCACACAGCAAACAGCTGGATTGGAGAGATAATCCGAGATTCGTGATCACATTGCTTTGGCATTGAAATCGCTAACATTGAAGCCGCTGAATACATTATGTGATCACACGAATAATTCTTGTGATCACATAACGTGACAATCCGGTGGTTTGCGGCCGAATTGAGCATTTTTGCACTTGCAGCACGTGACAGTGAGGCAAAAAACAGTAAAACCTACGGTAGCCAACCGAAAAGGAGCCGCCATGGCAGATGTCAATCGGGGCAGTCGCCCGCTATCGCCGCATCTGACGATCTATCGTCCGCAAATGACGTCGGTGTCTTCGATCCTGGTACGTATCACCGGCATCGCAACGCTCATGGTGTCCGGCCTGATCGTATGGTGGCTGCTGGCCGCGGCAACATCGGAAAGCGCATTCAGTTTCATTGATGGATTGATGCGGAGCTTCCTGGGCGATCTGGTTATGTTCGCGGCTGCCTGGGCGCTTTATTACCATATGCTCGGTCGGTTGCGGCATGTGATCTGGGACCTGGGATATTGTCTGGACGTACCGATATCCGAAAAGCTGGGTGTGGGGATGTTCGTGCTGGCGACTGTTCTGGCCGTCGTGACGGCGTTGGTGGCATAAGGATAAAGGCTATGCACTATCTCACTGATCGAAAGCGCGCAGAAGGTACCGGAGCAGGACGTGGCGGCACGCATCACCATTGGCAAATGATGGCAAGCTCCACTGCATTGGTTTTTCTGGTGCCGCTATTTGTGATCACTTTTGCAATCGGACTTGGCGGAACCTACGAAGAGGTGCTCGCCTACTACAGCCGTCCCTTTCCGGCCATTGTGACAGCTCTGACACTGGTATTCGTGACGCTGCATCTGATGCGAGAGGCCCAGGTCGCCGTTGAGGACTATGTGCATGGCGTCGCTGAAAAACTGACCCTCATGGCCGTGTCAGCCTTTGCATACACGGTGATCGCAGTCGGGCTTTTCGCGCTCGTCAGGCTCGCGCTGTAGTGTGTGCGGTAAGGATTTAGAACGATGACAGCATATGAATATGAAACCCACGAATATGATGTCGTGGTGGTTGGCGCCGGCGGCGCAGGATTGCGCGCAACCTTGGGCATGGCCGAACAGGGATTGCGGACCGCATGCGTGACCAAGGTGTTCCCGACCCGGTCCCACACGGTCGCGGCGCAGGGTGGAATCGCGGCATCCTTGTCCAATATGGGACCGGACCACTGGCAATGGCATATGTACGACACCGTCAAAGGGTCGGACTGGTTGGGTGATACGGACGCAATGGAGTACCTCGCGCGTGAAGCCCCCAAGGCTGTGTACGAGCTCGAACATTATGGCGTGCCGTTCAGCCGGACCGAAGAAGGCAAGATCTACCAGCGCCCCTTTGGAGGTCACACGACCGAGTTCGGCGAAGGCCCCGCTGTGCAGCGCACCTGTGCTGCCGCCGACAGAACCGGCCACGCCATCCTGCACACGCTTTATGGTCAGTCGCTGAAGAACAACGCCGAGTTCTACATCGAATACTTCGCCATCGACCTGATCATGTCCGACGACGGTCAATGTCAGGGTGTCGTGTGCTGGAAGCTCGATGACGGCACGATGCATGTTTTCAACGCCAAGATGGTGGTATTGGCGACAGGCGGGTATGGCCGGGCCTATTTCAGCGCCACGTCGGCCCATACCTGCACCGGTGACGGTGGCGGTATGGTTGCACGCGCCGGGCTGCCATTGCAGGACATGGAATTCGTGCAATTCCACCCGACTGGCATCTACGGCTCTGGCTGTCTGATTACCGAAGGCGCCCGCGGGGAAGGCGGGTATCTGACAAACGCCGAGGGCGAGCGTTTTATGGAGCGTTATGCGCCTCAGTACAAAGACCTCGCCCCGCGCGACTATGTCTCACGCTCGATGACAATGGAAATCCGCGAGGGGCGCGGCCATGGCGATGAAGGTGATCACATTCACCTGAACCTGAGCCACCTCCCGGCGGAAGCACTGGCGGAACGCCTGCCGGGGATTTCGGAGTCGGCGCGTGTTTTCGCTGGGGTCGACGTGACCAAAGAACCGATCCCGGTTTTGCCGACTGTGCATTACAACATGGGTGGTATTCCAACGAACTATTGGGGTGAGGTTCTGAACCCCACCGCAGACAATCCGACCGCCGTCGTTCCGGGCCTGATGGCCGTGGGCGAAGCCGGGTGTGCGTCCGTTCACGGGGCCAACCGGCTGGGCTCGAACTCGCTGATCGACCTCGTTGTATTTGGTCGGGCCGCTGCAATCCGGGCCGGCAAGGTTGTGGACGCGGATGCGCCGAACCCTGTGCTGAATCAGGCCTCCGTCGACAAGGCCTTTGACAGGTTCGATGCGGTGCGCAACGCAAGCGGATCGGTTCCGACGGCTGACCTGCGGCTTGAGATGCAGAAAACCATGCAGGAAGACGCGGCCGTGTTCCGGACTGCCAAGACGATGGCCGCGGGCGTTGAAAAGATGACGGCGATTGCGGCCAAGATGGAGGATATACAGGTGACAGACCGATCGCTCGTGTGGAACAGCGATCTGATGGAAACGCTGGAACTGACCAACCTGATGCCAAACGCGCTGGCGACAATTGTCGGCGCCGAGGCCCGCAAGGAATCCCGCGGTGCCCACGCGCATGAAGACTTTGCCGAGCGCGATGACGAGAACTGGCGCGTACACACGGTGTCCCGGATTGACGGCACCAAGGTCGATCTCAGCTATCGCCCCGTGATCATTGATCCGCTGACTCAGGAAAGCGATGGCGGCATCAGTCTCAAGAAAATTGCGCCCAAGGCGCGCACATTCTGACACGCGGTGAACGGACAATGACGGTCGAGGCACTGCATCGGGGACAAAGCGATCCAAAGATCATTCTGATCGGTTTGAACCGGTGTGCCACGACGTCATTTCACAAACTGTTTCAGAAGAGCGGGATTCCGTCCGTGCACTGGCTGGATGACGAAGGTGCCAACGTTGCCCAACAGATGGTGACAAACATCTCAATGGGCCGCAAACCACTGGACGGGTTCGGCGGGATACGGGCCTTTGCGGACATCGCGTTCGTCAACGCGCGCTTCATGTTGGATGGCGCGCGGTTCTTTCGCGAGTTACATGCTGCGTATCCCGATGCGTACTTTTTGTTCAATACGCGAAACCGGGAAGACTGGATTGCGTCGCGGGCGCGCCACTCTGGCGGCGGCTACCTTGCAAAGTGCTGCAAGGCTAATGGGCTACCGGAAGCCGCTGTCAAACGGGGATGGGCGTACATGTACGATGTGCACCATGCCGAAGTCGCTGCGTTTTTTGACCGCTCCGCACGGTACTTGCGGTTTGATATCGACACAGACGACCCGCAGACCGTTGCAGAATGGCTGTCACCGGATTTTGACGTGAACACGGCCCACTGGGGCCACTATAATCGAGGCGCGACCGAGCGCGCCAATACAGGCTGAATGGAGATTTGACATGGTTCAACTGACCCTGCCCAAGAATTCCCGGATCACCACCGGAAAAACCTGGCCCAAGCCAGAGGGCGCCAGCAATTTGCGCAAGTTCCGGATTTATCGCTGGAACCCGGATGACGGACAGAACCCGCGTGTCGATACGTATTTCGTCGATATGGATACCTGCGGCCCGATGGTTCTGGACGCGCTGATCAAGATCAAGAATGAGATCGACCCGACCCTGACGTTCCGCAGGTCCTGCCGCGAGGGGATTTGCGGCTCCTGTGCGATGAATATCAACGGGATCAACACGCTGGCCTGCATTTATGGCATGGATGAGATCAAGGGCGATGTGAAAATCTACCCGCTGCCGCACATGGCGGTGGTCAAGGATCTGATTCCCGACCTGACCCATTTTTACGCTCAGCATGCAAGCATCATGCCGTGGCTGGAAACCAAGACCAACCGTCCGGCAAAGGAATGGAAGCAGTCGATCGAAGACCGCAAGAAGCTGGACGGCCTTTATGAGTGCGTGATGTGCGCCAGCTGCTCGACCGCTTGCCCGTCGTACTGGTGGAATGGTGACCGCTACCTTGGTCCGGCAGCTTTGCTGCACGCCTATCGCTGGATCATCGACAGCAGGGATGAGGCTACGGGCGAACGTCTGGATGAGCTTGAGGATCCCTTCAAGCTCTATCGCTGCCACACCATTATGAACTGTGCCAAGACCTGCCCGAAGGGCTTGAATCCGGCCAAGGCAATTGCAGAAATCAAGAAGATGATGGTCGAACGTGCAGTTTGATCACAGTTAAAAATAACCAAGCCCGGGGTGGAAACGCCTCGGGGTTTTTCGTGTTATGCGGGTATTGAAACATCGGAGAACATCAATGACCCAATCACTGGTTATAGCTTTGTCGCTTGCTGCGATCACCGTTCTTTCAGCGTGCGGTGGATCGTCAGGTAGCAGTCGGGCGGACCTTGTTTTTAAACAGGTGGATTGCGCTAACC
This sequence comes from Ruegeria sp. AJ12, assembly GCF_056536245.1. Lineage (NCBI taxonomy): Bacteria > Pseudomonadati > Pseudomonadota > Alphaproteobacteria > Rhodobacterales > Roseobacteraceae > Ruegeria > Ruegeria sp. AJ12. Next base: position 836,622 of record NZ_JBQFJJ010000001.1, read on the forward strand.
AGGCGGGAATTGCCGGTTCCTTTACAACGCAATACGCCCTTAAGGATGGCAAGCAAACAGAAGTGTTCGTTCCCGGTGATGGCGTTAGCGAAGACCAGGCAGCCAAAGCGAACGCATGTATGGCCGCATAGCTTGAACAAATGTAGAAGGCTGGCGGTTCCAGCCGTCGGCCTTTCATGCGTTTTGAGCATACCGAGGCTGCAATAAAGCCTAGTGAAATTACGGGCTTGCCCGCCTATATTGCGCTGGGGAGGAGCAATTAGGCTAGAACTGGGTTTTCCAATGGACAAGAACAACATCAAACCACAGGCGGACAAGGCACTAGAGTTATTGGAACAAGCTTGGGCTTACTACACACCCGAGCCTGCTGCGCCTGCGAAAGAAGATACGCCGGAACTGTTTGAATACGCCAACGCAGCCTGACCGGCCTGCACAGGCTTGAAATCTCCGACTCCATCGGCAATGCAATAAACATGCCCATTCTTCTGCTTATTCTGGCCGCCGGAGTTTTTGCCTATTTCGTGTGGCGTGCACGGTCTTCTTCCCTGACGCGGGATTGCCGGTGGCGGCTGCATCGGAAAGAAGGGGTCTGGATTTGTGCGTTTTGCGGTGCGCAGGAGGAAGGGGCCGAGAGCCCGACGCAATGTTTGCGTGAAAAGCCCGACCAGTAGGCAACGGGCAGGGCACACCCTGCCCGACCTGTGTTATGCGGCCTCGGGAAAGGCCGCCTGTAGTGCGATCTCGACCATTTCGCCAAAGCTCTGTTCGCGTTCCGAAGAGGGCAATGCCTCGCCTGTCAGCAAATGGTCAGACACGGTAAGCACAGCCAGCGCCCGGCACTTGTGGCGTGCCGCCAGAATGTAAAGCTCGGCGGCTTCCATTTCGACACCCAGAACACCATGCCGAACCATCTGTTCATTCAGGTCGGGGCGTTCGTCATAAAAGACGTCAGACGAATAAATCCCGCCGATATGTGTTGGCGGCGTGTCCTTTGCCGCAGCTGCTTGGGCGGCAGCGTGCAACAGGCCCCAGTCGGCGCAGGGGGCAAAATTCAGCTCTTTCATGATACCGCGCGAAGGCGTGCTGAGCGTGGTGGATGTCATGGCCAGAATAACGTCCCGGACCTTGATACTCTCCTGCATCCCGCCGCATGATCCAATCCGGATCAGGGTTTTTGCACCATAATCGCGGATCAGTTCATTCACGTAAATTGAAAGAGACGGCATTCCCATGCCGCTGCCCTGAATTGTTACCGGGTTTCCTTTCCAGGTGCCGGTGAACCCAAGCATTCCCCGGACTTTATTGACTTGCCTTACGTCTTGCAAAAACGTTTCAGCTGCCCATTTCGCGCGATAGGGATCTCCGGGCAAAAGAACGGTTTCTGCAATTTCGCCTTTTTCCGCGCCAATATGAATTGTCATTTTGAGACAACTTCCAATTCAGATTTCCAGTTCGGAAATATCCGCGCCGGCTTTCAAGGCATCATGCAGCCATTGCGGCTTGCGACCACGACCTGTCCAGGTTTGCTCGGGTTCAGCCGGGTTGCGGTATTTTGCCTTTGCTTTCTTGCCTTTTGTGGCGCGAGGCGCATCGCCGGACAACTCAGACAATGAGAAGCCAAATTCCGCTGCTGCTTTCTCAGCGGCCTTTAACGCTTCTTGACGTTCTCTTTTTTCTGCATTGATGAGAGCATTTTCAACATCGGTACGCAATTTCAGCAGTTCTTTGCGCGACATCTTTTCGAGGTTGTTCCCCATTCTTTTTCTCCGTGAGCGGTTATTGATGGTGTATTGGCGCGCACCCTAATTCCGGATGACAGAATAATCTATCCCCAATGTAGAGGGGATAGATACGGGGAAATTTTCAAGCGAAGTGACTGTTATTCTGCCGCGAGATTTTGCGGGTCTACCAGAGTGACGATGTCACCCATGATGGCATTCAGTTCAAAATTCTTCGGCGTGTAGACCTTGGATACGCCCATGGATTTTAGCTTTTCCGCATCCTCATCCGGGATGATGCCACCCACGATAACGGGAATGTGGCCTAGACCTTCGCGGCGCAAACGCGCCATCACGTCCTCGACCAGCGGCAGGTGGCTGCCGGACAGGATCGACAATCCGATGACATGGGCGTCATCTTTGATCGCCGCCGTCACGATCTCTTCCGGTGTCAGGCGGATACCATCGTAGCTGATGTCCATGCCGCAGTCCCGCGCCCGGAAGGCGATCTGTTCCGCACCGTTTGAATGGCCATCGAGGCCTGGCTTGCCAACCAGGAACTTGAGGCGCCGCCCCAACTTGTCACTGACCGCGTCTACAGCGGCGCGAAGGTCCTCAAGCCCTTCGGTCTTGTTCGAGACCGAGCCCGAGACACCCGTTGGCCCCCGGTAGGTGCCATAGACCTTTCGCATTTCTTCAGCCCATTCGCCGGTTGTCACGCCCGCCTTGGCCGCTGCAATGGATGGTTCCATCACGTTGGAACCTGATTTTGCGGCCTCGCGCAACGCGGCCAATGCTTCGGCAACCGCAACGTTATCCCTTTCAGAACGCCAGTCGTGAAGGCGATCGATCTGTTCCTGCTCGACGGCAGGATCGACAACCATGATGCCGCCATCCTCGGTCTGGAGCGGCGAGGGTTCTCCTTCGGTCCATTTGTTCACGCCCACTACGACGGTTTCGTTCCGTTCAATCCGGTTCAGGCGTTCCGCGTTGGAATCGACCAGACGAGACTTCATGTACTCAATCGACGCCACTGCTCCGCCCATCGCGTCCAGATTGGCAAGTTCGGCGCGGGCGCCTTCTTTCAGCTCCTCGACCTTGGTATCTACGGCCGGGTTGCCATCAAACAGGTCGCCAAACTCCAGAAGGTCGGTCTCGTACGCCAGAATTTGTTGCATCCGCATGGACCATTGTTGATCCCATGGACGCGGCAACCCAAGGGCTTCGTTCCAGGCAGGCAACTGCACCGCACGGGCCCGAGCCTTTTTCGACAAGGTAACGGCGAGCATCTCGATCAGGATGCGGTAAACATTGTTTTCCGGCTGCTGCTCGGTCAGACCCAGCGAGTTGACCTGAACGCCATACCGGAACCGACGGAACTTCGGGTCTTCGACGCCGTATCTTTGTTGCAAAATTTCGTCCCAAAGGTCGACGAAAGCGCGCATTTTGCACATTTCGGTAACAAACCGGATTCCGGCATTCACAAAAAACGAAATGCGCCCGCATACGGCCGGGAAATCTTTGGCCGGCACCCTTGGGCGCAACTCGTCCAGAACCGCGATTGCAGTGGCCAGAGCGTAAGCCAGCTCCTGCTCGGGTGTCGCGCCCGCTTCCTGCAAGTGGTAGGAACACACATTCATCGGGTTCCACTTGGGTACGTTCGTATAACAGTACTCCGCCACATCCGCGATCATCTTGAGGGATGGTTTCGGCGGGCAGACATAGGTACCGCGGCTCAGGTATTCCTTGATCAGGTCGTTCTGCACCGTGCCCTGCAGCTTGGACACATCCGCGCCTTGCTCCTCGGCAACAGCGATGTAAAGGGCCAGCAGCCAGGGGGCGGTGGCATTGATCGTCATCGAGGTGTTCATCTGCTCGAGCGGGATCTGATCAAACAGGACCCGCATATCGCCCAGATGACAGACAGGCACGCCGACTTTGCCAACCTCACCGCGCGCAAGCGTATGGTCACTGTCGTACCCGGTTTGCGTCGGCAGATCGAAAGCCACAGACAACCCGGTCTGACCTTTCGCAAGGTTGCCACGATACAGCGCGTTCGAGGCCTTGGCTGTAGAATGACCGGCATAGGTTCTGATCAGCCAGGGGCGATCTTTCTGCATCTGCGTCATGGGTGAGCCTCGCATATCGATGAGTAACAAAATTGCGTACACAGGTTCTAAAGCGCAATTTTCGGGTCATGTCAATTCGCTGCGTTGCGGCATCGCTGGATTGTGCAGATTGTGAGCAGGTCCGATTGATGGCACTGTGCCCGGATGACACAGACTGTGGAACTTCCGCTTTGGCTGTTTGTGCTGATCGTGGTTTTTGCCACGGTCACGCTGGCCTCGCATTTTCTGTTTCCGTCGGTGCGTTGGTTCTTTCGCCGTCGGCTTGAACGCGCCGTGTCAAAGTTGAACCAACGCCTGCAGCGCCCGATCCAACCGTTCAAGCTGGCCCGGCGGCATGACATGATCCAACGTCTGATCTATGACCCTCAGGTGGGGCGGGCGGTGCAGCACCACGCGCAGGAAACCGGCGTCCCCGAAGCCGTGGCCTTTGAACAGGCACGCCATTATGCGCGCGAAATTGTTCCATCCTTTTCCGCTGTCGCGTATTTTAGCATCGCCATCCGCCTGGCCCGCTTACTAAGCAACACGTTTTACAATGTGCGGCTCAGCTATGAAGACGAAAAAGCGCTGCAGGAGATTGATCCCGAAGCCACCGTTGTCTTTGTGATGAACCACCGCAGCAACATGGATTATGTGCTTGTGACCTATCTGGCAGCGCAACAATCAGCGTTGTCCTATGCGGTTGGTGAATGGGCTCGGGTATGGCCGCTCAGCCGCCTAATCCGAGCTATGGGGGCCTACTTCATCCGGCGCAAATCGGGCAGCGACCTCTACCGACAAGTCCTGTCCTGTTATGTACGCCACGCCACCGAGGCTGGTGTGACACAGGCCATGTTCCCGGAGGGGGGTCTGAGCCTGACCGGAGAGTTGGGCCGCCCCAAGTTGGGACTGCTCAAATACATCATCGACGGAACTGAACTGGGTGGCCGTGATGTGGTTTTTGTGCCGGTGGCGCTGAATTATGATCGGGTGCTTGAGGATACGATCCTGACCCGCGCGGCATTGGGAAAGGAACGCCGGTTCCATGCCAGAATTGGTGTCATCACACGGTGGAGCCTGAAACAGATCTGGCGGCGGTTGATTGGTCGCTACACGCGCTTCGGGCTTGCATCGGTTCGGTACGGTATGCCGATCTCGCTGCAAGCCTTTCGTGCCAACGACAGAAATGACGTCATGACGGACCTCGCCCGCGAACTGATGCGGCGCATCGGTCGCGCGGTGCCTTTGGTACCGATTCCGGCGGTGTGCTGGGTGCTGCGCGAAAACGGCCCTATGGCTGTTGACGCTGTTCGGTCTCGTATAGAGACTATGATGAAGCAGGACGGCAGTCCGTCAGGCGCAGACACCGAAGCCATATCAGGTGCCATTGATCAATTGGTTGAACGTCGAATCCTGAGCCGAAACAACGGTGTCTTGTCTTTGTCCGGCCAACGCAAAGAGCTGTTTGAATACTACGCGGCGTCTGTCCCGGACGGAGTAAGGCGCGCTAACGCTGCAGGTGCAGAAGACTTTTCTGCATCTGCTGGGTCATAAAATTACAAATTGCTGCCAAAAAAGGTTGCATTATTTCTTGGCGGCCAATATTTCATCTTGCGAAGGGCGCGATTCTGCATCGCGGCAAAAGCACAAAAAAGGAGGCCAGCATGGCTTTGGACACCGAAAGCGGTATCGCGTCGTACGAGGCACCCGAAAAAGACCTCTATGAGATGGGAGAGATCCCTCCGATGGGGTTTGTTCCCAAACAGATGTACGCCTGGGCCATCCGCAAGGAACGCCACGGCGAGCCAAACACTGCTATGCTGCAGGAAGTGGTCGATGTCCCGGCGCTGGACAGCCACGAGGTGCTGGTTTTGGTCATGGCTGCCGGCGTCAATTACAACGGCGTATGGGCTGCGCTGGGCCAGCCGATCAGCCCGTTTGATGGCCACAAGGCCCCCTATCACATTGCAGGTTCGGACGCGTCAGGCATCGTCTGGGCGGTGGGCGACAAGGTGAAACGCTGGAAGGTGGGCGATGAGGTCGTCATTCACTGCAACCAGGACGACGGCGACGACGAGGAATGCAACGGCGGTGACCCGATGTATTCGCCCAGCCAGCGCATCTGGGGGTACGAGACACCCGACGGATCGTTCAGCCAGTTCACCCGCGTGCAGGCTCAGCAGTTGATGCCGCGCCCCAAGCACCTGACCTGGGAAGAAGCGGCGTGTTATACCCTGACTCTCGCGACGGCTTATCGCATGCTGTTCGGTCACGAGCCGCATGATCTGAAACCCGGTCAGAACGTTCTGGTCTGGGGGGCGTCGGGCGGCTTGGGGTCCTATGCGATCCAGTTGATCAACACGGCGGGTGCTAACGCGATCGGCGTCATCTCGGACGAGAGCAAGCGCGACTTTGTCATGGGGCTGGGCGCCAAGGGCGTTCTGAACCGCAAGGATTTCAATTGCTGGGGCCAATTGCCAACGGTCAACACGCCGGAATATGCCGAATGGTTCAAAGAGGCGCGCAAGTTCGGCAAGGCGATCTGGGACATCACCGGCAAGGGCAACAATGTCGACATGGTCTTCGAACACCCCGGCGAAAGCACCTTCCCCGTGTCGACCTTTGTCGTGAAAAAGGGCGGTATGGTCGTGATCTGCGCCGGGACCACCGGATTCAACTGCACCTTTGACGTGCGTTACATGTGGATGCACCAGAAACGCCTGCAGGGCTCGCATTTTGCGCATCTGAAACAGGCGGCTGCCGCGAACCAACTGATGGTTGAACGCCGCCTGGATCCCTGCATGTCCGAGGTCTTTACCTGGAACGATCTGCCCGAGGCGCATATGAAGATGCTGCGGAACGAGCACAAACCCGGTAACATGTCGGTTCTGGTTCAGGCACCCCGCACCGGCCTGCGGACTCTGGAAGAGGTGTTGGACGCCAAAGGCTAACAAAGCTCTTTGTTCAGACATAATTGCCCGCGAATCGCTCACTCGGTTCGCGGGTTTTCTGTCTTTGCCTCGCCCCCTTCAGAGTTTCAACGTGTTGCAAGTACACCCATCGCTATTTTTGGGGAGTAGAAACCGGTGAATAGGCCGTAAAACATCATACATGTTATGGTTGTGTTAACCCTTCGTTAACTGTTTCAGAGAGACCCTGATGGCGCATAATGAGTGGATATTGGACGTATTGTCGGACCTCAACGCCTTTGCGGTGGCAAACGGGTTGAGTGCGCTGGCCGAACAGCTGGATGACACCAGGCTGATCGCAGCGGCCGAGATCGCGTCCTTGAAGGATGAGGCACGGGCGCCCGCGGATGGGAACAGAACTCGACTTGGGGCAAATCCTGGGGGATTTGGAAAACACCGGCACGCTTGACGAACTGGTCGGCGTTGCCGTCCGATTGCGCGACAAGCTCGGGGTCGAGCATTTAACCTATCATTGGGTAGACGGTGCCGGGGACCAGTACGGTTGCACCACGTACTCCGAGGCCTGGGAAGAAAGGTATCGGGAAAAGAATTATCACAGAATCGATCCCGTCATACTGGGGTGCTTTCAGCGGTTTCATCCGGTCGACTGGAAATCCCTCGATTGGTCCGGAAAGGTGGCAAAAGCGTTCCTTCAGGACGCGCTGGATCATGGGGTCGGAAACCAGGGCTATTCGATTCCTATCCGGGGTCCGAGCGGACAGTTTGCGCTGTTCACGGTCAGCCACAGTTGCGACGATGAGCAATGGCAGGATTTTGTCTCGGCCCACGGGCGCGATCTGATTCTGATTGCACATTACTTCAACCGCAAAGCCCTGGAATTCGAGGAAGACAGGCAACCGGATGCGACGCGGGGGTTGTCGCCGCGCGAAATTGACGCAATGACCCTTTTGGCGCTGGGCTACAGCCGCGCTCAGGTCGCGCATTCCCTGTCGATTTCCGAACACACGTTGAGGGTCTATATCGAAAGCGCACGCTCAAAACTGGGCGCTCAGAATACCACCCACGCCATCGCAACAGCCCTCAGCCGGGGATTAATAGTCGTTTAAGGCGCGCGCGCCCCTAACACCGTAAATTAACCACGAGTTTGTACCCCTTTCGTTCTTGCACAGGACGAAGAGGGGAACAAGTCATGTTGCGCTATCTCTATGCGGATGAACTGCACAGATATCCGGATCTTGCCAAGGGAATGTTTCTGGACCGCGCGGATCAGTTCAAAACCCGGTTGGGTTGGGACGTTAAGGTTAACGAAAAGGGGGAAGAACGAGATCAATATGATGATCTCAACCCGCTCTATGTCATCTGGGAAGAGCCGGATGGCAGCCATGGCGGCTCGATGCGGGTTTTGCCGACAACCGGGCCGGTGATGGTCAATGACATCTTCGGTCATCTGACCGGGGGCCAGCCCATCTGCAGCCCGCTGATCTGGGAGGTCACGCGGTTCTGCCTGTCCCGCACGGCCAGCCCGCACACAGCAGGTGCCATCATGTTGAGCGGCGGGGAAATGATGGAAGGGTTCGGACTGACCCATATTGCCGGGGTCTTTGATGCAAGGATGATCCGTATCTACCGGTTGATTGGATCGTCCCCGATTGTGCTGGGGACCCAGGGACAGGGGCGCGAGCAAATCTCGGTCGGCCTGTGGCCTTACTCTGCCGATGACTGTAACCGGGTGGCCGCGCGTGCGGGTATTCCCCGTGAGTTGTCGCGCCTGTGGTTTAATACTGCATTCGGTGCGGGCAAAGAGCACAGATTTGCTTTGTCTGCCTGAACGCCCGAATTCGCATTTCTGCATCTGGTGAAGGCTGGCGCGGCCCTGTAGGGTCGCGCCATGTCCCTGCCGAACGTGACCTTCTCTGACGATCAGGCCGCCGCCTATGACAGCATCGCCGAGATGTTGCGTTCGGCCGGTGTGGACCTCGAAGACGATGCGCTGCTGAAACTCCCGGGCGCGGGAAAGTCTGGCGTCATGGCGGTTGTTGGCAAAGCCGGGTCCGGCAAGACGCTGTTGCTGGCAGAGCTGTACAAGGCGCTGTCTGACACCGGTGTTCATGTCGTTTCGGGCGATTATGAAAGTCGCAAGTCAAAGGACAAGCGCAGTCTCGCCATCCTGGCCCCCACCAACAAGGCGGCAAGTGTCTTACGTTTGCGCGGGGTTCCGGCGACGACCATCCACCGCATTCTCTACACCCCTGTCTACGATCCGGAATACGAGCGTATTGCGGAATGGTTGGCAGGCAATGGAGAACGTCCCGAGATCGAGGGGCTGACTGACGAAGCGCTGGATCGCGCGGCGGCGTTCTATGAGAATAACAAGTCGATGCCCGGCGCACTTGCCGCAGCCGGTTTGCGCGGGTCCGATTTCATCACCGGGTGGAAGCGCAGGGAAGAACCTTTGGACATCGGTTTTGTTGATGAGGCATCAATGCTGGACGACCGGCAATTTGAGGACCTGCAGGAGATCTTTCCGACGCTGCTGATGTTTGGCGATCCGGCACAGCTGGCGCCAGTGAATCAATCCGGGAATATGGTGTTTGAGGCATTGCCTGAGCCGCGGAAGCTGACGCTCCACAGGGTGCACCGCCAGGATGCGGACAACCCAATTCTGGATCTGGCACATGCACTGGCAGATCCGGCGTTGGGCTTCGAGGAGTTCGAACGTCTGGTCGAACAAACGGCCAGAACCGATGATCGGGTTGTCTGGGGGCAGCGGGTCGAGGTTGATCTGATGGCCCGCAGCCCGGTTCTGGTCTGGCGAAACGCGACGCGCATCCGTTTGATACAAGCGTTTCGTCGCGTTCACAATGCGCCCGATACCGAGTTGATCGAAGGCGAACCGCTGATTTGCGATGGGATCGAACTGCCGCTGAAACACCGCAAGAAACGGTTGGACCTCGAGGCGCGGGGGCTGATCAAGGGCGCGCAGGTCATTTATCTCGGACCGGGACGTAAACCGGGGTTTTCCCGGCTGCATGTGATGGGCGCAGAAGACCCGCAGGTCAGCGCGGCCTCCATCGTCAAGATCGAGATGCCCGACGAAGAAGAGCCTTTCATCCCCTATGCCGCGCGTATGGGGGCAACGTTTCTGCACGGCGCTGCCGTGACCATCCACAAGGCACAAGGCTCGCAATGGGATACGGTTCAGGTCTTTGCCCCAGATATCTACGCCGCGGCCAGGATGGGGCGCACGGAAGCAGGTCAGCCTTTGTGGAAGCGGTTGGCCTATGTTGCCATCACACGGGCACAGGAGCGGTTGATTTGGGTTGTGCGCAACCGATTGTCAAAGCCGACACATCCGTTACGGGTGGATGATCTGCGGGCTGCTCCGGCGGCTTCACTAACGTTGGAGGCGGAAGAGACATGAAGTCGATCATCGTGACCGGCGCAAGCTCGGGAATCGGGCGCGCGACAGCCGAGCTGTTTCTCGCCGAAGGCTGGACGGTTGGCCTGCTCGCACGCAGCAAGGACGTTTTATGTAGGATGGCTGAAGCCCATCGTACCGCGATTCCGCTGGTTGCGGATGTTACCGATCCGAATGCCGTTTCCAGCACGTTTCAGTCTTTTGCCGAACAGGTGGATCGGCTGGACGTTTTATTCAACAATGCAGGTATTTTTGCGCCCGGTGGTACAATCGATGAAATCGCGCTGGAGGATTGGTATCAAAGCGTCAATGTGAACCTGAACGGCATGTTCCTTTGCGCGCGCGAGGCGTTCCGCCTGATGCGCAATCAGGTGCCACAGGGCGGGCGGATTATCAACAATGGCTCAATCGCAGCATATGTTCCGCGCCCGAACTCGGTGCATTATTCGGCCACCAAACATGCAATTACCGGGCTCACCCGCAGCCTGTCCCTGGACGGGCGCGACCTGGGCATTGCCTGCGGTCAGATCGATATCGGGAACGCGCGCACCCAGATGGTTCAGGGCCTTGTCGAGGCCGCTGTGGCCGAGGGCAAAACACCTGACCCGACCATGGCTGTCGAAGATGCGGCCCGGTCGGTATTGCACATGGCCAAACTGCCGCCAGAAGCGAATGTGCAGTTCATGACAGTAATGGCGACAACCATGCCCTATATCGGGCGCGGGTAGGGGTCACTTTTCGCGCAGCAACCTGAACGCGGTCGACGCCCCCCAGCCTGCCGAGATCGCGATGACCAGCGACATCAATCCGTACCAGACCGGCTGCTGGCGAGACATGTTGTACAAGAACCGTTCCAGCCCGACCTTGCGAACGTCGATCGTGGTTTCGTACTGTGACACCACTTCGCCTCCGCGCGTCAGAAAGATGCGGGCGGCATAGTTACCCTCTGTCAGGTCAGCGGGCATGGCGATCGAAGTGCGAAACAGCGTTTGCTCGTCCACGGCGACCGTGTCTTCGCGGATCGAATAAAGTTCTTCGGATTCGCGGATACGCACCACCGCATCCGCAAAATCCTGCGCGCTGCGGATATGCATTGCCGCCCCGACCGAGCGGATGGCGCGCTCAATCGAGATCCGATAGCGCAAGTCTTCGGTATCCGTCAGGATGTCATCCAGCGGACCGCTGGTGGCGACCGCGTAAAAGCTGGGCGCCAGATCGATCAGAACACTTTCGGTGTTGACCCAGATACCCAATCTTCGTTCTTTGCGCCTTACAGTCAGGGGTTCCGAAGGTCCGACTACGGCAACAATCACCTCAAGCGGCGGGCCTGCCGGAATTGGGGCCTCTCGTTTGACGGCACCAAAGATGAGAATTTCCGAGCCGTCAAAATCCGCGGTAATGGCAACCCGGTCCTGACTCAGCCCGAGGACAACCTGTTCTTCGGCAGCCGCCACAGGCAAGCAAAACAGACACAATGCGACGATCAGGGGGCGCAGCATACTCAGTGTCCCCCGCCGTTGCCCAGCGAGTACAACTCGGCCGGCTCCAGAAGCAGATCGAGAGCCAGCTTGCCGCAGACCGCCAGCACCAGCGCAGCCAGAAGGACACGCAGTTGCTCGGCCGGCATCCGTGCGCCGATGACCGTGCCAATCTGCGCCCCTACCACACCGCCCACCAGCAGAAGAACCGCCAGCACCACATCAACGGTGTAGTTGGTTGTGGCGTGCAGCATGGTTGTGAAGGCGGTCACGAATATGATCTGAAACAGAGAAGTGCCGACAACGACCTTTGTCGGCATGCCCAGCAGGTAGATCATGGCTGGCACCATGATGAAGCCACCACCGACCCCCATGATGGCCGATAGAACGCCGACGCACAGCCCGACCAGCACCGGAGGGATTACAGATATGTAAAGTCCCGATGTCCGAAAGCGCATCTTGAAGGGTAAGGCATGAATCCAGCCGCGCTGACGCCGTTTGGCGGGCGCGCCGCCCCCTTTTTTGGCCTTGCGCAAGGCTCTCAGGCTTTCGACGAACATCAGGCTGCCGATCACACCAAGGAAAACCACGTAACAAAGGGTGACCAGCAGATCGACCTGACCGAGGCTCTTGAGATAGTTGAAGACGACAAGGCCCAAGGCAGCGCCAATCAGACCGCCCACCAGCAGGACGGTTCCCATCCTGAAATCAACGGTCTTTCGTCGGAAGTGGGCCAACACACCCGAGAAGGATGACGCCACGATTTGGTTTGCTTCGGTCGCGACGGCAACAGCGGGCGGGATACCGATGAAAAACAGCAACGGCGTCATCAGGAACCCGCCGCCAACGCCAAACATGCCCGAGAGGATGCCAACCATCCCGCCAAGCCCTAAAAGGAGAAACGCGTTCACTGATACTTCGGCGATCGGAAGGTAAATTTGCATGGGTGTTTCTAGACGTGTTGGGCCGTGCCGCGCAACGCGACATAACTTCTATTGGATATGTAATTCGAAAAGTTAATGAGGGGCTCGTATCGTTGCCTGCTATTTCCGGAAATGGATTGCGCGGGACTATCGGGAATGGTTCGGGTCATAGTAAGAGCCGCAGAAGAGTCGCCTTTGGCACAAAGTGTCTTGGCAAGCTGCAGGATGGGATTCACAATTTCGTCTATCGGAGAGTACGCGCGCATACCCCCTTAGAGCGGTTGCGGCATGCAAAATCAACTCTGCATGCCGCTCTGCAGCGAACAGGACCGAACACTGATCCCCAACTGGACTTATCAGCGTTCTTTTACGTAAGGTTCACCGCCCGCACGGGGCGGTATTGCCTTGCCCACAAACCCGGCCAGAATCACCACGGTCAGGATGTAAGGAAGCGCATCCATGACTTGTACAGGTATGACCACGCCGCCCAGATCAATGTTCTGGAATCGCAAGGCGATGGCCTGCAACAACCCGAACAGCAAGCAGGCCCACATCGCATGCCAGGGCCGCCATTTTGCAAAGATCAGGGCCGCCAAAGCGATAAAGCCGCGACCAGCCGTCATTTCCTTGACGAACCCCGCTTGCAGGGCGGTGGCCAGATAGGCACCGGCAATCCCACACAACACGCCGCAAATTGCGACCGCAGCAAATCTCAGGCCGACGACCGAGACACCCGCAGTGTCAACTGCGGCGGGATTTTCGCCCACGGCGCGCAGACGCAGGCCGAACCTCGTGCGAAACAGGATCCACCACGTGGCAGGCACCATCAGAAACGCGAGATACACCAGGATCGAGTGCCCGGAGAGAAGTTCTGAGTAAACTGGCCCAATGATCGGGACCCCGCTCAGCGACTCGGCGAACGGGAACTCGACCGGTGTGAAGCGACCGCCACCAAACAAGGAAGGCGTGCGGCCACCCTGTTGAAACCAGCTTTGCGCCACAAGGACAGTCATACCGGCCGCAAGGAAGTTGATGGCCACGCCTGAGATCAGCTGATTGCCACGGAATGTAATCGACGCCACCCCATGAAGGCCCGACAGTATCAAGGATGAGGCGATACCCGCCAGAAGACCAAGCCAGACTGATCCGGTCACTGCGGCAATGGCAGCGGAAAAGAATGCAGCCATCAGCATCTTGCCTTCGAGGCCGATATCGAAGATCCCGGCGCGTTCGGAATACAGGCCTGCCAGACACGCGAGCAACAAGGGGGTCGCCAGCCGGATTGTGGAATCGAGGATCTGGATGAGTGTTACGAAAAACTCCATCACTCCGCTCCTTTCCTGAAACCCAGGAACAGCCTTTCAAGCGGCATTCGGACCATATTGTCCAGCGCACCGGTGAACAGGATCACCAGAGCCTGAATAACGACAATCAATTCACGTGGGATTGACGTCCAGAGCGCTAGTTCTGCGCCACCCTGATACAGGAACCCAAAGAGAAGGGCCGCGAGGAACACGCCGAACGGATGAGACCGGCCCATCAGCGCCACGGCAATACCGATAAAGCCCGCGCCTTCTGTTGAGTTCAGAACCAGTCGCTCCGCCTCGCCCATGACGTTATTGATCGCCATCAGGCCCGCCAGCGCACCGGAAATCAGCATGGCGACGATTGTGATCCGGACCGGAGAGATACCGGCATAGACGGCGCCGGTTTCAGAGTGGCCATACGCACGAATTTCATACCCCAACCGGGTGCGCCAGATCAGCGCCCAGACCACAACGCACGCGAGGATCGCGACGAAGAAAGAAACATTGGCCGGAGCGCCGCGAAAGACAATGTTCTCGGCTGTCGAGAACATGGATTGGAAAGTCGGCAGATGAACTGCCTCGGGGAACCGTGCCGTTGCCGGGTCCTGCGATCCCGCAGGGCGCATGATATTGACCAGCATGTAGTTCAAAAACGCGGCGGCGATGAAATTGAACATGATCGTGGTGATCACGATATGGCTGCCGCGTTTTGCCTGCAGGTAAGCCGGTATCGCGGCCCACGCAGCGCCAAACAGCGCCGCACCAAGGCCTGCCGCCACCAAGGCAATAGTCCAATGCGGCCAGTCGATGTAAAGGCACACCATGGCAACGCCGAGCCCGCCCAGCATGGCCTGACCCTCGCCACCGATATTGAACATACGTGCGTGAAAGGCCACGGCAACCGCAAGTCCGGTGAACATGAAGTTGGTGGCGTAGTAGAGGGTGTAACCCCAACCGTAGGTCGATCCCAGCGCGCCGGTCACCATCAGGTTCACGGCTTCGACAGGGTTCTCTCCGATTGCGAGAATAACCAGTGCCGAGAGAATCGCGGCCAAAATCAGGCTGATCAGAGGAATCAGGACCACATCGGCCCATTTGGGCATTTTATCCATGGTTCACGCGGCCTCTCCCGCAACACCGGCCATCAGAAGGCCCAGTTCTTTTTCGTCCGTTTCATGAGGCAGGCGTTCGCCCATGATATGTCCGTCAAACATCACCGCGATCCGGTCAGACAGCGAGAAGATCTCCTCCAACTCAACCGAAACCAGCAGGATTGCCTTGCCCTGATCGCGCAGCGCGACGATCTGTTTGTGAATGAACTCGATGGCGCCGATATCGACGCCGCGGGTTGGTTGCCCGACCAACAGAAGGTCCGGGTTACGCTCGATCTCGCGTGCGACGACGATTTTCTGCTGATTGCCTCCAGAAAAATTCTTGGCCGCCAGCCATCCGTCTGGTGGTCTCACGTCGAACTTCTTGATCTTGCGCTCAGTGTCGGCACGAAGGGCGGCATTGTCCATGAAAAGGCCGCGCTTGTAGGCGGGGTCTCGGTGGTAGCCGAAGGCCACGTTTTCCCAGGCGTGGAATTCCATGACGAGGCCTTCACGCTGTCGATCCTCGGGCACGTGCGCAATGTGTTGGGCACGCCGGGCCTGCCCGTCCGATCCCGGACCGCTGAGCGCCAGGGACGCACCGTTCAGCTTGATCGAGCCGGCACCGGGGCGCATCCCGCCCAGAACTTCCAGAAGTTCCGATTGCCCGTTGCCGGCAACGCCCGCGATGCCCACGATCTCGCCGGCGCGCACGGTCAGATCGATGCCTTTGACCCGTTCGACGCCCGCTTCGTCGGTCACCCGCAAGTTTTCGATTTCTAGAACAGGCTTTCCGGGATTCGCGGGCACTTTGTCCACTTGCAGCAGGACCTTGCGGCCCACCATGAGTTCGGCCAGTTCCTGCGGGTTGGTCTCGGCGGTCTTGACGGTCGCCGTCATCTGCCCACGGCGCATCACCGACACGGTGTCCGTCGCCTCCATGATCTCACGCAGCTTGTGGGTGATCAGGATGATGGTTTTGCCTTCCTCACGCAGACGGGCAAGGATGCGAAACAACTGATCCGCTTCGGCAGGCGTCAGCACTCCGGTCGGTTCATCCAGGATCAGGATTTCCGCGCGGCGGTACAATGCTTTGAGGATTTCGACACGCTGCTGGGCCCCGACGCCGATCTCATCGATGCGTTTGTCCGGGTCGACAAAGAGTTCGTATTCTTCCTCCAGCTCTTTCAGCTCCTTGCGCGCCTTGGCCAGAGAAGGTCCCAGAAGTCCGCCATCCTCGGCACCCAGAATGATGTTTTCCAGAACGGTGAAGTTCTCGACCAGCTTGAAATGCTGGAACACCATGCCGATCCCTGCGGCGATTGCGGCTTGGCTGTCTGGAATGTCGGTTTTTTGCCCGTTGATCCAGATCTCGCCCTTATCGGCTTTGTAAAAGCCATAGAGAATGCTCATCAGCGTGGATTTGCCCGCGCCGTTTTCGCCGATGATGCCGTGGATCGTACCGGGGGCGACGCTGATCGAGATGTCTTTGTTCGCTTGAACCGGCCCAAAGGCTTTGGAAATCCCTTTGAGCTCAATGGCGGGGACTGTCATGTCTTGTCCTCATTTGCCGAAAGGGCCGCTGTGGACACGTGCAGGTCATGCACGGCAAACGGCAGAGTGGATGCGGGACGGGGGAAATGTCCCCCGTCCCACGCGATATCAGAACTGCAGCGCAGGGCAGCTGTCGTTCTCGTAGTAGCTGACGACCGCGACGTTGCCGTCGATAATGTCCTGACGCGCCTTGTCGACCGCGCCTTTCATGTCATCGGAGACCAGAGATGCGTTGTTGTCATCCATGGCGACGCCAACACCTTCTTCGGCAAGACCCATGGTGAAGACACCGGTCTCAACGTTTTCCCCAGCGTTCATCGCGTCATAAACAGCGACATCCACGCGCTTGAGCATCGAGGTCAGGACCTTGCCCGGGTGCAGGTGGTTCTGGTTGCTGTCCACACCGATCGACAGAATGCCTTCGTCTGCTGCGGTCTGCAGTACGCCAACGCCGGTGCCGCCTGCAGCCGCGTAGATCACGTCAGCGCCCTGGCTGATTTGTGCTTTGGTCAGTTCCGAACCCTTAACAGGATCGTTCCACGCGGCTGGTGTCGTGCCGGTCATGTTTGCCACGATGTTGATGTCGGGGTTTACAGCCTTTGCACCCTGAGCGTATCCGCAGCCAAAGTGGCGGATCAGCGGGATATCCATACCGCCGATGAAGCCAACGGTGCCGGATTCCGATGCCATGGCCGCCATCATACCAACCAGATAAGATCCTTCATGCTCGGCGAAGCCAATCTGACGGATGTTGGGAATGTCCAGCCAGTTTACGTCGACAGCAACGAACTTGGTGTCCGGATAGTCACCAGCAACAGCGGAAAGGGGATCGGCCATGGCAAAACCCATGGTGATGATCGGGTTGGCGCCAGCTTCGGCAAACCGCCGCAACGCCTGTTCACGCTGGGCTTCGGACTGCAGTTCGATCTCGCGATAGGTGCCGCCGGTTTCGTCGGCCCAACGTTGCGCACCGTTATGGGCGGCTTCGTTAAAGGATTTGTCAAACTTTCCGCCAAGGTCAAAGATCAGGGCCGGTTCGGCAAGCGCCGCGCCGGCTGTCAATGCAACCGCTGCGGCCGCGCCCATCAAGGATTTCATCAGGGTCATTTGTTACTCCCGTTGGTTTTTGTCGGTTCGGAGCCAAGATAGCCCCGTTTACCCACTCAGAGCGAGCATAACCGTTGTGATGGCGGGAATTAAGGACGTTTGCAACAGGCAGGGTCAACAGTATTTTGACCATATGGTCGAAAAAATGGCATTTGCCGTCAGGGCAGGTTGCATTCCATCACGACCGCATCGCATTTATTGCCGTTTTTGCGCAAATAGTAGCCTTTGCGCAGGCCACAGCGCCGATACCCAAAGCGCTCATACAGGCCAAGGGCGGCCGTATTGTCGGCCGCCACGTCCAGAAAAGCCCTGTTTGCACCCGTGGCAACGGCACGGGCGTGCCAGTCTTCCATACAGCGCAAGGCCAATCCCTGCCGTTGATGTGAGGGGTGAGTCGCGATTGTCAGCAGCTCCGCATCATCTTCGATGACCCGAAACAGGGCAAAGCATCGGGCGTTTCCGACAACCTGCGTGAACGGGTTGGCCAAAAGGTCGGCAATTTCATCTGCCGTCCATGGGCGCGACTGCGTAAACGCAGCCGCATGCGTGGAGGCCAAGTCCTGCGGGGTCATCCGTCCAACAGCACAGGTGGTATGTCGCTGGACGGGGCTGCATCCGCCTGCCGCACATAGAGCGGGGCAGGGGGCGTCTGGACAGTTGCAAAGCGGTGCGCTGCAATCCTGGCAATGGCCTGCACGTTCGCATTCGGATCGGCGCAGAAAAACAGCGCACCCAGCGTCTGTGCCTCTGCCCGTGTGGTCAAGTATGGCGGATTGTCAGTGGTTTGGATGTAAACCTGATCCCGCGGCGCTGGGATCGCAGGCACCATTCCTTCAGGCATAAACGATGACAAAACATCGAACCCGGTGACTCCGACCGCAGGAACGGACAGACCGAGCGCAAGGCCGCGCGCGGCGGACACAGAAATGCGAATACCGGTGAAATTGCCGGGACCGGTTCCAACACCAATTGCGTCAAGGTCTGTCCATTTGCAATCCGCCTGGACCAGCAGGTCTTCCAGCAACGGCATCAGCCGTTCGGCCTGCCCGCGTGACATGGCTTCGGCTTGCACGGCAAGGATTTCGTCGCCGCGCAACAAAGCGGCCGCGCAATGCGCGGCCGATGTGTCGAATGCCAATACTGTTGCGTCAGACGGCAACGGGCCGGACCTCGGTCACTTCTGGAATGTAGTGGCGCAGAAGGTTCTCGATTCCCATCTTCAGCGTCAGGGTCGAAGACGGGCAACCCGCGCACGCGCCCTGCATGTGCAGATAAACAACGCCGCGATCAAACCCGTGAAAGGTGATGTCACCGCCATCCTGAGCAACAGCAGGGCGGACACGGCTGTCGAGCAGATCCTTGATCTGATCAACGATTTCGGCGTCCTCTCCGGTGTGTTCTGCATGGCCCGATGCGGGTGTGGCGTCTGCGCCCATAACAGGTTGACCGGATTGGTAATGCTCCATCACCGCGCCCAGAATCGCGGGCTTGATGTGGTCCCATTGAACGTCTTCGGACTTGGTGACGGTCACAAAGTCGTTGCCAAAGAATACACCGGTCACACCGCTCACGGCAAAAATGCGCTTTGCCAGCGGTGACTTTTCACCCGCTTCTGCGGTTGGGAAATCCGCCGTTCCCGCCTCCAGCACCGTCTGGCCGGGCAGAAACTTCAAAGTAGCCGGGTTCGGGGTGGATTCGGTCTGGATGAACATTGGACAGCTCCATTTGCGTTGCTCCTGATATGCGGGCAGGTGCAGGGGAAGTCAAGATTTGGAACCGTTCTAAATTGTTGTCGCGTACCCAAGGGCATCATCCAGCCGGTCGTCCCCCCAGAACAGCTCATCCCCGACCAGAAAACTCGGAGCACCAAACAAACCTTTCTCCTGAGCAACCGCGCCTTGTTCGAACAGGGCGGCTTTGATGTCGGCGTCTTGCGCCCGGTCCACCACATCCGAGGACAAGCCCACCTTGGTGAGACAATCGCCGAGGACGTCTGCTTGCGAAATGTCGCGCCCCTCGCCGAACTCGGCGGTGTAGACCGCCCGAGCAAAAGCAGCCTTTTGATCCTGGCGGGCGATGGCAAGGGTCATGCGCGCCGCCTTCAGACCATTCTGGGGAAACGAACCAGAAGGGTTGAAGGGCAGGCCACGCGCAGCACACAGGCGCTCCATGTCGCGCCACATGTAACGGCCTTTGGCGGGATACAGGTTGAAAGGAGAGGTGTTCCAACCCTGTTCGGCAAAAATAGGCCCCAGGAGAAAGGGTTGCCATTCCACGGAAACGCCCTTGGCGGCGGCAGCGTCTTCGATGCGCATCGCGCTGAGATAGGAATAGGTCGATGCAAACTCGAACCAGAACTGGACCGTCGCGCCCATGCGGTGACCTCAGGTGATTTCTTCCAGCTTTTCCTTGCTCAGATCGCCGGGGACAATGGTGATCGGCATCGGCAGACTGCCGGCATTTCGCGTGAGCTGAGTTACCAGCGGACCGGGTCCCTTTTTGTCGGTTCCTGCCCCCAGTACAAGCACGCCAATCTCGGGGTCGGACTGAACATGTTCGATGATCTGAGGCACCGGGTCCCCTTCGCGGATCGCCAGTTCGGGTTCGATATTCTGTTTGTCGCGCATCCATTTGGCAAAGACTTCAAAATGGGCGTGGATACGTTCGCGCGCTTCCTCGCGCATAACTTCGGCAACACCGATCCAGTGGTTGAACTCATCGGGCGGAATGACCGAAAGAACCGTAACGCCACCGCCGGTATGCGCCGCCCGCATCGCGGCGAAACGCATCGCGTTCAGGCATTCGCGGCTGTCATCAAGAACAACTAGGAACTTACGCATGGATGTCCTCTTTGGTTTCCGGGATCATGCCCGACCGAAAACGTGCTGGCAACTCAGGAGAAACTCTGGCGCTCGGCTAGCGGTTACTTGCGGCCCAGTCCCAGTACAGGCTACGGGCACGTCGGGCAATCGGTCCGACCTGATATTGCGTGTCTTCCAGCGCCGTGATCGGTGTGACCTTGCTCATGTTTCCGGTCATGAACACTTCGTCTGCTTTGTGGAAATCGTCAAAGCTCAGAACCGCTTCGTGAACCGTCACGCCATCAGCCCGTAAGTTTTTGATATGGCGGGCACGTGTGATTCCGGCAAGGAAAGTCCCGTTGGGCGTGGGTGTGAGCACCTCACCATCCCGAACCATGAAGATGTTTGCCGTTGCGGTTTCGGCCACATGCCCAAGGGCGTCTGCGACCAGCGCATTCGAGAAGCCCTTGGCCCGAACCTCCTGCAGCATGCGGGCGTTGTTCGGGTACAGGCATCCGGCCTTGGCATTTACAACAGCTGATTCCAATACCGGTCGACGAAACCGGGTTGTGCCCAGCGTGGCCGAAGCGGTCTCAGGCGCCATAGGGATTTCTTCCAGGCATATTGCAAAGCCTGTGCTGTTCTTCTGCGGCACAATCGCGGTCGGGTCTCCGTCGATTCCCCAATACATGGGACGGATGTAGACGGCAGTATCCGGCGTGTAGGCTTGCAATCCGTCCCAGACCAATTCGACCATCTGTTCGGGCGTGACGGTTGGCGTCAGCATCAAAGCCTCGGCAGAGCGATTGACCCGGGCGCAGTGCGCATAGAGATCCGGCGCCATGCCGTCAAAGTACCGCGCGCCGTCAAAAACCGATGAGCCCAGCCACGCGCCGTGGTCTGCGGCGCGCATGATCGGGGCGTCCCCGTCATGCCACTGACCCTCGAAATAGGTGCGGATGTTCTTTCCGACTGCCATGACGCCCTCCTCTGCTTCGGGCAGAGCCTATGGGCGCGCCGGGCGCAGGTCCAGTGGATTTGTCGCCCGGTTCAGAGCGATTTCGCGCCCATCATGCCGACAATCTCATAGGTCTCTTGCAGGATAGGTGCGGCAATCGCCCGCGCCTTTTCGGCGCCGTTTGCAAGGATCCGGTCAATCTCGGCCTCTTCGCCCATCAGGCGGGTCATCTCAGACGAGATCGGTGCCAGTTTGGATACAGCCAGATCTGCCAGCATTGGCTTGAATTCACCGAATTGTTTTCCGCCGACCTCGGCCAGCACCTGTTCTGCGGTTTGATCGCTGAGGGCTGCATAGATGCTTACCAGATTCCGCGCTTCCGGGCGGTCCTCCAGACCGTCGATTTCCGATGGCAAAGCATCCGGGTCCGTCTTTGCCTTGCGGATCTTTTTGGCGATGGCATCGGCGTCGTCGATCATATTGATCCGGGTCATGTCCGACGCGTCGGACGACGACATTTTGCGGGACCCGTCACGCAGGTTCATCACACGCGGCGCCGGGCCACCGATAACCGGTTCGGTGATCGGAAAAAAATCGACGCCGTAGTCGTGGTTGAATTTGATCGCGATGTCGCGCGTCAGTTCCAGATGCTGCTTCTGGTCCTCGCCCACCGGCACATGCGTGGCATGGTAAATCAGAATGTCGGCGGCCATCAGCGTCGGATAGGCAAACAACCCCAGAGAGGCATTCTGGGCGTTCTTGCCTGCCTTGTCCTTGAACTGGGTCATCCTCTGCATCCAGCCCATGCGGGCGACGCAATTGAATATCCAGGCCAGTTGCGTGTGTTCCGCAACCTGACTTTGATTGAACAGTATGGATTTCTCGGGGTTCAGACCGGCGGCGATGAAGCCTGCGCAGACTTCGCGGGTTTTTTCGCGCAGACGATCCGGATCCTGCCACACGGTGATCGCGTGCAAATCGACCATACAATAGATGGTCTCGAACTCGGGGCCCTGCATGTCCACAAACCGCTTGAGCGCACCCAGGTAGTTGCCAAGATGCAGGTTTCCCGAAGGCTTGATGCCGGAAAACACGCGCGGCGTGAATTGGGTCACAGTCATCAAAGGGAACTCCCGTCTGGAAAAATCAGCCCCCGTCGCTTACCCATGAGGCCAAGGGACGTCAACAGCCGCGAAAGGCAAGCCCAATGAGCAGTGAGCATTACACACCCCCAGTGAACCCGTTACCACCGGTCGTCGTGGCGCTGGCGTTGTTCATCATTGGGATCGAACTGGTGTTGACTCTGGGGACGCGTGGCCTGGTCGGCGGCCCGTCAGCTGTCGGATGGCGGCTTGACGCGCTGCAACACTATTCCTTTTCACCAGATATTTTTAACTGGATGCTGCAAAACGGGCGCTGGCCGTTTGAACACGTGATCCGGTTCGTCACCTATCCCTTTGTTTCGGGCAGCTTCACCCAGGCGATATTTGTCTGTGTTTTTGTGCTGGCCATGGGCAAAATGGTGGCCGAGGTCTTCGGCAGCGTTCAGATGCTGGTGATCTTTGTGCTGTCCGGGATTGGCGGCGCGTTGGTTTATGCCCTGATCCTTGATCCGCGCTACCCATTGGTTGGTGGCTTCCCCCCGGTTTACGGGCTGATCGGTGCGTTCACCTGGATTTTGTGGCGCAAGCTGTCTCTGGTTGGTGAAAACCAGACGCGGGCCTTTTATCTGATTGCCGTCCTGATGGGCATTCAGCTTTTGTTCGGCCTGTTGTTTGGCGGAACGTCCGACTGGGTGGCTGATCTGGGCGGGTTCGCCACCGGGTTCGGCCTGTCGTTCTTTCTTGCGCCGGGCGGCTGGGCGAGGATTGTCAGCAAGCTGAGGCGGGACTGACCCGGCCGCCGAGCTGTTCAGGTCAGCATTTCCCAGGGCAGGTATCAAAGCCCAGTATGCTGTAAATCGGGCAATAGCCGACCAATCCGGTCACCAGCGGGACAAGTCCAACCAAACCCCACATGGTCTGAGGCCCAACAACGGTCAGCGACAACAGGATCAAGCCCAGAACCACCCGGGCTGCGCGGTCAATAGTGCCTTCGTTACGTGTCATAGCGTATCTCCTAATGTGAGTGTTTTAATGAGAGATTGACGCGTTTTGGTGCACGGGTCGGTGACAATGTCACGCTTCACCTGCGGCAAGCTGTTGCAGCCCGTCACGGTCCAATAGGTGGACCTGACCGCGTGTTTGTGTAACCAGACCCTGGCGCGCAAACTCTGCCAACCTGCGGCTGACAAAGGCGCGCCCTGACGCGGTTTCAGTGGCCAGAGCGTCATGCGTGGCATATACGACCCCGCCCTTTGCCAGACGCAACAGAACGCGCGCAAGCCGGGTATCGAAACCGGTCAGCGCCACATCTTCGACCAACCTTTCAAAATCGGCAAAGCGTCGCGCGACCGCAGACAGAACCTCGGCCCTGAACGCGACATCCTCCGCCATGTTTTGGCGGAACGTGTCGTGCGGCAGGATCTCACCCACAAGATCTGTTTCCGCGAGTCCTTCGGCGGAATAGCTTTGACCTTCGGTCAGGCAGGCAAAAGTCTGCAGGCATACGTCCCCCGGACCCACACGGTACAGGACGACCTGCCGCCCGTTCGGCGCGGTCAGGCTGATGCGAACCGTTCCTTTGGACAGGCGTACGAAACCGGGGCATTCCTGTCCCGGGCGGAACAAAACTGTACCGGCGGGGCATTCAAGCCTGCTCATGAGCGGCGCAGCGCGCGTTTGAATTCGGAGACTTCGAACGCCCCGAAAACGTGTCCGAGAAAGAAGTAGGTCGCGGCCGCAACCTTGATCAGAATGATCAGTGCCAAATAGCGCCAACCGGCCATCTCAAAAACCCAGCCAAAGACGTGAATGGCCGTATACAGCACTATACCCATTCCCAGCGAGGCTGCGACGATCCGCCAGGCGCGGCGTTTGAACCGGTCGTCAAAGCGCGCCTCTTCCCCCAGTCGTCTGCCACCGATCGCCAGTAGCGCGACCATGACCCATCCTGCGGCCGATGCCGCAATCGCCGGTGCAATCCAACCCACAATTGGATAAAGGCCAAACGCAAGCCCGGCATTCACCGCCATGGCAACCAGCGCATAGTGGAACGGAGACCGGGTATTCTCGCGTGCAAAGAACAGAGGCTGCAACAATTTCTGCAGCATGAACGCAGGCAGACCGACGCCGTAAACAGCGACGGCGAGTGCCGTGGCGGTTGTATCTTCCGTGCTGAATTGCCCGCGTTCGAACAGGACCGAGACCAGCGGATTGGGAATGATGATAAACGCCACGGTCGACGGGATTGTCAGCAAAAGCGTGAATTCGCCGGCGCGGGAAAAGGCGTTACGTGCGCCTTCCCTGTCGTCCGCGCGCAAGCGTCGTGACAAATCCGGCAGCAGCACAATGCCCACGGCGATGCCAACCACCCCCAGAGGCAACTGATACAGGCGGTCTGCGGCAAACAGCCAGCTGACAGCTTTCTCGGTCTTTGATGCGACCAATTGCCCGACGACGAGATTGACCTGTGTGACGCCCATGGCCAGGGCGGCAGGGATCGCGATCCGCACCAAGTTGCGCATTTCCGGGCTCAGCCTTGGTTTGCCAGGGCGAATACGGATACCGGCCCGTTCCGTTGCAACCCAGACCAATGCCAATTGCGCTACGCCTGCAATCGGAATGACGGTGATCAGCCACCAGATCACCTCACCCCCGGACATGGCGCCGAAGATCAAGGCCGAACAGGCAAAGATGTTCAGCAGCACAGGCGCGGCAGCAGCAGCGGCAAAGCGCCCGGTGGCGTTCAGAACACCGGAAAACAGGGCCGCAAGCGACATGAACAGGATGTACGGGAAAACGACATAGCCATAGTCCACGGCCAGATCAAAGCGTTGATCGCCATAAAACCCCTCGGCCGTGAGCCAGACAAGACCGGGCATGAACACCATCGCCAGGCCGACCAGAGCCAGCACCGCAACGGCCAGCAGGTTGAAGGCATCCTGTGCAAAACCTCTGGCGTCTTCGTCGGCCTCCAGCCGCTTGGCGAACATAGGGACAAACGCGGCATTAAAGGCGCCTTCGGCAAAAAAGCGTCGGAACATGTTGGGCAGGCGAAACGCCGCAACAAAAGCGTCCATGACCGGGCCCGGCCCGATATAGGCGGTCAACAGGATTTCCCGCAAAAAGCCCAGAATGCGGCTGGTCAGGGTCCAGAACCCCACTGTGAACAGGCCCGAAAACAGTCGGATCTGTTTCATGACGCGGCGCGCTCCGCACCTTCGGTGATGGCCGTCCGCAGCTTGGTCTCAAGGCCGCGCTGTTTGCTTTCGGAATGGTATTTCAGACCAAACATGTCCTTGACGTAAAACGTATCGACAACTTGCTCGCCATAGGTCGCGATCACGGCATTGGCGATGTAGACATTTGCGGCCGCCAGCGTCCGGGTCAGATCATACAGAAGGCCGGGGCGGTCGCGTGTATCCACCTCGATGATCGTGTAAATCTCCGAGCCGTCATTATCAAAGGTGATGTGGGTTGGCACGTTGAACGCACGTTCGCGTTTCTTGATCTTGTCGCGGGACCTGAGCGCATCGCGCGCCACAACTTCACCCTTGAGTGTTTTGTGGATCATCTGCGTCAGGCGCGGCAGGCGAGAGGCCTCGAACGGATGACCCTCGGCATCCTGAATCCAGAAGGCATCCGTGACGTAACCATCCTTGGTCGTGTAGCTGCGCGCGTCCACAACGTTTGCGCCGACAAGCGCCAAGGCGCCGGCGATCCGCGCAAAAATGCCGGGGTGATCGCCCATGGCAAAGCAGGCGCGTGTGGCGTCCCGGTCTACGTCCGGGTGCAGCCGGATTTCCATCCCGCCGGGATCACCGCTGTGCTCAAGCGTCCGCAGCATTTCTGCGAACTCGATATGGGTCGCCAGGTTCAAGCCCTGCCAATAGGGGGCGTAGTGGCGGCCAGTTTCGGCCTTGAGGTCGCCCTTGGACCAGTTGTCCAATGCCGCGCGCAGGGCTTTCTTGGCTTCTGTACCGCGGTTGGCACGGTTCAGGTCTTCCATACCGGTTTCCAGCGCACGCTTGGTTTCTGCATGCAGAGCACGCAGCAGGGTGGCTTTCCAGTTGTTCCACGTGGTGGGGCCCACACCACGAATGTCACAGACCGTCAGAACCGTTAGCAGGTCGAGCCGTTTGACCGTCTGCACCGCCTTGGCGAAATCGCGCACCGTTCGTGGGTCTGAAATATCGCGTTTCTGGGCCATATCCGACATCAGCAGATGGTACCGAACCAACCACTCAACGGTTTCCGAATCTGATTTGTTCAGTCCCAATCTCGGCGCGACCTTGCGGGCGATCTGTGCACCCAGGATCGAGTGATCCTCGGGACGGCCCTTGGCGATGTCGTGCAAAAGCAGAGCGACATAAAGCACCTTGCGATTGACCCCACCCTTCAGGATTGACGACGCGAGTGGCAATGCCTCGATCAACTCTCCGCGCTCGATCTGGGCCAGGTTGACGATGCATTGGATCGTATGCTCGTCCACCGTATAGCTATGATACATATTGAACTGCATCATCGCCACGATGGGCTCGAATTCCGGCAAAAAGGCCGACAAAACGCCCAGTTCATTCATCCGGCGCAACGCGCGTTCAGGATTGCCGTGTTTCAGCATGAGATCGAGGAAGATACGTCGCGCTTCTTTGTCATTGCGCATCTCATCATCAATCAGGTTCAGGTTGGCCGTCACCAGGCGCATCGCATCCGGATGGATTAGCATTCCGGTGCGCAGACCTTCCTCGAACAGGCGCAGCAGGTTGAGCTTGTCCTCCAGAAACGTGGTGGGATCTGCGACGTCAAGGCGACCGTGCACCACAGTATAACCCGGCTTGACCTTCGGCCTTCGGCGGAAAATACGCTCCAGCAACGGAGCACCCTTCATATGTGACGCTTCCAGCTTGGTCAGGAATATCCGTGTCAGTTCACCGACGCTGGTGGCTTCGCGGAAATAGCGCTGCATGAACACTTCGACCGCCCGGCGCCCGGCGCGATCCTTGTAGCCCATACGGGCCGCGACCTCGACTTGCATGTCGAATGTCAGCTGTTCAGTCGCGCGCCCGGTCACCAGATGCAGATGAGAGCGCACGGCCCACAGAAAATCCTCGGCCTCGACAAAGGTCTTGAATTCGTCGGGCGTGAAGAGACCCAGCGGCACCAGTTCAGCAACGTCCTGAACGCCGTAGATGTATTTGGCGATCCAATACAGCGATTGCAGATCGCGCAGCCCCCCTTTGCCTTCCTTAACGTTGGGCTCGACCATATAGCGCTCACCCTGTTTGTGGTGACGCTCGTCCCGTTCCAGCAGTTTGGCTTCGATGAACTCGCGTTCACTGCCCTTGAAAAGGTTGGTATGAAGGCGTCGGTCCAACTCGCCTGCCAGTGCCTTGTCGCCAGCGAGGTAGCGTTGTTCCAGCATCGCCGTGCGGATGGTGAAATCGTCGGCACCCAGTCTCAGGCAATCTTTGATGGTCCGCGATGAGTGGCCGACCTTAAGGCGCAAATCCCAAAGGATATAGAGCATGGATTCAATCACGCTCTCGGCCCAGGCGGTTATCTTGTACGGAGTCAGGAACAGCAGGTCCACGTCCGACGAAGGCGCCATCTCCCCTCGACCGTACCCGCCAACGGCCAGTATCGCCATTCTTTCTCCCTGAGTGGGCGTGGCAAGCGGGTGGAGCCGCTGGCTGGATACCTGCATCGCTGTGCAGACCAGTTGATCCGTGAGGTAGGTGTAGGAATGGGTCAGCGGACGGGCATCGAAAGGGCGGACGGAAAAAGCATCCGATATCGCCTTTCGCCCGGCCTTTTGGGCATCGCGCAGGATGCGCACGGTTTCGGCGCGCAGGGATGTATTATCTGTGCTCTTTTCGAATATTTCCGACAGTTGAGCATTGACCCCGACGCTGTCGAAAATGTCTTCGGCTGGGCAGATCAACGCGCCGACGGGCGGTGCGATCTGACCGGGCCGATCAGAAACCGGCGCCAGAGAAGCTTTGTGGGGCAGGGTCAATCACAACCACCTGTTTGTTCTGGATCGTGGCAACGGCCAGACCGCGTTCGTTGGTGCCGTTCGGGCGCAGGCGGAAAATCCCTCCAACCCCTTGAAAACCGGCGTTTTGTGTCAGCGCAGCACCGGTCAGCGCGTCCGATTTTCCTTGACTGACCAAGGCTCCGATCGCCGCGATTCCGTCATAGGCCAGCCCACTGATCGGGTGCGGTGCTTCCCCGTAAGTCGCGTTGTATCTCTGCCGATAAGCCTGCGCTTTTGACGGATCGGGCAGGGCAAACCAACCGCCCTGAACGCCTGGCAACTCCAGCGTTTGCGGGGGGATGTCCCAGCGTGTCAGGCCGATGAACTGTGTGGTTGTCTGTGACACGCCCGCTTCGGGCAGCAATTGGGTATAGAGCGGCAGTGCTCCGGCCGTGGTCGCGGTCAGGAAAATCGAATCCGCGCCGGTCGAATCCACCGTGGCCTTGATGGTCGGAACTGAATTGATCACGCCCTGCTGCGAGCGGTCATAGCCGACCGATCCTGCATTGTTGACGCGGCTGCTGCCCAGTGCATTGGCAATTGCTGTTTGCCCCAATTGTCCGGCGGCGTCGTTGCTGTGCACGATGACCATGCCGGTTTTGCCTTGCCCACCCGCATAGTTGACCAGCCGATTTGCGGTGTTCTGGAAGGTCGGGCCCAGAACAAAAACGTTGCCGCCAGCAATGCTCGTGTTGTTCGAAAAGGACAGGACGTTGACGCCGTTGTTGAGAACCGCAAGGCCTGCGGCATTGGCGGCCTGTGCGTAAACCGGGCCGATGATGATCTTTGCGCCATCCGAAACGGCCTGCTGCGCCACTGTCGAGGCGGTGCCCGCATTGCCAGCCGTGTCGTAAACCCGCAGATCGATCTGCACGTTCTGCAGGTCTGACATTGCAAGTCGGGCCGCGTTTTCAAGGCTTTGCGCCAGCGCCGCGTCGCCTGCCTGCCCTGATCCGCGTGGAACCAGCAGCGCCACGGGAACCGGCTTGGACGTGTTGATCGACGGCCCGCCACCGATTGCGCCGGGTTCACAAGCGGCCAGAAATGCCGCAGTGGCCAGGGCAGCGGCGGCTTTCGCCAGCTTGCTTACGGGCTTGCAAACGGTAAACATCTAAATGAAAACTCCCTGATCCGGCGGCTGAGTATGCTTCTGTTCTGTCGAGCCGCGATAATAGACGTCACGCTGTGAGGGTCCAGCTTTGAATTTCCAAAAGACCAGATTGGCGGCGGGCCTGTACTTTGTTGCAACTCCGATCGGGACCGCGCGCGACATCACGCTGAGGGCGCTGGATGTGCTTGCCTCGGCCGATGTTATCGCCGCCGAAGACACGCGCAGCCTGCGACGTTTGATGGAGATTCACGGTGTTCCGTTGGAAGGGCGACGTATTCAGGCCTATCACGACCACAGTCGCGCCGGCGCCCGCAGCAAAATCCTTGACGCATTGGATCAGGGTCAGTCCGTCGCCTATGCGTCCGAGGCCGGAATGCCGTTGATTGCCGATCCGGGCTATGATCTCGGTCGCATGGCGGCAGAAGCGGGGCATTTGGTGACCTGCGCACCAGGACCGTCGGCAGCGTTGGTTGCGTTGACGCTGGCCGGATTGCCGACCGATGCGTTCTTTTTTGCCGGCTTCCTGCCCAATGCGTCGGGTGCACGGCGCAGCCGGATCAAGGCGTTACGTAACATTCCGGGCACACTTGTACTTTACGAGTCGCCCAAGCGCGTTGCGAGCAGTTTGACGGATCTGGCGGATGTTCTGGGCGCGGATCGACAGGCCGCCTTGTGCAGGGAACTGACCAAGAAATTCGAAGAAATTCGACGCGGGACGTTGGGTGAACTGGTTGACGCTTACCGTGAAAAAGCGGTGAAAGGCGAAATCGTTCTGCTTGTGGACCGCAGCCATTCGCAAAGCGTTAACCAGTCTGACGTAGAAGATGCTCTGAAAAAAGCTCTGGAAACACATTCGGTTCGGGACGCGGCTGATCTGGTGTCGGAAATGTACAATCTGCCTCGCCGTCCGATTTATCAGACGGCTCTGAAACTTGGAAAGGGATGATATGGCGACGCGGTCCGGTCGCGGCTCGGTTTCTTTTCATGCGGGACAGGCTGCGGAATTGCAGGTCGCAGCGGATTATGAACGGCGCGGCTATTCCATCGCGCATCATCGTTGGCGTGGGAAAGGCGGCGAAATCGACCTGATCGCGCGCGACTTCGATGGGCTGGTGTTCATCGAAGTCAAGAAAAGCACCAGTTTTAAGCTGGCTGCGGCCCGGATCACCCGCCGACAATCAGCGCGGATTTTTGCTGCTGCAGCGCAGTTTCTGGAAAACGAACCGGGTGGGCAACTTACGAACGTGCGTTTTGATGCAGCACTCGTCGACGGCTCAGGCGCTGTTCAAATTATCGAAAATGCCTTTGGACATTTTTGACGGCCATTGATCCTCTCGACCGGCTGGGCCATGTATCTGGCGTAAAGTTGAGGGACACGCCATGAAAATAGCCTTTCAGATGGACCCGATTGGGGCCGTAGATATCAACGCCGACAGCTCTTTCCGTCTGGCGGAAGAGGCACAGAAGCGTGGGCATCAATTGTTTTTCTACGAGCCGGACCATCTCGCCTATCAGGAAGGCCGAGTCACAGCACGCGGACATGATATGCAGGTTCAACGGGTTCCCAATGAACCGGCGCTTCTGGGGCCTGTGCGAGAGGTAGATCTGTCGGGTTTTGATGTCGTCTGGCTGCGCCAGGACCCTCCGTTTGACATGCACTACATCACGTCGACCCATCTGCTGGACCGGCTCAGGGGGCAGACGCTGGTCGTGAATGATCCGTTCTGGGTGCGGAACTACCCCGAAAAACTGCTTGTTCTCGACTTTCCGGATCTGACGCCGCCGACGACAATTGCCAGGGATTTGCAGACGATCAAAGCATTCAAGGACAAACACGGCGACATCATACTGAAGCCTCTGTACGGCAACGGCGGTGCGGGTGTGTTCCGGCTGGATGCTGACGACCGAAACCTGTCCTCACTGCATGAACTGTTCACTGGGTTTTCGCGAGAGCCGCTTATTGCACAGAAGTTTTTGCCCGATGTTCGAAACGGGGACAAACGCGTCATCCTCGTGGACGGCGAGGCAGTTGGCGCGATCAATCGCATTCCGGCCGAGGGTGAAACGCGATCCAACATGCATGTTGGCGGGCGACCGGAAAAAATCGGTCTGACGGACCGGGATCTGGAAATCTGCCAGGCTATTGGGCCTCTTCTGAGGGAAAAAGGACAGGTATTCGTCGGAATTGACGTCATTGGGGATTATCTGACGGAAATCAACGTGACCTCTCCAACAGGCATCCAGGAACTGGAGCGTTTCAACGGCGTTAACGTGGCCGAAAAAATCTGGGAAGCCATTGAATCCAAGCTTTAGGCCAGAACCCTGGCGCTGATGCGAAAACTCAGCGCCTCGGCAACATGCGGTTTGCGGACGGTCGTGGCGCCTTCAAGGTCGGCTATTGTACGGGCCACGCGCAGGATGCGGTGAAAAGCGCGGGCCGACAATCCGAACCGATCCGCCGCTTTCAGCAGCAGCTCTTTTCCTTCCGTATCCGGCGCGGCGATGTCCTCAAGCAGTTCGCCTTCGACATCCGCGTTCTGGCGGATTGAAGGCACCTCACTGTATCTCTCTGTCTGAATGGCCCGGGCTTGTTCGACACGGGCGGCAACCACCGCCGTGCTGTCGCCAGAGGGTGGCAGGTCGAGATCGGTAAAGCCCACCGGCGGGACCTCGATCCGCAGATCGAACCGGTCCATCAAGGGTCCTGAAATCCGCCCAAGGTAGTCGTCGCCGCAACCCGGCGCGCGCGAGCATGCCCGGGACGGATCGGTCAGGTATCCACATTTGCAAGGGTTGGCTGCTGCAACCAGCATGAAACGGCACGGGTATTTTACATGCGCGTTTGCCCGGGCCACCATGACTTCGCCGGTTTCGATGGGCTGGCGCAGGGTTTCCAGCACGGTTCGCGGAAACTCGGGGAATTCGTCCATGAACAGAACACCGTTATGGGCCAGGGAAATCTCACCAGGTTTGGCACCTTTACCGCCTCCGACGATCGCTGCCATCGACGCTGTGTGGTGCGGCTCGCGAAACGGGCGTGCACGGCTGATGCCGCCTTCGTCCAGCAATCCGCACAGGGATTGGATCATCGAGGTTTCAAGGGCCTCGACGGGTGTCAAAGGGGGCAAGATACCGGGCAGACGTGCCGCCAACATGGATTTTCCGGATCCCGGCGTGCCGATCATGATCAGGTGGTGCCGTCCGGCTGCCGCAATCTCCAGCGCGCGCTTGGCGCGTTCCTGACCTTTCACGTCACGCAGATCGCGGGTGCTTTGCGCCAGATTCACTTCGCCCGGTTTGGCGGCGGCCAAAGGGGTCTGACCTGAGAAATGACGCACAACGTCGCCCAGCGTGTCCGCCCCGATCACCTGGGTCGCATCCACCCACGCGGCCTCGGCGCTTGATCCACGCGGGCAAAGCAAAGAACGATCCTCGGCAGCGGCTGTCATGGCGGCCGGCAAAGCGCCGACAACGGGTACCAGAGAGCCATCCAGTGAAAGCTCGCCTAGGGCAACGGTGCTTTCCGCAGCGTCCGAGGGAATGATCTCCAAAGCTGAAAGCAACGCAACGGCGATGGGCAGATCGAAATGGCTGCCTTCCTTTGGCAGATCAGCCGGTGACAGGTTGATCGTGATCCGCTTGGACGGCAATGCAATGGTCATGGCGCTCAGGGCGCTGCGTACGCGATCCCGGGCTTCGGACACCGCTTTGTCGGGCAGACCCACGATGGAAAAGGCAGGCAGTCCGGGGGTGACGGCGCACTGCACCTCAACCGGGCGGGCATCGACCCCTTGAAAGGCAACGGTGTGGGCACGGGCAACCATGGCAATCCTGTTGTTGGTTAACAGGACGTTGCTGCCATGGTTGCGGTTTAAGATTGGTTAACGGCGTTGATCATGGCGGCGAATTTTGGCCAGGCCTCGGGGTCCGCTACCGTCTTGTCGCGGCAAACCGGGTTGCAAAATCCCCAGACTTTGCCATCAAGTTCCAGAAAGTCGCTCACAGGTTTGCCGGAATAGGGGCACTTTGTGTTGACGGATGGACCGCTCTCCACAGCTTTGGCGGTTGAGGTCCCACCTACCGGCCATGGAGCAGACGGCAAAGCCTGAGGATAGGGAAACGGATCATACCGAACGGTCATCGCCATCGCGCGCCACTGACGGACTGACACATCCGATAGCAACTGCAGACAGTAGGCGCGATTGGCCTCGGACACAGCCAAGCCATAACCAATAATCCGTGCGGCGACGGGGGTGTAAAAGACATCCGCCAATGAATAGGTGCCAAAAAGGGGACCTGATGCGGCACCCGAGATGTTCCTGGCATGGGCCCATAGCGTCTCGATTCGTTCAAGATCGGCTTGTGTGTCTGCCGAGGGCGCAAACCCCTCCCAACACTGCAGCAACTGCATCGGGCATTCCCCGCGTAGCGCATTGAAACCGGCGACCATCTCGGCGCAGAGCCAGCGTGCGGTCGCTCTGGCAGCTGCGTCCAGAGGCCATAATCCGGCTTCGGGGTGGCGTTCGGCCAGGGTCTCGGCCATGGCCAGGCTTTCGCCGACAACCGTGCCCTCCGGCAACCGCAATGCCGGAACAAGCCGGGCCGGGGACAACGGTTCCATATCCTTAGCCATAGTCCCGGAATACAGGCCAATCATATGGCTGCGATAGGGCAGGCCAAACTTTTCCAGCATCAGCCAGCCACGCAGTGACCAACTGGAAAACAGGCGGTCACCGATATACAGATCATAAGTCATCTCTGAACGATGACGCAGGTTTCAGCCCGGGTAAAACAGTGATTTGTGCGCTGTGTGTTCACGGACAGTGATTGATTTTGCCAACGGACCATGCGCGCCCGTCATGGACAATTTCGGTGACGGAAAGATTGTCGATCCGGTGCGCGAAGGCCTGTTGCGCATCCAGGTCCAGCGCCCGCTGAACCTGTGTCAGGATCACGCCGAAATGAGCGACGATGACCAGAGTCTCGCCGCGGTGATCTGAGATCAACCCGTCGACGGCGGCGTCCACCCGTGCGCGCACGTCATTCCAACTCTCGCCTTGGGGCGGCCGCACGTCGCCGGGATTGTCCCAATAGGCAAATGCAAGCTCGGGGTCTTCGGCTTCGATCTCGGCGAAGCGTCGCAGCTCCCAGTTTCCAAAGTTGATTTCGCGAAGCGCGGGATGGTGCGGCAGGCGCCGACGCGCGCCCTGTATCGCAGACGCCGTGTCAATCGCGCGTGACAAATCCGATGAGACAAGGATCGCTTCGGATGGGATATGGTTGTGCAGCCTTTCGATTGCAGCGCGGTCGCTCAGATCAGCTGGCAGATCGGACCAACCGACCATGGTTTTGGCATGGGTGGGACCGTGTCTGATCAGATGTAATCGGGTCACGGCAGATTGCCTTTCAGAACCAGCGGCAATCCGGCAATGACTTGCACAACCAGATCAGCCTGGGCGGCCAAGGCGATGTTCAAACGTCCCTGCGCCTCACGAAAGCGGCGAGCCAGAGCATTGTCGGGGACGATTCCGTGGCCCACTTCGTTTGAAACGACAACAATTTGAGCCGGAGAGGACCGCAAGGCGTTGAGCAGCGCGTTCTGAGCGTCTTCCAGATTGCTGTCCGCAATCATGTGATTGCTCAGCCACATTGTGGCGCAGTCGATCAGGCACACATGATCCGGCGTCAGACTGGACAGAGAGGGAGCGAGATCCAGTGGAGCCTCGATCGTTTCCCAGTCAAACCCCCGCTGCGACACGTGGCGCTCAATTTTTGTGCGCATCTCGTCATCAAAAATTTGTGAAGTCGCGAGGTAAACTCGGTTTTTCCCTGTTGAAACAACCAGTTGTTCCGCAAAGGCCGACTTTCCCGACGCCGCCCCGCCTAAGACAAAGGTTAAATCGGGATGCAACTTTCTTACCTTTCTGGTGATCCACTTGGTTTTGCACTGCGTATCGACCATAGGTCGGCAAGGCAAGCCCGGCCCGCGCCTGCGAAAAAGGGGAGAGTTTCATGGCACTTGACAACGCGTCCGACTTTTCGATGTCCCGGCAAGCGATGAAAGCCGAGCTTCTGGACGCGGAGACCGAATTGAAGCTGGCCTACGCCTGGCGCGATGACCGGGATGAGAAGGCGCTTCACCGTCTAATAACGGCGTATATGCGTCTGGCGATTTCCATGGCCGCGAAATTCAAACGTTACGGCGCGCCGATGAATGATTTGATTCAGGAGGCTGGGTTGGGTCTGATGAAGGCCGCGGACAAGTTCGACCCGGATCGCGGCGTGCGGTTTTCGACCTACGCAGTCTGGTGGATCAAGGCGAGCATTCAGGACTACGTGATGCGCAATTGGTCGATGGTTCGCACCGGGTCCACATCGTCGCAGAAATCGCTCTTTTTTAACATGCGCCGCGTGCAGGCTCGACTGGAGCGCGAAGCCGCAACCGAAGGTCTGGAACTGGATCGCCATCAGTTGCATCAGATGATTGCCACGGAAATCGGCGTACCGCTGCGCGACGTCGAAATGATGGAGGGTCGGCTTTCGGGATCTGACTTTTCCCTCAATGCGGTTCAGTCTGCGGACGAGGATGGCCGCGAGTGGATTGATGCGCTGGAAGATGATCGAGAACAGGCCGCCGAAACCGTGGAACATACCCACGACACAGAGCAGTTGCGCGAATGGTTGCTGACCGCGATGCGCGCGCTGAATGATCGCGAAAGATTTATCGTGCGGGAACGCAAGCTGCGAGAGCCGGCGCGGACCCTGGAAAGCCTGGGGGACGAGCTGGGATTGTCCAAGGAACGTGTGCGTCAGCTTGAGGCTGCGGCCTTTGTAAAAATGCGCAAGAACCTTGAAGGTCAATCGCGCGAGGTGCAACACTTCATCGCATGAAAAAACTTGCGATTCTGCTGTGCGCACTTACGGTTACGCTCGGTCTGGCCAGACCCGGACTGAGCGAAGATATGATCCCGGAAGATGTGATTGCGTCGATGCAATCCGCCGACGTGGTGATCCTGGGTGAAGTTCACGACAACCCGCGTCACCATCTGGTCCAGACGGATGCCGTATCAGCCATAGATCCATCAGCAATGGTCTGGGAAATGGTCACCGAGGAGGGCGCGCAACGTCTTGCGCAAAAGGCCGTGTCCAACCCTGAAGAACTGGCTGCCATCTTGCGTTGGGCCGAATCCGGCTGGCCGCCGCTCAGCATGTATTACCCCGTGTTTCAGGCATCCGATGCGCCGGTCTATGGCGCCATGGTGCCGCGCACAGCGGCGCGCGCCGCAATGGAACGAGGCGCCGCCACGGCTCTGGGTGCGGATGCGGCCCGGTTCGGGTTGACGGTGCCTCTACCGTCGGCAGAACAGGCTGCGCGCGAGGCGGATCAACTGGCGGCTCACTGCAATGCAATCCCCGCCGAGGCGCTGCCGCAGCTGGTTGCGATTCAACGCCTGCGGGACGCAGTTCTGGCCCGGTCGATATTGCGGGCCATCGATGAAACCGGTGGGCCGGTCGCTGTCATCACCGGCAATGGTCATGCGCGCAAGGACCGCGGTGTTCCGACATTCCTGTCGCGCCTGCGTCCGGGATTGAAAGTGTTCGTACTTGGCCAATCCGAGGACGGTATCGTGAACGGAGAGTTTGACGCGGTGATTGATAGCCCGACTGTTGAGCGCGAAGACCCCTGCAAGGCTTTTGAGACACAGAATTAATCGCTGGAACAACCGGGTGGCGTTGCCTAATGTCAGGACCGACCGGGACCGGAAAGGGTGAGCATGCTGGCATCCAAACGCATTCTGCTGATCATTGGCGGAGGGATTGCGGCCTATAAGTCGCTGGATTTGATCCGGCGGCTCAAGGAACGCGGGGCCTCGGTGACACCCGTTCTGACCCGCGCCGCCGAAGAGTTTGTGACGCCCCTGTCGGTGTCTGCTCTGGCCGGAGACAAGGTATACCGGGACCTGTTCGATCTGACGGACGAGGCCGAGATGGGGCATATTCAACTGTCCCGATCCGCCGATCTGATCGTCGTGGCCCCGGCAACGGCCGACATGATGGGCAAGATGGCCGGCGGGCTGGCAAATGATCTTGCCTCGACCCTTCTAATGGCAACGGATACGCCGGTTTTGTGCGCACCTGCCATGAATGTACGCATGTGGGACCATCCTGCCACCCAGCGCAATCTGGCCCAGTTGCAGGCAGACGGGGTGCGGTTCGTGGGCCCTAACGAAGGGGATATGGCCTGCGGAGAATATGGCCCGGGCCGGATGTCGGAACCCCTGGAAATTGTTGCGGCCATCGAAGCCCATCTGGCGGATGGCCCGCTGAGCGGAAAACGCATTCTGGTTACGTCGGGCCCGACGCATGAACCGATCGATCCCGTGCGCTACATTGCGAACCGTTCGTCCGGTGCGCAGGGTACGGCGGTGGCCCGTGCCTTGTCCGCGCTGGGCGCCGATGTGGTCTTTGTCACCGGCCCGGCGGACGTGCCCGCGCCGGATGGCGTTCAGGTCGTTCATGTTGAAACGGCGCAGCAAATGTCGGACGCGGTGCAGGTTGCATTGCCAGTTGACGCTGCTGTGTTTGCCGCCGCTGTGGCGGATTGGCGCGTGGCGTCAGCCTCGGACCGCAAGCTGAAGAAAAGCCAGGACGGTTTGCCTGTGCTGGAATTCGCCGAGAACCCGGACATCCTTAGACACGTGTCAAACTTCGGATCGGGGCGGCCAGAACTCGTGGTGGGATTTGCAGCGGAAACGCATGACGTCGTTGCAAACGCAACCGCCAAACGAAAGCGTAAGGGATGCGACTGGATTGTGGCCAACGATGTCAGCCCGTCGACAGGCATCATGGGTGGCTCGGAAAACGCGGTCATTCTGATCTCGGATGACGGTGCCGAGGAATGGCCGCGCATGACCAAGGACATGGTCGCGGACCGGCTGGCGCAGAAGATTGCTGCGGCGTTGGCCGGTTGAACCAGCGGTCTACGAGACGAAGGATGTTGCGATGGTTGCAATCCGTGTGATCCGCGAAGCGGGGGCTGACGACTCGGTGGCCTTGCCAAGCTACGAAACCGCCGAAGCGGCGGGTGCGGATGTGCGCGCCAACTTGCCCGGTGGAAAGCCGATTTCTCTTGAACCGGGTCAGCGGGTGTTGGTGCCAACGGGGTTACGGATCGAAATCCCGCCGGGGTACGAGGTACAGGTTCGGCCCCGTTCAGGTTTGGCATTGAAACACGGGATTACGTTGCCGAATACGCCGGGTACCATCGACAGCGACTATCGCGGGCCTCTGGGCGTGATCCTGATGAACGCGGGCCAGGAACGGTTCGAGATTGCCCACGGGGACCGCATCGCACAGCTTGTCGTCGCACCGGTTGTGCAGGCGGTGTTCCAACCGGTCGAGGCGCTGGGCGCAACGGACCGTGGCGAAGGTGGATTTGGCTCCACCGGGCAGGGCTGATGCTGCTGGTTCTGATCCTTGCCGCAGGCCTGTGGGGGATCGGGTATCTGGCGGGCGTGACACGCTCGGCCCGCATGGTTTCGGTCGGAGTTCTGCTAATGGGGGTCCTCACGGCACAGCTGATCCTGCCCGCAGGACATCCGCTGCGCGAGGCGACGGGTGGGTCTGCGGCGATGTGGCTGATCCTGGCCGGTTTCGCGGCGCTGGTTTTGGTGTATGGCAGGGTGCTGAAAGCACTGCGCAACCGTGCAGAACCTGCTGCAGACAAGGAACGCCCGATGCCATCTGACCGCTTCAGCGAAACCGAACTGGAACGATACGCCCGTCACATCGTCCTGCGCGAACTGGGCGGTCCGGGACAAAAAAGGCTCAAGCAGGCGCGCGTGCTCGTCATTGGTGCCGGCGGGCTCGGTGCGCCGGCTCTGCAGTACCTGGCCGCCGCCGGCGTTGGAACAATTGGTGTCATAGATGACGATGTGGTTGAAAACGCCAATCTGCAACGGCAGGTGATCCACCGCGATGCGGATATCGGCATGCCAAAGGTCTTTTCAGCTCAACAGGCAATGGAGGCGCAGAACCCCAGTATCGTCGTCTTGCCGTATCATCGCCGCCTCAACGAGGACATTGCGGCTGATCTGATCGGGGATTTTGACCTGATCCTGGATGGAACCGACAATTTCGACACCCGCTATCTGGCCAATCGAACCGCTGTCGCCCTCGGGAAGCCGCTGATTTCTGGCGCCCTGTCTCAATGGGAAGGACAATTGAGCGTCTTCGACCCCGCCAACGGTGCCCCGTGCTATCAATGCATCTTTCCCGATGCACCCGCCGCCGGACTGGCCCCGTCCTGTGCCGAGGCCGGGGTGATCGGGCCTTTGCCGGGGGTGGTCGGCTCGATGATGGCCGTTGAGGCGATCAAGGTGATTTCGGGCGCCGGGGAAACTTTGCGCGGCGAGATGTTGATTTATGACGCGCTCTACGGCGAAAGCCGCAAGATCACCCTGTCCCGCCGCGCTGACTGTCCGGTCTGCGGCGGCGTCGCAGGCTAACCTTTCGACAAATCGGCGGATCGCTCTGGATCGTCCGAGCAAGCTTGCCTAGCTATAGGGTCAAAGGAGACCTGTATGACCAACCCGATCCTGTCCGACTGGAACACCCCATTTGAAATCGCACCTTTTGGCGAGATATCGGACGATGATTTCGCGCCTGCTCTGGATCAGGCGATGCAGGCCCATAACGCGCAGATCGATGCGATTGCCGTGAACACCGAGCCCGCCAGTTTCGCCAACACGATTGAAGCTTTGGAAGCTGCAGGGGAGCAGATGGACAAGGTTCTGTCGGTCTTTTTCACTGTCGCCGGGGCGGACAGCAACCCGAAACGGGAAGAGCTTCAGCGCGCGTTCTCACCCAAACTGTCGGCGCATTATTCAGGCATATCCTCGAACAAGACGCTGTTCCGGCGGGTGGCCGATCTGTGGGATCGGCGGGACAGTCTGAACCTAAACGAGGAGCAGGCCCGCGTTCTGATGTTGACACATCGAGGGTTCGTGCGCGCGGGCGCGGCCTTGCAGGGTGATGCCGATGACAGGATGCAAGCCATCAAATCCCGGCTTGCGTCGCTGGGAACGGCCTTCACCCAGAACCTGTTAGCCGATGAACGCGACTGGTTCATGGACCTGACAGATGAGGATCTGCAGGGCCTGCCGGACTTTGTCACGGATGCCGCACGCGCAGCGGGGCAGGAAAAGGGCACAGAGGGACCGGTTGTTACCCTTTCCCGATCCCTGATCGTGCCTTTCCTTCAGTTTTCGCCCAGGCGCGATTTGCGGGAAAAGGCCTATCGGGCCTGGGCGGCGCGCGGGGCGAACGGGGGCGCGACGGACAATCGGGATATCGCGGCCGAAATCCTGACTTTGCGCGAGGAACGGGCCAAACTGTTGGGATATGACAGCTTTGCCGACTTCAAACTCGAAACCGAAATGGCGCGGACGCCCGATCGGGTGCGCGAGTTGTTGATGCAGGTCTGGGACCCCGCCAGAACACGTGCGGATGCCGACGCTGAAATCCTGACGCAGATGATGCAGGCGGATGGCATCAACGGCCCACTTGAGGCCTGGGATTGGCGCTACTACGCCGAGAAACGGCGCAAGGCCGAGCATGATCTCGATGAAGCGGCGTTGAAGCCGTATCTGCAGCTGGACCGTATGATTGAGGCCAGTTTTGCCTGTGCGAACCGCCTGTTCGGGTTGGAATTCGCTCCGCTTGACATCCCTCTCTACCACCCCGATTGCCGCGCGTGGGAAGTGACACGGAACGGTCGGCATGTGGCGGTGTTCATCGGAGATTACTTTGCACGCGGTTCAAAACGCTCGGGCGCGTGGTGCAGTGCAATGCGCGCGCAGGCCAAGTTCCCTCAGGAACAGGCTCCGGTCGTTGTCAATGTCTGTAATTTCGCCAAGGGCGATCCGGCCTTGCTGTCATATGACGACGCGCGCACCCTGTTTCATGAATTTGGTCACGCGTTGCACCAGATGCTGTCCAATGTGACCTATGAGAGCATATCCGGCACCAGCGTCGCGCGGGATTTCGTCGAACTGCCCAGCCAGCTTTATGAGCACTGGTTGGAAGTACCCGAGGTTCTGGCCGAGTTCGCAACCCATGCTGAAACCGGCGAACCGATGCCACAGGACATGCTGGACAAGGTTCTCAAAGCAGCCAATTTCGATCAGGGTTTTCAGACGGTCGAATATGTGGCGTCGGCATTGGTCGATCTGGCGTTTCACGACGGGAACGCGCCTGCGGATCCGATGGAAAAGCAAGCCGGCATCCTGTCCGAAATCGGAATGCCTCGTGCCATTGGAATGCGCCACGCGACGCCGCATTTTGCGCATGTGTTTGCGGGCGATGGCTACAGCGCGGGTTACTACAGCTATATGTGGTCCGAGGTCATGGACGCTGATGCCTTTGCCGCCTTTGAAGAGGCCGGAGGCGCATTTGATCCCGAGCGTGCCAAGGCATTAGAGGACAATATCTTGTCCACCGGGGGATCAAGGGAGGCGGAAGACCTTTACCTTGCATTTAGGGGCCGTTTGCCCGGCGTTGAGGCTTTGCTCAAAGGACGCGGCCTGATCGCTGCGTGAACGTTGAACAGCTCAATAGCCCAGTTGACGATCAACCAGATGCAAGAATGGCTCGCCCGCTTCGCCGCGCCGGATGTTTTCGCAGATGACCTGCGCGGCTGTGACCGGACGAGTTTCCGACGCGATATGTGGTGTCACCGTCACGTTGGGATGCGCCCAATAGGGATGCTGTGGGGGCAAGGGTTCCGTCCGAAACACATCCAGTGTGGCGTGGCCGACCTGACCGGAATTCAGCGCCTCCAGTAATGCATCGTCGTCAATCAACGGGCCTCGGCCCGGATTGATGATCCGGGCGCCACGCGGGAGCAACGCCAAAGTTTCGGCGTTCAGCGTGTTTTCGGTTGCGGGTGTATCGGGCAGAAGCAAGACGACGATGTCCGCCTTGGACAAGGCTTCGCGCAAGCCATCGCTGCCGTGCAGACAGGTGACGCCAGGCACCTCCTTGGGTGTGCGGCTCCACCCGGTGACCTGAAAATTCAACGTGGCCAAAGCTTTGGCAGCGGCTTGGCCCAATGCTCCCAACCCCAGCACGCAAACTCGGCGCTGCGTGGCAAGGGGCGGGGCATCGGGTGTCCAGACGCCATTCTGATGCTTGATGTGCCTGTCCATCTCAAGGTGGTACCGCAGCACATGTCCAACCACCCATTCCGTCATGCCCTGCGTCAGCCCATGATCCACCATCCGTGCCAGCGGGACGGTCAGGGTGGCGTTGTCCGCGATGCTTTCCACCCCGGCCCACAGGCTCAAAACAGCTTTGAGGCGTGAATACGGAGTAAAATCCAGCAATCCCCCGTTTGGGGCGTAGACAACATAGTCCACTTGGCCCGGTTCAAACTCCGTTCCAAGACGATAATCCAGCCCGGCATCGCCTAAGCCCTGCGACAACAGCGGCTGATACACTGGCCACAACTCAGGGCGCGCGGAAAACAGAACATTCACGGGCATGTGGGTTTCCTATCAACGGGGGCGGTGGATATGGGCGCTTTGAACGATACCGAACGCGGCCATCAGGACCAGCATGGCCGACCCGCCATAGCTGACCATCGGCAGCGGCACGCCGACGACCGGGGCCAGCCCCATCACCATCGACATGTTGACCGCAAAGAACAGAAAGAAGTTCAGCGAGATGCCGAGTGTGACCAACGAGGAAAACCTGTCCTTAGTGGCCAGCGCCGTCACCAGACAGAAAACCAGGATCAGCGTGTACAGCACCAGCAGGGTGATGCCGCCAACAAATCCGAACTCTTCGGCCAGGGTGGTGAAAATGAAATCGGTGTGTTTCTCGGGCAGGAAGTTGAGCCGGGACTGTGTGCCTTGCATGAACCCGCGCCCGTTCCAGCCGCCGGATCCCAGAGCGATCTTGGACTGCGTGATGTGATAGCCCGCGCCCAACGGATCGGTTGATGGATCCAGGAACGTGTCGATGCGCCTGAACTGGTAGTCTTTGAGCAGTTGCCATTCGGTGCCGCGGCTGTTGAACACCGTTGCAACCAGCCCAACGCCCGCCGCAATGACTGCGGCAAAATACGCCCAGTGAACGCCCGCCAGAAACATCAACCCGCCACCGGCCGCCAGCAAAAGGATCGAGGTCCCAAGATCGGGTTGGCGCAAAACCATATAAGTTGGGATCAGAATCAGGATGACCGGAAGGATCACCCATAGCGGCCGGGAGGTTTTGTGTGACGGCAGCCAGTCGTAATAAGCTGCCAGCAACATCACCAGCGTCACCTTCATCACTTCTGAAGGTTGCAGGCGCATGAAACCCAGGTCGATCCAGCGCTGCGCACCCATGCCGACGGTTCCGAACAACTCGACAACCACCAACAAACCAATCGACCCCAGATAGGCCACAACCGACATGTTTCGCCAAAACCAGATCGGCACGAGTGCCACGATGAACATCACGATGAGGCCCAGACCAAATCGCTCTGCCTGTGGTTCTGCCCAGGGAAACCAAGAACCGCCTGCCACCGAATACAGCATCAGGAACCCGGCACAGGCCGTACTGATCAGCAACAGCGTCAGGGGCCAGTTCATGTACAGAAATTTGCGGACTCCTGATGGCGTAGATTTGACGGCGTATTCGAGATAGCTCATGCGCGATCCTTGTCGTCAGGGCGCGCTTTGGGGCGTCGATCGCCCTCGAGCCTCTTTTGCTGTTCCTTGATGCGGTCGCGGTCGGCGACCGGATACGCTTCAAGCGGCGGGGTGCCTTTGTAGAGCGCCTGCAACATGATATCCCGCGCAACCGGGGCCGCGGCTTTTGATCCGCCGCCGCCATGTTCCACCACTACGGCAATGGCGTATTTCGGATTATCATAGGGTGCAAAGCTGACGAACAGCGCGTGATCGCGCCTTTCCCATGGCAGGT
Organism: Ruegeria sp. AJ12; assembly: GCF_056536245.1. Classification (NCBI taxonomy): domain Bacteria; kingdom Pseudomonadati; phylum Pseudomonadota; class Alphaproteobacteria; order Rhodobacterales; family Roseobacteraceae; genus Ruegeria; species Ruegeria sp. AJ12. Next base: position 881,233 of record NZ_JBQFJJ010000001.1, read on the forward strand.
CTTCGTTCCGGATCACCCCAGCGGCCCGTTCGGCCTTGGTGATGTTGCGGACCTGGCTGGTGCCGGTTTTGCCCGCCATTCGGAAGTCTTCGGCGATAATCCGGCTGCGGTAGGCTGTGCCGCGCCTGTCGTTCGACACCGCCCACATCGCCTCGCGAATGTAGCGAAGGTTGGTGGGACTGATCGCCAGTGGGTCGCCTGCGCCCGAGGCTTGTTCTACTCCGTTGATGGATCGCACCAAGCGGGGGGAGACGGTACGGCCGGTGGCGATCCGTGCGGTCATCACCGCCAACTGCATCGGCGAGGCGAGCATGAAGCCCTGACCGATTGATGCGTTGGCAGTATCGCCAATTAGCCATTCCTCACCATGCACGCGCCGTTTCCATTCCTGATTGGGGGCTAACCCGGCGCGAACGGCAGACATCGGAATGTCATGCTTGATCCCCAAACCAAGGATGTTGGACATCTCGGATATTTTGTCGATCCCGACCTTAATCGCGACGTCATAGTAGTACACATCGCAGCTGCGTTTCAGAGACGTGTTGAGATCCACCATACCATGACCGCCACGCTTCCAGCAGTGGAAGCGACGGCTGCCGACTTTCAGGTGACCGGGGCAATAGACAGTGTTGCCGGGACCTATCACACCGGCCTCAAGCGCCGCCAGTGCAGTGACCATCTTAAAGGTTGAACCTGGCGGGTAGGTGCCCTGGACGGTTTTGTTGGCCAGCGGCCGATATTTGTCCTGCGTCAGGAACTGGTAGTCTGCGACTGAGATGCCGCGAACGAACAGGTTGGGGTCGAAACTTGGGGCCGATGCCATTGCGCGCAGATCGCCCGTTTCGCAGTCCATTACAACGGCGGCGGCACTTTCTCCGGCCAGCCGGGCCTGCGCGTATTGCTGCAGGTCGGCATCGATGGACAATTGCAGGTCGGACCCTGCCTCGCCTTCCTGCCGGTCCAATTCGCGCATGACACGGCCCGTGGCATTTACCTCGACCCGTTTTGCTCCGGCCTTGCCGCGCAGGGCAGCTTCCTGCTTGGCCTCAAGCCCGACCTTTCCGATCTGGAACCGCGGGATGCGCAAAACCGGCTCGGGGTCCTGAATCTGGCTGAGATCGTAGTCGCTGACCGGTCCGACATAACCGACAATATGGGCGAAATCCTCATAGCGCGGGTATTGCCGCGTCAGCCCAACCTCGGGTGTAACACCGGGCAGGGCCGGCGCGTTCACTGCGACTTTGGAGATATCTTCCCATGTCACCTGATCGGCGAGGGTCACAGGCAGAAACGGGGCCGAACGGCGCATTTCTGAGCGGGCGCGTTCAATCTCATCTTCGTTTAGCGGGATCAGGTCGGAAAGCTTGGCAATGACCTTGTCGATGTCGCCGGCATCCTCGCGCACGATCACGATGCGGTAAGATGGCGAGTTTTGACCGATAACCTGTCCGTTCCGATCATAGATCCGGCCCCGTGTCGGAGGGATAAGCCGGATGTTGATGCGGTTTTCCTCTGCCAGCAGGCGATACTGATCCGCCTGTTCGACCTGCATGAACCGCATTCGCGCGGCTAGGCCACCGATGAACGCCGCCTGCAGTCCACCCAGCACCAGCGCCCGACGCGGAAGACGTTTATAGGCCAATCCTTGCGATTTGGTTTTGCGCTGTTTCATGCCCGTGCTCCGGTTGCACTGGTATTTGCGACGGAGGCGCGGCGGACGCCAAATACGCTCTGGCTCAGCACGACAACGACCGGGTAGGCCACAATTGTCAGCACCATCTGAATTACCACAGGTGCCAGTGCAGTTTGCTCGACCGAAAGGACGGACAGGATAACCCTGTTTGCCAAAAAGATCACGGTGATGACCGCCGCAACAGAGGTCCATTCCCCGATAAAACCGGTGTCCCGCATGCTCAGCACGGATGAGCGCAGATAGACCGAGCCCATCAAAACCAGAGCCGCCAACAACCCCGGCGGTCTTTGCAGCAGGAGGTCAGCCATCAGCATGACGGCTGCGACGATCAGAGGTGGAACATACTCAGGCCGACGAAGGACCCAAGCAAAAGTCAGCGCGATGAGAAAATCGGGAAATGGCCATCGATCCGGCTGCGTGTCCAGTGGCAACAGATGAAGAAACAAAACCAGAAATGCCAGTAAGACATACAGACCGCACATGGCCCATCTATGCGAGGTGGGTCTATCCATCGCTCGCTTCCTCTGGTGACAGGGCAGCCTCGGGGCGCGGCGGCCCAACGATCCCGCCAGGATCGCGTATGGGAGGTGCGGAATTGAACCGTAGAACACGAAGGAATTCCAATCGCTCAAAATCCGCAGACAGACGCACGCGCAGCCTGCCACCGGGATCAACCGAGATTTGGCCGATCAAAAGGCCAGCCGGGAAAACACCGCCATCGCCGGATGTGATCACGCGGTCGCCGGGGCGGACGAGTTCGCGGTTCTCCAGAAACTCCACTGCGGGGGCCGGGGTGTTATCCCCGGTGATAAGCGCGGTTTGACCGGATGGCTGAATGGTGGCTGGAATAGCGCTGGACGCGTCCGTCATCAGAATGACCCGCGCGGTGTCCGGCCCGACACCCGAGATACGGCCAACCAGTCCAATGCCGTCCATTGTGGCCCATCCGTCGACGATCCCGTCACGCTCGCCCACATTCAAAAGCACCGATTGTCGGAACGGTGACCCACTGTCAGCCATGACGACGCCGGTGATATAGGTCAGGCGGGGATCAAGGCGCACATTGTTCAGATCCAACAGCCGGGCGTTTTCCTGTTCCAGCTGCAGTGCGGCTTCTTTCCAGGCTCGCATCAGGCGCAATTCACTGCGCAACTCCTGGTTCTGCTCGCTCAACCTTTGATAGCTCTGAAAGTCACGCACCAGATTAACCATTCCGGTCCCTGGCACCATCGCCCATTCCATCGAAGGCACGACTGCATCCACAACCTGTGCGCGGAACCGTTCTACGCGGGGGCTGTCAATGCGCCAGACCAGAAAGATACCCAGCAGACACAATACAAGAGTCCCCAAGAGCAATCTGCGCAGGGGGGTTGTGTATTCATCGCGCTGTGATCGGTCTTTTGCCACAGGACTCCTTCCCGTGCTGCTCGCGCCCGATATACTACCCTCGGATCAGAGGGTGCGCGCCTTAGCTTTCGTAGTCAATCGCGTGGCGCAGTTGTTTTTCATATTCCAGAGCCTTGCCAGTGCCCAGGGCCACACAATTCAGGCTTTCATCCGCAATCGATACGGCCAGCCCTGTCTGTTCGCGCAGCGCAAGGTCCAGATCACCGAGCAACGCGCCGCCGCCGGTCAGCATAACACCGCGATCCACGATATCCGCTGCCAGATCGGGTGGCGTAGTTTCCAGCGCGGTCATCACCGCCTCGCAGATCTGCTGGACAGGCTCGGACAGCGCTTCGGCCACCTGTGCCTGGCTGATCTCGATCTCCTTCGGGACGCCATTCAGCAGGTCGCGACCACGAATGTGCATCGACTGACCGCGCCCATCGTCGGGCATACGGGCGGTGCCTATCGTGGTCTTGATCCGTTCGGCGGTAGATTCACCCACCAGCAGGTTTTGCTGACGGCGCAAATACGAGATGATGGCCTCGTCCATCCGGTCACCGCCAACACGAACCGAGCGCGCGTAGACGATATCGCCCAGCGACAGAACAGCAACCTCGGTTGTCCCGCCACCAATGTCGACGACCATGTTGCCGGTGGGGTCAGTGATCGGCATACCTGCGCCGATGGCAGCAGCGATGGGTTCGGCAATCAGGCCAGCGCGGCGCGCACCGGCTGACAGCACGGACTGGCGAATGGCGCGTTTTTCGACCGGGGTCGCACCATGAGGCACGCAAACAATGATTTTGGGCTTCGAAAAAGTCGAGCGCTTGTGCACCTTGCGAATAAAGTGCTTGATCATCTCTTCAGCCGTGTCGAAGTCGGCAATTACACCTTCGCGCATTGGCCGGATCGCTTCGATCGAGCCAGGAGTCCGCCCCAGCATCAGCTTGGCGTCCTCGCCGACGGCCAGGACCTTTTTCACACCATCTTTCACGTGATAGGCCACAACGGAGGGCTCCGACAGGATCACACCGCGCCCTTTGACATAGACCAGCGTGTTTGCCGTCCCAAGGTCGATTGCCATGTCGGCTGTGAACAGGCCGCCCAGATTGCCAAAGATGCCCATTTTTTACCTGATCCTGTATGTCGTTTTTTCTACTGCCCGCGACTCGACGGTTCCGGGACGGATGCCTTATAGGGTGCCAACACGCCCGGTAAAAGGGCTGATTCCATGACAATCAACCCCTTTTCGCCTCATTGATTAGGACTTTAGAAGCCAAAATGCTCTCTTATCAACACATTTACCACGCGGGGAATTTGGCTGATGTACAAAAGCACACATTATTGGCGTGGACGCTGTCCTATCTGACGCAGAAAGACAAACCGATCAGCTACGTCGAGACGCATGCCGGACGGGGGCTGTACCAACTGGATTCGGTTGAGGCGCAAAAGACGGGCGAGGCGGCAACGGGCATCGACCGGGCACTGCGAGAGGCGTGGTTTGACCCATCACATCCGTTGATGCAGGCCATTTCCGATACCCAAACCCGGTATGGCTCATCCTGCTATCCTGGCTCGCCCATTATCGCTGCCAGCCTGTTGCGGGTGCAGGACAGCCTTCATCTTACCGAACTGCATCCGCAAGAGCATGCAGCCTTGTCCCAATGTCTGTCCGGTCAGAACACCCGTGTGTATCGTCAGGACGGGTATGAACTGGCACAATCTTTGCTGCCACCAATGCCGCGACGCGGCGTGATGCTGATTGATCCCAGTTACGAAGTGAAAACGGACTATGTCCGCCTACCAGGCATTATCGCCAAGCTGCACAAAAAGTGGAATGTTGGTGTGATAGCGCTGTGGTATCCAATCCTGTCGGATGGGAGGCACGCGCCCATGCTCTCGGCATTGACAAATCAGAGCTTTCCAAAAGCCATGCGCCACGAGGTACGCTTTCCGGCTGCGCGTGAGGGGCACGGCATGATCGGATCCGGTATGTTTCTGATCAATGCTCCGTTTGGCATCGAAGCGGAAACGGCACGGCTGACAAAACTGTTCGACCGGTTGTGAAGGGTTAGGACAGGTCTCTTCCCGCCCCAACTTGCTGCGTCAGATGTGCACCCAATTGAGGTGGGCCCGGCCCCGCGCTAATTGGCGGGGCCGGGCTCGAAGCCGTAAAGACGTTTGGCGAAGCCGGGCTGACGCGGGTGCCAGGGCCTTTGGCTTACGTCCAGCTTTCAGGTCAGGTCCTTGTAGCTGATCTCGCGCGTATCCGCGCCGGGTCCGGCTTTTGCTCTGCGGACAACCAGCCGGTTGAGGGCATGGATATAGGCCTTGGCCGACGCGACGACGGTGTCGGTGTTGGCGGATTGGCCGGTGGCAATCATGCCGTCTTCTTCCAGCCGGACCGAGACAGTGGCCTGTGCGTCTGTTCCTTCGGTCACGGCGTGGACCTGATACAACTGAAGGTGGGCTGTACTCGGGTGAACCGACCGGATGGCACGAAACGCGGCATCGACCGGACCGTCGCCGGTTTTTGTCGCCAGCACTTCCGCGCCGCCCACTTCCATCTCAATCGTCGCCTCGGCTTTGCCGACTGTGCCACAGGTCACCTTCATCGACACCAATTGCAGATGATCATCGCCATCGTCGTCGTCCAGCATGATCAGGGCAATGAGATCGTCGTCGAAGACTTCCTTTTTGCGATCGGCCAGTTCCTTGAACCGAACGAAAATGTCCTTGAGCTGGTTGTCGCCGACTTCATAACCCAACGTGTTCAGCTTGTCGCGCAGTGCCGCCCGGCCAGAGTGTTTGCCCAAAGGCAGGGAAGTGCCGGACAAACCGATATCCTCGGGCCGCATGATTTCAAAGTTTTCGCGGTTCTTCAACATCCCATCCTGATGGATACCGCTTTCATGGGCAAAGGCGTTCTTGCCGACAATCGCCTTGTTGAACTGCACGTTAAAGCCGGACACGGTCGCAACCCGGCGCGAGATATGCATGATTTTGGTGGTGTCGATGCCCGTGGTCCACGGCATGATGTCGTTGCGGGTCCGCAGGGCCATCACGACCTCTTCCAGCGCGGTGTTGCCCGCGCGTTCGCCCAGACCGTTGATGGTGCATTCGATCTGACGCGCGCCACCGGCCACGGCAGCCAGCGAGTTCGCGGTCGCCATGCCCAGGTCATTGTGGCAATGGGTGGCAAACACCACCTCATCGGCACCAGGCACCGTTTCGATCAACCGCTTGATCAGATCGGCGGATTCCATCGGCGCGGTATAGCCCACAGTGTCCGGGATATTGATCGTTGTGGCACCCGCCTTGATCGATATCTCGATCACGCGGCAGAGGTAATCCCACTCGGTCCGCGTTGCATCCATCGGCGACCACTGTACGTTTTCACACAGATTACGGGCGTGCGAGACCGTTTCGTGGATCTTCTGCGCCATCTCATCCTGAGACAGGTTTGGTATGGCACGGTGCAGTGGCGAGGTGCCGATAAAGGTATGTATGCGGTTCTGGCCTGCGTGTTTCACCGCCTCCCAACAGCGGTCGATATCGGCAAGGTTCGCACGGGCCAAACCACAGATTCGGCTGTTTCTAGACCGCTGGGCAATCTCGGACACCGCCTTGAAATCACCCTCAGAAGCGATGGGAAACCCGGCCTCGATGATGTCGACGCCCATGTCGTCCAACAGTTCGGCAATCTCCAGCTTTTCGTCATGGGTCATGGTTGCGCCGGGGCTTTGTTCGCCATCGCGCAAAGTGGTGTCAAAGATCAAGACGCGGTCTTGCTCGGTTACGTTCGTCATGGGGGTCACTTTCTGTTCTGTCCTAAAGCCAATGGCGCGCAGGCGTCCTCCTCTGAGCGGGCGCGCCGGCTGGCACGCTCAGAGGCGGATTAGGATCAGTAGGCCACGCAGAGCGGCACCGCGAAACGCGGCGTCGGCAATCAGGGTATCGGCGTGGTTGATCATGAGCCGAAGGTTATACAGAGCGCGCCGGGAATGAAAAGAACCAAATTGCGGCAGGGTCGACTTTCGGGGTGTTCGTTACAGCAGATCATTGATAGCCATTTGCGCGCTGCTAGGTATCACATCATGAAAACCGCATTGATCATTGGCGCGTCGGGTGGGATCGGCAGCGCAATCTGTGAAAATCTTGCAGCGTCGGATGTCACGGTGACTGGTCTTTCGCGATCCGTCGATGGGTTCGATTTGACGCAACCGGACAACGCGCTGCAGATCCTCGAAGGCATCCAGGGTCCGTTCGATTTGGTCCTCGTCGCGTCGGGTGCGCTGGAGATACATGGGGCCGCGCCGGAAAAGACAATGCGCGCGCTCTCGGTGCAGGCGATGATGGATCAGTTTGCATTGAATGCCGCCGGTCCTGCACTTGTGCTCAGCCAAGCTCAGCGCTTGCTTCCGCGACACGGGCGGTCAGTGTTTGCTGTCCTATCGGCTCGGGTCGGGTCAATCGGCGACAATCGTCTGGGTGGGTGGGTCAGCTACCGTGCGGCAAAAGCAGCGGTGAACCAGATTGTGCGCACCGCAGCCATCGAACTGGCCCGGACGCATAACGAGGCAATCTGCGTTGCGTTGCATCCCGGCACGGTCAAAACTGCCTTTACGCAAAAATACCTCGGTCGCCACCCCGCCGTTGAACCCGAAGTGGCCGCCCGAAATCTGGTCAGCGTCATTCAAGGGCTAAACGTCGCGGATACCGGCGGATTCTGTGACTGGGCCGGAAAACCGATCCCTTGGTAGTTGCTTAGCCGTCAGACGGAGCGGCATCGTCTTCATGGCCATCCTGTTCGGAAGCCGGGTCCTGTGTGTTTTCCGCTGGGTTGGGCTCTTCTGACGATTGTGTTTCAAGGGCGCCGTTTTCCCAAACGCCGGATGCTTCCTGACCGTTCGCGTATCGCATCGTTCCGTTGCCCTGCCTTTTGTTGTCGACAAAGCTGCCCTCGTACACGTCGCCATTGGAGTAGGTGGCAACGCCGATCCCGGTGATTTTGCCGTCGGACCAGTCTCCGGAATACTTAAACCCGCCGGGGGCTACGATTTCGCCCTTGCCATGACGCTGACCGTTCACGAAATCACCTGTGTACACGGTTCCGTCGGAGTAAGTGGCCTTACCTTTGCCCTGGCGGACGCCTTCAAACCATTCTCCGTCATAGCTTGAGCCGTCCGCGCGGGTCAGAACACCGGTTCCGTGGGTCTGCGCGTTTTTGAATTGACCTTTGTAGATCATGCCGTTGGAGTAAGTCGCCGTTCCCTGGCCTTCAATCACTCCGGCGATCCAGTCGCCGTCATAAGTCGAGCCGTCCGGATACGTGATGCGGCCTTTGCCCTCGGCCAGATCCGCCTTGAAGTCACCGACGTAAATGGACCCGTCGGGATAAGTCGCTTCTCCCAGGCCCTCGATTTGCCCATTGGTCCATTCACCGGAATAGGTGAACCCGTCGGTCCCGGTGAAGGTGCCTTGCCCATGGCGGAGATCATCGGCGAAATCACCTTCATAAACATCACCGTTTGCGTAGGTCACCTTGCCTTTGCCCAGACGCCGGCCGTCGACCAGATCGCCTTCATAAACATCGCCATTGGCCTGAAACAACTGGCCAGAGCCTGTAATCCGGTCCTCGGTCCATGCACCGGAATAGACCATACCGTCCGACATAGTCAGGGTGCCTTGACCGTTGCGTTGACCGGCCAGAACGTCACCTTCGTAGACACCGCCGCCCGCGTAGGTGATCTTGGCCTTGCCCTGCTTGACGCCGTCCACCCAGTCGCCGTCATAGATGTACCCGTCGGTGCCGGTCAGCCGCCCTGTGCCATGATGACGGGCATCCTTGAAGCCGCCTTCATACCGCATGCCGTTTGCGTATTCGGCCAAGCCGGAACCGTTGATCGAACCGTCGGCCCAGTCGCCTTCATAGGTGCCGCCATCCGCGAAGATGATTTTCCCGCGGCCTTCGGGCTGACCCTTGGAAAACTGGCCTTCGTAGATTGAGCCATTGGCATAGCGGGCCATGCCTTGGCCCTGAATTTCCCCCTGGATCCACTGGCCGGTATATTCGAAGCCGTTCGGCAAACGATAGGTGCCGGTTCCGTGGCGCAGGCCGTTTTCAAATGTGCCCTCGTAAACGCCGCCAACTTCGTCATCCTTGATGATTACGGTGCCGTCTTGTGCAGCGGCCGCCGTTGCCGTCAGGGTCAGAATCCCCGCGACAAAACAAGTGCGGATTATGTTCATGGTTGTTCCAGCCTGCCCGGTGGTCATAAGTTTGCATCCTTTCGGGCAAAACTAGGGTACCGCCGTGGGCAGAGCAACGGCTTTTGCCGCATTGGTCTTTCACTCGCGGTGCGATCTGCTAAATGGCATTAAGACTGACGAGGGCAAGAGGGCAGCATGGCCGACCGTTTCCGCATCACTCTGGCGCAACTCAACCCGACTGTCGGGGACATCGAGGGCAACGCGTCCAAAGCGTTCGCCACATGGGAACAGGGGCGCAGGGCAGGGGCTGATCTGGTGGCTTTTCCCGAGATGTTCATCACCGGGTACAACACCCAGGACCTGATCATGAAGCCGGTGTTTCACCGCGCTGCCATGGCCGCGGTCGAGGCACTGGCAAAGCGTTGCGCAGATGGTCCTGCCATCGCGATCGGTGGGCCGTGGGTGGAAGGCGACAGCCTGTACAACGCATACCTGATCCTCAAGGGCGGTCGGATCACCAGCAAGGTGCTGAAACACCACCTGCCCAACGAGACCGTATTCGACGAAGTGCGACTGTATGATGCCGGTCCGCTGGGTGGTCCCTATTCGGTTGGAAATTCCCGGATCGGCAGCCCGATCTGCGAAGACAGCTGGCACCCCGACGTCGCCGAAACGCTGGAAGAAACCGGTGCAGAGTTTCTGTTGATCCCGAACGGTTCGCCCTATTTCCGGGACAAGTACGACGTGCGGCTGAACCATATGGTGGCGCGTGTGGTCGAGACCGGATTGCCGCTGATTTACCTCAATATGGTGGGCGGCCAGGATGACCAGGTCTTTGACGGGGCGACGTTTGGCTTGAACCCGGGCGGCGAGCTTGCTTTTCGCATGCCCGTTTTTGACGAGACCGTGACCCATGTGGATCTGGAACGCGGCGAAGTTGGTTGGCGGATCGTTCCATCCGAGATTGTGCCGCAGCCGGATGCGTGGGAGCAGGACTATCGCGCAATGGTGCAGTCCTTGCGGGATTACATGAGCAAGACCGGCTTCAAAAAGGCGGTGCTCGGATTGTCAGGCGGCGTCGATTCCGCGTTGGTGGCTGCGATCGCCGTGGATGCGATTGGGGCGGACAACGTCCGCTGTGTGATGCTGCCGTCGGAATACACAAGCCAAACCTCTCTGGACGACGCCGAAGCCGTCGCCAAGGCACTGGGTGTGCATTATGACTTTGTTCCGATCTCAGAGAGTCGCGCGGCGGTCACCAGCACGCTGGAACCTCTGTTTGCGGGCCTGGATGAAGACCTGACCGAGGAAAACATTCAGTCACGCCTGCGCGGTGTGCTGCTGATGGCGCTTTCGAACAAGTTTGGCGAGATGCTGCTGACCACCGGAAACAAATCCGAAATTGCGGTAGGGTATGCCACGATCTACGGAGACATGAACGGGGGCTACAACCCGATCAAGGACCTGTACAAGACCCGCGTGTTCGAAACCTGTCGCTGGCGCAACGTGAACCACCGGGACTGGATGATGGGGCCCGGGGGTGAGATCATTCGCCCGTCCATCATCGACAAACCCCCCAGCGCCGAGCTGCGCGAAGACCAGAAAGACAGCGACAGTTTGCCGGATTATCCGGTTCTGGACGGAGTTCTGGACATTCTTGTCGACCGGGACGGGTCAATAGCAGATTGCGTTGCGGCAGGGTTTGCCGAGGCTGACGCCCGCAAGGTGGAACATCTGATTTACATCAGCGAGTACAAGCGGTTTCAGTCGGCTCCGGGCACGCGACTGACCAGCAAGGCCTTTTGGCTGGACCGTCGCTATCCAATTGTGAATCGCTGGCGAGACCGCAGCTGATCAATGATAGGTTCGGGTGCGCATTGATTATCTTTGAATCAAAAACAGTCATATCGATGATCCGATTATTGTTTCTTTTGACTGCTGAAAAACTGTAACTTTATGCGGCCGTTAGTCCTCGCTGGCTTGAGTGGCTGACAATTTTCTGCCACATTTATGCTTGGAAATTGCCCAATGTGGGGCGGATGTGACGCATTGCTGTTGAGTTCGCGGGTGATCGAAAATTGCTTGTTGATTTGAATGCGCCGCATCCTGGGTTGGATGTCTGAGTTAATGGTTTGGTGTTATTATGTATGAAGGATATGACAGACCTCTTCATGCGCCGTGGGGATTAAGCACGATGGAGTCTCCGGCGCAGGATCTGGATGAGGATCGAGTGGATGCGGCGATTGCCGGTATCCTCGGTGAGGAGCCTGCGAGCCAGAAAACAGCGCAATCGCAGAGTCGACCCGAATTCCCTGACCTTCCGTCGCAGGAAAGCGTGAAAGCTGAAACAACCTCCGCGGAGGCAGGTATCTCAGCACTTCTGCGCCAAAAGTGGGCGGAACTGTCCGGGGCAGCGTGAACGCCTGCTTCATCTGACTTTCGGGCGATCCTGTCTTGTCGCCCATCTCTTCTGGCGCGTTGGCCACAGGTTTTGACAAATCTGACCGCGCGGTCTGCTCACTATTGCCTGTACCCTATTTCTGAGCATCCATTGCGGTTCGTGCGATTTAGTAAGAGCAGGTGATGCCCGGCCCAAAACCGACCGCTGTCGAATCCGATCTTTCCTTACCCAAACACGTCGATGTTGTCGTTATCGGAGGCGGCATCATCGGGACTTCGACGGCGTTGGAGCTTGCAGAGCGCGGCGTTTCCGTTCTGCTGTGCGAAAAAGGACAGATTGCCGGTGAGCAAAGCTCGCGCAACTGGGGCTGGGTGCGACTTGGCATGCGCGATCCGAGGGAAATCCCCCTGATGCAGGAAGCCCTGCGCCTATGGCGGGAATTGGACGAACGCATTGGCCGAAAGACTGGGTACACACGATCCGGAATCTTGTTTGGCGCATCTGGTGCGCGGTCCAGTGGCAACCTTGAACGCTGGATGCGTAACGTGGATGAGCTGCAAACCGAGGCGCGTATGGTCTCGGGTTCGGAACTGGGCCGGTTGTTGCCGGGCAATCAGAACGGCTTTAACAGTGCGCTTTACATGCCGCAGGACGGGCGGGCCGAGCCGCAATGGGCCGCCCCTGCCATCGCCGAGGCTGCCCGCGACAAAGGCGCAGCAATCATGACGCAATGTGCTGTACGCAGTATCGATATCCAGGCTGGCTGGGTATCCGGTGTGATTACCGAACGGGGCCGGGTGGCGTGTGATCAGGTTGTTCTGGCCGGCGGCGCGTGGTCGCGCCTTTTCGCCGGAAACGCAGGAATTGAGCTTCCGCAACTCAAGGTCCTGAACACGGTGATGCGCACGTCGCCTGTCCCGCACGGCCCCGAGGCCTCTTTGTGGTTGGATGAGTTCGCCATCCGAAAACGGGCAGATGGCGGGTACACCATCGCGTCGGGTCACGAAAACACGCTGGATATTGTTCCTGACAGCTTTCGGCTTGGGCGTCAGTTCCTGCCCGCCTTTGCGCAAGAATGGAGATCGCTGCGGTTTCGTTTGTCCAACCGCTGGACAGTTGAGGCGCGCCAGGACAGGTCGTGGTTGCCCACCGATGTGACCCCTTTCGAACATTGCCGCGTGCTGGATCCCGAACCCTCTCGCAAAGCTTTGCGATCGGCCTGGTCCAGGGCACAAAGGGGATTTCCGGTGTTGGAACAGGCCGAGATCGTTCAAAGCTGGGCGGGCCTGATAGATGTCACGCCGGACGCTGTTCCCGTAATTTCGGGTGTCGATGATCTGCCGGGGTTGACGATCGCGACAGGCTTCTCCGGCCATGGGTTCGGGATCGGCCCCGGGGCCGGGCGGCTGGTGGCCGATCTTGTCACGCAGGCGGACCCATGCGTGGATCCGACCGATTTTCGCCTGTCCCGTTTCACGGACGGCTCAAAGGTGCGGCCGGACCCCGGTTACTGAGACACTACCCCATCATCTGGTAGCTGACCGGCACAAAGCGGAACCCGTCACCGCGGGCTTCGACATACCCGGCAGCCGGGAAGGGCATGTGGTACCCGATCATCGGGACCTTGTCAGCGGCCAGCAGGCCCAGAACGTTGCGCCGCGAGGCTGTCGCTGCCGCTTTGTCCATGTCGAACCGGACTTCCCATTCGGGATGCGCAAAGGACCAGACGTAGTGGTTGGCCAGATCGGCCGTCAGGATCAGGCGCTGACCATTGCTTTCGAGATGGTAAACCATGTGACCCGGCGTATGCCCAAACGCCGCCATTGCGGTGACGCCGGACGCAACATCGCCGCCGTCTTCTATGAACGTCATCTTCTCGGCCATCGGAGTCACCTTGGCGGCCACCAGATCGCCGACACGGTTACCGGCGTCCTGCGCTGCCCAGAAATCGTATTCGGGCGCCGCCGTGACGTAGCGCGCGTTCGGGAACGTGGCCGCGTCATTGGTTGTCATGCCGCCGATATGGTCAGGGTGCATATGCGTCAGAACAACAATGTTGATCTGATCGGGGGTAACACCCGCGTCCGCCAACGCGGTCTGGATGCCGCCCTGGCCAAGACCTGTGTCGAACAGAACCAGCTCGGCGCCGGTATTGACCAGTGTCGGCGTAAAGAAAAACTGCGCAACATCGGGCGATATGAAGTTGTCGGCCGAAACCTTGGCAAAGTCCTCGTCCGATGCGCCGCCGCCAAAGATTTCCTGCGCACCGTCGCGTGGCAGACTGCCGTCCAGCAGGGTGGTGACAGTGAAATCGCCCAACTGGAAGGATTTGGCGATTGTTGAGTTTGCCTTGGTTTCGGTTCCAGCGGCCAGAATCGGAGTTGCCGCGGATGCGAATGGCAAGGCTGCGGCAGCTCCCAGCGCCGCACGTCGTGTCAATTTGATTGTCATTTCTACGTCTCCCTGTCTGAACACCATGGAAAGAATTAGGTCAGCGCAAACCGCTGGCCACTTTATACCCCAATACATGGGCTGCGTGGCTGAACATTACGTGTTAATTTTTGTTCATGCCGCGATCTCAGAACAAGACGGTCCCCACCACGCAAAGCGCTGATGCCTTTTTGTCGGCGATCCACCCGGCGCGAAAAGCTGAGGAAGCCCGCGCGCTGGATGCGCTGTTTCGCGAAGCCACAGGCTTTGCGCCTGTCATGTGGGGGCCATCGATTGTCGGCTATGGCCGGTACCACTATCGCTACAAATCCGGGCGCGAAGGGGACTTTCTGGCGACCGGGTTTTCCCCGCGAAAAGCGGCGCACTCCATTTACATCATGCCGGGATACGCGGACTTCACGCCTATCCTGTCGAGGTTGGGCAAATACAAGCTTGGAAAATCGTGCCTGTATGTCAACAAACTCGCAGATATCGACATGGGCGTTTTGACGGAACTGATATGCGCCGGGCTCAATGATCTGGGCAATTCCTGGTCTGTCGAACCAACCTGACCCTGCCATTGCTGTGCGGGTCGTGCCGTCGCTGGACAAAACCGTATCCATGTGACAAGAGCCGCGCCAACAGGAGACACCCATGACCATCACCCGTTTCGCCCCGTCGCCCACCGGTTACATCCATGTGGGCAACCTGCGCACCGCCCTCATGAACTACCTGATCGCCCGCAAGGCTGGCGGTACGTTCATCCTGCGTATCGACGACACCGATCCAGAGCGATCGAAGGGAGAATATGTCGATGCCATCAAGCAGGACCTGGAATGGCTGGGCCTGCACTGGGATCGGGTCGAGTGTCAGTCGGAACGTCTGGACCGCTATGCCGAGGCCGCCGATAAACTGCGCGAGATGGGACGTTTTTATGAGGCGTTCGAAACCCCGACCGAATTGGACCTCAAACGTAAGAAACAGCTGAACATGGGCAAACCTCCGGTCTATGATCGCGCGGCTTTGAGCCTGTCGGATGCGGAAAAAGAGGCGTTGCGGATCGAGCGCGGCAACGGTGTGTGGCGGTTCAAGCTGGACCATGAGCGGATCGAGTGGGTCGACGGTATTCTGGGTGACATCTCGATCGATGCAGCGTCGGTTTCGGACCCGGTTCTGATCCGGGGCGACGGTCAGGTTCTCTACACGATAGCCTCGGTGGTTGATGACACTGAAATGGGCGTAACCGATGTGGTGCGTGGTTCGGATCATGTGACCAACACGGCGACACAGATCCAGATCATTGAAGCGCTGGGTGGCCAATGCCCCCGTTTTGCGCATCATTCTTTGCTGACGGGTCCACAGGGTGAGGCGCTTTCCAAGCGCCTGGGCACGCTGGCCCTGCGCGATCTGCGCGAACAGGGCGTGCAGCCGATGGCGTTGCTGAGCCTGATGGCGCGTCTAGGGTCGTCGGATCCGGTCGAGCTTCGATCCGACATGGCCGAACTGGTCGACGGATTTGACATAGGACGTTTTGGCGCCGCACCGACAAAGTTCGATGTGCAGGATCTGTTTCCACTGACGGCGAAACACCTTCAGTCACTGCCGTTGTCTGATGTCTCGCAGGCCGTCGCCGAGGCCGGTGTGCCTGAGGAACTGGCCGAACCCTTCTGGAGCATGGCGCGCGAGAACATCACGACGCTGGGTGATCTCAAGGGCTGGTGGGAGCTGTGCCGTGACGGGGCAGACCCATTGATCGCGGATGAGGATCGCGACTTCATTGCCGAGGCCATGGCACTGCTGCCCGACAGGCCATTTGATGGCGACACCTGGAGCACCTGGACCCAAACGGTTAAAGAGGCAACGGGGCGCAAGGGCAAAGGATTGTTTATGCCGCTGCGCAAGGCGCTGACCGGCATGGAGCGCGGACCGGAGATGGCGACCCTGATGCCCTTGTTGCAGGTAATCCGGGCGCGCGGATAAAGTACCTGCGCACAGCAGATCCGAGGTTCAGCTTTTCTGTGTGAGTCCGGTCTCCCTCAGGCGGGATGCACGATGTGTGCAGCAACGCTCTGCAAGCGGTCATCCACAAAGTCGGTCTCGGCGGAATTCAGTTGCTGGTGACGCGGGTAACGCGGTTCGGCGCGATCATTCAGGATCGGCGCATCCCAACCCTCGGTCGTCGCAAAGAAACGGTCGGCGCCGTCGGCTCCGAATGCGCGCAAATATCCCTGAACCACCACATCGATATAGCTGAGCAGCAGCGGGTGGTGGTTACTGGGCTCATTGTGGCGATCCGCCGGAACCGCATAGACGGCGATTTCAACGTCATGAGTCAGGGGGTGTGTAACCGAACTGGTTGCCGGAACCCGATCATAGGCCCACTCGCGCTCATCCAGAGCATCCCAGTCGTTTCTGGGCACATGGGCGATCATGCCATCGATCTCGGCCTCGGGATCGGGGATTGCCGTCAGGAAGGCAACCGGGCGTAAATCGGTGTGCCGCCAAACCCGTTTCCATCCTTTCAGTCGTGCAGGCCGGGGATCGGGAAAATCGTGCGTGGCCAGATTCACGAGGCTGCCATAGCCAAAGAAATAGGGGTCAGCCATGTAGCACAGGGTCCTTCGTTGACGATTGATGTATGTCAAACCGCTTTTTTGCCAGACATGCAATAAGGCTGCATCTTGAATTTGGGAGGCCATTATGCGGATTACCAAACGGACAAACATTGCTGTGCGCCTGCTGATGTATTGTGCGGCGCATCCGGAGCGACTGGTTACGAAGTCCGAGATTGCCGAGGCGTGCAACATATCGGAGAACCATCTGGCGCAAGTCATCAATCAACTGAGCACGCTCAACTATCTCAGTACACAACGCGGCCGAAACGGCGGCATGACTCTGGCCCGCGCCGCGGATGAGATCCGGATCGGCGCAGTGTTCCGGCATGTCGAAGGATCTCTGCCCATCGTCGAGTGCTTTGCCGATGCGGACAACACCTGCCCGCTCACCGACGCGTGTCGCCTGCGCCTGGCACTGCAGGACGCTGCCGAGGTATTCTACGCCTCGCTGGACGACATCACGCTGGATGCGCTGGTCTGCGACAACGATCCGTTGCTGAGGATGCTGCAGCCCGTGGCCTGTCTACGCTGACCTCAATCGCTGGCGCGCAGGATACCGGCAGGACGCACCGACAAGGGCCTTAGGGCAAAAGCCATACCCGCCCCCAGTGTGACGGCGATCCCGGCGATGACAATGCCCAGTGCCGAGGGCCAGATGATCGAGAAACCGGTATCGAAGATGTAGGTCGCAACGGCCCATCCGCCAAGGATGCCGGTCAGCAGGGCGACACATCCTGCGGCAGCGCCCAGCAGAATGGCGCGTAAGGCAAAGCTGATCAGAATCCGGCGCCGGTCTGCTCCCAGAGTTTTCAGCACCGCCGCTTCGTAGCGCCGCGCGGGCTCGCCTGCGGCAGCGGCCCCGATCAACACCAGAAACCCGGTCAAGAGGGATACGCCGGCCCCATAGGAAGTTGCAGCGGCCAGTCCCGCCAACAGGCCCGAAACCCTGTCGATTGCGTCGCGTACCCGGATGGCTGTGATGTTAGGAAACTGCCCCGCCAGATCACGCAGGATGGCAGCTTCGGCGGGTTCTTCGGCATAAACGGTGGCAATAAAACTGTGCGGTGCCCCTGACAGTGCGGACGGGTTCATCGACATGATGAACCCCATGCCTGCGGTGGAAAAATCGACTTCGCGCAATGAGGTGAGCTCCGCGGTGATGTCGCGACCCAGGATATTGACTGTCAGTTCGTCGCCAAGCTTCAGACCCATCTCGTCAGCCTCTTCGGCGGCAAAACTGACCTGCGGCGTCCCTGAATAGTCCTCGGGCCACCACTCACCGGCGGTGATGCGGGCGTTTTCCGGTGGCTCAACCGAGTAGGTCACGCCGCGATCACCCTCCAGAACCCAATGGCTTCCAGCCACTTCGCGCGCGGGGCGTCCATTGATCTGCGAAATGATGCCCCGCAGCATGGGCGCACTTTCGACGCGGCTGACATCCGGATCCGTTTCGAGGCGCTCGGTGAACCCAGGCATCTGGTCCTTTTGGATATCGACAAAAAAGTAGGACGGGGCCACATCCGGCAGGTTCCCAGAAATCGCGTTGCGCAATGTGCCATCGATCTGTCCAACCGCTGCCAGAACCGACAGACCCAGCCCAAGGGACAATACGACCGAACCAGCGCCTTCCCGCGGATCGGATATGGCGGACAGCGCCCAGCGCAAGGCGGGGCGGCCACGACCCCAGGGCGCCCCGGCGCGTGCAATGCGCCGGATCGCAAAGGCCGACAGGGACAGCAGCAGCAAGGCCCCGGCCAGACCGCCACTGGTCCAAAGCGTCAATTGCGTCGAACCGCTGAACCACGATGCTGCTGCGATCAACACTGCCAGACCCAGCCCGGTGGCTAAAACATAAGCCAGGCGCGGGATACTCCGGGCGGTCGTGAGCGCATCCCGAAACAGGGTCGCGGCGCGCACCTCTTCGGTTCTGGCAAGGGGCCAGAGCGTAAACAGGAATGCCGTCAGAAGCCCATACAACGCGGCCTCGGCCAGGGGTTGCGGGTAGAGCGAGAACACTGCCGGAACAGGCAGGCGGCTTTCGATCACCGGTGCCAGCGCCAACGGGGCCAGACCGCCCAAAGCGATTCCAATCGCGATCCCTGCAACCGACAATATCCCGATCTGGATCATGTATGTCTGGAATATCGTCGCCCGGTCGGCGCCCAACGTGCGCAGGGTGGCAATGGTTTCGGTTTTCTGTGACAGATACGCGCGCACCGCAGCGGACACGCCGATACCGCCAACGGCCAGACCAGATAGGCCGACCAGCACCAGAAACGCGCTCAGCCGGGCGACAAACTCGGCAATGCCCGGCGCTCCGTTCCGGGCATCGGTCCAGCGCATTCCGGTGCCGTCAAATACCTCACCTGCCCGGGACGCCAAGGCTTCCAGATCAGTGCCCGTCTCCAGGTCCAGCCGGTACTTGGTCGAAAACAACGTACCCGGTTCCAACAGACCCGACGCTTGCAGGTCTTCGGTCCGCACCAGTGTTCGCGGCCCAAGACCGAACCCATCGGCGGCGCTGTCCGGTTCGTTAACCAGCGCTGCCGTGAGTACAAACTCCTGTGTGCCGAGGGCGAACCGGTCACCGATTGCCAATGTGAGGCGATCAATCAGAGCCGGGTCCATGACTGCACCCGGCAGGGTCCCATCGCCACTCAGAGCGTCGGGCAGCGATATGTCGGGCTCTAAAACAACCGATCCCAACAGGGGGTAGACATCGTCAACAGACTTCACCTGGGTCAGCGCACGCTCCGACCCAGTGTCGCCCGGCACGACGGCCATGGAGCGGAAATCAACCACTTCGGACACCTGCTGTGCAGTGTCGTCCATCCATGCGCGTTCGTCATCATCTGCAAAGCGATAGGTGAATTCCAGCTGCGCATCGCCGCCCAGCAAGGCAGCACCCTCTTGCGTCAATCCGGCCTGGATCGCGTATCGAACCGAGCCAACAGCGGCAATTGCTGCGACGCCCAGAGCCAGACACGCCAGAAACACCCGAAACCCACGCAACCCGCCACGCAGTTCGCGGCGGGCCAGTCGACCGGCCAGCCGCAAGCTCATTCTGCAGCCTCTTTCTGGATGTCCTGCGCGATACGCCCGTCCCGCAGGCGGACCACACGGTCGCATCGCTCGGCCAGTGAATGGCTGTGGGTCACCAGCACCAGTGTCGCGCCGTGCTTGTCGCGCAATCCGAACAGCAGGTCGACAATGGCCGCGCCATTGGTTTCGTCGAGATTTCCGGTCGGTTCGTCCGCCAACAGAATTTTAGGGCGTGGCGCCGAGGCGCGGGCCAATGCGACACGCTGTTGTTCTCCGCCGGACAGCTGTGCAGGGTAGTGGTCGCGCCGGTGTGACAGGCCCACGGCCTGCAATTCGGCATCTGCACGTTCGAAAGCATCCTTGTGCCCGGCCAGTTCCAGAGGTGTTGCGACGTTCTCAAGCGCGGTCATCGTGGGGATCAGGTGGAAATTCTGAAAAACAACGCCCATCGAGTCCCGCCGAAAGCGGGCCAGCGTGTCCTCGTCCATCCCGGTCAGGTCATGGCCCAAAGCGGTCACGCTGCCGCCCGTCGCTTGCTCCAGCCCGCCCATCAACATCAGCAGCGAGGATTTGCCGGACCCGGACGGCCCGACCAGCCCAAGCGTTTCGCCCTGCGCGACGGTCAGGTTGATGTCATGCAGGATATTAACCCGACCGGCATTGCCATCCAGCGACAATGCGGCATTTTGGAGTTTGAGAACAGGTGTTGTCATGGGTCTTTCCGAAGGGGAGCAGTCACTTGGGATATGGAGCACTTAGAGTTTTGCGCAAGGCTGTCCTATCAGGGCTGTTTTTGTGTTGCGGTTTTGCGGCCACAGCGGAACCGGTTGTAATCGCTGCGCTGGGGGATTCGCTGACCCAAGGATATGGGCTGGTCGAAGAGGACGGCTTTGTCCCGCAGTTGGACCGCTGGTTGCAGGAACAGGGCGCGGATGTCCGCCTGATCAATGCCGGTGTGTCCGGGGATACGACGGCAGGCGGTGCGGCGCGCGTGGAATGGACGCTGACGCCGGATGTGGACGGTATGATTGTGGCGCTCGGGGGAAACGACCTGCTGCGCGGGATTGATCCTGCCATTTCACGCGCCAATCTTGAGAAAATCCTGCGCGTCGCAGCGGCGGGCGACGTGGCCGTTCTGCTGGTCGGGATGCAGGCGCCGGGGAACTACGGTGTTGAATACAAACAAGCCTTTGATGGCATGTACCCGGAGTTGGCTGAGGAGTTTCAGACGCTGTATGCCAACAGTTTCTTCGACGGTCTGGCGGCCGATGGTGACCCGGGTGCGGCAGGCCAGTTCATGCAGTCAGATGGAATACATCCAAACGCGGCTGGAGTGGCGGTGATCGTCGATACGCTGGGTCCGCACGTTCTGGATCTTGCCAATACAGCGGCCAATCAGGAGTGATCGATGCCAGGGCGCTTCTTTCTGACGAGGCCAATATCCGAGATCGCGGAGGCGCTGGGCGTCTCGAATAGCGTGGATGCCCAGCCACCCCGCCGGAACATCCAGCCGGGTCAGACGGTGATCGTACTGACGGAAGCGGGCCTCGTGCCGATGCGGTGGGGCATGATCCCGGTCGGGCGGGTCAACGCACGGGGGCGCCCGGTCATGGAAACCATCATCAATGCCCGGTCTGAAACCGTCTTTGACAAAACTGCGTTTCAGGGCGTTGGGCGCGCCGTTGTCCCCGTGGACGGATGGTACGAGTGGACAGGAGAGAAACGCCGCAAAACGGCCTGGCGCATCACTTCGGCGGATGGCGCGCCCTTGTACTTTGCCGCGATCACCGACACTTGGGAGGCTCCGGGTGGTACCAGGGTCGACCAGTTCGCCGCCGTCACCTGCGAACCCAATGCCGACGTAAAGCCAATCCATCATCGCATGGGTGTTTTACTGGACCGCACCAGTTTTGATACTTGGCTGATGGGAGAGGAAGCAGAGGCGCGGGCCATCGCGCGGCCCTGGCCGGACGGGTTGCTTCACATAGAAGAGGCCAGCGATGTGGATTGGACCGCGCCATAAATGCGCGGTCAGACAACCGTGACCACGGTTCCGATCGGGACCCTGTTGTACAAGTCCACGACATGCTCGTTCAGCATTCGAATGCACCCGTTTGATACGGCCCGGCCAATCGTCTGCGGCTGAGTCGTGCCGTGAATTCGGAAATAGGTGTCCACCCCGTTTTGGAACAGATACAGCGCCCGCGCACCCAGAGGGTTGTCACCCCCGCCGGGTTGAACATAGTCGTTGTCCTTGAACCGCGCGTAAGCCACCGGATCGCGCTCGATCATCTCGTTGGTCGGCCGCCATGTGGGCCATTCCTTTTTCACGTCGATTGTGGCCGTGCCCGAGAATTCCAGGCCTGCCTTGCCAACACCACAGCCATAGCGGATCGCCTTTCGCTGTTCGGTTACGAAATACAGGTAGAAAGAGCGCGGTACGACCAGCAACTGACCCGGCAGGAACTCTTTTTTGATCCGCACGTATTGCGGTGTGGGATCAAACTCGACCGTCTTCTTCGCGCTGGCGATGCCCGGCAGCAGGCTGGCGGCGGTGCCGGCTAGAAACACACGGCGTGTGAACATGGTATGCCCTTTCGCAATGACCACTGAACTCATGACTGCACTGTCAGAATGATATCCGAATTGGTCATTTCTGGGGCATGCATAACGTAAAAGTTATGCGTTCCGCGCACAAAATTGAGACCGCGCAGAACGTACAATGCCTGAAAAAAGAAAAAGGGCAGGGAAATTTCCCCACCCTTTCAACCGGTTACACCAGCTGGATGTCGTCGGCGCTTTCGCGACCGTCACGACCGGCGCGCAGCTCGTACGTGACTTTCTGGTTGTCGGCCAGACCGGTGAGGCCCGAACGCTCGACCGCCGAGATGTGCACAAATACGTCCTTGCCGCCCTCTTCGGGTGCGATAAAGCCGAAGCCTTTGGTGGTGTTGAACCATTTTACGGTGCCTGTAGGCATATCCGTTGTCTCCTGTTTATGTGCTGCCCACGGTGTTGCGGCAGCCCGGCGTCGTCGTCTGTATCGATAGACTGAGCGCCGGAAACGGAGACAGCAGGTCGAAATAGAAAAACGTATGCCCCTTGGATATGGCACCCGAACTGGTGCGTGACAAGAGAATTTGTGGGGTTTGTACAAGGGTTTGAGGGCGCATTTTCCGTTTTGAACAGGAATCCGCCGATGGTTTTGACGCAGCTTTGGTTATCGATTTAGGCTGTTGGTATTGTTTGATCTTATTGGAGACCGCCATGTTTGCCCGCTGCCTTGCCCTGTTGTCCCTGATCGTTTTGACCGCCTGCAGCAGCCGGATCTACGATGACTCGCAACCCGGGGACTTCACCGGATCGCTGTTGGTGATGTGGGTGCGCGGCGACAGCGGATCGGCGGGTGATGGCCAGTTTGTCTATGTGCCGGACGTGGACCGGCAGGGCCGCGCGCTGGCCTTTGCACGTGGGGCGCAGACCGACGGGCGCGCGGTCCATGTGACCGAGATCGAGCCGCAGTGGATGTACACCGACGGGGGCAGCATACCGAAGCTGGTGCAGCCGGTCCGGGGCCTGAACCCGTGGGGTTATGCACCCGCCTATATGGTGCATGACTGGCTGTTTGTTGCGCGAAAATGCCTGAATGACGATATGGCCACCGAAGAAGAGACCGAGATGGAGGACGTCACCTTCCGCGAAAGCTTTGAGGTTATGGCCGAGATGCTAAAGACGCTGGAGACCCGCGATCAGTTGTCGGAAAGCGACGTTCAGCCCCGGGCAATCTCCTGGGCGGTGTCCTCGGGGATCTCCAAACGTCTGTGGGAGGAGGAGGGCGCCTGTGCCCGCAACCGGATCACCGACGACCACCGCAAACAGATCGAGGCCCGGCTGCGGATCGGGCGCGACGGGCAGCAGGCTTTTGTCCGGATGGCGGGCGAGGATGTCGAGCCTGCGCGCGTTGTGCAGGTGATCGGGTTTTAGGCCTTCGTTAACCACGTTTGTTGTTTTGTGCCGGCATGACTAATTACCGGCGCATCCGCATTCCCGGAGCCAAGTATTTCTTCACCGCGTCTTTGGCCGACCGGTCCTCGGATCTGTTGACGCGCGAGGTGGCACATTTGCGGGCGGCCTTTGCGATGACGCAAAGGGAGCGTCCGTTCTGGTGCGACGCGTTTGTCGTGTTGCCTGATCATATCCACGCAGTTTGGACCTTGCCGCCGGGGGATGCGGATTATTCGACGCGGTGGGGTGCGATTAAGGCTCGGTTTACGCGAGGGGTGAAAGCCGGGGAAGTGATGGGGTGTAACCCCATCCTACGAACGGCATCGAAAATTGCGAAGGGAGATGCCGGGATTTGGCAACGCCGGTTTTGGGAGCACGCCATTCGGGATGAAACGGATTACCGCAATCACATGGCGTGTTGTTGGGGCAATCCGGTCAAGCATGGGTTGGTGGAGCGCCCGACCGATTGGGCGTATTCGTCAATCCATCGCGATATTCGCGCAGGCCGGGTTGATCCGGAGTGGAGTGGTGTGGTCACCGATGGCACCTTCGGAGAGCCGTAGGATGGGGTTTTACCCCATCCTACGCTTGCTGGTTTATGGAAGTGGTTTGTCGCCAGGTCCCTCGGCTTGTTCTGGTGGTCCGGCGTAGTTTTCGGTTAAGTCAATAGCGGCCTCATCGAAGCACAATGCTACTCTTTGATAGGTCTCCAGAAGCTTGGGATAGTAGTACCACTCCTGCGTTGCCGTATTTTGCTTCCAGCGTTCTCGTTGCACAAAATCCGCTGCTGCATTCCAGTCACGTACAAACGGGTTTGCCATCCATTGCCGGTAAAACTCGATGTCCAGTATTCCCTTTTCGATACCGATGGAAACAAGCTCATAGTGGCTTAAGAAATCCAGAACATCGCCGCGATCCCTGCTGTCTTTTTCTTCTTTGGGCGCGTGCAGCCGGGCGAAATCCCCGGTTCTTTTGTAGTATGAGAAGGTTGAGTGGAGCCGTCGATAGTAATCATTCGACTCAGCTTTTTCGATTAGATCCAGTGTCGCCTTCTTTCGAGCAATTTCCCGTGCCTGTTTCAAGCTTACTAAGGCGATAATCGCTGATATCCCAATAATCGTGGGTCCTGCCAAAGATATTAAAGCCGAAGATAGCGACATTGAATCAGAAACGGCACAGACTAAAGTCTGTGCCGTTTCTGTCAGGTCGTGCAATTGATCACATGTCAACTGCTTAGTCACGCGCACCCTCTAAGGCCATACCAGCCTCCTCTTCACAATCTAGGTCAGAATAACGATCTCCTGGCAAATATGTGGGTAGTGGAACCTACCGTCAAGCAGATACTGATAATGGACAACTTTCGTTTACAATCCATTGACAATACGCCACAAAATGCCGTTTGAGCAACTCACCGCGCAAATTTCTTATGCTTCAACCGCTTGGGCTCCAGCGCGTCCGGTCCCAGACGGCGCTTTTTGTCCTCTTCGTAATCCTCGAAATTGCCCTCGAACCACTCAACATGCGCATCCCCTTCGAAGGCCAGAATATGCGTGCAAATCCGGTCGAGGAAGAAGCGGTCGTGTGAGATGACGACCGCGCAGCCGGCGAAATCGACCAGGGCGTCTTCCAGCGCGCGCAGGGTTTCGACGTCGAGGTCGTTAGTCGGCTCATCCAGCAGCAGGACGTTGCCGCCCTCTTTCAGCAGGCGGGCCATGTGGACGCGGTTGCGCTCACCCCCGGACAGCAGCGAGACCTTTTTCTGCTGGTCGCCGCCCTTGAAGTTGAAGGACGAGCAATAGGCGCGGGAATTGACCTGCGCGTCGCCCAGTTGGATGATCTCGGCCCCGCCGGTGATCGCCTCCCACACGGTGTCGTTGTCTTTCAGGTCGTCGCGGGACTGGTCGACATAAGACAGCTCGACCGTGTCGCCCAGCGAGATGGTACCGCTGTCAGGCTGTTCCTGCCCGGTGAGCATCTTGAAGAGCGTCGATTTACCGGCACCGTTGGGGCCGATGACGCCGACGATGCCGCCGGGGGGCAGGGCGAAATCCAGCCCTTCGATCAGTTGTTTGTCGCCCATGTGCTTGGACAGACCCTCGACCTCGATCACCTTGCCGCCAAGGCGCTGGCCGTTGGGGATGACGATCTGGGCACGGGTGAGTTTTTCGCGTTCGGACTGGTCTGCCAGCTCGTTATAGGCGTTGATCCGGGCCTTGGATTTGGCCTGACGGGCCTTCTGGCCCTGACGCATCCATTCCAATTCGCGCTGCAGGGTCTTCTGCTTGGACTTGTCCTCACGCGCTTCCTGCTCCAGTCGCTTGGCTTTCTGCTCCAGCCATGCGGAATAGTTGCCCTCGTATGGAATGCCGCGGCCGCGGTCGAGTTCGAGGATCCAGCCGGTGATGTCATCCAGGAAATAACGGTCGTGGGTGACGATCAGGATGGTGCCCTTGTAGTCGATCAGGTGCTGTTGCAGCCACGCGATGGTCTCGGCGTCGAGGTGGTTGGTCGGTTCGTCGAGCAGCAGCATGTCAGGCGCTTCCAGCAACAGCTTGCAGAGCGCCACACGGCGTTTCTCACCACCCGAGAGATTGGCGATGTTGGCATCGTCCGGCGGGCAACGCAGGGCTTCCATCGAGACGTCGATCTGGCTGTCGAGGTCCCACAGGTTCTCGGCGTCGATCGCGTCCTGCAGGGTGGTCATTTCCTCCATCAGCTCGTCCGAGTAGTTCTCGGCGATCTCCATGGCGATCTCGTTGAAGCGATCGACCTTGGCCTTTTTTGCGGCGACGCCCAGCATGACGTTTTCGCGGACGGTCAGCGATTCATCCAACTGCGGTTCCTGCGGCAGATAGCCGACCTTGGCGCCCTCGGCGGCCCATGCCTCACCGGTGAAGTCGGTGTCGAGGCCCGCCATGATCTTCATCAGCGTCGATTTACCCGCGCCGTTGACGCCGACGACACCGATTTTCACGCCGGGCAGGAAGCTCAGGTGGATGTTTTCAAAGCACTTCTTGCCACCGGGATAGGTCTTGGAGACACCCTGCATGTGGTAGACATATTGATAGGCGGCCATGTCGCGTCCTCTGGGTCGGGGAAATTGAGTTGGGCGGGGTGATAGCGGATGGTTTGGGTAGGGGCAATGCGTAGCAATGGCATTCCGGTTTTGCCAGGTGAGCTTAAACACACCACCGCAGTTTCTGAAGATCAGTTCCGGTGTCCCTTTTTCAAAGTTTTCGAAGAATGGGCATGCTTCGGTTCAAAGATACTGTTGCAAGAATTCTTGAGTGAGCTGGTTGGAAAATAATGAAACAAAGCATCCTTCCTGTATATCTGGGTGGTTCTGGTTCGCCGCAGTGAATGAGCGTCCTTATCCGGCGTCAGGTGAAGTGTGATATTGGTACGGATTTCGATGGCAATCAGAACAACGAGCACCGCACTGAAAACAGCCAGCAGGTCGCTGACCTCAAGGATCAGAACGGGTGGGGTGATGAGTTTCTGGTCGGTCGTCAAGGCTGCATCCGCGACTGCAAAGACGATAATCAGTAACATCGACACCGACAGAACATGCACACACTGACGGATGACGCGGTTACATAGACAAACGATCCAATCCTTGTGGTCGGGGTGAAGTTCTGCATGGGCGGAACTACTCTTTTGGGATTGCTCACTTACTATTGGTTCTATTCTGATGTACCACTATCCCAAGCTTTCCTCGATCCTGAGGAGGTGCAGGAAACCTGATGCAACGCGGCTTAGCTTTGTATCAGTCGTCCCCTCTGATCAACGGCAATCGGTGCAATGCGGAGTGCATTAGATTGCATTTCTGTTGACGAAGGTCGGCAAAAATCTGCACTCTTCAAGTCATGAGTTAGCAGGTTTGAGGCAAGCACTTTGCGACAAAGCAATGGAACCTCGCTGGACTCCAGAAATCTATCGCGCAAGAGACGCTGCAGCAAATTGCAACAGCGGTAAACCTGTTAACAATCCAACTTCAGCAACGTTTTGACTTGTTAACCAAAACTGGCTCTCAAGTGGCATTTTCTGAGCTACAAGCAAATGATAACTCTTCAATCGGGTCGCCGGCCGACAGACAGACTAGAATGCACTGCCCCATTTCGTTTTTTGGACCTTCGGGGCCACAAACCGGGGCGGTTTTTGGCCTTTCGCGCAAATACAGTTGCGGGTGGCTTGTCAGGAGCCGTGCTTCAATCGGGGCCAGATTCAGCACTGATGCCAAAAGACGCATTGCATCGCATTTCGAATGGGACACGCTGGACAATATCAGCGATATCTTCGCGCGCATGGAACAGGGCAAGATTCAGGGCCGGATCGTCATGAATTTTCAGGATTAATGCTTACATAGATCGCAGGGTTGTTCTGACGAGGCCGAAACCCACAACCGCTGGACTGTCTGACTTTTAGTGGAGAGACGACATGACCGAATTGAAACCGGAGAAGTTGAAAGTGGACCCTCAGCTTGTGGCGTCAGCCCCTGAGTCTCAGGTGTCACCTCATCCCTATGATAAGCTGGACCGGGCCACGCGTGCTGCACTGGCCCGAGCTACGGCGGGTGTTTCTCCGCATTCGGTAATGGCGACGTGGATGGACTGGGCCGTGCATCTGTCCCGGTCGCCCGGGCGTCAGCTTGAACTTGCCGAGCGCGCGGCCCGAAATACGGCCAAGCTTTGGGACCATGCCAGTAAGCTTTCCGCCGGGGCAGAGCCGGAACCGCCGTTCCGACCGCGCAAGAACGATCACCGGTTCGTGGCGGACGATTGGCAAAAGGCACCTTTTGCGCTCTGGCAGCAGGCCTTCCTAAGCGCGCAGGACTGGTGGCAGGCCGCGACGGATGAGATGCCCGGTATTGCGCCTCGGGATGCCGAGCGGGCACAGTTTCAGATTCGCCAGGCGCTCGATGTCGTGTCACCTTCGAATTTCCCCTGGCTGAATCCGGAAATCATCAACCGAACTGTCGAGACAGGCGGCCGCAATCTGGTGGATGGTGGCGCGCATTTTGTTGAGGACTTTCTGCACACGGTGACGCAACAGCATGATCCCGCGCCCGAGGGCTATGAGATCGGTAAGGATCTGGCAGCGACACCAGGCAAAGTCGTCTATCGAAACACGCTTTTCGAACTGATCCAGTATTCGCCTTCGACCGAAACGGTACAGGCTGAGCCCATCCTTTTCGTGCCAGCCTGGATCATGAAGTACTACGTGCTGGACCTGTCGCCGGAAAATTCGATGGTACGCTATCTCGTCAGCCAGGGGTTCACGGTGTTCATGATTTCTTGGCTCAACCCGACTGCCGAGCATGCCGATCTCAGTCTGGAAGACTATCGCAAGCAGGGTGTCATGGCCGCGATTGACGCTGTTGAGGAAATCGTTCCGGGCAAAAAAATCCACGCCAACGGGTATTGCCTGGGTGGGACGCTCCTTGCGATCGCAGCGGCGGTGATGGAGCGGGAGGGCGATGACCGGTTGGCCAGCGTCACCCTGATGGCGGCACAGGTTGATTTTGCCGAAGCCGGCGAGCTTTTACTGTTCATCGACGACAGTCAGGTTTCTTTTGTCGAAGACCTGATGTGGTTGCAGGGGTGTCTGGACCGGCCGCAGATGACCCGGACATTCACGACCATTCGTGCCGAAGATCTTATCTATGCGCGCGCCGTGCGCAGGTATTTCCTTGGCGAAGAGGACCTGCCATCGGATCTGACCGTGTGGAACAATGACACAACGCGCATGCCCGCGCGGATGCATTCGGAATACCTGCGCGGTCTGTTCCTGGAAAATCGGCTGAGCGCTGGGCGTTTCGCTGTTGAAGGGCGGGTTATTGCCCTGAAGGACATTCGGGTTCCGATGTTCGTGGTTGGAACGGAGACCGATCATATCGCCCCGTGGCGTTCGGTTTACAAGGTCAGGCTGTTCACCGATGGCGATCTGACCTTTGTCCTGACCAAGGGGGGGCACAATGGCGGTATCCTGAGCGAACCCGGGCACAAAAACCGTCACTATCGGATAGATCACCGGCTGGCAGACGCCCTTTATGTTTCACCGGATGACTGGCTGGAGACGAGCGAAGTCAGAAAAGGCTCGTGGTGGCCCGCCATGGCCGACTGGTTCAAGGCGCATTCCACCGGAGAAACAAAGCCGCCGCCTATGGGAGGGAAACGGAGAGATGCAGGCAAACTGCCTGATGCGCCGGGGAGCTATATTCATCAGACTTAGAAAGGGCAGGCCGATCCCAGGCCTTGTCGGATTTGTTGCTGCAGAACGTATCTGGTTTATTGGATTGATGTCATCGAACTGGTCCGATTAGGTGTCGGCGTCGGGGAAATCGACGTCAGTTCAGATACACGTGGACAAAAAGTTATAAGCTGAGCGCGCCAAAGCCACTTGGCGCAGGTTTGTACTTTGACAAGTACAGGCACTTCATCTTTCTGAGCCAGCAAACTGCCTCAAACTGGCTCGGATTTCGTTGGCTTGGCAGCTTTTCGTGCGGCTTTTGAGGCCGCATCCATGCTCTCACCCACGGCCTCGGCCTCGGTTTCGCTCACGTATTTTGCGCACCGGGTCACCATTTCGAACCACTCGCGGGCGTCTTCGACCATGCGTTCGATTGAGTGGCGTTGCCATTCGGCCATTGTGTTCATTGCTTTTGTGGGTTCGATCCTGTCGCCGGATGTTGTTTGCCGCGCCGCTTCAAGGGCGGTCCGGGCCGCTTCGTGGCGGCGTAGGAACCATTGGCGGGAGTATTCCTCGGCCTCATCCAGCAGCTTGTCCTGTGCGTTCCAGAACTGTTCGACTTGCGGTGCGATCAGCGGGTTCGTGGACATCACACCCTGCATGGACCTGAGGACTTCGGTGAAAACTTCCGGCGACTCGGTCTTGGTGGATTTGGTAGGCATCTTCAATTCTCCCATTAAAGATTGCAGTGTGGCGATTCTACCACATCCGAATGACGCAACTTTAAGCGAGATCAATTTTGCCGCCCGCGCACGCGGGACGGACGATGCGAAGCACTAGCTGTTGCTCAATCCATCGGACCGGGCACCCACCCCTATCGATCTTGTGCAACAGACCGCCTGAACAGCGCGAGGCTGGTCGTCAATAGCGCAATTCCCAGCACCGCCATCCATACGAATTCTGGCCAGACCGTTTCCAGCCCTGCACCTTTGAATATGATCGCCTGACTGGCTGCCATATAGTGCCGGGATGGCAGGATGAGTGTTCCGATCTGCAGCCAGTCAGGCTGGCCTTCAATCGGTGTCTCACCACCCGAGAGCATCAACATGGGCAGGATCACCAGCATCACCAAAAGCGCGAATTGCGCCATCGAGCGGGCGACAGTGGCCAGAAAGACCCCCAGCGCCGTCGCGGTGAACAGAAACAGTGCGGTGCCAATGAGAAACAGCAAGTTTGACCCGGCGATGTCGATGCCCAATGCACCTTGCATCACAAAAATCATCGACAGGCCGCTCGCCACAAGCACGACCGCAGCATTGGCCCAAATCTTCGCCATTGCGATGTCAAACGGGGCGAGCGGCATGGCCAGCAGGTGTTCAATTGTGCCGTGTTCGCGTTCCCGGATC
This sequence comes from Ruegeria sp. AJ12, assembly GCF_056536245.1. Lineage (NCBI taxonomy): Bacteria > Pseudomonadati > Pseudomonadota > Alphaproteobacteria > Rhodobacterales > Roseobacteraceae > Ruegeria > Ruegeria sp. AJ12. The sequence continues at coordinate 912,616 of NZ_JBQFJJ010000001.1, forward strand.
ATGGCCGCGCCGGTCAGGATTGTCGTCAACCACATGATCTGGCCGATCAGGGCGACAATCCCGGCAAAGCGCACTGTATCCCTGTTTGGATTGAACGCGCTGCGCAGGATGACGTCCACCACAGGAGGGTCCACGAGATCGGCGCCGATCGCAAAACGCCGTATTTCTGCGCTCAGAATATTGGTGATGTAATTTGCGCCAATTCCGGCCTGCTCCATAGCGGTCGCATCGATGAGAACCTGAATTTCTGGTGCGCGCCCGGCGCGTATGTCTTTTTCAAACCCGGGGGGCACGGCAACGACAAAGAGAAACCGCCCGTCATCCATATGTTCCGATCCGGTTCCCGGCACGATCTGCACAACCGGCTGGAACTCGGGCGGAAAGAATGCGGTGGTCAGCGCCCGCGAGAGTGGGGAATTGTCCTCATCGGCAAACGCAATTGAGGCATTGTTCACCGAACTGGCGACGCCTGTCGCCTCCATGATCGGGGCCAGAGTGAAGGACCATGCCAGCAGTGCCATCATGATCCAATCCCGGCGCAGGCTCACCATTTCCTTTAGACCCAGCCAGAAGATGCAATACAGGCGTCGCATTCACTTCTCCTGCGCTCTGAGCAAAAGAACGGCGATCAAAGTGAACGCGGGGCCAAAGCAGGCCAGCGCCAGAATGTCCGGGGCCAAAGCCTCCCATCCCAGCCCTTTGGTGAATGCGCCCACGTTGAGATGCAGAAAATAGGATGATGGCCATAGTGACCCGATGGCCTGCGCGCCGGGTTCAAGCGTTGAAACCGGCTGCAGAAGACCCGAGAACTGAATCGTCGGCACAACCGAGGCGATGGCCGTTGCGAAGGTGGCGGCCACCTGGCTGGATGTGATCGTTGCCATCAGCAACCCGTAGGATGTCGTGGCCCAGACATACAACAACGCCCCCACTGCAAGGGGAATGGGGTCGCCTTTCAGGGGCACCCCGAAAACAACAACCGTCATCCAGGCCAGCAATAGGAAATTGGCAAAGCCAATCGCAATGTAAGGGATCTGTTTGCCGACCAGGAATTCGAGCCGGGTCGTTGGCGTTACGTAGAAATTGACGACCGATCCCAATTCTCTTTCCCGCGCGACACTGACCGCCGTCAGAACGGCGGGCAGCATGATCAAGAGGATCGCGGGCATAGCGGGCGCCATCGCCGCGATGCTTTCGAAACTCTGGTTGTACCGGAACCGTGGTTCGATGTGGGCGATTTCAGAATGGGGTGCGCCGTTTTCGCGCGCCAGGGCGCCCAAAAATGTCCGGTGTAACCCGGCCACGTATCCTTCAACCGTCTCACCCTTGAACGGTATTGCGCCGTCGACCGTCGCCAGCACTTCGGTCGGTTCGCCTGTATGCAGTTTGCGCCCGAAGTCGGGCGGCAGTTCAACGACCAGCGAAACATCTCCGGCAATCAGCCGACTGCGCCCTTCCTCGGCGGAAACCAGCGGAGCGGTCGCATCAAAGTAACGCGATCCCGATATCTCGGCGACGTAGGCGCGGCTTTCCGGGCCCTGTGAATAATCCAGAACCGCGAAATCAAGTTCTTCGATGTCCAGGGTGATCCCGTAACAGAAGACCAGCATCAGGATCGCCGACCCGAGAAAGGCGAAGGCCAAACGCACCGGATCGCGTATCACCTCAACACTCTCCCGCCGGGTATAGGCCAGCGCGCGAGCGACCCCGCCTGCGTCGCTGTGTTTCGGCATGTTCACGTCCACCTTTGGTGCAACAACCGGATCTGGCGGGTCCGCGGCTTTCAGAATGGATACAAATGATTCCTCAAGACTGCCGGTGTTTTCCGCAGCGATCAATTCGGCTGGCGTCCCCTCGGCCAGAACCTTGCCTGCATGCATGAACGAGACCCGGTCACAGCGTTCGGCTTCACCCATGAAATGGGTTGAAACGAAAATGGTCACGTCGTCATTGCGCGACAGTTCAAACAGCAGTTCCCAAAACGAATCTCGCGCGGCCGGATCCACACCCGATGTCGGTTCATCCAGGATAAGCACGCGCGGGCGATGGATGACGGCAACGGCCAAAGACAGGCGTTGCTTTATGCCAAGCGGAAGGTTGGCCGCCAACGTATCGCGATGGGCGACAAGGCCAAAGCGTTGAACCAGTTCGTCGATCCGGGCTGCCCGGTCAGGGATTTCGAAAATGCGGGCGTGCAGTTGCAGGTTCTGATGCACGGTCAGTTCGCCATACAGCGAAAACGCTTGGCTCATGTACCCGATTTCACGGCGCATGTCGCGGTTGCGGGCGTCAACGGGCCGGTCGAACAGCAACGCCTCACCGGAGCTTGCTGGCAGAAGGCCGGTCAGCATCTTCATCGTCGTCGACTTGCCGCACCCGTTCGACCCGAGAAATCCAAATATCTCGCCCCGGTGGATCGAGAAATCGACGCTGTCCACGGCCGTAAAATCCCCAAAGCGCCGTGTCAGGCCCCGCGCCGCGATCACCGGATTTTCGGATGCTTCGTGACTCGGAAAGTGCTCGAAAGGAGATGGTTGCTGATCATGCGTCTGCAAGTTTCTGTAGGCGGTCTCAAGATTTTCTTGATCACCCTGCAACGCCTGCGGCGTCCCCTGAAAGATGACATGCCCGGCATCCATTGCGACGATCCTGTCGAAGCTTTGGGCCTCTTCCATGTAGGCAGTCGACACCAGGACGGTGAGCTCGGGGGTTGCGTTTCTGATCTCATCAATCAGAGCCCAGAACTGACGGCGCGACAGGGGATCGACACCGGTTGTCGGTTCGTCCAGCACAAGAAGCTTTGGGTCATGGATCAGCGCGCAACACAGACCAAGCTTCTGTTTCATTCCGCCCGAGAGCTTGCCCATGAGACGGTTTTCAAAAGGCGCCAACCCGGTTGCCGTCAGCAGGGCCGCAATCCGAATGTCTCGCTCCTCCTGATCTTGCCCGAACAGGCGCGAGAAGAATTCGAGGTTTTCCCGGACAGACAGTTCCGCATAAAGGTTGCGCCCCAGACCCTGCGGCATGAACGCAATAGCCGGGCAAACGCGGCGCCGATGCGCAGTGTCGTCTATCGACCCGCCCAATACATCAATCGTGCCGGATTGCAGCTTTTTCGCGCCGGTGATCAGGCCCAGCAGCGTTGACTTTCCGACGCCATCCGGGCCGATGAATCCGATAAGCTGATTGGTGGGCAGATCCAGCGACACATCGTCCAATGCGATATGCTTGCGATACTTGTGCGTGACATCCGCAATCCGTATCGCTGGCAATTCCGCCGCGACCGTCATTCGAACAACTCAGCCGGAATGCGCCTCTCCAATGCCTCAGGCCAGGCACTGTTGGGATCAAGCTGAATGACGGCCACGCCGCGTAGACCCGTCTTCACGTGTTCGATCCGACCCGAAACCAGGTCTTCCGGAATTCGGACTCGGACGCGAAAAACCAACTGCTCACGCTCGTCCAGTGTCTCCACCTGTTTCGGGGTGAACTGAGCCTCTGGAGAGACGAAGGAAACCGTTGCAGGAATGGCGTAATCCGGCAACGCGTCCAGCACGATGCGCGCTTCGGCCCCTATGGCCAAAAGCCCGGCCTTGCGGGCCGGCAGGAAGACCTCCATGTAGACGTTTTCCAGGCTGAGAAGCGTCAGGATCGGTTCACCGGCCCCGACGACTTCACCGGGTTCCGCCAGGCGGTACAATACACGGCCCAGCACCGGCGCATAAAGCGAACTGTCCTCAATTTGCGCTTCGATCAGGCGCACACCCGCTTCGGCCGACGCGATCCGGCTATCGGCGGTTGCAACCCGGGCTTTGGCTGCACCCAACACAGCTTCGGCAACAAGATAGTCGGTTTCGCGTTCCTCAAAAACGGCTTCCGGAATGTTCTGCCCGGCCAACAGCGCCGTTGCACGATCAAACTCCTGTTTTGCTCTGCGTTGTTCGCTCTCACGCTGCACGACGATCGCCTCGGCCTCGGCCTTGGTCTGGCGCGCCAGCGTGACTTCGGCTTTGGCCCGATCAAGGGCTGCCTTTAACTCGTCGGTGTCCATTTCCACCAGAGTGTCGCCGGTAGAAACCAAGGCTCCTTCAGCGGCTGTTACTTTTTCGACCCGGCCAGCAAGGGTGGGGGCAATCTCCACCTGTTCGGCCTCAATCCGTCCATTGCCTTGCGCGAACCCTTCGGGCAATGCGTCGGTATTCTCGGAAACCAGCAGAAACAACGCCGCTCCCCCGATGAGAAGGGCAACAGCGGCAAGTATTGCTCTTGCACTATTTATCATTGAGTGACTCCGTTTCGGTGCGCACAAATCTGGAGCCTAGTTAGCGCCCGACGTCCTTGCCTTGCGTTGAATCAAAGTGGGCTTCCCCTCAGACAAACGAAACAGCCGACCGGTTCATACCATTTCTTCGTGTAGGGCAAAAAGCGATCCGTTTGAGTCCCATAGAACTGAGAATGGTTCCGCCGCCTGATAGGTGGGGTCGAAGCGCACTGTACGTTCTCCTAAGCGTTCTGCCACAGAACGTGCATTGCTGACGTGTCCAACCCGTAGGGCAGGTATCCAAGTTGCTTCGTCGAGATTGAACGCGCTCGACGGAATGTGCTGTGCAACTGTCCGCGGTGAGTGCTTTTGTTGCAGATACCCAACCGGATTGTTGTTTTGTTGTACATAGGTCCAATCGAACAGTTCATTGTAAAACTGACCGGCGAATTGGCGTTCGTTGGACAGATAGACCTCTGATCCAAATTGGTGCCTGGGCGCAGGAAACTCGTGACGTGAAAATGAAATACCGATGCGCGCACCATGTGGGTCCGACAAAAGGCAATTCCGACCAACCCTAGGAACCTCGAATGGCGGCCTGAGGATCTGCCCGCCGAGTTTCTCGGCGTGAGCTGCGCACCGGTCGACGTCAGGTACTTCTACATAAGGGATCCAGCCATCCGCAAACCCCTCTGGTGTCTCAACAATTCCCGCGCCGGCCTCGCCATCCGACACAGCGAGGACGAAGTCCTTTTCTCCTCCACCCCAGGCAAAGTCCGTCGCATGCTCGGTGACGAAGCTCCAGGACGCGACCTGACTATAGAACTCTTTCGACCGTGCCCGGTTGGCCGAAAAAAGATCGTGCCACACGATTTGTCCTGCTTTGTCGTTTGCCATCATTCGTCCCCTGCGTGCCGCCATTCGGATAGCGACGCGTGCGGGCTCTATCGTTGATGCAAATCAAAGGCAGGCTGTTCGAAGAAGGAACGCAAGATCGCCACTACGGTGCCAGAGGGTCGTGTTTGGGTTCGTCGCTCTTGGCTTCAGCTCTGGATTCCGCTGTCCAGTATAGCCTGAATCTTCGCCAGAGTGACCGTGTTCACCGCGACGCCGTCCGTTCGGGCCGACAGCCGCTTTGCACGACGTCCGTCACCGGGCAAATGCGCGCCGTCCTGAAAGCGGATCGCCTCCACAAGATCAACGATCCCCCTCGAAAAAGCGTCGCCAGAGGTGGCGGACGGATCGATGGCGATAAAGAACTGACCTGTCTTAGGTGGGCCACCGACTGTTCCGGAAAACGGCGAAGCGTTTATGCCGAGGGTCGCACCGGTCAGCGCGGCTGCCATAATTTCAGTGAGCAGAGCGACACCGACGCCCTTGTAGCCCCCGGAGGGAGCCATGCTTCCCTTCAGCCCAACACTTGGGTCTGTCGTCGGGTTGCCTTCAGCGTCCAGTGCCCAGCCAATGGGGATCGATTTGCCTTCACGGGCGTGTTTCATGACCTCGCTTTTGGCAATTGTACTGGCGCTCTGATCAATCAGCAGGGCAGGTTGCCCGTCCGCCCCGGGAACCGCAACGGAGAAGGGATTGGTGCCGACAACCGGCTTTGCACCACCGGACGGGGCGATGGACGCGGGTGCATTAGTGAACCCAAGGCCAACGAGGCCGGCCTGCGCCAGCCGGTAGGTATGATACCCCAACACGCCACAATTGTAGCTGTTCTTGATCGCCAGGGCGGCTAGGCCCTGTTCGCGCGCGGCGGGTACAAGCGTTTCAAAGCCCAGAGCAATTGCCGGATGCGCAAACCCTGTTGCCGCGTCGACGGTCACAACGCCGGGCCGTGGACGCGATAGGACCGGTTTGGCCTGACCATCCACCTTGCCGCACGCAACATGCTCACAATAGATCGGGATGTAGGCCAGACCGTGACTTGCGACCCCATCGGCTTCGGTTGCTGCGGTCGCTACGGCCAATGGGCGCGCGTTTTCCTCGGATGTACCTGCGGCCACGAGGGCCCGAAAGGACAAGTCTTCGATTTCGGCGAGCGACAGGGTCCGGGTTTCAATCATCTGGTTGTCTCACTAGTCGTTGTCGGAAAGCCTGGCACCAGCGCCCAGCAGGCGGGATTCTTCGGTGGCGGGGGCATAGGTGCGATGGCTGTAGTGCAAGAGAATGTCCCAGTCGGCGGGTCGTGGCGTCGCGCGGGTATGGCTGGGTTTAACTTCTGACAGCGCTCCGCCAGGAGAGACCATGACGTGGTCGGCGTCTTCGGGACAATCCTCCGGCATTGACAGGCGGATGCCATCTGTGATGGCCGAAGAACCGTCTATTGTGATGGTGAAGGTCTTATCCTGGGTGCGCGCGGCGTTTGCCACAAAAGGCAGCAACAGCATGGGCATACAGACCCGTTGGATGCGGATCGGACCGGTTTGCAGCAGGCCAGCACTGTCCGAAAGCGCCGCGCCGGTTGTCAGCGGGCACAGGTGCTGCGCACCCTTCCAGACATCGTGCAGATCCGTAGGCGTATGAAATTCCAGAGTAGCTGCACAGTCACGTTCTAAAAGGTGCGCCAAGGCCCCGACACCGTCCAACGATTGAGCGCACAGCCAGCGCGCGGCTTTGCCCGCCTCTTCAGCAATGCCCCAGCAGTACCCGGCCCCGCGGGTTGCACGTTTCGCTGTGGCCTCAACCTCGTTCAGAGAAAAGCTCATGTCGCAACCTCCGGATACACCCAAAGATCGGCGTTTTCTTTGGTTAGTTCATCCGGATAAGGCGCACCGGCATACATGCAAATTCGCACCCAGCGATCCGAACGGGGATCAAAATGCGTTGCTCCGAAGAAGGACAGTTTGGCGCGGAGCATATCAATGGGCATAACGCTAGCGCCGATGGTGTTGTCGTGGATTTCTCCATAGGGCGCGGCCCGGCTGATTTGAGCGCGTCGAACGGTATGACGGTGTTCAGGGTGGCGCAGCAGGAAAAGCGCAACGGGCTTTTGACCGTCCCATTCAACGAGCGCTTTGTGCGCAGCGACCGCGTCGCGAGCGGGAGCCAAGGGTTGTTCGTACTCGGTGATCGGTTCCTGGAACCGTTCACCCAGCCGGGGTTCCAGTTTTTCCTCGGAGACGTACCACGCCCGGGCGCAGTTTTCCGGAGCGTCCCAATCCAGATCCAATGCCCAGTCAAAGCTGCGTTCTATCAAAAGGCGAAGCTCGGAAATGGACATCGCGCCGTCGATCACCTGAGCCGCGCCATTGGAGTCCGCCATGCAACTGCTCAGGCCGTCCACAATGTCGCCGTAGGGTTCTAGGATCAGCGACGCGATCAGTTCCTGTCCTTCTTCGCTGAGCGCCTCGTCTGACCATCGGATCAGCCGGTCCCATGGATGATCCTGAAGCAGGTCGTCGTGTTCCAGATAATCCGAGATCGCTGCCAAATCTCGCTTCAAAGCTGCGAGCTTTGCAACTTGCACAGGATGATCCGAGCGCCACCACGACATCGAAAGCTTGCAACGTTCGAAAACATCGCGAAACGCGCGCGCATCGTCGGTGGACGACGTATCTATCGAGCGCACGCGCGAGATGGCCTCTTCACGCACCATAATCCAGTTGTTGAACAGGATCGGGTGGTTGACGATGAACGGCGCCATACCCAACCCTGTCGAGTTGCCAATGCCGAGTTCGCGGGCAATTGCTGGGTCAAGGTCTGCTGTCTGGTCGCCCCCTTTGGCGTGCGCCATGTGTTGCACCAGGTCTCGCACAAAGGCGCGCGTCAAAAAGACGGACAGCATTTCAGTCTGAAACGGGGCATGGGTTTCGGGACGATCCGATGTTTTTTCGCGATCCGCCGCCCCGAATTTTCCGGACCCGTACACGGCAGTGGTCCGCATCAGATAGCCAACCTTGTGGATGTGCTCCAACTCAGGTTGCTGGCCCGACGCCAGACTGTCGACAACATGCGCCCACAAGCGGACGGACCGGTTCGCGCGGGATAGAGACAACTCGTTTTCGGAAACCCGGCCGGCCTCCTGCAAAGGCACGTTCTTGGCCAACCGGTCGATATCAGCAGAGGTCGGAATGCCATCAAAAAGAGCAAAGGTTGCATCCCATGCTTCGGCAATCACCCGGTCCGAACGTTGGTCGGCCGGCAGATCATGCGCAAAAGCAACCAGGGAATAGGCGCGCTCTGGTCCGTGCATCGTATAGACCGCATGTCCGACGCCCTTTTCGTCAATATCGAAGACGGGCCGGGAGAAGCGCCAACCTTCCCGCGCCATGCTACGGGTCAATTGCCGCATAAAGCTGAGCCTGCATTGATGCAACGAACCGAGCCTTGACAAGCGCATAACGCTGGCTGGATCACGACGGGGGATATGTGGGTGCGTGTTTATCATTTGGTCAACCGCTCAAAGCTGTCGGCGAAGAAACGGTACCAGTTTTCGCCCATAACACCTGCGATTTCCTGATCGCTCATTCCGACCGTGCGCAGGCCGGTTTCGATATTGCCGAAATCCCGATTGTCCCTGAACCACTGCGGCATGGGCGGAAAGCCGGGATTTCCAGCCGATCCTTCTCCATAGTCGATTTCTTTCGTCCAGCGTCCGACACGCATCCATTCAACGACGCTGTCGGGCTGATCCTGACACAGATCGGTCCCAATCCCCAGGTTTTGCGTGCCAAATCTGTCAGCAGTTCGGGCGATCATCTCGCAGAAGCTTTCCAAGGTGCAGTTGGATTTGTCCTTCAGGTGATGAGGGTAGACTGAAAAGCCCAGCATCCCACCGTTTTCGGTGACCGCCTGAAGGACCTCATCGCGTTTGTTGCGCAGGGCGGGCGCCCAATCATGCGGATTGGCGTGCGTGATTGCGATTGGGCGCTCGGATATTTCGGCGGCCTCGATGGTTGAACGATCAGCGGAATGACTCATGTCCACCACCAGACCCACACGGTTCATTTCCTTGATGACCTGCCTGCCCATACGCGTGATGCCGGTGTCTTCGGCCTCGTAGCAGCCGGTCGCCAACAGGGATTGGTTGTTGTAGGTCAGTTGCATGAACCGCGCGCCCAAATCGTGCAGGACTTCGACCAGCCCAATGTCGTCCTCGATCGGCGAAGGGTTCTGAAATCCAAAAAAGACGGCTGTCCGGTCGGTTTGGCGTGCCGTGTCGATATCGCTGGCCCAACGCCCTTTCAGGATGAGGTCCGGAAATTGTTCGAACCAGCGGTTCCACTTCTCAATATTCAGAACCGTTTCGCGAAAGGTCTCATGATACGCGATGGTGACATGGATCGCGTCGACATTGCCCTCGCGCAGTTGTCGAAAGATCTTTTCCGACCAGTTGGCATATTGCAGCCCGTCGATCCGCATCAGACAGGCGATCCCGCGCTGATGTAGGCGGTCTTGACCGTTGTGTAGAACTCTGCCGCCGCCTTGCCCTGTTCGCGTGGTCCGTAAGAGCTGTCGCCTCGACCACCAAAGGGTACGTGATAATCGGTTCCCGCAGTCGGGAGGTTGACAGTGACGACGCCGGTGCGCGCGTTGCGGCGGAAATGGGTAGCGCGGGCCAGATTCTGCGTCACGATGCCCGAGGTCAGCCCGAAATTGGTGTCGTTGACCACGCTGAGCGCCTCGTCATAGCTGTCGACCTTGATCACGCTTGTCAGCGGCGCAAACATCTCTTCACGATTGATGCGCATGTCGTTTGTCGTGTTCAGAAATACGCCGGGCGACATGTAGAATCCGTCATGCGGCATCTCGAGTCGTTCACCGCCGCAGGCCAGTTCAGCCCCTTCGGATTTGCCCAGTTCGACATAAGACAGGTTTTCTGCCAGCTGCTGTTCGCTGACCACCGGCCCCATCTGGGTGCCGTCTTCCAAGGCATGCCCAACTTTCATTGCACCCGCACCGGCAACCAGCTTTTCAACAAAGGCGTCGTGGATGCCAGCGTGGATCACCAGACGGGATGAGGCCGTACATTTCTGACCCGTGCCACCGAAGGCACCGCCCAGAGCCAGCGTCACAGCCAGATCCAGATCGGCGTCGTCCATCACTGCCAGCGCGTTCTTTGATCCCATTTCCATTTGAACCTTGGTCAAGTTCTGGATGGCGGCCGCTGCTATGCCTTTGCCGACCGGAACCGAACCGGTGAACGAAATCGCACCGACCTTCGGGCTTTCGACCAGTCGCTGACCGATTGATCGTCCCGAACCCATAACCAGGCTGAAGAGCCCTTTGGGAATGTCCTGCCGCTCTATGATTTCGGTCAGGGCAACCGCCGAAGCCGGGGTGAGGTTGGCCGGCTTCCACACAACCGCGTTGCCGTAGCACAGCGCTGGCGCGATCTTCCACGACGCGGTCGCAGTGGGAAAGTTCCACGGGCTGATGATGGCCACGACGCCAACAGGCTCGCGGCGGACATCGATCTCGACACCCGGGCGGACACTGTCTGCATTCTCGCCGATCTGGCGCAGGCATTCGGCGGCGTAATAGGTAAAAAACTGACCGGCGCGATAAACCTCGCCCTTGCCCTCGGCCAGCGGTTTGCCCTCCTCACGCGACAGCAGAGTCCCAAGTTCTTCAGCCCGGGCCATTAGTTCATTGCCAATGTTCATCAGAACGGCCTGTTTGCGCTCGGGCAGATAGGCGGCCCATTCCGCCTGCGCAGTCCACGCCTGATCCAAGGTTGCGTCAAGCTGGTCTGCACTGGCTTGGGCAAAGACGCCGACGAGATCACTCAGATCTGACGGGTTTCGGTTTTCGATTTCGCTTTCGCCGGTCAGCCATTCGCCAGCGATCAAATTCAACTTGGTCACGTAAAACCCCGGTATCAGATTCTCGATTTTCAACAGGATGGATTTTGCAGGTGATATCAGTCAAACTCAAATTTCTTAACTTTACTTCAGGATAACTGAAATTTGGCTATCAAAATCGAAATGCTGCGCTGCTTCTGCACGGTCGCCCAGACCGGAAACCTGATCGAAGCCGCCGATCGTCTGGGGCGCACGCAATCCGCCGTGTCGATGACGCTGAAACAGTTGGAAGATCATCTCGGCAAGAAACTATTTGAGGGGGAAAGAAAAAACCACCTTTCGCCTATGGGCGAGCATGTGTTTGACCTAGCGCTCAAACTCGTGCGCCAGTTCGATCAGGGTATTCAGAACATCGAGACCGCCGCGCATGCAGAACACGGGCTGGTCCGGGTTGTGTCTGTCCCGTCCGTCGGTGCTCTGATCTTCCCCTCTTTGCTCGGGCATATGACGTCCAGGTTTCCCGGTCTGAAGATCGAGCTGCGCGATACGGATACGCAACAGGTCCTGGATGCCGTCGCCGAAGACAAGGCAGATATAGGGATTGCGTCCGGCTATCATCCGCTAAAGGGTGTTCGAATTGTTCCGTTGTTAAAAGATCGTTTTGGTCTTGTCGCTGCATCTGACCACCCTCTGATGGTCAGGCCGGACCCGCCAAGGATCTCCGACCTGCAGGCTTTTCATTTTGTGCGAAACACGCTGTGTGAGCTTATTCAGACGACGACGTTTCAACGTGTATTGGACCGATCTGAGATCATTATTCACAATACGCATTCCCTGATCACGCTGGTTCAGACCGGCCAATGGGTGACTGTCCTGCCGCAGACCGTGACGCGGTTTATCCCTGACAGCACCGGATTTCGAACAATATCGGACCTACCCGATAAACGGGACGTGTACCTGTATGTACGGGACCGCGCGCATTTCAAAGAGCCGACGGAGGCTTGCAGTTCTTTCATCCTATCGCACGAGTACGACTGAGACTGTGCTGTTTTGGACCGATGGCCGCACCGGTTCAGACTTCCAGCGGAACATCGGGTTCAGAGTGGATGCTTTGTGAGGCGCACGCCAGAAACTTCAGTTGACAAACCGGTGCAGAAAAATAATTTTACCAACTAAAATAATTTAAAGTGGGGAGCATGGGAGTGTATCTCGGACTGGATTTGGGAACATCGGGGCTCAGGGGACTCCTCGTTGATGATAGCGGCCACGTTGTTTGCGACGCGGAGGCAGTTGTTTCCACCGCGACGCCCAAACCCGGATGGTCCGAGCAGGCGCCTCAGGACTGGATCGAGGCATGCCAGCAGGTCATCGCGCAGCTGCGCGCCGAAAACCAAAAAGCGTTTTCTGCTCTGCAGGGTATTGGCCTAAGCGGGCATATGCACGGGGCCACGTTGTTGGATTCGGACGGCGACGTTCTGCGCCCTTGTATCATGTGGAACGACACGAGGTCCGCCGAAGAGGCGAGGATGCTCGATGAAATGCCGGAGATGCGCGCCATTTCAGGCAATATCGTGTTTCCGGGATTTACCGCCCCCAAGCTTGAATGGGTTCGTGCGCATGAACCGGATGTGTTCGCCAAGACGGCCAAGGTTTTGCTGCCGAAAGACTACTTGCGGTTCTGGCTGACCGGGGAATACATCAGTGAGATGTCCGACAGCGCCGGAACCTCGTGGTTGGATGTCGGTGCACGGCAATGGTCGCAAAAGGCGCTGGACCTGAGCCATATGACGTCGGATCAGATGCCGAGGTTGGTAGAAGGCAGCGCGCCGGGAGGAGATCTAAGACCGGAACTGTTACGAGAGTGGGGTGTAACCGGGCCTGTTGTGGTTGCTGGTGGCGCCGGCGATAACGCGGCGGCTGCATGCGGGATTGGGAGTGTCCATGAGGGGTCGGGGTTTCTGTCCTTGGGGACGTCCGGTGTTCTGCTGGTTGCAAAGAACAGCTACGCCCCGGCGCCGGAAACCGCCGTGCATTGCTTTTGCCATGCTGTGCCGGAGCGTTGGATACAAATGGGGGTCATTCTCTCAGCAACCAATAGCTTGAATTGGCTGTCTCGCACTCTGGGCCAACCCGCAGCATCATTGGCAGCGGGCATGCCGGACCGCGTGAGCGGCCCGTCTTCCATCACGTTCCTGCCCTACCTTTCGGGTGAGCGGACGCCGCACAACGACAGCGCGATCCGGGGTGCATTTCTGGGAATTGATGTTTCGTCCGAACCAACGGACCTCACGCAATCCGTGATGGAGGGCGTGGCCTTTGGCATGCGGGATTGTCTGGAAGCATTGAGAAGTACCGGAACCCAAGTCACCAACCTGATGGCCGTGGGCGGAGGTGCCCGGTCCCGGTTCTGGTTGGAGACGCTTGCAACGGTATTGAACGTGCCACTGTCCTTACCCGCCGGTAGTGAGCTTGGCGCCGCTATCGGTGCCGCGCGGCTTGCGCAATGCGCCGCCAGCGGTGTTCAGCCACAAGACGTCATGACGCCACCGGGTGTCGCAGAGGAAATCGAACCGCGTGGAGATCTCTTGGCGGTGTATGACTCGGAATACCAGCGATACCGTGAATATTACCGGGTGCTGGCACCGTTGGCGCCAAGATGACTGAAACCACAGCCCCAACCTTCGACATTGATGAGGTCATTCTGGAAGACGGCGAGATGCGCGTTTCCCTGCTGAGTTATGGAGCAACCACACGGGGGTGGTGGATTGATGACACACCATTGATCCTGGGCTACGACGACCCGCAGGCGTATCTGAATGATCAGAACTATCTCGGGGCCATCGTTGGTCGTGTTGCCAACCGAATAGAGGGTGCGGCGTTCACTTTGGAAGGCACCTGTTTCGAACTGAGCGCGAACGAAGGTCAGAACACACTTCATGGAGGGCAATCAGGACTGTCCCAACTGAACTGGAACGTTGCCCAAGTATCCAAGCGCGAGGCCGTACTCACGGTTGCCTCGCACGACGGAGACAACGGGTTTCCGGGGCTGGTCCAGTTTGAAGTGCATGTCAGTCTGGACGAACCGCGCCTGACCTACACTATTTCGGCGCTTCCGAGCCGACCGACGCCGATAAGCGTCGCTCAGCACAATTACTATTCGTTGGGCGACAAAACCTCCATATTGGATCACGTTCTGACACTTTCAGCGAGCCGATTGCTCGAAGTGGACGCGCAAGGGATTCCGTCAGGTCGACTGATCGAAGTCGGGGACGTTGGATTGGACTTTCGAAGCGCAAGAGAGAGAGGCGAACGCTCGGGTGACATTGACCATTACTTTGTTTTCGATCCAGACCGCGACCCTCAACGGCCGGTCGCGGTGTTTGAAAACCGATCAGGCCGAGCGATCGCCGTTTACTCCGACCAACCGGGCGCTCAGGTGTATGCGGGAGGTCATCTGAGCGCGCCGTTTCAAGCAGGTGCGGGTTTATGCATTGAACCGTCGGGCTACCCGAACGCCGTCAATATCCCTGCGTTTCCGTCCGTTCTGTGCACGCCTGAAGAGCCGTATCTTCAAACGCTGACAATTGAAGCAACCGGAGGCATGGGATGAGATCTTTTCTGGTAGCTAGCGTTCTGGCCGCAGCGGGATGCAGCGCATTCGCTCAGGATCTTGGTCCCAGACCGGAGTTTGTCGAACCGGATTTCAACAGCGCTGAGTTGGGGCAGTTGTTGTTCTACGACCCCATTCTGTCAGGCAATCGGAACATCAGTTGCGCAACCTGTCATCATCCGGATCTTGGGACATCGGACGGCGTGTCGCTGGGGATCGGAGAAGGCGGAATTGGATTGGGGCCGTCACGTGTTTTGGACCCAAACAATCTGCCCGAACAACGCATTCCGCGCAATTCGCCCGGCCTTTGGAACCTTGGTGCACTTGAGTTCACGACTTTCTTTCACGATGGGCGTTTGGAAACCGATCCGACACAGCCAAACGGCATCAGAACCCCGCTGGGAACACATATGAGGCCCGGGTTCAAATCGGCATTGGCCGCACAGGCCATGTTTCCTGTGTTATCCCCGGATGAAATGGCCGGGCACTATTCTGAAAACGATGTAAGCCGAGCCGTGCGTCTTGGTCTGCTGACACAGGAAGGCGGCGCATGGGATCTGATTGCCGCGCGTGTGGCGGCAATCCCAGAGTACAAGCGCCGGTTCGACGACATTGCGCCGGGTTCAGAAATTTCCTTTACCGCCATTGCAAATGCCCTTGCCGATTTTATTGCGTTTGAGTGGCGCGCGGACAACAGCCCGTTTGATCGCGCGATGCGGGGCGAGGACGACTTGTCCGAGCAGGCCCAACTTGGCCTGCAGCTCTTTTACGGCGATGCGGGATGCAGCACCTGTCACTCGGGTTGGTTTCAGACGGATCATGATTTCCACGCCATTGCGATACCTCAGATTGGTCCCGGAAAAGCAGCGCGTTTTGAGAACCATGCCCGGGATGATGGACGTTTGCGGGTGACTGGCCAGGTCCAGGATGCTTTTGCGTTTCGAACTCCGTCGCTGCGTAACGTGACGCTCACGGCGCCCTATGGCCACAGTGGCGCATACGCCAGTCTGGAAGACGTGGTGCGACACCATCTTTCCGCTTTGGAGTCTCTGCAGTCATATGAGATAGAACTGGCGACTCTGCCAGAGTTCCCAGGCGCGGATGATCTGCGGAATGAATCCGGGTCAGGGGACATCGCGGCTGCAAACCAGCTGGAACCGGTTCCCCTCAGCGACAGCGAAGTCAGTGCGATCCTCGCCTTTCTGAGCAGCCTGGAAGATCCTGCGGTGCGCCTTGGCGTTCCGGATATGGTGCCCAGCGGCTTGCCGGTTGAGCGATGACTAGCGTTCTATGCGGACGATTTGGTTGGTATCCAGTACCTGCCAATTGCCGGTTTCGCCGTCTGGCCAAATGACCCGCACCTCGACCGAGTCAGCCACGCCCAATCCAAAGTGGTGAAAGCCAGCGATACCTCCGGCATGTCCGCCGCCAATCGTGACTTCGCGGGTTTGTGTGCCGAAAGGGGTTTTGACTTCGATAAAGCTGCCTATGGCAAACCGGTTGGATTGGTTCTGCGCCAGGTCAACCAGCAGCCAGTTCCCGGCGATTTCCTGATTTTGATGGATCTCGACATTTGAACCACGATTGACAACCACCAGATCCAACCATCCGTCATTGTTCAAATCCGCCAGCGCAGCACCGCGAGATTTTGCCATCGAGGCGACGCCGGCTTCGGCCGCAGCTTCCAAGAAATGGCCACTATCCGTTTGCATGAGCAGCGAGTTGGGGTCTTGCATAGCAGCATCCGGCATCTGTTCGACATTGCCTTTGGCGACGAAGATATCGTCCAGGCCGTCATTGTTGGCGTCGCCGAATTGGGCATGCCAGCCAGTCGAAGGTCTGCCATCGCCACCAACATGAGGTCGATGTGCAGTTGTGCCGCGTTCATAGGTTGCATCGCGCCAGGTCGGGCCGCTGGCGGCAGGATCAAAAACCTGAAACTTCTGATCCCCCATCGATGTCAGGTACACTTCGGGAAACCCGTCCCCTGTTATGTCCCGGGACGCAATCCCCATCCCCCAGATTGAATAGGGCAACCAGCCTTCGTCCTGTGCGTAAAGCCGAGGGATGGGCCCCATGGCCCATAGCTGTTCCTGACCGTCCCGCACATAGTAATGGCGGTCGTTGCTGATCCGGAGATCGGCCTGACCGGTACGGGACCAGTCCGAAAACAACACGGACAAGGAGCAATGACCCGGAACAAGATGCTCAGGGGGAAGGTATGTATTGCCTTTTGGCCGGTACAACAGCGTTGGTCCGCAGGTTTCAAAGGGTCCCTTGGGATCAAACCGGTCTACATAGGTTCCAAAGGCCAGAGTCGGCAGGTTCTGATCAGCCTCCCAGGTTGCTGTGAAACCGGTGGTCCAATGGTCCTCAGACCTGAATTCAAGGCCGCCGAAAGGGCGGAACGCGCAGTCTGGTTGGCCTTGCATCAACAGGTCTTCGCCCACGCGCAAAATGGCCAGGTCCAATATCCCGTCACTGTCGATATCCAGCGGATACGCACCGGTCACGCCGGTCAGCAGCAACTCTGCAGGCGTATCGGGCGCGAAAGAAACCGCGTCTTCGGACGTATTCAAAAACAATTGCGAAGGGTTTTCGCCACCCGCAAGAAACAACTCCGGAAGATCATCGCCGTTGCAATCGAATACGGCTACGCCGCCTCCGACGAAGTGCTCCCAACCGCCTCCATATATGTGGTCTGGCGCATCGACATGGGCAAAAAGCGGTGTTTGAGGATCCGCCCAGGCCGCCGATGCGGCCAGGAAAAGCACGACAGCTTCAGGACGCATGCGTGGCAAGTTCCCTGACTTTCAGAATCGAGACCTGTTCGATCCCATAGGCTGCAGCCCCTTTGGCCCACATGGAATCCCCCCAATGGTGCACTTTGATCTCCGGCAACGGTGCATCCACGCTGACGACACCGCTTCGGATGCGGTTCATGACCTCATCCGAGCACAAATGTTCAAAACTGACCTGAGTGCCGGACAGAATGATGCATTCGGGGTCAAAAAGATTGATCAGGTTGGACACCCCCATACCGAACATTTGCCCGGCCCGTGCAAGCACGGACATTGCGCGGGCGTCACCCGATCTGGCGCTGCTGTGGATGTCGGAGACAGTCGTCGGTTCGTTGATGTGGCCAAGAACGGTTGCCTCTCGGATCAGAGCGTATTCGCCGACATAAGCCTCCAGGCAGCCGCGTTGACCGCATTGGCATAACGCACCGTCGAGTTGAACCTTGAGGTGGCCGAATTCTGCCCCGCATCCGCGTTCGCCCCGGTAAAGTTTCCCGTCGAGTACGATCCCCAGACCGATACCGTGCTCGATCGTGACAACCAGGAAGTTCTTGAGCCCTTTGCCCAGCCCGAAGAGCTGCTCGGCTTTTGCCACAAGATTTGCGTCATTTTCGATGAATGCGGGGCAGGGGAGTTCTTTGGACAGCACGGTACTCAGGTCAACATTGCGTTCCGTTATCGACGACGACCAGTGAACAATACTTCTTTCGGCGTCTACGAGGCCGGCGATACCGATTGAAACGCCTGATAAATCGTCAACGGTCGCGTCAACCAACGCGCAAACTTCCTCCAACGCACGGCGAATGGCCGAGGCAAATGCCGACGGTGTCATTCGCGCCGCTTCCAACCGGTATTTGCATGACGCGACTTCGCGACCTTCGAAATCCACGAGAATGACCGACACGATCTGGCGCGCCACTTTCAGCCCGGCCACGAGGTATGACCCCCCGTGCAACTGGAGCAGAACACGAGGTCTGCCGCGCCGGGCGGATTTGGACTGCGCTTCGCTTTCGATTTCCTTGATCAGACCCGCTGACAAAAGATCGGCTGTGGCCGCTGTGACTGTTGCGGGGCTGGTTTTGAGAGCTGTAGCAATATCGATTCGCGAAATCGTTCCCGTGCGCCGAATATGCTCCAACACGCGCAGGCGGGTGACGTTTCTTTGGTCCATCGTATTTGGAGAATCATTGCTTTTCAGCATCTTATCCTCGCGAATCTGATCATGTTGGTAACCTATTCGGTTTTTGACGCTTCTAACAGCATAAATATTTTACCGACTGAAATAAATATGGTAGTCAAAATATGAGGGCCGCGAATCAGGATATGACGGCTCACCATATGGGAGGAAAACATGAAACGAATTCTCAGCTTGTCAGCTGTGGTTGCAGTGATGGGTTCAGTTGCATTCGCAGAGCCGACAGTCGGCGTGAGCTGGTCCAACTTTCAGGAAGAACGTTGGAAGACGGACGAAGCGGCGATCAAGTCAGCCCTGGAAGCGGGCGGTGCAGAATATGTGTCAGCAGATGCCCAGTCTTCGTCCGCAAAGCAACTTTCGGATATTGAAAGCCTGATCGCACAGGGCGTCGATGCGTTGATCATTCTGGCTCAGGACGCACAAGCCATTGGGCCAGCTGTACAGGCAGCGGCTGACGAAGGCATCCCGGTGATTGCATATGACCGTCTCATCGAAGACGATCGTGCGTTCTACCTGACATTCGACAATGTCGAAGTCGGACGGATGCAGGCCCGTGCGGTTTTCGGTGCGATGCCCAAAGGCAACTACGTGATGATCAAGGGGTCGCCAACTGACCCGAACGCGGACTTCCTGCGCGGTGGACAGCAAGAGATCATTCAGGCTGCGGTCGACAGTGGCGATGTCGTTATTGTTGGCGAGGCCTACACTGACGGATGGCTGCCAGCCAATGCACAGCGGAACATGGAACAGATCCTGACGGCAAACGAGAACAACGTGGATGCGGTGGTTGCTTCGAATGACGGGACCGCGGGCGGCGTCGTTGCGGCGCTCACAGCGCAGGGCATGGAAGGCATTCCAGTGTCCGGTCAGGATGGTGACCATGCAGCTCTGAACCGGGTTGCGCTCGGCACTCAGACCGTGTCGGTCTGGAAAGATGCCCGTGAACTGGGCAAAGCGGCGGGTGAGATCGCCGTGGCGCTTAGCAGTGGCACCAGCCCATCTGATGTTGAAGGTGCTGTAAGCTGGACCTCGCCTGGCGGTACCGAAATGACCTCGGTTTTCCTGGCGCCTGTGCCAATCACCAAGGACAACCTGTCCGTCGTCGTGGATGCCGGATGGATCCCGCTGGAAGACTTGTGCCAAGGTGTTGAGAACGGCCCCGCGCCCTGTAACTAAACCTCATATTCCCTGGCCCGTGCGAATGGGCCAGGGACCACAGCTGAATATGGAAGATCGGAAATGACCGAAACTTCGTCTCAGCCGATACCTCAAAAAGCAAAACAGAACCTGTTCCAACAGCTTGAGTTGGACATGCGGCTATTGGGTATGATCGGCGCCTTTGTCATCCTGTGCATCGGGTTCAACATCTTCACGGATGGCCGGTTTCTCACGCCCCGGAACCTGTTCAACCTGTCGATCCAGACGGTGTCTGTCGCCATCATGGCGTGTGGCATGGTCTTCATCATCGTGATGCGCCACATCGACCTGTCGGTCGGAGCCCTTTTGGCAACAACATCCGCTATTATGGCCATGACTCAGACCGAACTGCTGCCGAATGTACTGGGTATGGGTCTAAATAACCCGGCAACATGGGCGATCACTCTGGTTGTGGGGCTTTTTGTCGGAACCCTGATAGGCGCATTTCAGGGCTGGATGATTGGGTATCTGACCATTCCCGCGTTCATTGTGACACTGGGCGGCTTTCTGGTTTGGCGCAACGTCGCCTGGTACCTGACAGACGGACAGACTATCGGACCGCTGGACAGCACATTTCTGATGTTCGGCGGCACCAACGGAACACTCGGCACAACGACAAGCCTGTTGTTCGGGTTCGCCGCCACTGCGGCAGCGGTATGGGCCTTGTGGAGCGGTCGCCGATCCAAAGCCGCGCACGGGTTTCCGGTGAAACCTGTCTGGGCCGAAGCCACTCTGGCCGCAATCATCGGTATCGCGATCATGGGATACGTCTTTATCGTCAACAGCTACGCGATCCCCACTCGTAGGCTTGAGCGTATGTTCGAGGCGCGCGGTGAAACCATGCCGGAAGGTCTGATCGTGGGGTATGGCATCCCGATTTCGGTCCTGATCCTGATCCTTGTCGCCGTGACGCTGACCGTCGTGGCCCGGAAAACCCGGTTTGGACGCTACATCTTTGCGACGGGCGGTAACCCCGACGCGGCAGAGCTGTCGGGTATCAACACCCGCATGATGACCGTCAAGATTTTTGCCCTGATGGGATTCCTGTGTGCATTGTCGGCGGTTGTCGCCTCGGCCCGTCTGGCCAACCATTCGAACGACATCGGTACCTTGGACGAACTGCGTGTGATCGCCGCAGCGGTCATCGGTGGCACGGCTCTGTCTGGTGGTCTGGGGACCATCTATGGCGCGATCTTAGGGGCGCTGATCATGCAGGCGCTGCAGTCGGGCATGGCCATGGTGGGCGTGGATGCGCCGTTCCAAAACATCGTTGTCGGCAGCGTTCTGGTGTTGGCCGTCTATATCGACATCGTCTATCGCAAGCGATTGGGGGCGAAGTAATGCAAGCACAAGAAACACAAAACGCATCCCCAAACACCGGCCGTGGCTCAGGCGCGCCACCTCTGGTCGAAATGAGAGACATCTCAATCTCTTTCGGCGGGATCAAGGCCGTGGATCACGTTTCGGTCGATCTTTACCCTGGTGAAGTTGTCGGATTGCTCGGACATAACGGGGCCGGGAAATCGACCCTGATCAAGGTCTTGTCCGGCGCCTATCAAATGGATCAGGGCGAAATCTCGATTGACGGAAAACCGGTCGAGATCAGCAACCCGCGCGATGCCCGGGCCAATAACATCGAAACGATCTATCAGACGCTTGCGCTGGCGGACAACCTGGATGCGACTTCGAACCTTTTTCTCGGGCGCGAGATGACCACGCCCTTTGGGCTGGTCAACGATGCCGCCATGGAGGCTGAGTGCCGCAAAATCATGGCTCAGTTGAATCCCAATTTTCAGAAGTTCAGTGAACCCGTGTCTGCCCTGTCCGGCGGACAGCGGCAATCGGTGGCGATCGCACGGGCGGTGTACTTCAACGCGCGCATCCTGATCATGGACGAGCCGACCGCCGCGCTGGGTCCTCATGAAACGCAGATGGTGGCGGACTTGATCCACCAGCTAAAGGCACAGGGCATTGGGATTTTTCTGATCGATCATGATGTGCATGCGGTGATGGAGTTGTGTGACCGCGCGTCGGTCATGAAGAACGGAAAACTCGTCGGCACGGTGGATATTGCCGACGTGACCGATGACGATCTGCTGTCGATGATCATCCTGGGCAAGACACCAGACCAAAAGGCAGACTGAAGGGGTGGGCATGAAAAGCGGATTTTTTGCAGGGATCGACCAGGTTCAGTACGAAGGCGCGGACAGCCAAAACCCGCTGGCCTTCCGCCACTACAACCCCGACGAGATTGTCATGGGAAAGCGGATGGAGGATCACCTGCGGTTTGCCGTGGCCTGGTGGCATTCGTTTGCATGGGAAGGGGGCGATCCGTTTGGTGGTCCAACCTTTGAACGCCCGTGGCACCCGCAGGATGATGTGGGTCGCGCGCGGATGAAAGCGGATATCGCGTTCGAGATGTTCGAAATACTGCGTCAGCCCTATTTCTGCTGGCATGATGCGGATGTTAGGCCTGAGCAGGGAAATTTTGCCGACAACCTGCGGACCTTGGAAGAAATCACCGACTACATCGGCGACAAGATGCAAACGGTTGGAACCAAACTGCTGTGGGGCACAGCCAACATGTTCAGCCACCGCCGATGGATGTCCGGGGCCAGCACAAACCCTGACCCGGATGTCTTTGCCTTTGCTGCGGCGACGGTCAAGTCCTGCATCGACGCAACGCACAAACTGGGTGGCGAGAACTATGTTCTTTGGGGCGGGCGCGAAGGATACGAGACGCTGCTCAACACGGATCTGAATACCGAACTCGACCATATGGGCCGGTTTCTGAACATGGTGGTCGAGTACAAACACAAGATCGGTTTCAAGGGGGCCATCCTGGTCGAACCCAAACCTCAAGAGCCCTCCAAACACCAGTATGACTACGACGCAGCAACCTGTATCGGGTTCCTCAGAAAATACGGGTTGGAGGATGAGGTCAAGCTGAACCTCGAACAGGGGCACGCGATTCTGGCCGGTCATAGTTTTGAGCACGAGATCGCGGTGGCTGCGGCTGAAGGCATGCTTGGGTCCATCGATATGAACCGAAACGATTACCAGTCGGGGTGGGACACAGATCAGTTTCCGAACAACACACCCGAAGTCGCGCTGGCATATTATTACATCCTGAAGTCCGGGGGGTTCACCACCGGAGGCACGAATTTTGATGCCAAAATTCGCAGGCAATCCATAGATGCTGAAGACCTCGTAGCCGCGCATGTCGGAGGCATGGACATTTGTGCGAGGGGTCTGAAGGCCGCCGCCGCCATGATCGAAGATGGAGGTTTGGAAGCCGAGTTGGCCAAGCGGTATGACGATTGGACGACACCGGAGGCGCAGGCGATGTTGGCATCGGATCTTGAGGGAATTTCCGCACGCGTTTTGGCGGAGTCCATCAATCCCGAACCGCGGTCCGGACGACAGGAAATACTGGAAAACTATGTAAACAGGTTTGTCTGATCGCGCCTTTGGCGCAGTAGGTCGCGCGGCCGGTTCCGGAGGATGTCCCTATTGCCGGTCGCCGTTCTGCAGTGTTTTGCGTCTTGTCTGAATACGCTCGTTGGCCTCGACAGTGCCATCGTGAAAGGATCCGAACCATTTGTCCCATGGCATTTCGAGTGAGCCATAGTTGCACTCAAAATACCGGTGATGCATCTGGTGGTGGAAGGTTCCCAGCGCCAGCCGGTTCTTGTCTTTGACCACAAGGCCCTGGAACCCGGTATGGGTGGTGACTGCTGTCAGCGTGTAGTACTGCAGGTGAAAGATGATGTGCAGCGGATGCGCGCCGATCAGAAAGTGTATCAGAACCGAGCCCAGGTAAATCGCATGCTCGGCCGGGTGCATCGACAACCCTGACCACGGTCCGACATTGATGTTGCGATGATGGACAGAGTGAATGTGCCGATAAAGAAATGGGATATGGATCAGGCGGTGAATCCAGTAGAAGTAGAAACTTTCCCAGAGCGGGATCAAAAGAAAAATCGCGACAAACCACATCGGATGCGCTGCCCAGGTTACCATGGGGACGTAGCCGTTCGCCAAAGCCCAGAACATCAGCACTTCGTAGGCAGACCAAAAGAACACCCCTGACCCGAGCGTCCAGAACATGTTGTCCCTGATCTGACCGCCCAGCGTGAATTGCTTGCCTTTGACCATCAGGGGGCGGGGATCATATTTGAGACGACTGCCCTGCAGGGAATATTTGTAGAACCACAAATGCAGTACCCCTGCGATTGCGAAGATCAGCAGAAAATTCCGCACGTAAATTTGCGCAATCCAGCCGAACTCCAGCGATCTGGTCTCTTCCAGTGAAGGGCTGAACCAAATGTAACAGGCGCAGGAGATGCCCAGGATAATCAGCTTTTCCGATATCAGCAGCCAGGAGTCCCAGACCCAGTGCAAAATCTCGACCGGTCTGAGGGGCCAGGAGAAGAGCGGCGATACCTTGATTGGTACATCCGGGATGTGGTTCCAACCTTTGAGTTGCGGCTCAGTCATTTTGCCTTCTCGGCTTCAATCGTCATCTTATTGTGACACGAAACCGCGTTGCAGACAAAGTTGCTCAAAGGTCAGGTCAAGTCCCCGTAAAGGTTGTCGACAGTGTCAGCTGAAACCGCTTTGCAGGGTTCTGAAATCCTTTTCCAGCCAGGGAAACTTTGCGCTCATGGGATCGCAGAGCTTGTTCTTGATCAGCTTGCTGAGGACCTTGTGAATGAGCAGGGACGTAGAGGTCGGGTAGACGTCGGTTGTGAACAGGGACACGGTGCGTACAAAGTTTCTGCCCGGGAACGGCATGGCTTTGACGCTGTTGTGGAACCGTTGTGCACGCTGGAGGCTGGCGACCGTGGTGACGGCCCATCCGCTGCCTTCCGCCACAAGACCAACGATTGACTGATTGCACTCCAGTTCGAACCTGTTTGGCAGGCTGTACTTGCTCCGGGTCAGTTGGATTTCTATTTGCTTGCCAATTGTGTAATCCCGCGAGTACCGCAGGAACGGAAGATCGGCGTCGGGTTTCAAGACATCCTCGACCTGTCCTTCAAAACTCTTGGGAAGGATCACAATAAACGGGTCTCGCATCAGCGGAAACTCGATCAGGCCGTTGGTTGTGCCGACGGGTCGCGTGGCGACGCCTGCATCCACTTTGTGTTCCTGGAGCTTGGCAATGATTTCGTGGCTGGGCCGGGTGAAGTGGCGAAAGTTGCATCTCGGCAGCGCGTGCGAAAGAAACCGGAACAATTCCGGCGCAACCTGATTGTCAAAATCATCGATCAAGGCCAGCCGGAGTTCCGTCGCGTGTTTCCAGTTGCCGGATCTGATCTCGGCCTCTCCGCGTTTCAGAACCGTGAGCCCATCGCGCACATATCGGGAAAAAACCTCGCCCGCAGGTGTCAATCCCATGGGGCGGCGTCCATGATCCACCAGTTCGACGCCAAGCGCGTTTTCCAGGCTGCGCAAATGGTTGGACACAGTACTGATCGACAGGCCGGTTTCTGATGCGACCCGTTGAATGGACCCGGACTTTGCAATCAACTGGAACACTTCCAGCCAGCGGAGGCTCAGAGATTTTTGCAAAAGTGCAATTCCTGTGGTTCATGATAGCTTCGATAAAACCGAAACAAAGAATTTGCCCTACGGCAATGTTTTTTTGAGGATTCCAACCAAAGATCCGCTCACAGACTGGATTTTGGTGGGCAGAAACTGCTGAGCCGGATGCGAAAACCCTTACAACAGGATTAGCTTCGTACTCTGCTGAGATCTGGATCGTATGGGGATTGGGGTATGACCCGTGCCGCGACACGCTGTCCGCACATGTCGACCTCCAAATCCGAGTGTTCGGTGTCCAGAGTTGCGTCCACAAACGCGTATGCAAGGTTCAGGCCGGTCCTGTGGCCCCAATCGCCGGATGTGACTGTACCAACCACCGTCTCGCCAATCATCAGCGATGCACCTGGATGTGCCGGGGCATCCTGTGCATCCACAGTGAGCGTCACCAACCGCCTGCGTGGCCCAACCGCCTGCCGGGTCAGCAGCGCGTCACGCCCCACAAAGTTCGTTTTGTCGGCTTTCACAAAGCGACCCAACCCCGTTTCATAGGGGTCGTATTCCGTGATCAGATCCGCCTTCCAATGCAGATACCCTTTTTCCAGTCTCATCGACTCTATGGCCCGGGCGCCGAACAACTTCATGCCGTATGCTTTACCTGCGTCCTCCAATGCCAGATAGGCCGCGTAAAGGGAGGCGTTGGGCACGTGAATTTCATAGGCAAGCTCGCCTGAAAAGCTCACGCTCATGACGGCGGCGGGCGCGATGCCGACGAAGCATTCGCGCACGCTCAACCACGGAAAGGCGGTGCTGGACCAATCACCGCGGGCGCAGGAGGCCAGCACCTTTCGGGCATTGGGGCCCGCCAGAACAAGGATCGTCTGGTCATTCGTCAGACTGCAAAACTGAACGTCCTCATCCGCCCCAATGTGCTGCTTCAGCCAGTCCATATCATGGAATTCGCTGGCTGCGGCGGAGCCATACCAAACCCGCGCCGGGCCACGATCGCTGGCTGGCAGATTGGCAACTGTTGCTTCCGCCTTGATCATGCCTTGGTCGTTCAGCAGATAGCCAAGACCAACCCGACCGTCTCTTGTCGAGACCGTGCCGCAGAACAGTCGATCCAGAAAACGATGGCGGTCTGAGCCGGTGATCTCGATCCGGTTGAACCCGTTGACCTCGGCCAATCCCACATTCGTCTGAACGTTCTTCACTTCGGACGCGACGATGTCGAAAGCTTCGTCAAAATCGAAACTGTGTGAGGGCGAGAAGTCCGGATGGGGTTTGATATACTCAACGCGTTCCCATCCGTTGACAACCGTGAACGCGGCACCTTTTGCAGCAAGAACCGGAGTGAGCGGCGTTGTTTTTGCCGGGCGCCCCGCCGGGCGATGCTCATGCGGGAAATGAAACCGAAATTCGTTCTGGTAGTCTTCGATGGCCTTGAGCGCAGTCAGTTCCACATTGGCATGCCCGGTGAACCGCCGGGGATCCAGGCACCACGTATCGTAACACGCCTCGCCATGCACAATCTGCTGGGCCAGCAGCCAGCCGTGGCCACCGCCTTCGCCCAACCCCGCACGCAATCCGATGATACAAAACGCGTTGCGCTTTCCGGGTATCGGACCGACCAAAGGCGCCCCATCAATCGTGTAGGTGATAGGCCCGTTAACGACTGTGTGAATGCCAACCTCCATCAAAGCCGGCATACGGGCAAACGCGCCCTCCAATACGTCCGTGACGCGGTCCAGATCGTCCGGGCAGAGGGCATTGACGAAATTTGGATCAATGCCATCCATGCCCCAGGTTTTACAGTCCTGTTCATAAAATCCGACCAAAAGCCCGTTCTTTTCCTGACGGCAATAATAGTCGCTGATCGGACATCTGAGCAGCGGCATGCGATGGTCGGCATCCCGAATGGCTGCGATCTCCTCGGTCAGAAAATACTGATGCTCCATTGACGCGACGGGGTGATGAACCCCCATCATCGCGCCCACTTCGTTCACGCGATAGCCACAGGCATTGACCACGATATCGCAGTCAATATCGCCATGCTCGGTCTGCACGGTCCATGTATCGTCGCTGTGCTGTCGCAACCCTGTCACCGGCGTGTTGCGATAGACTTCTGCTCCGGCTTTTCGGGCGCGGCGCGCAAGCGCCTGGCACAATTGCGCAGGATCGATGTCACCGTCCAGCGGATCCCACAATCCACCGATGAGGTTGTCGGTGGAGATCAGTGGATGCCGCCGGGCGCATTCCTGGGCGTCAATCACCTCGAAATGCACGTCCATACCGCGCGCCATGGACGCAAAATGATGGTAGCCCTGCATCTGCGCGCCCGTATTGGCCAGACGAATTCCGCCGTCTCCATGGTGATAGTTGATCGGGTAATCGGGGTCGTCCGCGAGTTCCTTGTACAACCGGATTGAATGGGATTTCAGCCCCACCATCGTCTGGTTCATGCCGAAATTGGTGACCTGAGCGGCCGAATGCCAGGTGGTTCCGGATGTCAGCTCATTTCGCTCGACCAGAACTACGTCTGACCACCCTTCCTGGGTCAGGTGGTACAGTGTCGAACATCCGGCAATTCCCCCACCGATGACAACGACCTTTGTGCGCGACTTCATCAAGCTTTCTCCTTGAGATTTGTTCAATTCTTGGAGAAAAATTGCATTGACGGGCAACGCGGCAGTTACCGGTTTCGGAAAATCGAAACTGCGGTTTCAGATTTCGAAAACCGCATCTGAGCTTTTGTAGGTTCGGCAATGTCACATCTAATGTGCGGATATCATTGGCGCAGGAGAGCACCGGAGATGTCGTCGGACGGCAACAAGAGGAGCGGCAGGCGGGCCCGTATTGCGCAGCGTGCCGCCAGGCCAGAGGTAGACCCCTGCGCACCGGGTCAAGTCGGTGGATCCTTCACCCCATTGACAGAGACAGAAATCAAGCAGATCTATGACACAGCTCTGAAATTGCTTGAAAATCTTGGCATGGGCGAAGTGCCAGAGCGACTGCGAACCGATCTGTTGGCGGCTGGTGCGATTCAAGGCGATCAAGACAGGGTGTTGTTTCCGCGATCCCTTGTTGAAGATACAATCGGGCTTGCAGCCAAAAGCTTTGTTTTGCACGGCCGGGACGAAAGCCGGTCAATCGAGATCGGCGGGGACCGTGTCTATTTTGGCACCGGTGGCGCTGCGGTTCAGACGCTGGATCTGGACTCCGGTTTGTATCGCCCGGCGACGCTGGTCGATCTGCACGACTTTACGCGTCTTCAGGATGTCCTGACAAATGTCAGTTGGTTCACAAGGTGCTGCGTGGCCACGGATCTGCCGGATGTCCTGGATTTGGATGTGAACACGGTTTACGCGCTGGTCAGGAATACAACAAAGCCGATCGCGACGTCCTTCACGTTGGCCGAACACGTGACCCCGATCGTGGACCTTTTGGACATTGTGGCCGGAGGTCCGGGGGAGTTTTCAAAGCGCCCGTTTCTGAAGGCGCATATCAGCCCCGTGATTTCGCCACTGCGCTATGGCGAAGACGCCGTGGCGGTCGTTTATGAATGCATCAAGCACAATATCCCGATGTCGTGCATCACGGCCGCACAGGCCGGGGCGACCGCACCCGCAACGCTCGCTGGTTTCCTTGCGCAATCACTGGCCGAGACTTTGGCAAGCCTCGTGATGGTCAACACGATCAAACCCGGGTTTCCAATGGTGTTTTCCAACTGGCCACTCGTTGTTGACCTTAGGACCGGAGCCTTTACCGGGGGTAGCGGAGAGACCGCAATTCTGAATGCAGCCTCGGCACAGATCACCAACTGGCTTGGATTACCGTCCGGGGTCGCGGCGTCGATGACCGACGCCAAGGCGATCGATGCCCAGTATGGGGCGGAAAAAGGGATAACCTCTCTTGCTGCCGCGCTGGCGGGCGGCAACCTGATCTATGAAAGCTCAGGCATGACGGCATCCCTGCTTGGAGCAAGCTTTGAGGCTTTTGTCCTCGACAATGAGATGCATTCGAATACCTACCGCGCTTTACGTGGCATTGAGGTGACCGAGGAAAACCTTGGATATGAGGCGATCTGCCAGTCCGTTCTGGGTGACGGGCATTTTCTGGGCAGCGCACAGACTTATGCGGCGATGGAGCGGGACTATTTCTACCCTGTTCTGGCGGATCGGGATGAACCCCGCACATGGGAAATGAACGGCGCAAAGGATGCGTGGGCCATCGCCCGCGAACGCGCGCGGGATATTCTTGAGACACACCATCCCCAGTACCTGACACCTGCTCAGGACGCTGAAATCCGCAGGCGGTTTCGGATTTTGACGTGATCAAGCCTGAAAATGGCGCCTTGGCGATTTCCTTTGTGTCATCAGGCCTGTACGTTCGATCTGGAAAACTCTTCCGGTCCAGGGGGCATGTATGGAAACTTCGTTTTTTCAACCGGTTTCGGGGATAGAGTTGCCCCGATTTGCTGGCGTCCCGACATTCATGCGACTGCCGAATATGACGCTGGGTCACGAGCGTATCGATGAGGTGGACCTCGCCATTGTCGGTATCCCATGGGATGGAGGCACAACAAACCGTCCCGGCGCACGGCACGGACCACGGCAACTGCGCGATTTCTCGACCATGATCCGCGCCATGAACCCCGTGACGGGTGTCAGCCCTTTCACATTGGTGAACTGTGCCGATCTGGGTGATGTGGCCCCGAACCCCGTGGACATCGAAGACACGCTGGATCGTGTGACGGCCTACTACGCGGAACTGACCAACAGGGGGATTGTGCCGTTGACCGCTGGCGGCGATCATCTCACAACCTTGCCGGTCTTGCGGGCCGTTGCCATGTCGGGTCCGTTGGGACTTATCCAGTTCGACAGTCACACCGATTTGTTCGATTCCTATTTTGGGGGCCACAAATTCACGCACGGCACGCCGTTCCGCCGCGCTATTGAGGAAGGGCTGGTCGATCCAAAACGATTTGTGCAAGTCGGCATTCGCGGGACCGCCTACAACACCGAAGACATCGAATGGGGCGAGGCTCAAGGCGTTCGCATCATC
This sequence comes from Ruegeria sp. AJ12, assembly GCF_056536245.1. Classification (NCBI taxonomy): domain Bacteria; kingdom Pseudomonadati; phylum Pseudomonadota; class Alphaproteobacteria; order Rhodobacterales; family Roseobacteraceae; genus Ruegeria; species Ruegeria sp. AJ12. Next base: position 943,037 of record NZ_JBQFJJ010000001.1, read on the forward strand.
CGGATCGAAGAACTGTTCGACCGTGGCATCGACGACGTGATGGCCGAAGTCAGGCGTATCGTTGGCACCGGTCCGTGTTATTGCACCTACGATATCGACTTTGTGGATCCAACTTTTGCGCCGGGCACAGGAACACCTGAAATCGGCGGGCCGAACAGTTATCAGGCCCAGCAGGTTATTCGACACATGTCGGGTTTGAACCTTGTCGGCGCCGATCTGGTCGAAGTGTCACCGCCCTTCGATCCCGAGGGCGGCACAGCATGGCTTGGGATTTCACTGATGTTCGAACTGCTCTGTGTTCTGGCTCAGGCCATTGATGCGCGCCGCGCTACCGGGCGCTGACGTTCTCAGCGATCATCGAAATCATCTCGAACATAACCGCTGCGGCGGTCAACGCGGTGACGTTGTTGGGGCTGTCCTTGGTGGGCATCATGCACACGACGTCTCCACCAACGATGTTCAGACCACGCGCCGCGCGCAGGATTCCAACGGCTTCATCGATATCAAAACCCTTTTCTCCGGGCTCCAGATTCGACACTGCCGGTGCCACAGTGGGATCGAGGCAATCCAGATCAAATGTGATGTAGACCGGCCGGTCGCCCAGAACTTCGCGGGTTTGCGCCACGACATCTTCCAAACCGCGTTGACGAAATTCGCGCATGGTTACGATGTTGTAGCCATAGTCGTATGAGGGCTGCAGCCAGTCCAGGCTGCGCGGGTGTCCGCGCAATCCGATCTGCATCGAACGGGTTGGATCGACCTGTCCCTGATCGGCCAGGTAGGCGCCCCAATGGGCCGCAGATTTACGCGCCCCGAGGAAGTGGTCGACCTTGGTGAAGACGTCTGTGTGTGCATCGAGATGCAAGAAGCTGACCGGTTCGCCACCGGCCAGGTTGCCACCCCCAAGGGCCTGCACAATTCCGCCGGTGATCGAATGGTCACCGCCAATCGAAACCGGGCGCGCGCCGGCCGCATCGATGTCTTTGTAGAATGCCGTGATACGCTCGATACAGTCTTCGTTGTCATTGGCCCGCGGGAAAGGGACGTCACCAACATCGGCGATCCGTGCGCTTTGCCACGGATCGAGTTGAAAGGGCAGGTGCACCCGGCGCTGAACTGCTGACACATGCCGCAAGGCGCGGGGACCAAGATGCTGATCCCGTTCGGTCGTGCCGTTTCCGGTAGAATGAGGAACGCCAACAAGCGCGATGTCCTGATCCTGTGGTCCCGTATTCGGACATCTGAACAACGTGGGTACACCCCACCAATAAAGATTGTCCATCATGGACTTTTCATAGGGGTCGGTCATCATGTGTCTCTGAAAAGGAATGGCGTCCCCGGTTTGATACCGGAGACGCACCACAAGCTCAAAGCTTTTCGTCTTCCCTGCGGAATGCGCCCTGAACGATCCGGTCCATGACCATGGCCAGGAACAGGATCGCGAACCCGCCCAGCAGACCGGGGCCCTTGGCGGCATATTGCAAGGCTTCGAGGATTTCCTTGCCAAGACCCCCGCCACCGATCAGCGAGATGATCACGACCATCGACAGACACATCAGGATGGTCTGGTTCACGCCGGTCATGATCGACGGTAGCGCCAGAGGGATCTCAACATCCTTCAGCAATTGCCATTTGGATGCGCCAAAGGCGACGGCCGCCTCTTTGATGCTGTCCGGTACGCCGCGCATCCCCAACGCCGTCAGACGGATCACCGGTGGCATGCCAAAGATGATCGTTGCCAGAATGCCCGGCGGGTTGCCCGTGCCGAAAAAGGCGATAATCGGGATGAGGTACACAAAGGCAGGCAGTGTCTGCATCAGGTCCAGCACCGGTTCTGCCGCGCGATAGGCGCGTTTGGATTTGCCGAACCAGATGCCCAACGGAATGCCAAAGACCACGCAGAGCAGCACCGCCGCGCCCACCAGTGCAACAGTCTCCATAGCCACATCCCAATAGCCCAGCAGCGCAATGTACGCCAATGAGGACGCGGTAAAGATTGCCACACGAGGCCCCGCAGCACGCCAGGCTGTTACGCAAATCACCAGCATCACAACGGGCCAGGGCGATCCGATTAAGGCGATGGTCAGAGCATCCAGAACGGATCGAACACCGGCGACAATGCCGTCAAAGACGTCGCCGCCAGCCACCGCGGCAGCGTCAATGCGCGCCTCCATCCAACTGGCGATTGTTGAGAACAGCGTGCCCTGATCTGGACCCAGGATCAAAGCCGAAACTTGTTGCTCGGGAAACGTATCCAGCATCGTCAGAGACGCGTTCACTGTGAATTTGTACACGATGAGCGGACCGATTGCCGCGATCAGAACAGCACCCAAGATGATGTTGTGGGTCGATCGGCCACTTTCTGTGCTCTCTGGATCGATACGCCATTTAGAATACTGCTTTTCGTAGATCCTGTCGGCGTAGAATCCCTGAACGACCTTGAATACCAGCAGCATCAGCAACCCGGTGATCAGGATGCCCGTGGCTTCGGACTGCGCTGCGATGGCACGCTCAGTGCTGGTTTCCGCTGCTCTTTGAATGTTTTCGGCAAGTCGTGTAAATCGATCGATGTCGGCCTGTTCGGTGGCCTCGGCCGCACGCCCAAGCAGTTCATCCGCCCGCTCTAGCTGATCTGCGGCCCGCTGGGCAAATTCGGCCCCCGGATTACCCCATGCGCCCTGTCCGATTTGGACCCAGGCTATGATTTCAAGGATCAGAAACGTCCAAAACATGCCCCAGATTGCGCGGGACGCGGACCAGAACGGACCAAGGACTGCCGCCCACATGTTGAAGGTATTCGGCACTGCGCTGGTTGCGTCATGGATCTTGTGAAACGCGCCGACGTAGTACTCGCCGTTCGGACCGGTAAATTCATGAATCGAACGATCCAGCGCATCACGGTCGACTTCGATGTCCGAGGCCGCTGTGACTTGGATTTCTGCTGCTGTATCAGTCATTCTTGCTTGCCCCCTTGGATACCGCGCAACAAGCGTGGTTTGGTCACGACACCAACATCCGCGCCAGCATCGGTTATGACGACCGGCATGTCGGTATTCACCGCGAGATCGATCAACTGATCCAGATCGGCCCCTTCATCCGCGCGCGGGGCTCCGTCGAGTGCACCGGAATAGCTGCCAACCGGCTCCATGATCGAATGGGCCTTGACCAGTTTGAGTTTTGATATTCCCTGCACAAACTCACGGACATAGTCATCAGCCGGGTTCATAACGATATCTTCCGGTGTCCCGATCTGAACAATGACACCGTCTTTCATGATCGCGATCCTGTGGCCGATGCGGATCGCTTCGTCCAGATCGTGCGTGATGAACAACGTGGTTTTCTTCAACTGTGCAACCAGAGCCTTGAACTGGTCTTGCAACTGCAGGCGGATCAGAGGATCCAAAGCAGAAAACGGTTCATCCATCAGCAGGATTTCAGGGTCCGAAGCCAGCGCGCGGGCAATGCCAACACGCTGTTGCATGCCGCCCGATAGTTCCTTGGGCAGGCGATCCTCGTACCCTGTCAGATCAACCAGACCCAACGCATGATCCGAAACTGCCCATCTCTTTGACTTCGAGATCTTACGAATTTCCAACGGGTACGCCACATTGTCACGCACGGATCGGTGTGGCAGCAGCGCCATGTGTTGAAAGACCATGCCAATCTGTTGCGCGCGAATCCGTCGCAACTCGTTTTCCGAGATCGCCGAAACGTCCTTTCCAAGAATTTCGATTTTCCCGGCGGTGGGCTCGATCAGTCGGTTCACATGGCGTACGAGAGTGGATTTGCCGGAACCCGAGAGCCCCATGATGCAAAAGATTTCGCCGCGTGAGACTTCGAAACTGGCGTCCTGCACGCCGACCACGCATCCAAATCTTTCCAGTACTTGCGGTTTAGTCAGCCCTTCTTTGAGGACCGCGTCCATTGCTTCGGCTGATCGGTTGCCGAAGATCTTCCAGACATTTTCAAGTTTTACGACAGGTTCGTCCATGTGCTCCCCATTAGGCAGTGTTTCGCCCGGCAGATAGGAAAAGGGCCGCTGCGAGTTTTCGCAGCGGCCCCTGGATGTTTGGCTTAGTTGGTCAACCAGCCGATGACGGTGTCTTCGTTCTCGGACACCCATTGGCGGGCGAAGTCCGCCGCCTCTACATTGTCGACGGCCAGGGCTTTGCCCATCGCGCTCAGGTCATCACCCTGCATTTGATAGTTGCTGAACAGGGCGGCCACTTCGGGGTAGCTATCTTCCAGTTCCTTGGCGTAGTGCAGGTGAAGCGTGGCCCCATTCCAGGCGGTCGAGGCCTCGGACTTGGACAGCCAGTCAGGGTCGTCTGTCGGTTGCACAATTGTCCAGGTCGCCGGGTCATGCGGTGGCTCTTCGAGCACGGTCAGGTCCTGGGTTACAAAAATGTAATGCGGGCTGTAGCAGAACCCGATCCAAGGTTCGTTTGCCTTGGTGGCGTTTGCCAGGTTGGCGTAGGCGATGGTTTCCTCGTACTCGGTCAGATCGAAGATCTGATCATAGCCATACGATTTCGCGCGGATTTTTTCCACGACAGTGGAGGCCCAGCCGGGCGCACCGATCCACACTTCCGGCGTGCCGTTGCCGTCTGTGTCGAAGATCGCCATCTTGTCGGGATCGCTGAGATCATCAATCGACTTGATGTTGTGCTCTTCGGCGATATACGTCGGCACGCACATGCCTTGCTCGGCTTGCACCGGGTTTTGGTTCATGACAACGGTGCCGTTGTCCTTGACGTATGTATCGTGCAGGTTCTGCTGGTTTGGCATCCAGACTTCGGGGTGTGCATGCATCGAACCGCTGTCCATCGCCTCAAAAACGATCGGGTTGGTCCCGTTCTGCAATTCCACATCAAGGCCAAGGTTTTCCTCGATGACGACCTCCAGAATATGCGCGGTGGCATTCACAGAGGCCCAGTTCGGCACGCCGATAATGATATCTGCTGCATATGCCGGCATGGCGACTGCTATGGAAGCGCCTCCCAATAGCATCGATAGTTTTTTCATGTGTTTTCTCCATGTTGGGCGTCTTTAGCGGTGACGTCCGACCTGTTAGGACGGTTGCACGCTGTTTTTGTTAGAGAACAGATTAAGGTTCTCAATTCTTTTTCCAAGCTTTGGCCAGTTTCGGTGACCAACTCAAAAACTCAAGCATGGCTTGGTGTAAGCCATCAAGTGTTACGGGTTGGAACTCTATGATATCCGATATTCCCGAAACGGCTTTTCGAGAAAACCGGAACAAGCGATCAAAACTAACTCAATTCTGATTATTGGGACGATTCGTCTCAATAGTGAGAGGCGCCTGCTCGATTCTTTTTTGAAACACTCATTCACGATGATGCACACAGCCGATTATGCCTCAAGTAGAACCGAGGCTAAATGACTTTGCGCACAGAGTGTGCAAAATCCCGGCACATTGCGACTTGATCAGACAAAATCAACTGATTGTCCGAGGTCGAAAACTCGATCAGCGCGGTGCCGATCTCTCGTTATTTGAAGTTTCTGCTGTCCTTGATCTGGTCCCAGGCCCAGACGACCTCCTGCAGCTGCTCCTCTTGGCTGCGATCACCCCCGTTCATATCGGGGTGAAGCACTTTGATCAGCTTCTTGTAGGCCTTGCGCACCTCGGCCTTGGACCAGCTGTCCTGCGCCTCCAGGATTTCAACGGCGCGGCGCTCGGTCGGCGGCAGGCGGCGACCGCCGGAGTTCGCGCGCCCCGGGTTCTTGGTGGCGTTTTCACCCAAGACCTGGTGGGGGTCTTCGATGCCGAGGCGTGCCCAAGCGCGCGCTTCGGGGTCTCCCATGGGTTTGGTTTCGCGTTCCCAAACCTTGTCCTTGGACCGTTGTGCATTCAGCTCTGCTTCTGTCGTGCCGTCGAAGAAATTCCATTTCTGGTTATATTCACGCACATGCTGCTGGCAGAACCAGTAAAAGTCGTCCAGAACGTCTGGTGCCTTGGGCGCGCGGAACTTGCCGGGTTCCTCACATCCGGGGTGATCACAGATTCGTACAGACGTTTCAGAAGCGCCCGACATGCCCCGACGTCCGCGCGGGTTTTTCTTTTTGGCGCTGGAAACGGACATATCAAATCCGAACGGGTCTGATTTAGTCATGCTCTGAACCTCACGAACGTATCTTTTCGACTCGGAGGCAGCAGTTTAATCTAAGCAGCCGAAAGTAGAAGAGGGGTGCGGCAATTTATTTGACGCATAGTAAAAAAATGAGCGTGACTGAAGAGATCCGAACCCGCCTGCAGGCGGCATTTGACCCCCGGGAACTGGAGGTGGTCGATGACAGCGAAAGCCACCGTGGTCACGCCGGGTTTCAGGAGGGTGGCGAAAGCCATTTCAACATCCGCATCCGCGCCAGCGCTTTCGAAGGCCAATCCCGTGTCGCCCGGCATCGCGCGGTGCACACGGCGCTGGGTGACATCGTACCGCGCATTCATGCGCTGGCACTGGACATTGGGACCTGAATTGCTGTCCCTAAATAGGCTCTCACCGACAGATCACCGCCGGCGGGCTTCACCAAGATTCACTGCTTTCGCGTGCTCAGGTACAGGGCACTCTGTTCATGCACGAACGAAGCTTTCAGACGTGTCATTTGATCCTGCGCTTCGGGCTAGGTCCGCAGTTGTGTTCGCCAGCCCACGAGGCTGAAACATGCGAACACAACCGCAGCCACGCACACGATTGACGGACCTGCGGGTGTGTCAAAAACATAGGCTGCTCTCAGCCCGGCCAACGACGATGCAGCCCCGATCAGCGCGGCGATTATTGCCATGGATTCCGGCGAGCGGGCCAGGCTGCGTGCCGCCGCCGCCGGAATGATCAGCATCGCGGCAATCAACAGGACGCCGACGACTTTGATGGCAACCGCAACAGTAATCGCCAATGACACCGTCAGAACCAATTGCTCTCGTTTTGGGTCATAGCCGCTGGCATAGGCCAGTTCCTCATTGAGTGTTGCCGTCAGCAGCCGGGACCAGCGCCACCCAATCAACGCAACGACCAGCGCGGCACCGCCCCAGATGACCGCGAGGTCACCGTGGGACACTGCGAGGATGTCGCCGAACAGATAGGCCATCAGATCGATGCGGACCCCGGACAGGAACGAGACTGCAACAAGGCCGAATGCCAGTGCGGAATGGGCCAAAACACCCAACAGCGTATCCATGGCATAGCCGCGACCGGCCAGTAACGTCACCGTAAATGCCATTAACAGGGCCACAGCGAGCGCGCCGGGGAAAATCGACATCTGAAACGTGAGTGACAGCGCCACACCCAGAATTGCGGCATGGGCCGTCGCGTCCCCGAAATAGGCCATACGGCGCCAAACCACGAAACAACCCAACGGAGCGGCGGCAAATGCTACGCCAACTCCGGCGAGTGTGGCGCGGGTCATGAAGTCATCAAGCATTACTCTGCGGCTTCCCGAGGATTGTTACTGTGGTCGTGGTGGTGATCGTGATCATGTCGATACAGGGCAAGCGCCCCGCCTGTCCCCGTGCCAAACAGGGCTCTGTACTCCGGTGCTGTCGCCACGACGGCCGGAGAACCTTCGCAGCACACATGACCGTTCAGACAGATCACGCGGTCGGACGCGCTCATGACAACGTGCAATTCGTGGCTGATCATGAGAATGGCGCATCCGGTTTCACGGCGTACGTCTTCGATCTGCCGGTAGAAGGCGGCCGAACCGGGTTGGTCGAGGCCTTGGGTCGCTTCGTCCAACAACAGTATCTGCGGTCGGTTGATCAGAGCCCGCGCCAGCAGGACCCGCTGAAACTGACCTCCTGAGAGATGCGACATTTGCCGTTTGAGGAGGTCGGGCACGCCCGCCGTCTCCAAGGCCGACTTGCAATCCTGCCGCGACACGCGATCCGTCAGGCGCATGAAACGTTCCACGGTGATTGGCAAGGTTGGGTCGATGTGCAGTCTTTGCGGCACATACCCAATCTTGAGCCCCGGGTTCAGGGAGACCCGCCCGGCGGATGGTTTTGTCGCACCGATGATGGCCCGCAACAGGCTGGTCTTACCCGAGCCGTTCGGTCCGACAATCGTGACGATTTCGCCCGGGTCAATTGTCATATCGACATGACGCAGGACCGTATTTGCGCCGTAGCGCACGCTGAGGTTTTCAACGGTAACGAGGGCCATTCTTATGCCTTTTCAATGCAGTCTGGGCAGACACCTTCGGCCTCGACAACCGTCCGCTCAATCTCGAACCCGACCGCGCGCGCGGCAGCGCCCAACGCGCCTTTGGCGGGCATGGAATGCGCCTCAGCCACGGCATCGCATTTTCGACAGATCATGAAAGCCGGCGAGTGCGCAGAACCGGGATGCGCGCAGGCAACAAAGGCGTTCAGCCGTTCGATCTTGTGCGCAAATCCGTTCTCGACCAGAAAATCCAATGCGCGGTAGGCGACCGGGGGCTGCGATCCAAACCCTTCCTCGCGCAATTTGTCGAGAATTGCATAAGCCCCGAGGGCCCGGTGGTCGTGCAGCAGCATCTCAAGAACCTTGCGGCGAACCGGTGTCAGGCGCAGTCCTTCCTCGACGCATCGCGCCTCGGCATTTGCAAGGCCGGTTTCGACGCAGGTGTCGTGGTCGTGTTTGTGAAACCCAACCGCGACCGTTTCATCGGCTGGATCGGGTTGTGTATCACTTGTCATGTTATTCCATATCATGTATGTCGCCCGTAACGTTATAAAATCACATAGAGGGTCAGATGTCCAGAAAGCTTCTTCCTGTTTCGATTACCGCTGCATTGTTGGGCGGCACTGCCTTGGCGGAGGTCCCGAAGGTGGCGGTCGATATTGCCCCGGTCCACTCGCTGGTGGCACGTGTTATGGAGGGTGTGGGCACGCCGGATCTGATTGTCCCGCCGGGCGCCTCACCTCATGAATACAACCTGCGCCCTTCCGATGCGGCAGCTCTGCAAGAGGCGAATCTGGTGTTCTGGTTGGGCGAGGACCTGTCGCCTTGGATGGGCGGTGCGGTGGAAACCCTTGCCGGTGGCGCGACAGTTACGACACTGATGGAAGCGGATGGTACGGTTCTGTTGGATTTCCGGGAAAGTGCGTTGTTTGAAGCGCATGAGCACGGTGACGAGGGCGAACATGCGCATGACGACCATGCCGACGACACGGATCACGATGGTCACGATCATGGTGACGACCACGCCAAGGATGATGAGCACGCGCACAACGATGACCATAGTCATGACCACGATCATGATGACCATGGCAAAGACGAAGAACACGGTCACGAGGATCATGCAGAAGGTGATGACCACGGTCACGATGACCATGCCGATCACGATCATAGCGCGCATGCCCATGGCGAACACGATCCTCACGCCTGGCTGTCTCCGGCCAATGCAAACACCTGGCTGAACCTGATTGCCGCGCAGCTGTCATCCGCTGATCCCGACAATGCGGGCGCCTATTTTGCAAACGCTGCGGTGGCGCGCGCAGAGATGGACGCGCTGTCCGCCGAAGTGGCCGAGATTCTGGAGCCGGTACGCGGCGGCCGTTTCGTGGTTTTCCACGATGCCTATCAGTACTTTGAGGATGCCTTTGACTTCCCGGCATCAGGTGCGATTTCACTCGGTGATGCATCCGACCCCAGCCCGGCCCGCATTTCCGAAATTCAAGGCCGCATTCAGGAAGAAGGCATCACCTGCGTTCTTTCTGAACCGCAGTTCAACCCAGGAATTGTTGAAACCGTTATGGGCGGAACAGAGGCAACCACCGGGGTCATCGATCCGCTCGGGTCCGATCTTGAACCCGGATCAGCTCTCTACCCGCAAGTGATCCGAAACATCGCAACCACTTTGGCCGAGTGTCTTTGAAACGGCGAAATCAACCCGTTTGAGCAACTATGTCGAGCGGGTTGAACCTCGTCAGGGGCAGCGCTTGTAAGTGATGCGCGGAGTTAAATAGTTACGTTGCCCCTGACGCCTCGGAGCTTGAGAAAGCAAGTCAGCCGTACACAAAACTGACGCAAGACTTTTGACTTCATATTTCAGGCCCATAATGTAATGTTATTACGTAGCATAGATGGAGAGAGCATTGATGCCTGACACCAGTAACGCCACTAACAGGACCTCGGATCATAGACTTCCGGTCACCGTGCTTTCGGGATTTCTGGGAGCGGGAAAAACCACCTTGCTCAACCGCGTTTTGAACAACCGCGAAGGTAAGCGTGTGGCTGTGATCGTGAACGATATGTCCGAGGTAAACATCGACGCGGACCTGGTGCGCGCTGAAACCGAGTTGAGTCGCACCGATGAGACTCTCGTTGAAATGTCCAACGGATGTATTTGCTGTACCCTGCGCGATGACCTTCTGGCCGAAGTGCGTCGACTGGCCACGGAAGGGCGGTTTGACTACCTGCTGATCGAATCCACGGGCATTTCAGAACCCTTGCCCGTCGCGGCGACCTTCGATTTCCGTGACGAGGAGGGAAATAGCCTGTCTGACGTCGCTCGGTTGGACACGATGGTTACGGTCGTGGATGCCGTGAACCTGCTCAATGACTTTTCCAGTCATGACTTCCTGCGGGACCGTGGCGAGACAATGGGCGAAGAAGATGAACGGACGCTGGTCCACCTGTTGACGGATCAGATCGAGTTTGCGGATGTTGTCATTCTGAACAAAGTCGCGGACGCCGGTCCGGACCGCGCCGATGCCGCGCGCAAGATCATCCGCAGCCTGAACGCAGATGCGCACATCGTGGAAACGAACCATTCAGAGGTTGCCAGCGCGACAATCCTTGACACTGGTCTTTTTGATTTCGAGGCGGCCCATCAACATCCAATGTGGGCCAAGGAACTCTATGGCTTTGCCGATCATGTCCCGGAGACCGAGGAATACGGTGTTTCGTCCTACGTCTACCGGGCACGCCACCCGTTTGAGCCTGAAAAGATCCTGGCGGTACTGAATGGCGACTTGCCCGGTGTAATTCGGGCCAAAGGGCATTTCTGGATCGCAACCCGGCCTCAATGGGTCGCTGAATTCTCACTGGCCGGTTCATTGTCGAGTGTTCAGCCGATCGGCACATGGTGGGCATCTGTGCCGCAAAGCCGTTGGCCCGAACATCCCTCGGTTCTGGACTATATCAAACAACACTGGATGGAGCCTTGGGGCGACCGCCGGCAGGAGATCGTATTTATCGGATCCGGCATCAATTGGCCTGCGCTCAAGTCGAGGCTGGATTCCTGCCTGTTGCCCGAGACGCGCGCACCGGGCCCCGACGCTCTTCCCCAAGACCTGCCTGATCCGTTCCCGCCCTGGCGCCGTGTGGAGGATGCCGCATGACGGTCGCACAGACGGAACTGAGAGACATGGCAACGGGTGTGGGCATCACCAGTACACCGGACGGGCTTGCCGCGATCCACTCACAAAACCACGCCGCCACCATCTGGCGGAGACAGCTCGACACTGGTTTTCAAAACTGGATCAACGCGCTCGACCCTGCGGAACTGCCAAGCGCGAGAATGATCTTGCGCCCGGATGCGGTCCCCGACACGGTTCATCATCTTTGTGATATAGCCGGCATGGAAAACAATACGCATCGGACTTGGCTGGAGAACGACATTGTCGATCTGTCAGCGCGGTTCGCAGATATCATGCGCGCGCCTTTTTTGCGCCTGCGACTGGATGTCATCGACACAAATGCCTGCCGCAAGTTCCATGTTGACGCGATCACTGCACGGCTGATCTGCACCTATCGGGGTACCGGAACCCAATACGGGCTCTCCGCCAACGGCAATGAACCTGCGCGGATCTTTACCGTAGCAACCGGAGCCCCGATGATTATGCGCGGCACACGATGGCCACAGAACTGGCCTGCGGGCTTGCTGCATCGGTCTCCACCGATAGCAGGGACAGGCGAAACGCGTCTGGTTCTCGTGCTCGATCCGGTTTTCGATATCGAAGATGAGAACCATTGATGGGTCGAAATCTTGGTCAGACAAGACTTCGGAAGCGGCGGCGCACAGAGGATCCAATGCGCGAGTTTGACCGCCTTCCTCCGCTACTTCGTGCATGGGTGGCACAGGCGGCACTACCTTGGCGCCCTAAATCAGTTCGGCGGGCGTATGACAACGCACTTGCTCGGACCGGAGACCAAAGCCGCGCCTTGGATGAGCTGGCACGCCTCGAGGCCGCGCTGTTGGCCAGGGATGCGGGGTAGGAGGTGTACCCGTGGCAATGCCCGGCCCTGTCGTTTGCCTTGCGAGCGAGAGTCACGTGGGTTGCTGCCAAAACTCCGTCGAACTGGCTGTGAGGCTTGAGTGCAACTCCGGGCCAAAAAGATGCGGATGAGAAACCGACCGGTACTCAGTGTATTGCGCTCAGGTTTTCACCGCTGGAGCCGATAATTTCTATCTGCCCAGTCTTGGCGAACAACCGAACCACCGTCTGTAGGGCAATCGGGTACGTTATCGCAGCGGTGAGCATATATGATCTCTTGTGGCAAACCGACGCTCCAATGGGACGTCTTGATCCCTGCCTTCCAAAGCCTTCCAATCTGCCATCGCGTCCGACGCGCTCATCATAGACCGGCAACAAGTTGCCCTATACGTGGTCCCAGATGTTCTCTTTTTGTGCTCATTTCATATATGCTGTGTGTCATGCAGCTACTTTTGATCTCTGACGATCGCACCGATCGATTGCGCGATATTCACAGGCGGCTTTTTAACTGTTTCGGTCACCCCGGACCTTTTTTCGCGCTGGATCCAGTGTCGCAATTGGTCATGGGACTCATAGGTGGCAGAACCCATGGAGAGGTCTCGGCTGCAGCATTTTGCCGTCTCCGGCAGCGGTTTTCTAACTGGGAGAGCCTTCGGGATGCTCCTGCCGCCGAGATCCTAAAGAGCATTTCCGATGTCACATTTTCTGAAGTGAAAGCACCAAGGCTCAAATACGCGCTTCAGGCAATCACTGTCAGCCAAAGCGCGCTAACGCTCGATTTTCTTGGAGCGTTTTCGGTGAGTTCCGCACTCAGATGGTTAGAGCAGTTACCAGGTGTTGGACGCAAGACAGCCGCAACGGTTTTGAACTTCAGTACGCTCAGAAAACCTGCCCTTGTCCTCGACACGCATCATTTGCGCGTCCTCCGGCGTCTTGGGCTGATAGGACAGAGCGATAGTACCGTGGAGGCTTATGAACAACTGGTTCCATTGTTGCCTCTCAGCTGGAGCGCACTGGAACTGGACGATCATCATCAGCTTGTCAAAATGCTTGGCCAACGACTGTGTCGTCCGACCCGACCGGTATGTTCTTTGTGCCCCTTGCGGGATCTTTGCGTGAACTGTCCGTCCAATTCAGCGTAGTTGCGACCAAAGTAATGCGCACGCTGGTTCAAAACCTATGAGTGCAAATATGGCGAAACCAAATGGGGTATGGTTGCCTTGCCAGGTTCCGTACCATCCGAAATCCTGCTCTGGCAGAAACGTAGTGGCGCAACATTAATGGCGCTTGGATCATGATCTGGGACGGAGCAGACGGTGAAAACTGTCTTTGCCTAAGGGCAACAAACCTCAGGACAGCAATGCCAGTTTCAACCGGCTCGGCACAGGAAGCATTTAGGGGCTCGGAGAGCCACCCAGACTTAATCCCCCAAAGGTTGCGGGCCTGTTCTCCCGTGATACGCGGTCAGCGACGCCCGAATCCGTCTCAGGTTCTCTTTGGTTTCATCGGTCATCTCCTGCGCCACGATCATTGCCAATGCATCGACAATGGCCAGATGAGCGTATCGGGATGCAGTTGGTTTATAAATGTCACTGTCTTCGGGCAGGTCAGTCATCAGGGCAATCCCGGAGACCTTGGCCAGTCGGGTATTTGGTCGCGTGATGCAGATCGTTGTCGCCCCGTACCCGTTGGCCACCTCTGCGGCTGCGACGATGGCGTCGGCCTCTCCGCTAGCGGACACCAGAAACAAAACATCGTTAATCCCCAGCGCCGCCGCCCGCATTTGCAGCACGTAACTGTCCTGCGTGAAAACCGACGGGATACCTAGCCTGAAAAACCGGTTCGACGCTTCTTGCGCCACGAAGGAAGATCCTCCGCCAATACCCGAGAACAGAATCTGTCGTTTGTTCAGGCAAGCGTCTCTGGCCGCTTCCAGCCTGTCCATGTCGATCTGTCGGCGCATAATGTCCAGCGTTGCGAACATGGCACCCAGAATCTGATCAATGGCCGCGTCTGCAGTCGAACCCTCCACACCTGAAGCGCCATACAAGTACTGCGCGCTGACCGCGATGTTTTGCGCAAGGCGTAGCTTAAAATCCCGAAACCCTTCGCACCCGAGGCTGCGGCAGAACCGAACCACCGTTGGTTTACTGACCGAGCAGTTCTCAGCCAGGTCCCCAATCGTCATCGCGCTGATTTCGTTGAGGTGTTCTTTGACATAGTCGGCGACTTTCTGTTCCTGAACGGCCAGTTTGATCTGTGAACTGTGTAGAGCCGAGATCAGGTCCACCGCACCGGAGCGCCCTTTTTGAGGGAGGGCTTTTTCTCGTTTGGTGTGTTGTAAATCGCTCGGCACGATACATGACCTTTCCTGCTAATCATGAAACTTAGTTACATAATTTTGAGAAAACGCGCAAGAAAGGCGCGTGAATCCTCCATATCACCGCTAAATCTCGTAACTAAGTAACAAAAAGGCGTTGATTTTCAGACGATCAGTAGGCTAAGTGAAACTTAGTTACAGATTCGCTGTCTTGGGAGGGGTGTGCGTGACGGATTGGTTTGCCAAGGCGAGCTCACAGATAAACTCGGTGGTCGAGGGTGTCGTCGCCGTGCTGATGTTGGCTTTGGTTCTGGACGTCTGGTTGGGTGTTGTTGACCGCTATTACTTCCATTGGCAGTTGCCCTGGCCCGAAGTGCTGGCACGTTACCTTATGATTTGGGCCGCCTTGCTTGCAGTGTCCTCGGGGATTGCGCGGCGGGACCACATCGGACTTACAGCATTCGTCATGGTGCTTCCCTACGGCGCGCGCCGGGTCCTGCTCGTAGCCATGGATGTCTTGGCTATTGCCTTGTTTATGTACGTCGCTTGGTTCGGGATCAGCTTTGCGCAGAGCGGGGCCCCCCGACAGGCGATGATATTCGGAGCAAGCCTGGCGCCGTTCTACGCGGCCATACCCGTAGCTGCCGCGCTTTCGGTTGTGCAACTGATCTTGGTCCTCTTTCGTGATCTGGGTACGCATATCGATGAGCCGCCTTTCCTCAGTGAGGCAAAGGAAACGTCGTGATCGTCGCAATCGCCTTTGTTGTCCTGATTCTCTTTGGAATGCCCATCGGGTTTGCCATTGGCCTTGCCGGTGTTGTTGGATTGATCGAGATGGGTGGTACGCAATTCCTTGCGATCGGCCCCAGTAAGGTCTTCAACGGCCTCAATATCTTTCCGTTTCTGGCAATGCCGTTTTTCATTCTGGCAGGCGAGATCATGAACGGCATCGGGATCACCAGCCGTCTGGTGAAACTGGCGCAGGTTCTGGTTGGACGGTTTCGCGGCGGATTGGCCCATACCAACATGCTGGCGTCGGTTTTCTTCGCAGGGTTGACTGGTTCGGCAACGGCGGATGCCGCTGCCTTTGGCCGTACGCTGGTGCCGGCCATGGTGAAGGAAGGTTACAAACGCGACTACGCCTGCGCCGTCACGGCCGCCGGGTCGATCATCGGCCCGACCATTCCGCCTTCGGGTCTGATGGTGGTGTATGGATCGCTGATGGGCGTCTCCATCGCAGGTCTGTTTGCCGCTGGCGTTGTCCCCGGTCTGGTGATTTGCCTCGTGTGCATGACCGTCATCGCCATTGGAGGTAAGCGCGAAAATCTGCCGAAAGCCCTGCGTGGCGCCACGCCGCGCGAAGTGTGGGATACGTTTGTGTCCTCACTGACCGCTTTGGCCATGCCCGTGATCATTCTGGGCGGCATCCTCGGCGGCGTTGTGACACCGACCGAAGCCGCATCGATTGCCGTTGCCTACGCTTTGTTCATCGGTGTTTTCGTATACCGGACACTGACCTTCAAAAGTTTCTACCAAATGCTGGTGCGCACTGCGCGTATCACCGGTGTGATTTTCGTCATCATTGCTTTTGCCGGAATTCTGGGTTGGTGGATGAGTTTCGAGCGCATCCCGCAGTTGATCGCCGAAACTGTCCTGGGCCTATCCGACAACAGATACGCAGTGATCGCGATCATCATCGGGCTTTTGCTGATTGTCGGTATGGTAATGGATATCACCGCAATCCTGATCATCCTCGCCCCGGTTCTCGTACCGCTTACGCAGCAGGTCGGCCTGGAACCCATCCATGCAGGGATCATCTTTATATTGGCTCTGAATATCTCGCTGATGACACCCCCCGTCGGTGCCTGCCTGTTTGTGCTGTCTTCAGTCACCGGCGAGCGGCTGGAGCGGATTTCAATCAAGCTCTTCCCGTTTCTGATCGCGGAAGTCGGCATCCTTTTCATCTTTGCCTTCTGGGAAGACGCGGCCCTGTGGCTTCCCCGAATGTTGGGTTTTGCCCAGTAACTCCCTCGTCAAGACCAAACTAACAGGAGAAGTATCATGAAACACATCCTAACAAGCGCCGCACTGGCAGCGATCATGACGGCTGGCTCAGCCCTGGCCGAAGGCGGCGTTATCAAGTTCGGCCACGACAACAAGACGGACCCGTTTGAAAACCCCGCGCACGCATGTACAGCCGTATTTTCTAACCTTGTGACCTCGGGCACGAATGGCAGCGTGACGGTCGAGGTGTTCGGCTCGAACCAGCTTGGGACGGCTGCCGAGCATGTGCAGCAGGTGCGCGATGGCATTATTCAGGCGACGCTGACTTCGACAGGCGCGCTGGCCAGCTACTACCCGCGCATTGACGTGCTGAATCTGCCTTTTGCTTTCAACGGCAACGCAGCGACCTATGAAGTGTTCGATAGTGAGTTCGGCGAAGCTCTGGCCGCTGATATTGAGGCTGAACTGGGCGATGTCGTTGTTCTGGGCTTCCCGGATACCGGTGGCTTCTTTGCCGTCACAAACTCGCAGCGGCCCATCGCCGACCTGAAGGATTTCGACGGCATCCGCATCCGGACCATGACCCTGCCATCGCACCAGAAGATTGTGCAGGCACTGGGCGCCGAAGCTTATCCCCTGTCGTGGGGCGAGGTCTATTCAGGTCTTCAGACCGGTGTGATCGACGGGCAGATGAATCCGGTTCCGATCATTTCCTTCGCGAACTTCGCCGAGGTGCAGCAGTACCTGACGCTGACCAATCACCTGTTCTCGCCGTATACGTTCATGATAAACCGCGCCTTCTTCGAAGACCTGTCCGAGGCTGAACAGGCCACGATCCGGACGGCGGCAGAGAACTGCGTTACCGCCAGCCGGGGCTTGTCGCGTATCATCGAAGCATCCGATCGGGGTCTTGCCGGTCTGATGGGCCAGATTCAGGTTACCGCACTAAGCGATGACCAGCGCGCCGCAATGGCCGCTGCGACTCAACCTGCCTTTGAAGCGCATGTTCAGGAGAACCTCGACGAGAAGGCCAATGAGCTTCTGACAAGCTTCAAAGCCGCAGTTGACGGAGCCAACAGCGCCTCGTACCTCGACTGATCCTCCCCGACTGCCGGACCCAACCGGCAGCACATCTTGCCGGAGACCAACTTTTGGTCTCCGGCTCAAACAATGAATTGGATTAGACATGCGGGTTTTCTGTGCGTCGCTTGCGACCGAAACAAACACGTTTTCCCCCCTGCGCACGGATTTCTCCGATTTTGAGCAGAGCTTTTACGCACCCCCAGGTCAACACCCGGAAACCCCAACACTTTGTAGCGCAGTGTTCCCTGCTTTGCGGAGAAGGGCGCAATCCGATGAGCTGGAGCTGATCGAAGGAACCGCCACCTGGGCCGAGCCGGGTGGCTTGCTGAACAAGGAAACCTGGGAAGGTCTCAAGCAAGAAGTGCTGGATCAGGTTAGAGCCGCGTTACCTTTGGATGGGGTCGTTCTGGGGCTGCATGGCGCTATGATCGCAGAAGGGTGCTTGGATTGCGAAGGTGTGTTGATCGAGGCAATTCGTGAAATAGTCGGGCCGGATACCGCCATAGGTGCCAGTTTCGACCCGCACAGCCATCTCAGCCAGAAACGGGTCGACAATGCCGATGTCATCACCGTTTTCAAGGAATTCCCCCACACCGATTTCGTAGAGACCGGCGAAGCTTGCGTCGATCTGACCCTGCGCACGATCAGGGGAGAGATCCTGCCCGTCGCTTCGGTTTTTGACGTTCGGATGTTGGATGTCTTGCCCACCAGTCAGGAACCGATGCGCGGATTTGTGGACAGAATAAAACAGATGGAAGCAAGGAATGAGGTTCTTTCGGCTTCTGTCATTCATGGCTTCATGGCAGGAGATTCCCCTGATCTTGGGGCCAAGATCATAGTCTTGACGGACAACGATCAATTAAAGGCGGATCGCATCGCCCAAAATCTGGGCACAGAGCTTTTTTCTTTCCGGGGACAGACCAAACCCGATTACCTGACACCCGCCCAAGCTTTGTCGAAAGCGAGACAGTTATCGCAAGGACCCGTCGTCGTTGCGGATGTCTGGGACAACCCCGGCGGAGGCGTGGCGGGGGATTCGACGCTAATCCTCGAAGAGGCGATTGCGCAGAATATGTCGTCGGTGGCCTTCGGCACGATCTGGGACCCGATGGCCGTGCGCCTGTGCCACGCCGCCGGAGAAGGCACAGAGTTCGACCTGCGCTTTGGTGGCAAGACCTCGGCATTGGCGGGCAATCCGATCGACGCCAAGGTCAGGGTGGTGCGCAACGAATGCAACGCTGTTCAAAGCTTTGGCGCATCCGTCGTTCCATTGGGCGATTGTTCGGTGATCCGTCTGGGCGGGATCGAGGTCGTTCTGAATTCGAACCGCAGTCAGGCGTTCTCGCCAGATCTGTTTACCAATCTTGGCATCGATATCACGTGCAAGAAGGTGCTGGTCGTGAAATCGACAAACCATTTCCATGGCGCATTTTCGGACGTTGCATCCGAGATCATCTATGCCGCCGTCGAAGGCCCCTATCCGAATGATCCGACCAAAACAGCTTACAAAAACCTGACACGCGCCATCTGGCCAATTGTCGAAAACCCCCACACGGAGGCCGCAGAATGAGTTTTTCCGAAATCGATACGCCCGCAGTTCTGATCGACCTGGACATCGCCGAGGCTAATATTGACCGCTTTCAGGCCCATTGTTCCAATCACGGGATCGCCGTGCGACCTCACATCAAAACGCACAAACTGCCGATGCTGGCCAAACGGCAATTGCAGGCCGGGGCCATTGGCATCACGTGCCAGAAGGTCAGCGAGGCCGAGGCGATGATCGCCGAAGGTGGAATCGATGATGTTCTGATTACCTACAACATCCTTGGCGATGCCAAACTTCCCCGGCTGCGCGCGTTGTCCGAGAAGACACGCTTATCTGTTGTAGCGGACAATCACGAAACCATAGATGGTCTGTCGCGTTTCTTTGCGGATGCGCCCGAACCGCTGGGCGTTCTGGTCGAATGCGACACCGGCGCCGCGCGTTGTGGCGTGACCTCTCCCGAACAGGCATGCGAGCTTGCCCGCTACATTCAGGACAAGCCCGGTTTGTTGTTTCAAGGTCTCATGACATATCCGCCAGTGGGGCAGGAGGAAGCGGTTCAGGATTGGCTCAGTACCGCAAAAACAGAAGTCGAAAAAGCCGGGTTGCAGGTCAATGTGATCTCGAACGGCGGCTCTCCGGGGATGTGGCAGGCGCAGGATGTGCCGATTGCGACCGAGTACCGGATCGGAACCTATATCTATAACGACCGCTCCTTGCAGGCGCGGGGCATTTGCACATGGGATGATTGCGCCCTGAGCGTTCTTGCCACGGTAATATCGGTTCCTGCAAAAGACCGTGCTGTCATCGATGCCGGCTCCAAAGTGCTCACGTCTGACCTGCTGGGGTTGGAAGGGCACGGGCACGTCCTGGGTCGACCTGACATTCTGGTTCAGGGTTTGTCGGAAGAGCATGGCGTTCTGAAGGCCGAAAACATCGATCTGAAGGTCGGCGACCGTCTTCGCATTATTCCGAACCATGCCTGTGTCGTAACCAATATGGTGGATCAGGTCGAAACCATCCGTGGCGATCGCGCCTTGGGTGCCTTGCCCGTCGCAGCCAGGGGAAAGGTACAGTGATCCGCAAGAGGCTGATCACGGATTCGAAATACGGATAAGTCTATGAGTGACCTCATTTGCCTGGGTGAACCCCTGTTCGAACTGAATGCCCGACCAGACGGTACCTTCCAAGGCGGCTTTGGCGGTGATGTCTCCAACGTGGCGGTGGCGGCTGCACGACAGGGCATAAAGTGCCTGTTGATCTCGCGCGTTGGGGCTGATCACTTTGGCGAACGGCTCAGGGATTTATGGTCTCGCGAAGGTGTGGACCACACGCATGTCGCGAGCGTTCCCACCGGCGAGACAGGGATGTATTTTGTCTTTCACGACGATGATGGTCATCGGTTTATCTATCGTAGGAAAGGCTCGGCAGCGAGCCGGATGAAGCCGCATCATGTGCCAGATGAGGCAATAGCAAATGCCGGGATGTTCTATACCTCCGGAATTAGCCTCGGGGCTAGTCCTGAACTGTGCGCAACAACGCAGCACGCCATCCAAACTGCACGCTCCGCCGGTGTTCCGGTTGCCATCGACCCCAATCTGCGCACGGCCTTGTGGCCGCTGGAACAGGCCCGGGAGTTCACCCATGACGCGATGCGACATTGCCAAATCGCTTTGCCTGGCCTGGACGATGCCCGTCAACTGACGGGTCTGCATAGCCCCGCGGACATCGTTGGCTTTTACCATGATCTGGGTGCTGAAATCGTGGCTCTTACCCTTGGATCGGACGGTGTCGCACTGTCAGAAGGAGACGGCATTCACACTCTGTCCGGACTACGCGTCGATGCTGTTGATGCCACCGGTGCTGGCGACTGTTTCAACGGTATTTTCCTGTCCTCTTACATACGCACCAAAGACGCCGTGGGCTCCGCCGAGCTTGCAAACCGCGGTGCCGCGCTGTCGACCAAGGGCTTTGGCGCAGTGGCCCCCATTCCATTCCGAAAAGACCTAACAGAAGGAAACCACTTGAATGCCTGAAAAGAAGATCCAACGCTTCGGCGACGATAGAACCGGAGCGGGTGGCCAACCGCTTCCTTTTGCGCCCGCAATGCGTGCCGGAGATTTCGTGTTCATATCCGGCCAGGTCGCGATGAAGGAAAACGGAGAAATCGAACCCGGTGGCATCGAGGCACAAACACGGAAAACCATGGACAACCTGATCGCAGCGCTGGCGCTTGCCGACTGCACGCTGGATGATATCGCCAAGGTCGGCGTTTGGTTGGACGACTCACGCGATTTCTGGACGTTCAATCGAGTCTACGCGAGCTATTTCCCGAATGGCGGCCCGGCCCGCTCGACTGTCCGCTCGCAAATCATGGTCGATGCGAAAGTTGAGATTGATGCGATAGCATACAAACCACTTGATTGATGCATAGGTCTTACGCGGTCTGGTTCTGAAACACGCCCGCCAAGGTAACAAAGCCGCCAGTCATACGGCATTTTGGCGGCGGCTTTGGTGTTCATCACTCATCGGTTTTTTTGCCTTTGCCGCGCTAATGGGATGAACTGCATCGGCCTGTTTCATCATCATTTTTTGGGTTTGCGGGTTGGCACCAACAAAAAGACGTATCGCACCAGCCTCGACATTCCGGAGAACAGGCACATCTCCTCTCCTCTGAAAATGTCTCAAGACGCTTTCCGTCATAAGGGTAAGGCCTGACACCCGGCACGAAGCACCGATGCAATACCGGTCAGGATTTTGGGTTTCTGATGTCCCGGCTGGATTGCGGCAGTCTTGCGACCTCGGATGTGATTTGGCGTACCTCCTGTGTTGGAGACATCTTTTCTGTGAAAGTGCAGCGGACACAAAATCACACGCAGCACAGAAATAGGTGCTAGTCGCGTAAGACCTTGATACATTGTGGGGATTGAATGGTGGGTGATGAGAGACTCGAACTCCCGACATCTTCGGTGTAAACGAAGCGCTCTACCAACTGAGCTAATCACCCGCAACGGTGCATGTAGCCAAGCCTGCGTGCGGGTGCAAGGGGGCTGGGCACAAATTCTTGCACCGAGCCCGGGACACAGGTCAGGCTTTCATGGCATTCAGAGCTGCCAAGAGATGAGCCACTTCTTGTTCCGTATTGTAGTGGCACAGTGAGATGCGAATGCAGTCGTTCAGACCCAGCGGTGTCAGGACGTTGCCGCTGTAGTGGTCCGCTTTGCGGGTATGGGTCCGGATGCCTTGCTCATTCAGTTCGGTTACCACCTGCGCCGAAGGTGTGTTTCCCACGGTGATTGACACCAACCCTTCGCGCGCCGGATTGTCGGCACCGGCCAGAATTGTAATGTGATCCATCTCTCGCAAGCCCGGCAGGTTGCCGGTTCCATTGATCATGGCTTGGGTCAGGTGGGTTTCGTACGCGTGAATTGCGCGGCCCGCTGCCTCGACCCGGGCGCGTGGATCGGTTTCGTCGGAAACCTGCGTGCCCAGCCAGTCGAAATACCCGACAACGTCAGACATCGTGGCATAGGCTCCGGTGTCGCGCGTGCCAAACTCCCAGCCATCGGCCGGAGCGTCGATGAGTTGGTCATGGGGCAGGGCGGTGAGTCTGTCGGAAATCCAGGCGATGCCATACCCGTGGCGCGAAAACACCTTGTAGGGCGAGACCGCGTAGCCATCGACGCCGTAACTGTCGAGGTCTATTTGTCCGTGCGCCGCGTGCTGAATGCCATCGACGATGATGATACAATCCGGGGCAACGCCGCGAATGGTTTCGGCGATCGCGGCCACATCCATCCCCATGCCGGTCACCGGCGAGGCATGCAGGATCGTGGCGACCGAGACGTCCGGTGTCATGAGCGCGCGATAGTCGTCGGCCGTGACCAGACCTTTGGCGTCATCATGAGGAACGTCGATGTATTCCAGCCTGGCGATCTCTGCCCATCGACGCGCCGCACTGCGGCTGGCCGGGTGTTCAATCGAACTGCCGATCACTTTGGTCCCTTGGCGGGCGTTGACGCAGGCCGTTCGGATCAGGCGGAACAGCAATTCCGTACCACTTTCACCAACGAAAAACTGGCCGGATGAGGCGTTCATAAAAACGGACAAATCAGACTTGGCTTTGTTGATGATGTCCACCAACGCGTGACTCGCCACATTGTCGCGTCCTTGATTGTCTGGGATGGCCGCGAATTTGGCCGAAGTCTCAACGACAGACTTCAGTGTCAGGGCGCCGCCCGCATTTTCAAAAAAGATGCGTGACCCCTGAAACGGGCAAGAGTCGACATGTTCAAAGCGTGCGCGAATGGCGTCAATCAAGCCAGGTTGGTTTTGCAGCATGTCGGGTGTCCTGTTCTTCAGAGGCGGAGACCAAATTACGTCTTTACGCTCTACCCGTTCGATATGAGCGATCAATACCGTTTGCGACGGCTCACGCAACTGACTTGACGATTTTGCCGGTTTTCTGTCGCGTCCTGTTTTTTTGGTAACTCCGAACCTCAGCGCATGCATTATGCGGCGAAGGCGCTTGCGTGTCCCGTGCCGCCTCCGATATTCCCTTGGGGACTGTAACCTTTCGGACAGGAGTGCAAATGATCCCGCCCCGCGCCTACCGGTTTCTGATCACGGCACTGGTGGTCGGCGCTGTCGTCCTGACTCCGTTACGGGCGGGCGCTGAAGGGGTACTGGTCTTTGCCGCATCCAGCCTCAAAACGGCGTTGGACGACATCACACCCTTGTTCGAAGAGCAGACCGGGTCGAACGTTACCATATCTTACGCGGCTTCTTCCGTTCTTGCGCGGCAGATACAACTGGGTGCTCCGGCAAACCTTTTCATATCCGCCAATGAAGACTGGATGGACGTTTTGCAGAATGAAGGTCTAATTGACAGGCCCTCTCGCGTCGATTTGTTGGGCAACGGTCTGGTTTTGATCGGAGGTTCTGACCATGCGAAGAGGCAGGAGATCGAGCCTGGCTACGACCTGAAATCTGAACTCGGCGGAGGATATCTGGCGATGGCACTGGTTGATGCGGTGCCGGCGGGCATATACGGTAAGTCAGCGCTGCAAAATCTGGGTCTGTGGGATGCGGTTCGCGATCAGGTGGCGCAGACGGACAACGTGCGCGCCGCGCTGGCGCTGGTTGCCGCCGGGGCCGCACCGATGGGCATTGTTTACCGGTCGGACGCCAAAGTGGAGGATCGTGTGCACGTTGTCGGAGCTTTCCCGGCAGAGTTGCATCCGCCGATCATCTATCCGGCGGCGGTGATTAATCCGCCTCAGGCCGGGGCGGAGGAATTTTTGGACTACCTGCGATCCGAGGCTGCGCAGTCCGTATTTCTGGAGCAGGGGTTCGCCCTGCCGGACGGCTAAACCGTATGGGTTGGTTGGGGCCAGCAGAGCTTGAGGCGTTGAAGCTGTCACTTCGTGTGTCGTTCTGGGCGACACTGGTGACCCTGCCATTTGGCATTTTCGTCGCCTATGCACTTGCCCGGTGGCGGTTTCCGGGACGACAGGTGTTGAATGGACTGGTGCATTTGCCCCTGATCCTGCCGCCGGTGGTGACTGGGTATCTGCTGTTGCTGACCTTTGGCATTCAAGGTCCGCTGGGGGGGCTGTTGGCAGAGTTAGGGATCGTGGTTGCCTTCCGCTGGACCGGGGCGGCGCTGGCGGCGGGCATCATGGCGTTTCCGCTGATGGTGCGCGCCATCCGTCTCTCCATCGAAGCGGTGGACCCGAAACTGGAACAAGCAAGCGCGACGCTCGGAGCCTCCCGTCCATTTGTATTTGCCACCGTAACGCTGCCGATGATCCTGCCGGGAGTGATAGCCGGGGCAATCCTGGCTTTTGCCAAGGCCATGGGAGAATTCGGGGCAACGATCACATTTGTCTCCAACATTCCGGGCCAAACACAGACATTGCCGTCAGCGGTTTACGCCTTTTTACAGGTGCCAGGGGGTGAAACGGCCGCGACCCGGCTGGTTGTCATATCGATCGTCATCGCCATGAGTGCTTTGCTGCTGTCCGAATATGTCGGTCGACGTGCAGCGGCGCGGGTGGCCGGAACATGAGCCTGTCCGTCAAATTGCAACAGACCCTGCCGGGGATCGATCTGGACCTGAGTTTCGAAGCGCCATCAGGCGTGACGGTTTTGTTCGGGCGATCCGGCTCGGGCAAGACAACGATTGTGAATGCGGTTGCCGGGCTTTTGCGTCCAAGGTCCGGACGGGTCGCGGTGGATGACTGGGTTCTGTTCGATACGGATCGCGATGTGTGGCTGCCGCCGCATCGAAGAAGGTTGGGCTATATCTTTCAGGAAGGACGCCTGTTCCCACACCTGACTGTTCGGCAGAATCTGGCTTACGGGCGCTGGTTTGCACCCCGTAACGCCCGAAGGGACAATCCTGACCGTGTGGTCGAGATGCTGGGGATCGGTCACCTGCTGGACCGCCGTCCGGCGCGCCTGTCAGGAGGCGAGAAACAGCGGGTGGCCATTGGTCGTGCATTACTGGCCAGCCCACGCCTCATTCTGGCCGATGAGCCATTGGCAGCGCTGGACGATGCGCGCAAGGCGGAGATTCTGCCGTATTTCGAACGTCTGAGGGATGAGGTCTCGGTGCCGATCCTCTATGTTACCCATTCCGCGTCCGAAGTGGCGCGGCTGGCGACATCCGTGGTGGCTTTGCAGGACGGCAAGGTTGTGCGTCACGGTTCGGCCTCGGAGGTCCTGGCGGACCCGTCTGTAGCACCTGCCGGCGTGCGGGCCGTGGGGGCGGTGTTGCAGGTTCGGGTTCTGGAGCATCACGCCGACGGGTTGACCGAACTGGCCGCAAACGGATCCCGCCTGTTCCTGCCGCGTATCCCTCATCAGATCGGAGAAGAACTGCGCATACGTATTCCGGCGCAGGAAGTGATTTTGTCCAACCGAGCGCCCGAGGGATTGTCGGCGCTGAATGTCCTGAGCGGTGTCGTCGAGTCTGTTCGGGCCGGAGAAGGACCCGGTGCAATTGTGTCGGTCAAAACGGCGGCAGGTGTTGTTCTGGCCCGCGTCACACGTCGCTCGGTCGATGCTCTTGGGCTGCAGCCTGGAACACCTTGTCACGCAGTTATCAAAACGGTTGCGCTGGCTCCGCAAGATGTGGGCGGGCGGGTAAAGTCCAGCGGTTGATGTCAGGTCAGCGCCCGGGCCTCTCGCTCGCGCAAAATGAGACGCGCGGCTTTTCCGAAACTGTAACCCGCTGCGGCAAGACTGTCCTGGTAAATCGACGCCAGCTCCTGCAAGCCTTCGGAAGAAAGGGTGTGCAAGGCCTCTTCGCCCAGAAACAGGCTTTCCGCCTGCGCGCCTTCGGCTGACAGGATTTCGTGGCGGTCCATCAGGACGTGAAAGTATTCGACAGGCTGATCCGAAGGATCGACAAAAATCCCCGGCCACAAGCAGAGATGTCTGGCGGCCACCAACACTTCGGAGGCGCCAAACAGCAACTCGACCTTTGGTCCGCGTATCAGAATGCGGTGTTGTTGCGATACTAAAAGATCGCGTTTCGGAACGTTCGGGCCCAGGCTGCCGGCACAGATGCGAACCGGGCGCATTGCGGGGTTTTTGCGTAATTGTTCTGGCAGCAGGCGGCTGCTTTCAATCCATCGGATCGGTTGCGGCCCGTGATCGGCTGTTAACACAGTGTCGCCGACCTCAAGCGTTTCGATCAGCCGAGCGCCATCATCTGTGTCGATCAAAGTCCCAGCGGTGAAACAGACGCCCTCGATTGTGATTGTGATGATTTCGGTCAGGCCAAATGGCACGGTGAACGGACCAACCACATATTCGCCGGTCACTTGTACAGAAAAAGTGTCCGTGGCGATCTGATTGTCATCCAGGCTGTCGAAAAAGGCTGGATCGACTGTGTAGGTCCACTCTCCCGTCGCCGGGTTAATGCTCGCTGTTCCAAATGACGCAGGTACAGAGATTGTCCAGTTCTGAGATGTCACTGTACCGGGACTGGAAACATCCAAATCGCCACTTGCTTGGTTTGGAGGATTCCCTGTGACCGTTCCGGTTATGTCACCCGTGATAGAAGCCATATCATGAACCCTGCGTTTTCAAGAGCTGCGTGAATTCCTTTTTCTTATATAACTTCATATGGATATCGCCTGCACCGTCCCGCGTCCACTCGACGATGCGGTTTCTGGTCATGTCACTGTCCATGCGGTTGGTCCGCACGCGCGGATGAGGAATCTCGCGTTTAAGGATATCCACGATCTGGTTTGTTTGCCCAAACGGTGCGACCAGATCTATGATCCAAAAGGACGGCCCACTTGTGAAATCCTTGTCCGTCAGCGGTTTTTCCTGAACGGCATAACGATACTCTGCATCGGGGCTTAGACCCGCAAAAGTAACAAAACCTCGTGGAAACCCGTTTTGCCGGAAGATGTGATATTGCCCCAATCTGAACGGGGTTTCGAATGCATAGAGAACCTGCGCGAGGCTGCGTTTCTGGTGCGGCTTTGTCAGTCCGGCCAGATAGAACATCGCTCCGAAATCTGCGTATTTCTCGGGCGATATGTCAAACCAATCTTCTGGAAATGCTTTGTTCAATAACGTACCGCTCACTCAATCACATCAGAATTTTAGCCGGTAACCTGTCTGTTTGATACAGGTTTCTCGGATAGAAAAGCCGAGTGTGACCTTGTCGTTTTGGAAAGGCTGGCATGGCAGCTCGGGTTGGCCGACTTTACTCAGCGGGTTCGCCCGCTATGTTTTGTGGAGATTGAGTTTTCTTTTTCGGTACGCTTCAATGATGCGATTTTCAAAAGTTTTAGCGCTTTCCGCATTGCTGCTGGCGCCAGGGTTGGCGCAGGCCGTTGGCTTTGGGCTCGATATCAGACCTCAGTTCCGAACCGAGATTACGCCTCTGGATGATGGCGCATACCGGGTCAAAGCGATTGGCTCGTCAGCACCTGTAAACTACTGGTGCGGGATCGGGGATTACGCAATCCGTACGTTGGGGGTTTCGAATTCACAACGGATTTACATCTCGAAAGCCTATGTGCCGGGAGAGCGGACGGTGGAGTTCTCGCTGACCCCACCACCGGGCGCCGATACAAACCCGGGATACTCGATCACCGTGAAACGCGTGGGGGAAAACATGTCGGCGGCATCGGCGCAGAACTATTGCTACGAAAACTTCATGGATTTCGACTTCTGACGTTCAGATCCATTTGGCCATCGGGGGCAGGCTCATCAGGACCGCATCCGGATCGTGCCCAGTTTCCAGTCCGAACTTTGTGCCACGGTCGTAGACAAGGTTATATTCGGCATAAAGGCCGCGATGCACCAGTTGGGTCGTCTTGTCTGCATCAGTAAAGCTCTGGACTCGGCGTTTTTCCACGAGAGGCAAAAACGCGGGTAGGAATGCCCGCCCGATATCTTGCGTCAATGCGAAATCGGCCTGCCAGTCTCCGGTGCAGTAATCGTCCATGAAGATGCCGCCGACACCGCGCGCGCGTTTTCGATGAGGAATATAGAAATACTCGTCCGCCCAGTCCTTGAGCCGCGGGTAGTGACCCGGTCCGTGCGGGTCCAGATGGTTCTTTTGCGTGGCGTGAAAATGCGCCGTATCTGCTTCATACTCAATGCAGGGGTTCAGGTCTGACCCGCCGCCGAACCACCAGGCATGCGGGGTCCAGAACATGCGTGTGTTCATATGAACTGCAGGAACATGAGGGTTCTGCATATGCGCCACAAGGCTGATGCCCGAGGCCCAGAACCGCGGGTCCTCGGCCATGCCGGGGATACCCTTTCGCGCTGCCATCGCCCTTTGCGCGCGTTCGCCCAGCGTGCCGTAAACGGTCGAGACGTTCACGCCAACTTTTTCGAACACGCGACCGCCCCGCATGACCGACATCAGGCCGCCGCCGGCATCCGATCCGTCGTCCGACTGGCGCGTGGTCTCGCGGACCTCAAAGCTACCTGGGTCAGCGTCCGAGAAAGGGCCGGTCTTGTGACTGTCTTCCAGCGCTTCAAACGCAGTGACGATCTCGTCGCGCAGTTGACGGAACCAGGCGGAGGCGGTGGATTTTTCTGTTTCAAACATATGTCTTAGTGAGCAGGCGCCGCGACCGGGTCCAGAAGGGTTCGACCGCCATCAATTGTCAGGATTTGTCCGGTAATGAAACCGGCGGCATCCGAGGCCAGATATTGTGCGGTCTCGGTCAGTTCTGTAGGGGCAGCAATGCGCGCAAGTGGCGTGTGTTTTTCAATATCGTCGCGGAAGTCCCGGTTCTCCTTCAGGGTGGATTGCAAGGACGCGCTCATGACCGATCCAAGCGCAATCGAATTCACGCGGATACGGTTGGGTGCAAGGGCCACAGCCAGCGAGCGGGTCATCTGATCCAGCGCTGCGGTAGAGACGGAATAGGCCATCAGGTCCGGATGTGTGCGGCGCGCCGCAATCGAAGACAGGTTAATGATCGATCCGGCCGGGTTTTCATCATTGTCGCCAGCCTGTTTGATCATGCGTTTGGCGACCAATTGGCTGAGACGCAGGGCGGGCATCAGGTTCTGATTGAGCAGGGTTCGCACCGAGTCGTCGTCGGTGTCCAATGGGTCTGACGGGATCACCTGACGGGACCCGTTGATCAAAATATCGACCTGATCGAACGCATCCAACGTGGCCGAGAGCAGATTTGCAATGGTCAGCTTTTCACGCAGATCGCCTGCAAAATATCGGATATTGCCCTCCTCGGCCTGCGTGCCCAGTTCTTCAACCAGGCGTTTCTCGTCCATATCGGCGAACATGACATTGGCACCTGCATCCGCAAAGTGGCGCCCGATGGCCAGCCCGATGCCGTTGGCACCGCCTGTAACAATCGCGGTCTTGCCGGTTATGGAAAATGACATCCGAATCCTCCTGATTGGGGCGCAGGTTAACGGGGCTTAACCCCGGGGGCGAGAGGCATGGAACACCTTGAACCGATTGTCGCCGACGACCTCTCGAACATGGCCAAACAAGTTGCTCAGGGTGGCTTCGTAGGGCAGGTGCCGGTTGGCGACCATCCACAGATCGCCGCTGCGGGTCAGGTTTCGCGCAGCGGATGCGATGAAGTCCTGCCCCAGGGTTGGGTCAGCGTTGCGCCCGGTGTGAAAGGGGGGGTTCATGACCACGGTGTCGATTGGCTCGGGGGCGTTCCAGCCTACTGCGTCAGACCAATGAAACCTGGCCTTGGGGTCTGGAACGTTGGTTCGGGCACAAGCGAGTGCGATGTGATCGGCTTCAACCAGATGCAAGGAAGTGACGGTATCGTTTTTCGATAGCCCTGCGGACAGATATCCCCAACCGGCACCCAGATCGGCGACCCGCGGACCAAGTTTGGCCGGAAGCGATTTCAGCAGTAGGGCAGATGCCGGGTCGATGCCATCCGCAGAAAACACGCCCGGCGCCGTTTGATAACCATCCACTGACCGAGTTCCGGACGCGGCCCAGCCTGAGAAGGCTTGTGCATCCGACTTGAACCAGAAGATCTTGCCATGTGCCTTGGCGATCGGTCCTTCGACCGTGACCCGTTTGCGGATGTCTTTCAGAATGCTGTCCACGCCGTTGGTTTTGGCACCATCGACGACTACGACGCCATCGGCGTGCTCGCAGGCCTCGTGGATCAGCGCGTGAGTCAGCGCCTTGGCGCGCGGAAGAAAAACGATGGCGTCGTGGCACGCGCCGTCCGCCATTGGTGTTGTCCGGAACCCTTGATCCGCAAAGTGGTCATGAAAAGGTTTGAATGGCTGCACCACCTGCGTCCCTTGGGGCAACGCGGATAAATCCTGTTCGGGAGTTGGCCCAAACACCATAACAGAGTGTGACAACGTCAGACCGCTTTGCAGGGCGAGATCAAGGCGTGGGGACATGGGCAAATCCGGAAGAGGTTGACGCGGGTCAGCGTTCTACTCTTCGCGTTCCATTGTGCATTGCAGAGGGTGCTGATGTCGACGCGCGAAATCCATCACTTGGCCCACTTTGGTTTCGGCAATCTCATGACTGAACACGCCGACCACGGCCACGCCTTTTTTGTGAACGGTCAACATGATCTCGAACGCCTGTGCATGCGTCATGCCAAAGAACCGCTCAAGCACATGAACGACAAACTCCATCGGTGTGTAATCATCATTCAGTAACAGCACCTTGTAGAGAGGCGGACGCTTGGTCTTAGGGCGCGTCTGTACCAGGACCGACGAGTCTGCATCGTCGTCCGGTTCGTCAGACATCAACCATGGGTTTTCCAGCATCGCGCAAAACTGTCCGATTCAGGCGTTGGGTTTATCTGAGCGCTTATATAACGTCGATGCTGTCGGAGAAAAGAGCAAGCGAACGTTATCGGAATGACGCACAAGCTGACCACAATTGGATTCGATGCGGACGACACGCTGTGGCACAATGAGCGGTTTTTTCAGCTGACACAGGCACATTTCGCAGAGCTGCTGTCAGAACACGCTGAGCGGGATCACTTGATGGAGCGGCTTTTGGCGGCGGAAAAACGCAACATCCGGCACTACGGATACGGAATCAAGGGTTTTACCCTTTCAATGATAGAGACGGCCATCGAGGTTACCGAGGACCGTGTGCCGGCCCATGTGATCCGGCAGCTAATCGAGGCCGGCCAGGAGATGCTGGCGCATCCGATCGAACTGCTGCCTCATGCGCGCGCTGCGATTGAGGCCGTGGCCGAGACCCATCAGGTCATCCTGATCACCAAAGGGGACCTGATCGATCAGGAACGCAAACTTGCACAATCGGGCTTGGGTGAGTTGTTCGACTGGGTCGAAATTGTCTCGGAAAAGACGCCGGTGACTTACCAGTCGATATTCAACGAGCGCGGCGACGGGCCGGGATCCGCAATGATGGTGGGCAACTCGATGCGTTCCGACGTGGTTGCTCCGATTGCGGCGGGCTGTTGGGGCGTCTACGTGCCGCACGGTCTGGTCTGGGAGATCGAACAGGCGGAGATGCCTGTCGGAAATCCACGCTTCCGAGAACTGAAGGATTTAGGCGGGTTGGCGGAACTCGTTGAAAAGCTGAGTTGATGTTGCCATTCGGCCTCAGTTCAGAAAATTCCCCAGCCACCTCAGCCTCAATTCGGCCATTTTCCCGGATTTTGTGTGTCGCGACTGGAAAGGAGCCAGATATTGTGGGCGCTTGGGCGCGCAATGACCCCGCAAATTTCCCAGCTTTCGGTTTATTTCGCCGGACCTCTGTGCTAGCCTTATCCTTAACAAAATAAATTTCTGCTGACCGGGAAAACCCGGCAGCGCGAGGCAGACAGAGGCAAATATCGTGCAGATTCGGCGGACAGTTCCGGCCCGAATGGGCTTGCTCCTTATAGCATTCTTATGGCTGTTGGTTTTCCTGCCTTTGAAAGGCGTGGCGGCACCTTATGCGGCGATGGTTATTGACGCACGAACGGGTGAGGTCCTGCATTCGCGAAACGCGGACACGCGTCTCCACCCCGCTTCGCTGACCAAAATGATGACGCTTTATATCGCATTTGAGGCAGTGCGGAATGGCGAAATCACTCTGGACACGCCGGTTCGTATCACCAAGAAGGCTGCAGCCGAACCGCCCTCGAAACTGGGTCTGCGCTCCGGTCAGACGATCGCGTTTCGCTACCTGATTCGAGCCTCGGCTGTAAAATCGGCCAACGATGCGGCTACTGCCATCGGCATTGCCATCAGCGGGTCCGAGGCCGCCTTTGCTCGCCGCATGACGCGCACCGCCAAGGCAATGGGCATGAGCCGGACCACGTTCAAGAATGCGCACGGACTGACAGAGGCGGGGCACCTGTCCACGGCGCGCGACATGACCACGTTGGGCCGTCACCTGCTGTATGACTACCCGCAGTATTACAACCTGTTCTCGCGCCAATCGACACATGCCGGAATCAAGACCGTCCCCAACACGAACCGCCGCTTGCTGGCGGCCTACAAAGGGGCGGACGGAATCAAGACAGGCTATACCCGCGCTGCCGGTTTCAATCTGGTGGCATCGGCCAAGCGCCGTGACGAGCGTATCATCGCAACCGTGTTTGGCGGCAAGTCCGGTGCGTCGCGGAACGCGAAAGTCGCCGAACTGCTGGACCTTGGGTTCCGCCGCGCGCCCTCGCGCGCGCCGATCCGCAAACCGGCGCGTCCCGCCTATGCGGGCAACACCGGGCTGGGCGGAACGACACAGGTTGCGCGCCTAAGCGGTGCACCCAAGACAAGCCTGCGCCCGGCTATGCGACCAAGTGCCAGTGTTTTGGTTGCAAGCACTGTCATCGAATCCGCCGACCAAAATCGTGATCGCATCAAGGACGGTATCGCCGCAGCGATCGCTTCGGCGGATATCGCACCAACAGCGCCGCCGGTCGAAAGCTCGGACACACGTCCGGCATTGCGGCCGGAAAACCTGGTTCTGGCGGCAGTAGAGCC
Source organism: Ruegeria sp. AJ12 (assembly GCF_056536245.1). Lineage (NCBI taxonomy): Bacteria > Pseudomonadati > Pseudomonadota > Alphaproteobacteria > Rhodobacterales > Roseobacteraceae > Ruegeria > Ruegeria sp. AJ12. Next base: position 976,658 of record NZ_JBQFJJ010000001.1, read on the forward strand.
CGCCGAGCAGCCCGAGCCGGAACAGGAGGTTGTCACCCGCCTGTCCACCTCCGGCGGACACCTCTGGGGTGTCAACGTGGGTCGCTTTACCACCCGGTATGAGGCGGAAAAGATACTGTTGAAAACGGCGCTTTCGGAAATGACCACTCTGGAAGGAACTCTGCGCAAGGTGAACCAAAGTTCGCGCGGGTTCGATGCAACGTTTCAGGGCATGACGCGCGAACAGGCCGATCTGGCCTGCCGCCGCCTGCAGGCGCGAAACGTGACGTGTTTCATGATCGGGCCGTCATAAGGCTCGGCACTCTCTCTCCTGGATGGACACTGGCTGCGGAGACCCCGCAGCCATTTTTTTCCGATCATGCAGACCACTCAATCGAAGACATGCCCATGTTCGTACTGCTCATCCTGCCCGGCGGCTGCGGTCAGGGCGGCGACGTTGTCCTTGGTGAAGAACCCATCATACTTGTGGCAACGCTCGATATACTCGGTGATCAGCAACGTATTCTTCGAGTGTTTTGAGAAAATCTGCTTCAGGTTCGGATCGTCTTTGCACTCGCCCACCACATGCGCCAGAAACGGTACGCCTTTGTCCTTGAGAGTATTGACCACGAAATCCACGTTCTTCTCCCCGCCAGCGTGATCGCCATCCAGAATCTCGACGGCCATGTGATGCAGGCGACGTCCGAAGTTGCGCACGAAATCCTCGGTCGGCATGGGCAGTTTGGCAAAGGAATTCACGAAAGATGGGGTGTTGTTGGCGGTGAACACTTTGGCCGGTGATTTTTTATCGTCATCCACATTGGCGTTACGGTTCACATTGGTCGAAGAATTCATGTCAAAGATGTTGTACGCGCCCCAGAAGTAATAGGGCACCATCGTCAGAAATTCGAGGATCGCATCCTCACGCTCTCCGGCCAGAACGCGCGTGGCCAGATGGTCAATACCCAGCATAAGCGGTGATATCTTACTGTCCGCGCCAAAGGCGGCAGCGTCGGCCAATTGCTGCTTCTCGGAGTCGTTCAGCAACACGCGATCCCCAAGGCCCAAACTGTCCGGATCGTTGAAATCCAGCGTAGAATATCCAACCCGGTTACAGGTGAAATCGGACGGTGTGGTAAAGCGGAACCCGTCCAGTGTGTAGAACGGGTTTTCCGTGTCGCCGCTGTATTCGAACCGGATGTTCTGATCTTCCAGCGTTTTGGTCAGGTCCTTCAGATCTTTGGCGCCGAATACTTCGCCGACATAGCGCGTTTGCGGTGCCTTGCGCGCCAGCGGGTACATGCGATTGATGCGGAGGATGAAATCCACAAACGCATCGCTCAGCGGTGCCATCACGATCAGCGCGGGAAAATCCGGATGAGAATGCAGAACCGAGAACTTGTGCGTAGACCCCAGATAAGTGGCGGTGTGCCGGTACGGGGTCATGACGTAAAGCTCGATCAGGGTGTCAAACAACGCCGTTCGCTCGACCTGCATCACGATTGCGCGCATCGGCCCAACCTGATCGGCGACCCCTGAACTCGTGCGCCTTTCGTAGATCATCGGAAGGTATTCGTTGAAGAAGTCCGAATTCTTCTTGTCGCCCCGGGGCTCGTAGGACATCAGATCGAAAGACATGTATGTGCCTCCTTGCGTATAACCTGGCTGCGGTTGGTACGGCGTGGCCATCCCGTCGCAAATTACGTTGCTTCAATTACGGTATTGAGAACATGCACTTGACGGCATGCTAGGCGGTGAATTCCGATCCGGCAACAGTAAGAAAAATACATGGCCCAGGTTGCGCCGGTGTGACTATCTGGTGAATTTTGTCACATCGACGCCGCCGGCGATCAGGTTTTCGCGAACCGACCGGGCGATCTGCACTGCGGTTGGGCCGTCCCCATGCAGGCAAATCGTGTCGATCGACGTCTCCAGCCGTTTGCCGCTTTCGGTGATGATCGCGCCCTCTTTAACCATGTTCAGAATGCGGGGGCCTGCCACCTGGGCATCGTGAATGACCGCGCCGGGCAAGCTTCGATCGACCAGTGTGCCATCGTCGTTGTATGCGCGGTCGGCAAAGATTTCGCCCACCCACTTGCACCCTAACTCGCGCACGGCTGCCTCCTGTTGAGTGGCGGCCAGCACCATGATGATAATATCCGGGTCGACGTCCAGCGCGCCCTGATAACAGGCCCGCGCCATGTCGATATCGACCGAGCACATGTTGGCCAGCGCTCCGTGCAGTTTCAGATGACGCACATTTGTTCCGACTGCTGTCGCCATGCCAATCGCAGCACCCAATTGATACCGCACGAGGTTGCGCAGGCTGTCATGCGGCACTTTCATATTGCGGCGACCAAACCCCTGAAGATCGGGGAAGCCGGGATGTGCGCCAATGCCGACGTCATTTTCTGCGGCCAACGCCATTGTCTTTGCCATGACATCCCAGTCTCCCGCATGAAACCCGCAGGCGATATTGGCCGAGGTGATGATCTTCAGCAGGCTTTCGTCATCGCCCATGTTCCAGGGGCCAAAGCTTTCGCCCATATCGGCATTCAGGTCCACGCGAGCCATCGGCAAGTCTCCTTAGTCGGTGGCGGATATCACTCCGCTGATCATTTGGTAGGACAACAGGTCCGGGATGTCATGCGGATCGCGGACCAGAGGTTCAACGCGTCCGGGCAGGCGGGCGAGTTCGGATTGAAACGCCTCGTGCAGGGCCACGGCGTCTTCCAGCGTGACAAATTCAAACCACACGGACGCACCTGCCGGCGTTTGCGCGGCGCGTGGCATGTCGCAGGGCAGGACCGTTGCGATCCGGGGATAGCCGCCAGTTGTTTGACACTCGGGCAGAAGAATAAACGGATTTCCTGTGCCCGTCATCTGGATGTCTCCGGGCGTGATGACCTCGGACAAAATATTCAACTGGTCTTTGGCAGAAAAACCTGCGCCGTCACTTTCCAGTTGAACCCCCATCCGATTGGAGCGAGGGCCTCGGTGGAATTGCGTATGGGCAAACCGGTCGAGTGTGGCTTTGTCAAACAGCGGGGTCTGAAAGCTTGCCACGACATGCAATACGCCGCCCGAGAACCTCGCGGACGGGCAAATTTTCAACCCGACCTCACCGGAGTCGGGTCCGGTTGGCAATGTGTCTTCCGGCTCTACCGTTCGTCCGATCTTGGCCGTCAGATGGGTTGAGCGAGAGCCCAGAAACGGCTCTGTCGCAATCCCGCCGCCTACGTGCAGGTAACCGTAAACGCCTTGCAATGCTGGCCCGATTGTCAGGCGCTGACCCCGCTCCAACCGATGCGACGCATTCCAAGCAATCGGGCTTCCATCAATGTGGGCCTGCATGGACGCTCCT